>NZ_JBPKBI010000016.1:40237-46972 GCF_051388935.1 Yinghuangia sp. YIM S10712
GTACCGGGAAATTCGGTACGCGGCCACGGCTTTGCCCGGCCTCAGACCGGCGGGTCCTGGAGGCCGTCGATACGCGAGCCGTCGAGCGGGACGCGGTACCACACATCGTTGCTGCTGCCGTCACCCCAGTACTGCGTGACGACGACGGAGGCGTGGCCGGCCCCGCTGCCCTCGTAGCGGACGGTCCGGTCGAGCGGCACGTTCTGCGCACGGAAGACCGGGTCGGCGCCGTTTTCGGCGGCCCACGCGTCGAGCTCCGCGTTGAGCTCCGCGGTCAGGAATTCGCCGCGGACCTCCTCGGGGTTCATGTAGGGGTTGGTGCCGAGCACCGCGGACTTGTACTGGTCCCAGAACGCGGTCACGCGGTGGACCACGTCCACCCGCTCTGCTCGGACGACGCCCGCGCCGGGCGGAGACGCGCCCGCCGCCAACGCCGGTGCGGCGGCGCCGACCGTCGCCAGGAGTGCGGCCCCGACGGTGATTGCGGCGGCGTTGCGGAGGGTGCGCATTCTCGTGGTGGTCATGTGTGCCTCCGAATCATGGAGAGCGGGATGCTCCCCTGACCGGAATAGACGCGCAGCCCCAACGACAGGTTGGCACTACACGCCGGTTTTGCGTGATCTATACCAAAGCAGGGTCATCGACCGTTTGCCGGCTCCCGGCAAGGCCCGTCGCACGTCGGCTGCCGCGATTCGCCGGACACACGCGCGGGGCCGACGGCGACCTGCGCCACGAGGCATAGCGTGGGTGTATGAGCTCTTCCACGGACTTTTTCCGGATCCTGATCTTCCCCTTCAACGCCCAGGACATGCCCGAGGAGGCACGTGGCCCGGCCGTGCGGTCCGCCGTCGTCGAAGCGACCGGGGAGACGGGCGCGAGCGGCTATCCGTGTTACTCGGGCGAAGGCGTACAGGCCGACATCGACCCGAAGACGCGAGCCGTCGAGGCGATCACCGTCGACGGCGCCGAACTCGACGACGGCTGGACCGCGCGGATCGCGCCGCCCACCCGACCCGGCAACACACCCGAGAACACACCGGAGAGCACACCGAGCGATCCGGCCGCCGACTGAATTCCGGCGCGGCGAAGCGGCGGCCGGGGGAGGGCGTCCCTACGACAGTCCGTCCTGCGAACAACATCCGCCCGTCGGCCCGCGTGCGTCAGTCCGATCTCCGGCGACGGAAGAGGGCCCGCAGGCCGTCGACGAAACGGACGCTCTCGGTGGAGAGCAACTCGTACTCCGGTGGCGTGTCCACGGTCTGAAGATGCGGTCGAGAACGCGCGTACCGCATCACCCGGCGCACTTCGTCGCCCATGGCCGCCAGGTCCCGCTCCGAGCAATTGCGCCGAAGCTCGACGAACACCCCTTCCTCGTCGCCGCGTTCGTGCCGCCTGACCTCGTCCTCAAGCGCCGCGACGAGCCGGTCGAAGTCGTCCGCGCCCGCGTCACGAACCTCCAGCGCGGCGAGGATGCGTTCGATGTTCCCGAGATCGTGCAGTTCCTTGTCGGCAAGCGCCGGCCCGTCGGGCAGCCGCTCGCGCACCACGGGCAGCACGCATTCCTCCTCCGCCACCGCGAGTCTGACCAGCTCGACCGCGAGCGCGTCCACCAGCCGTTTTCGTTCCGGATCGTGCGACGGAACCGCATCGATCATTTCGAAAAGACCTTCGACTTCCCGATGGTCCGCGGTCAGTTCCCGGATGACATCCGCATCGCGCCCCATAACGTGCACCATCTCGTTCGCGGGCAGAAGATCCGCGAGGGATCAACGATCGGCTACCCACCCGAACGGCCACATAACAACCGCCCCGTCGGAGTAGTCCCGAGAAGGCAGCGGAACACCGCAGCCGGTCCTGTCGGTCACCCGTCACCCGTCACCCGGAGCGCCGCGGCCCCGGTTCGGAGGCGAAGCGGGCGAAGGACGGGGCCATGCCGTGACGCAGGAAGCGGCAGGCCACGGATCGTCGGAGCGTCCACGACGGCGAGAGTGGCACAGGACCGGCATCCGGGCCCGGACGGACCCGGAAAAGGCATATCCGCCGCGGAGAACATGCCGAACCCACGCTGATTCGCGATGATCGAAGGATGGGCCCGCCCAGGCGCGGATCACCTGGCCGGTGGTCCGGGCGGCATCGGGACTGGAGGCTTGGCATGGCTCAACGTCCGGCATCTGCGATGCGTGCCGTACCTCGGGCGACCCCGGCGGAGCGGGCGGCACGGGGCAAGGCCGCCCGGCGCGTGGCCCCGCGGTCGAGCCACGCGGAGTTCGCGCCGGCGAAGGGGCGGGCTGATCCGCTCGCCATCCTCGAAGAGCAGTCCGCGACCCGGGTCCCGGAGCTGGTGCCGATCCGGTACTCCCGCATGACCGAGTCGCCGTTCCGTTTCTACAGGGGGGCCGCGGCGATCATGGCCGCGGACCTCGCGGCGACTCCCACCACCGGCATCCGAGCGCAACTGTGCGGCGACGCGCATATGCTCAACTTCCGGCTGCTGGCGTCACCTGAGCGCAATCTGCTGTTCGACATCAACGACTTCGACGAGACCCTCCCGGGCCCGTGGGAGTGGGACGTCAAGCGGCTGGCCGCGAGCCTGGTCATCGCGGCGCGGGCGAACGGCTTCACCGACACCGAGCGTGCGAACATCGTCCGCGCCGCCGTCCGCTCATACCGCGAAGCGATGAACCGGTTCGCCGGGATGCGCAACCTCGACGTGTGGTACGCCCGGATCGACGCCGCCCGCCTCCAGGAACTCGCCACCGCACATCTTGCCAAGCGCGGTCGAAGGAACCTGAGCCGCGCCCTCGACAAGGCCCGCGGCCGGGACAGCCTGCAGGCGTTCGGCAAGCTCGCCGAAGTCGTCGACGGACAGGCCCGGATCGCCGCCGATCCGCCGCTGCTGGTGCCCCTGGCCGATCTGCTCCCCGACCGCGAACACGGCTCGCTGGAAAGCGAGTTCCAAAAACTCGTCAGGCGCTACCAACGTACCCTCCAGCCCGACCGGCGTGCGCTGCTGGCCGACTTCCGGCTGGTCGACATCGCCCGCAAGGTCGTCGGCGTCGGCAG
Organism: Yinghuangia sp. YIM S10712; assembly: GCF_051388935.1. Lineage (NCBI taxonomy): Bacteria > Bacillati > Actinomycetota > Actinomycetes > Kitasatosporales > Streptomycetaceae > Yinghuangia > Yinghuangia sp. YIM S10712. Next base: position 43,301 of record NZ_JBPKBI010000016.1, read on the forward strand.
TGTCGGAACGCGCTGCTGGATCCTCCTCCTGCTCGGCCGCGACGACGCCGACCCGCTCCTGCTCCAGGCCAAGGAGGCGGACACCTCCGTGCTCGCCCGCCACGTCGGCGCGAGCGGATACGCCAACCAGGGCGAACGCGTCGTCGCGGGACAGCGCCTCATGCAGGCGGCCAGCGATATCTTCCTCGGCTGGGAGCGCGTCGACGGCATCGACGGCCGCCGCCGCGACTTCTACATCCGCCAGCTACGCGACTGGAAGGGAATCGTCGAGCCGGAGCTGATGGTCCCGCGCGGCATGCGGGCATTCGGTGAAGTCTGCGGGGCCACTCTCGCCCGCGCCCACGCGCGCTCCGGCGACCGCATCGCCATCGCCGCGTACCTGGGCACCGGGGACGCGTTCGACAGTGCGATCCAGCCGTTCGCCGAGGCATACGCCGATAAGAACGAACGCGATCACCAGGCCCTCCTGGCAGCGGTCCGCGCCGGCCGCCTTCCCGCAGCCGAGCCGCAGGCCGAGTCGCAAGCCGAGTCGCAAGCCGAACGGCAAGGCGGAGAGAAACCCGAAGCCGTCGAGCCGCGTCGTCGGCGCTGAACCGTGCCACCGTTGTTGTCAGGGCATGTGACGTGGGATCTCGGGGTGACAAAGGCGGTCGGCTCATGTGCGGGACTCACATCGACTACCAGGCCGTGTACCAGGCGCTGCCCGGGGCCATCGCCCTGCTGACCCCGGACCTGATGGTCGCCGACGTCAACGAACGCTATCTGAGCGTCGCGGGACGCCGCCGCGAACAGTTGCTGGGGCGCCACTTGTTCGATCTCTTCCCCGACAACCCCGCGGATCCGCGGGCGACCGGTGCCAAGAAGCTGCAGGAGTCGTTTCGGCGGGTCCTGTCGACGGGCGAGCGCGACACCCTGACCCTGCACCGCTACGACGTCGAGGAGCCGGACCGTCCCGGCGTGTTCAAGGAACGCTACTGGAGCACCGTCAACACCCCGGTCAAGAACGCCGACGGAAGCATCGTGCTGATCGTGCACCGGGTCGAAGAGGTCACCGAACTGATCCGCGCCCGAGACGGACTCGACGGCGGCCAAGGTCTCGCCGCGGACCGCGCCCGGGTGCTGGAGTCCGAGTTGTACGACCGGGCCAGGGAGCTCCAGGAGATCAACGAGCGGCTGGGAATCGCCCACGCCCGCGAGCGCGAGGTGGCGCTCGCGCTCCAGGCCGCGATGCTGCCGGCCCCCGATGCCCTGGCCGACCGACGGGTGGCGGTGCGGTACCGGCCGGCCGTCGGCAGCCTCAATGTCTGCGGCGACTGGTTCGACCTGGCCGAGCTGCCCGGCGACCGTCTGGCCCTCGACGTCGGGGACATCGTCGGCCACGGCCTCGGCGCGGCCTGTGTGATGGGGCAACTGCGCAGCGCCCTCAGCGCGGTGGCCCACGTCGCGGACGGGCCGGCGCAAGCGCTGGAGGCGCTGGAGTTGTACGCGCGGTCGGTCGAGGGCGGGGAGTCCGCCGCGGTTGCCTCGCTGGTGGTGCACCGGAGCGCCCGGACGATCACGTACAGCGTCGCCGGGAACGTCCCGCCCGCGCTGTTGGGTGCGGACGGCGTCGTCGTCTTCCTGGACCAGGCCACCGACCCGCCGCTCGGGGCTCTGCCGGAACACCTGCCCCGCAGTCAGGCCACCACGGAGTACGAGGACGGTGCCACGCTCGTGCTGTACACCGACGGCCTGATCGAACGCCGGGACCGCGACATCGACGAAGGCCTGGCCTGCCTTGCCGCCACGTTGCGCCGGCACCGCGCAGCGGAGCCGGAAGCCCTTGCCGACCGGCTCCTCGCCGAGCTGCTGCCTCCCGGCGGGAACACCGACGACACCGCCTTGGTCGTCGTGCGCTTGTGACGTCTGCCTTGCGTCGCGCGGCGTGTCTGCGCCGCAAATAGGCGATAAAGCGATAAGTATTGTTTTGCCGTTCCTCCGCGTGGAACTCGGAGGCGGAGCGCGCCCCCGTGCCGCTCCCCACCCCGTCTCATGGAGGAACAATGTCGTCGTCCCTGACCCGCGTCACCGGCCGAGCCCCCGCGCTTGCCGCCGGACTGCTCGTGCTCGCCGCCGCCGTGCCGGCGACCGCGTACGCCGCCGAATCCGCTCCCGCATCAGCGCTGACACCGGCGTCGGCCGCCAACGAGTCCGACGCGGAAGGCGCGTGGTCCGACAACGGGCCGAAGGACGGCGCGGAGGCCGAGTCGGCCGAGTCCGCCGAGTCGGCGGAGGCCGAGGCGGCTGCCGAATCCGGTGAGGCCGCGGACGCCGCCGAGGCGGCTGAGTCCTCGGAGTCCGCCGCGTCCGGCGAGTCGACCGAGTCCACCGAATCGCCCGACTCCGAGGAATCGTCGGAGTCCAGCGGCTCCGGCTACTGGGACTCCCTCGGCTCCACCGAATCCGACGAGTCATCGGAGTCTCCCGAGTCGGCGGAGTCCTCCGGCTCCGGCTACTGGGACGCGACCGGCTCGGACGACGCCGCGGCGTCGGGCAACGACGCGGTCGCCCCGGAGGCCGGCGCGTCCGCCGAGAGCACGCACGCCCCTGCCGAGCCCACCGCGCCGACGGCGTCGCCGATCCAGGGACGCACCGAGGGCGGCAGCATCATCCTCACCAACGGCGACATCGTCGCCTGCGCCGCCGTCGGCGATCTGCGCATCGCCGGGGCGGAGGGACGCGAGTACCTCACCAACGGCCCGGGCACGCACTTCACCACCGCGGCGGGCACCGATGTCCAGACCCTGAGCACCGGCCACGTGCGGGTCACGGTCGGCGGCGCGTCGGCCGAAATCCAGTGCGGTCCCGAGGGATTCCCGACCGTCGTCGGCCTGCCCCGGACCGGAGCAAGCGTTGACGCGGCGATGCTCGCCCTCGCCGGACTCGGCCTGGTCGCGGCCGGCGGCACGGTGGTCGTGGCGACGCGTCGTCCGCGTCGACTCGGCGCCGCGTGACCGAGGCGGAGGCCGCGGTGTTCATCCAGGTCATGCAGGGCCACACCAAAGACCCGGCCGGGCTGAAGGCGCAGATGGAGCGCTGGCGCCGTGAACTCGGCACCGGCGCCCGGGGGTGGCTCGGCTCGACGGGCGGTGTCGCAGACGACGGCACGTTCGTCGGGGTCGTCCGCTTCGACTCGCCCGACGCGGCGCGCCGCAACAGCGACCGTCCCGAGCAGACCGCCTGGTGGCGCGAGACGGAGCAGATGTTCGACGGCGGCGTGACGTTCCACGACTGCGCGCAAACCGAGACGCACGGCCGCGGCGGCTCGGACGACGCGGGATTCGTCCAGGTCATCCAAGGACGCGTCACCGACGTCGAGCGCATGCGGCAGTTGAACCGGGAGATGGACGACCGGATCGCGGAATTCCGCCCCGACGTCATCGGCAGCACCACGGCGCTGCACGGGGACGGAGGCTTCACCGAGACGGTGTACTTCACCTCGGAGGCGGCTGCTCGCGAGGGTGAACACCGCGAGGTGCCACCCGAGTTGCGGGACGTCTTCGAGCAGGAGCAAAACCTCATGCAGGACGTGACATACCTCGACCTGCACGAGCCCTGGATGATGTCGCCGGCGTGACCGGCCCGCCATGATCCGGACTTCCGGTGCCCGCGGCCTCAGCCGAGGCCGCGGGC
>NZ_JBPKBI010000016.1:47072-81338 GCF_051388935.1 Yinghuangia sp. YIM S10712
GGCCTCAGCCGAGGCCGCGGGCACCGGCGTGCCGTGGCGCCGCCCCCGAATCAGCGGCCGGTCAGACGTCGGCCGAGGAACACGCCCGGCAGCTCCCGGTAGAACTCGACGCGCAGGCCGTTCGGGTCCTGGATGTACAGGCTGTCCTCGACACCCCTGTCCGGGCCGAGATACGCGATGCCCGCCTCGTCGAGCGTGCGCTTCAGCTCCTCGAACCGGGCCTCGTCCGCCGACAGGGCCAGGTGCTGGATGCCGCCGAGCGTCTCGTCGAAGGGCGGGTGCTCATGCCCGGGGAAGTCGAAGAAGCCCAGGAGATTGCCGTTGCCCAGATCGAAGAAGAAGTGGCTGGACCCGGCGTAATCACGGTTCTCGACCAACTCCACGAGCGGAAAGCCGAGGAACTCCTGGTAGAAGCGGATGGTCTCCTCGACATCCCGGCAAATGAACGCCGCGTGGTGGATGCCACGGGTGGGAGGCGTCGGCCGTTCGGCGGCGCCGAGAAGGTAGCGGTTGCGAAGCTGATCGCGCCGAGCGCGCACCCGTTCGAGTTCGGGGCCTTGCGGCTGTGGCATGGTTCCTCCTCGGAACGCGCGGTCGGGGTCGCTCCAGACTATGCATGGTGACGAGGAGGACGACGATGGAGTTCGCCGATGTGGTGCGGACGACCGGGGCCGTGCGGCGGTTTCGCGACGAGCCGGTGCCCGATGCCACACTCGCGCGCGTGTTCGACAATGCCCGCTTCGCACCCAGCGGCGGCAATCGCCAGGGCTGGCATGTGATCGTGCTGCGCTCCGCCGAGGTGCGCGCGAAGATCCGCGCTCTGTCGCTGGCCGGCTACCAGGAGTATGCGGCGTACGTCGCGGCCGGCCACGTCCCGTTCTCCCCGGGCGAGGACGGACGCTGGCAACAGCCGCCCGGGGACGTCGACTTCACCGCGCCGGTGGCCCGCAACCGGTTCGTCGAGGAACTGGAACGAGCACCGGTGCTCGCTGTGTTGGCCGTTGACCTGCGGCAACTCGCGGTCACCGATGGCGACTTGCCGCGACAGAGCGTGGTCGGCGGCGGGTCGGTATACCCGTTCGCCCAGAACATCCTGCTGTCCGCCCGGAATGAGGGCCTGGGCGGCGTCCTCACGACGTTCCTGTGCCGCCGCGAAGCCGAGGCCAAGGAACTGCTCGGACTGCCGCAGCCTTACGCGATCGCCGCGATGCTGGCCATCGGCGTCCCCGACCGCCACCCCCGCAAGCTGACCCGCCGCCCCGTCGAGGACTTCGTGACCCTCGATCGCTTCGACGGCCCGGCGTTCGGCGGCCCCGGCGGGAACGGCTGAACCTTTCCGCCCGCCGCACTACGGTGGGCACGGAGGAGGTCGACATGGCAACGGCGACCACGAACGGTCCGCGGGTCCGCGTCGCACTCGACGGGCTCTCCGAAACGCTGCTGTGGACCCTGTACCACCGGGCGATGGAGGCCCGGCGGCCCGATGCCGTCCTCGACGACCCGATGGCCGTCGAACTGTTGGACGCCATCGACTACCCGTTCGAACGACGCTTCGGCAAAGGCGACATGGGGAGCGCCCAGGGGCAGGCATTGCGCGCACGCACGTTCGACCAAGAGGTCCAAGCCTTCCTGCGCACACACCCGGAGGGCACGGTCGTCGCCCTCGGCGAAGGCCTCGAAACGCAGTTCTGGCGCGTCGACAACGGCAGTGTGCACTGGCTGAGCGTCGACCGTCCCGAGGTCATCGAACTGCGTCGGCGCCTGCTGCCCGGCGACGAGCGGGTGCGCCTGATCGCGTGCTCGGCGCTCGACGAAGAGTGGATGGACGGCCTCGACGCGTCCCACGGCGTCCTGGTCACCGCGCAGGGCCTGCTGATGTACCTCCAGCCCGCCGAAGTACGGCGCCTCATCGCCCGCTGCGCCGAACGCCTCCCTGGCGGCGAACTCGTGCTCGACGCCGTGCCGCGCTGGTTCAGCGCGCAGACGGTCAAGGGGCGAGTCAAGACCCGCGAGGGCTACGTGGCTCCGCCGATGCCGTGGGGCATGGACGCGTCCGAGCGCTGGAAGCTGCACGGCGCCCACCCGAACATCGTCGAGGTCCGCGACCTGTCGCTCGTGCGCGGTCGCGGCTTCTTCTACACGCACCTCGCCCCCCGCGCGCACCTCATCCCGGTGGTCCGCAAACGGCGCCCGTCGATCACGGTGATCCGCTTCGGTCCGGGGTGAGCCGCCGGGCCCGGTCGCACATGCGAGGCGCCGAGTCCCGACGTGGCTCCCGCGCGTCGCGCGGAGGCTGGTCAGGACCCGGCGCCTCGTGAGTCGGTGGTCGGTGGCTCCGTGGTCGAAACCGGGCAAGGACTGCGGACGCGGCTCGGCGCCGCGCCGGGGCCATCAGGCGAGGCCCACCGGTCCCGGCCCGTCCGACGGGCTGTCCCCGGTCGACGGGCCGTGGGCGCGCTCGTGCTCGTCCAGCTTGGCGACGAGGCGTGAGACCTCGTCGTGCGGAGCGCCGCGGCGCTGCTCGGCGTAGTACGCCGCACCGAGTTGCTTGTACAGATCCGCCTGCGCGCGGTTCGCCTGGAACTCGTCGGCCTTCTGCTTTCCGGTGGACATTGTCTCCCGGGCCTTTTCCTTGGCCTTGTCGAGGAACCCGCTCATGGCGTCGCCTTTCGTCGTACGGGACGTTCCCCAGGCTGCTACCCGGAGACCCCCGAAGAACACAAGGCCCGGCGCCGCGTCTCGCGCGCGGGCGTGCCCGACCCTACGGCCTGGCCGAGATCCCGTGCATAGCGGATTCCTACAAAACCAACTGCGTCGACTCGGTTGGCGGTCGTGCCTTCAATCTGCCCGTTGTCCTGGGATTCTGGCAATCGAGTTGATCTTCGGGGATCGGCTCGGCTGATCAGACTTGTGCTGTTCTCACAAACCGGAGGGAGCCGTCCATGCGCGGCGCGGATATGGCCATCGCGGTGACCGGACTCGGGGCGACGACGCCGTTGGGCGGAGACGTCGCCTCGACGTGGGCCGCGATGCTGGCCGGGGAGTCCGGCGTACGCACGATCGACGACCCGTGGGCGGCCACGTCGCCGGTACGCATCGCCGCGCGGCTCAAGGTCGAGCCGACCACGGTGCTGGACCGCGTCGCGGCCCGCCGCATGGACCGCTGCCAGCAGGTCGCGGTGGTGGCCGCCCGCGAGGCCTGGCGCGATGCCGGGGCGCCCGACGTCGCTCCGGAACGCCTCGCGGTCGTCATCGGCACGGGGACCGGCGGAGCGCTCACGATGCTCGCCCAGGACGACGTCCTGGAGGCATCGGGGGCGCGCCGCGTGTCGCCCCACACCGTGCCGATGCTCATGGCGAACGGGCCGGCCGCCCACGTCAGCATCGATCTGGGGGCGCGGGCCGGGGCCCACACGCCGGTCAGCGCGTGCGCGTCGGGTGCCGAGGCGATCGCGTGGGGAATGGACCTGATCCGGCTCGGCCGAGCGGACGTGGTGGTCGCGGGCGGTGCCGAGGCGTGTGTACACGCGCTGCCGCTGGCCGGATTCGCGCAGGCGCGGGCGCATTCGACGCGCAACGACGAACCCGGGGCGGCGTCACGTCCGTTCGACGTCGGCCGCGACGGGCTCGTGATCGGTGAAGGCGCCTGCGTCGTCATCCTCGAACGCGCGGAGTCCGCAGCGGCCCGGGGCACCCGGCCGTACGCGCGTCTCGCCGGCGCCGGGGTGACCTCGGACGCCTTCCACATCACCGCCGGCCATCACGAGGGCCAAGTGCGGGCAATGCGCGCGGCGTTGGCGGACGCGGGGCTCGCACCCCAGGACGTCGCGCACGTTCACGCACACGCCACGTCGACACCCAAAGGCGATCTGGTCGAGGCGCAGTCGATCGCCGAAGCCGTCGGCGTCCATCCGGTGGTGACCGCGACCAAGTCCATGACCGGGCATCTCTTCGGTGCCGCAGGGGCGTTGGGCGCCATGGCGGCGATCCTCGCGGTACGCGACGGCGTCGTGCCCGCGACGCGCAACCTCGACGAGATCGATCCCGAGGTGAAGCTCGACGTCGTGACCGGGCGCCCGCGCCGCGGACCCGTGCCGGCGGCCCTGACGAACGCGTTCGGCTTCGGCGGGCACAACGCGTCCCTGGTTTTCACCCGGGCCGAGGCGTAAGGCGCGCGATGGTGGTCCTCGTCTCGGGCCGCGGTGGGGTGATGCCGGGACGCGGTCGAGTCGCGAGGTGTCGTCTCGCGGTGGCGGGGCTGCGGTCAGCGGCGGCCTCCGCCGCTGCCCTTGCCGCCGCTGCTTCCGCCTTTGCCCCCGGACGATCCGCCTCCCGAGGAACTGCCTCCGGACGAGCTGCCGCCACCGCCGGAGCCTTGGCCGGACGTTCCGAAGGTCCCACGAAGGATCTTGCCCTTGCGCGGCCGATCGAAGGTGCCGCCCCTGATCGACGTGATGGAACTGCTCACGGCCGGAACGAAGTTGCTCTTGCCGCCGGACTTGCGTGGGATGTAGTACCAACCGGCGATGGCACCGGTGCGGTTGTTCGCGCACTCCGCGTCCGACACCCGGATCTGCTCCGCCTTCCGGACGCAGATCTCCGCCCAGTCGGCCTTCTTCTTGCCGTCGCCGCCGCACGCGACCAACGCGCCGGCGACACCCAGCGTCAGCGTCACCGCCACGGCGGTGGACCGTATGTGTCGCCCCGGGGACGGGGGCATGGGCACCGGACTCCTCTCACACGAACACCGGGCCGGCCGGAGCCTGTTGCCTACCGGCCCGCGTTCCTCGACGGACGCCAGGGACGTTACCGGTCCGTAAGCGGCGCCACCAGGCGGGGCCGTGCTTGGATCACCGACGCAAAACACGGGCAAACCAAACGAGTTCGGGAGGCTTTGTATGCAGACACCGGGCACACTCCTGGTCACGGGCGCCGGCAAGGGCATCGGCGCCGCTGTGGCCCGCGCGGCGGCCGACGCGGGATGGGCGGTCGCGGTCAACTACGCGACCGACTCCGCCGGAGCCGATACCGTGGCCGCGGCGATCGACGCATCCGGTGGGCGCGCCGTCGCGGTCGGCGGGGACGTGTCGGTCGAAGCGGATGTCGTGCGCATGTTCGACGAGGCCGCCGTCCGGCTCGGCGCACCGGTGACCGCGCTCGTCAACAACGCCGGAATCGTCGGCGCGCACGGTCGCTTCGACGATCTCGGCACGGACGTTCTGCGCCGAACGGTCGAAGTCAACGTCATCGGTGCGATGCTGTGCGCCCGCGAGGCGGTACGCCGCATGTCCACGCGGCACGGCGGCCCCGGCGGCCTCATCGTGAACGTCTCGTCGCGTGCCGCACGCCTCGGCAGCGCCGGAGAGTGGGTGCACTACGCCGCCACCAAGGGGGCCGTGGACACACTCACGGTCGGGCTCGCCCGCGAGGTCGCGGCGGAGGGTATCCGGGTCAACGCAGTCTCGCCCGGACTCGTCGACACCGGCCTGCACGCCGCAGCCGGCCGGCCGGACCGGCTCGCGGAGTTGGCGCCGTCTGTCCCGATGGGTCGTCCGGGAACCGCCGCGGAGGTCGCGGACGCCGTGATGTGGCTGCTGTCGGACCAGTCGTCGTTTGTGACCGGCGCTGTCGTCCCCGTGCACGGAGGACGCTGACGGGCGGCAACGGCAGTGGTCATCCGATGCCGAACACCCCGCGCGGCGGCGCCGGTGAGCCGGTCGCGGACGCGTCCGTCACCGGCTCGCGGCCCGCAGCGAAGGCGGCCAGGCCGACACCGTGGACGACCACCGCCGGATACGCGTCATCGTGGACCCGATGAGCCAACTCCTTCACCGGCAGGGGCAGTTGCGACGCCACGAGCACCGCGTTCCCAAACCGCGTGCCGTCCCACTGCGTGTCCTCCGCGAGCACGCACACATGGGCGAACACGTGGCACGCGGTGGCGACCTGTCCGCGCAGGAAATCCAGCGCGCCGCCGTCGGCGAGATTGGCCGCGTACACCCCGTGTGCACGCAAGACGCGCGCCACGTCGGCGACGAACGGCAGCGCGGTCAGATGCGCCGGGATGCGCGAGCCGCCGAAGACGTCCGCGACCACGATGTCCGCCGAGGCGTCGGCGCGGGCCGCCAGCGCCGCACGGGCGTCCGCAGCCTCCACGGCGATGTCCGCACCCGACGGAAGTGGCATGTGTTTGTGAACGAAATCGATCAGTGCCGCATCGACTTCGATCACGTGCTGGCGCGAACCCGGACGCGTCGCCTCGGTGTAGCGCGGCAGGGTCAGCCCGCCGCCGCCCAAGTGCAGGACGTCCGACGCGGCACCGGGTGGCCCGGCCAGGTCGATCACGTGCGCGAGCCTGCGCGCGTACTCGAACTCGACGTGGTCGGGGGCGTCGAGGTCGACGTACGACTGCGGCGAGCCGTCCAGCGTCAGAAGCCACGCGCGCGCCCGGTCGACGTCGGGAAGCAACGCGGCACGGCCGAGATCGACATCGCACGAGACGGGCACGGATTCCATACATGGATTGTCGCGCAGGGTGGCGTGCGCCATGGCACGAAAGGGGGAAGCGGCCCGCGCCGCGGAACGGGCGTGAGTACCTCGGCGGCAAACCCGGGCCGGACGTGCTGCTTCGGCCCGGCGTGGTCGGGCCCGGCGTGGCCCCGGACTGGCTTGGCCCCGATCCAGGGTGGCTGACGGTCTGGCGCGCGTCCGGGCCGGTCTGATTGACAAGGCGCCATGCGAGTCCCCCCGCGCGTGGCGGCAGTCGGGGAGGGCCGAGGCCGTCAGTGGCCTGGCCTTCCCCGACCTGCCCGGTGTTCGTCTGTGCCGAGCCGCGAAGCGCGTCTCAGCGGAATGCCCGCCTGACCGGCTCGGTGTTCGACTTTGCCGGGCACCGCACGACTTCTCGGAGCCGGTCGTCCCGGCTCGCTGCCGTGTGATGGTTGGACGCCGGGAAGAAAAGCATGCTTCAAGCGGTATGGCCGGCCCCGACAAGCCTGCGCGGCCGTCGTTTCGGCGCAGCCAACCTACTCAACGCCCGCGCAGCTCCCGGTACTTCGCGACCAGCTCGGCGGTCGACGCATCGAGGCCGTCGGAGCCGGCCTCACCCGTCAGCACCGGTTCGATCTTCTTCGCCAGGACCTTGCCGAGCTCGACACCCCACTGGTCGAACGAGTCGATGTTCCAGATGGCCCCTTGCACGAACACCTTGTGCTCGTACAACGCGACCAACTGCCCCAGCACCGACGGCGTCAGCTCGCTCGCGAGGATGGTCGTGCTCGGGTGGTTGCCGCGGAACGTCTTGTGCGGCACAAGTGTCTCGGGCACCCCTTCCGCGCGCACCTCATCCGGTGTCTTGCCGAAGGCGAGGGCCTGCGTCTGGGCGAAGAAGTTCGCCATCAGCAGGTCATGCTGTGCGGCCAACGCCGGGGACAGCTCGCCGACCGGCCGCGCGAAGCCGACGAAATCGGCCGGGATGAGTTCCGTGCCCTGGTGGATCAACTGGAAGTACGCGTGCTGGCCGTTGGTGCCGGGTGTGCCCCACACGATCGGACCGGTCTGCCACGTCACCGGGTTGCCGTCGCGGTCCACCGACTTGCCGTTCGACTCCATGTCGAGTTGTTGCAGGTACGCGGTGAACTTCGACAGATAGTGCGAGTACGGCAGGACGGCGTGCGATTGCGCGTCGAAGAAGTCGCCGTACCAGATGCCCATGAGGCCCAGCAGCAGCGGCGCGTTCTGTTCCGGCGGAGCGGTGCGGAAGTGCTCGTCGACCAGGCGGAAGCCGTCCAGCATGTCGCGGAAACGCGGCGGGCCGATGGCGATCATCAGCGACAGGCCGATCGCCGAGTCATACGAGTAGCGGCCGCCCACCCAGTCCCAGAATTCGAACATGTTCGCGGTGTCGATGCCGAACTCCGCGACCCTCTCTGCATTGGTCGACAGCGCCACGAAGTGTCGCGCGACCGCCTCCGGCCCCGCCTTCAGCTCGGCGAGCAGCCACTCGCGCGCCGACGTGGCGTTGGTGACGGTCTCGATCGTGGTGAACGTCTTGGACGCCACGATGAACAGCGTCTCCTCGGCGTCCAGGTCGCGCACCGCCTCGTGCAGGTCCGCACCGTCGACATTCGAGACGAAGCGCACCGTCAACTCGCGGTCTGTGAACGTGCGCAGGACCTCGTACGCCATCGCCGGGCCCAGGTCCGAACCGCCGATACCGATGTTCACGACGTTCCGGATCGGCCGGCCCGTGTGCCCGGTCCACGCGCCGGAGCGGACGTCGTCGGCGAACGCCGCCATCTGGTCGAGCACCGCGTGCACGTCCGGGACGACATTGCGTCCGTCGACCTCCACCACCGCGTCGCGCGGCGCCCGCAACGCCGTGTGCAGTACGGCGCGGTCCTCGGTCGTGTTGATCTTCTCGCCGCGGAACATGCGTTCGCGCAGCCCCGCGACATCGCACGCCGCCGCCAGTTCGCGCAACAGGCGAAGCGTCTCGTCGGTCACCAAGTGCTTCGAGTAGTCCAGGTAGAGGTCGCCGACCTGAAGGCGATAGCGCTGCGCGCGCCCGGGGTCCGCAGCGAACAACTCGCGCAGGTGGGCCGCGCGGAGGGTCTCGTCGTGGTGCCTGCGCAGCGCCGCCCATTCGGGGCGCTGGTCGAGGCGGGGCGTGCTGGCTGCCGCTGGCATGGCGTGTCCCCAGTGACCGAAGGAAACAGATGTCAACGCCCGAGACTACTGGGCGTGCACGGGGGCATCGCGCACATCGAACGCAGATTCGGAGACGGCTGCCGCGCGGGGTCGAACCGCAGCGCGGCGGGTCTTTGAGCGGCGGATTCGGCGCGGGGGATGCGGGGTGGGAGGAAACGGGGCGATGCCGGGTGACGCCGGGCGGCGGAGGTGTCGCCGTTTCGGCCAGGGCGCAACGGGGGGCCGAATCGCCGCCTCGGGCTGCGCGGCGTGCCCCGGGGGGCCGAAGCCCGGCTCACTCGGCACTCTTCCGTCCGTTCTCGTGGTCGCCCGGGGCCTGGTCGCGGCCGTTCTTCGCCCGGGCCTCGCGCCGGGGCACCCGCCGCCAGGCGTCCGGGGCCGACGCCCCCCGAGCCCAGCTGCCGAGCCGCCCGGGCAACTCGACCAGCACCGATCCCACCACCGTCGCGGCGACGACCACCGCGAACAACAGCACCAGCCACGACTCGATCGTGAACGCGACGCCGATGGTCCCGTAGCGCCGCTCATTGGTCGACAGCAGATGCGGGACGTAGCGCGCGGAGAACACACCCAGCAGCAGCGTCCCGCACGTCGTCGCCAGCGCGGTCGGCAGCAATGCCCGCCAGCGCACGCGGCCGGACAGCAGCACGAACGGCGACCACCACCACAGCAGGAGCGAACCCGCCGTGGTGATGACCGTACGCAACAGCGTCCACGGCCCGCCGCCGGCGGACACCTTGAACGCCAGACCGAGGACCAGGAAGTACACGACGATCCCGACGATCCACGCCAACGGCCGCCACGCGCTGCGGAGCCCGCCCGCCGGGAGCCGCCACGCCCGTTCGTACACCCGCTGTAACGCGCGGCTGAAACTCGTCGCGGCCAGGAGCACGATCAGGAAGCCGATGACGGTCACGCTCGTCTCGGTGGCGGACGACGCGATGGCTTCGACGGTCCGCGTGGTGCTGCCGCCGCCCAATCCGACGCGCTTGCGCAGCACGTTCACAAGGCCGTCGGTCACCGAGTCGGGTGCCGCCGAGGCGACCACGATCACCAGCGGCATCAGCGCCAGGAACGCCTGCGCCGCCAGCGCCATCATGCGGTCGGTGATCTGGATCTCGAACGCCCGTGCGGTACAACGGCCCGCGAATCCGCCTTTCAGCCTGGCGAACTGCTTTCCCGCGTGCCTGCGCAGCGTCGTCGTCGCCTTGTCGGTCGCGTCGTCCGTCGCACCCGCGTTCGCCACCCGCATGCACCGCCCAGAACCGAAACCGACCGTGTCCTTCACCGGAACGGGTGAACGCGTCGGGGCTACGCGCTTGCGGCCTCGTCCTCTGTGTCCTTGATGGCCGAGACCTCGAGTTCGATGGTGATCTTGTCGCTCACCAGGACCCCGCCCGTCTCCAGCGGCGCATTCCAGGTGATGCCGAAATCCTTGCGGTGGATCGGAACAGACCCCTCGAAACCCACGCGCAGATTGCCGAACGGGTCGCGGGCGGCGCCGAGGTAATCGAAATCGATGCTGAGGCGCCGCGTCACGTCCTTGATCGTGAGGTCGCCGGTCAGCCGGTATTTGTCGTTGCCGAGGGGTTCGACCGCGGTGGAGACGAACGTGAGGTCGGGATACGCGGGCGCGTCCAGGAAGTCGTTGGTCCGCAGATGGCCGTCGCGCTGCTCGTTCCGCGTGTCGATGCTCGCGGCCTTGATCGTGACATTCGCCCGGGAGCGGGACGGATCGTCGCCGTCCACGTGGGCCTTGCCCTCGAACTCGTTGAACGAGCCACGGACCTTGGTGATCATCGCGTGCCGGGCCGAGAAGCCGATCCGCGTGTGTGCGGGGTCGATCGTGTACGAGCCGGTCAGTTCGCTCTGCGGAATGGCGCTGTCGGTCATGGGGCTGCTCCGTCGGTGTGTCGGCAGGCGTTCCGTGCCTTTGAGCCTGCGCCGGGCGGACACCGACGGCAACCGGAAACGGGCGATCGGAAACGCCCGACCCGCAACACGCCCCGGAAACCGGAAACCGGAAACCACCGTGGACCGTCCCCTTGTCGGGGCGGGGGAGCCGCCCTTCGGGTGGAGGGAAGGCACGCCGTGTCCAAGGTCATGGGTTTTCTGGCGTTCTGTGCCGCGATAACCGGCACGATTCTGTACTTCACGACGGACTTGTCGCTGTCGGATCTGCTGGCGTTCGGCGCGGGAGCGCTGTTCCTGATGTGGCAGGTCGTGCTGTTGACCGTGCCGTGGAGCCTGCACTTCCAGGCGCGCACGGTGATCCAGGAGATCCACCTCGCGCGTGAACAGGGCACCGAGATCCCGGACGCGCGCGAGGCGGAGGCCGTACGCCTGGCGGCGCGCCTCAAATGGGCGGCGATCGGGGCGCACGTGGTTTCGGCCGCGGTCGTTGCCGTCGTCACGTACTTCTCCGGCGAGGAGATCGGCTACTACTTCTCCGGCTTCTACCTGCTGAGCACCGCCTTCCGTCCTGCGCAGGCGTACTTCGCGCACCTGCGCCGACGCCTCATCGGCATGCTCAAGGAGGTCCAGTACCCGCACGAAAACGTCGTCGAGCTGCGCGGCCGGGTCACGCAGGCGGAGGCGTCCTTGGAGACCCTGTACCGGCGCATCGAGGAACTGGCCGAGCAGGACGCCGAGTTGCGCGCGCTGATCGAGAAGACGGTCGAGGCGATGGCCGCCCGCGACGCCCGGACGGACCGGCAGATGGATGCCATGGGCCGGCGCTTCGAGGACACCGTGAACAGGCTCACCGACAACCAGGAAGTCATCGCCGGCATCAAGGCCTTCCTGCGCCTGCTGCGCACCGAACAGGCCTGACGGCCGGCGCGGGGTGCGTCAACACCGACACACCCCGCCCGAGCCGGCACGTCGCCGACGGGGTGACGCGGGAGTTTGCCTGTGGTGACGGGGTCGGGTCAGGCCGTCAGTTCGCGGGTCAGAGGGGTTGAGTAGCGGACTGTGTAGCGGTGGTGGGCCAGCCAGGTTTGCAGGTTGTGCGCCTCGGCGCGTACCGCTTCGCGGGCCTCGGTGCCGCGGTCGACCAGGAGGCGCCACACGACCTCGCCGTCGGCGCGTTGCGCCCATGCGCCGATGATCTCGCCGTTCCACCACACCGTGGGGCCGCCGTTGCCGGCGGTGTCGTACAACTGCGGGCGCAGAGCCGGGTCCACGTACCAATCACGGTGTTTCCACCCCATGGTGGCGGGGTCCAGGGTCGGCAGCAGCGCGGCCCACGGCTCCTCGGTGTCCGCATCCGTGTCCGACGTGTCCGACGTGTCCGCGTCGTCGGGCGTTACCCAGCCGGTGCCCTCCTCAAGGTCCACTTCGCGTGCGCCGATGCGGGCCAGCGCCTTGCGTACGTCTTTGACGGGCCAACCGGTCCACCACTTCACGTCGTCTGTTGTGCCGGGGCCGTAGCAGGCGAGCCACCGCCGGACGACGTCGGCGCGGGCGTGGTCCGGGTCGATGTCCGGTGGTTCCTGGGCCACTTCGTAGCGGAATTGGCCGGACGTCCAGCCGCCTATCGGTCGACTTCGGCGAACACGGCCGTCCATGGCGAGCAGGCGCAGGACCGCGCTGCCCACACGCTGTATCGCTTCGTAGCGCTTGCCCGGTGACATGACGATCGTCTGCTGGAGCTCCGGTACTTCGGCGGTGATCTCCAGCGTGCCGGCTTCCCCGAGGCGACGCAGCGCGGCCAACGCCGCGTCCTCCGCTGCCGCGAGCCACGCCGCGTCACGCTCCGGCCCGGTCGCGGCGAGGAGTTTGAGTACCCCCGCGCGTTCGCGTGCGGCGACGTCACGTGTGGTGGAGGCGTGCAGCACAGGTGCCAGGTGCGTGGGGACGACGAAGAGGGTGCGCCGCATGCAGTGCATGCGGTGCAGGGTGCGTTGTGCGTACAGGGCTTGGTCCAAGCCCGATGTCACACAATCCCGGTCGGCCGACCGAGCCCACGACGACAGCACGACACTCGCGGAGTCGGTGGCATGCAGCCCGACGAGCCGTTCGGCGGTGTCCTCCACCGACTTGGCTCGGCACGACGGAGCCAACTGGTGGCGCACAGCGAGCCGCGCACGGCGGTCTGCAACCGAGATTCGCATCCCACCACCCTAATCGCGGGGTCCCTGCCCGGTCGCACCACCGCAACTCACGGCCCGGTCGCTCGCATTCGCCGAAATCGTGATCCCCTGATCGCCGCAGGCGAGCGGTCACGCGAGTGAACTACCGGGTGGCTGACAGGACTTGTGAATCGCTGGGTTCCGGCGAAGCGGGCCTCGGTGCCCGTTGTGTGGCGGCCGGTGCATCGCCTGTCATGGCAGCGATGGGTGACGTTCCGCCAGAAACGCCGTGACCGCGGCGGCGGTCTCCGCCGGGCGTTCCAGGTGCACCAGATGCCCCGCGTCCGGTACGTCGACTCGACGTACGTTCGCCGCCATCGCCGCAACGACTTCGGCGATCACCCGGAAGTCCTCCAGGTCGTCGGTGCCGGTGACCAGCAGAACCGGCACCGCCACCTCACCGAGGCTTTCCACATGCGGCCGCAGGGGCGGGATCTCGCGATCGGCGTCCAGCCATACCCGGCAAGCGTCCTTCGCGATTGCCGCGCGCAGCCGTGCAGCGGCCTCCGGCGTGCGTCGAGCCGTGGCGAACAGCGGGTGACGGAACCACAAGTCCCGGGTGCGGTCGAGGTCACCGCCGTGCGCTGCCTCGTGCAGCTCCTGCCACCGCATCCGCCAGGGCGTGGACCAATCCCAACCGGCAAGGCCGGGGCTGATCAGCACCAGACGGTCGACCCGCTGCGGATACGCCAGCGCGAAGTCGACGGCGATGCGGCCGCCCATCGAGACACCGGCCACGGTGGCCCGGTCGATGCCCAGCCCGTCGAGCAACGCGGCGAGATCGTCGGCATGCCGGAAGGGCGCGGTCGAAGGGTCTTGGGAGGCGCCGCAGCCGCGCAAGTCGTAGCGTACGCACCGGTTTTGCTTCGTCAACTCCGACCAGAGTCCGTCCCAGGTCGAGTGCTCGCCGCCTGCTCCCGGCACCAACACGAGCGGGGAGCCGTCGCCGGCCTCCTCGGCCCACAACTCGACGTCCGGTGCCGCGGTGATCCGATGGGTGCCTGTCACGTCGGCTCCTTCGACCTTAAGACGACTGGGGTTCCGGGCCGGGTTTCGCGCGGGTGACGGTCGGCCACGGCAGCAGGTCCGGGTGCTTGGGGGCGCGGTTGTCGCCCGAGGAACGGCCGGTGGCGCGGCGGTAGAGCCAGGGGCCGAGGTGCACCTTCGCCCACTGGGCGTCGCTGCGGCGGCGGTCGAGCCAGGGGGCAGGCGCCGCTGGGGGAAGCGGGTCGCGCCATGCGGGGTCGTGGGGGAGGCCGAGGGCTTCGCACACGGCCTCGGCGACGCGGGCGTGGCCTTCGGCGGACAGGTGCAGGCGGTCGGCGGCCCACAGCCTCGGGTCGTCGAACGCGCGTACGGTGAACAGGTCGACGACGGTGGCGTGGTGCCGCGTCCCGAGTTCGTCCACGAAAGCGATCAACTGTTCGATGCGGGGCATCAGTCGGGCGCTTGACCTCAGCCGCCTGGTGGGATCGGTGCTGCGGAAGAGCACCAGGTGACCGGCCGCGGCGGCGAGTGCCGCGGCGGACTCCTCCAGCGCCGCGCGTACCGCCGGAAGATCGCAGCGAGGCCGCAGCACGTCGTTGAGCCCGCCGGCGAACGTGGTCAGATCCGCACGGAACGCGGCGGCCGTCGGCACCTGGTCGTCGGCGATCTGGCGGATCAGCTTGCCGCGCACGGCGAGGTTGGCGTACCGCAGGCCCGGGCTCGCGTCGGCCAGGCGGTCGGCGAGGAGGTCGGCCCAGCCCCGGTAGACGCCGTCCGGGTGGGTGGCGGGCGGATACGGATCCGACATGCCCTCCGTGAACGAGTCGCCGACCGCCACGAAACTGCGGAAGGGTCCGGGGGCGGGCCGCGATTGCGGGGCTGAGGCGTTGGCGGGTGTTGTCATGGCGGCCTGATTTTAAGCCGCGCCCTGCTGCGCGGTGACTGTGGCCGGGTGGTTCGCGGGCTCGTGGCGGTGTGGCGGTCTCTCGCGGCCGGCGATGGTCGGGGCGATCGCCGGAGTGTACGGAACACTCAGGTGCGCGGAGCCTCCCCTGCCGCGACTTCGACGGCGTCGGGGGTCCGGCGGGGCATCCCCTCGGCGGCGCGGGTCCAGGCGCTCTCGCGTAGCAGGCGCAGGCCGTTGAGGCCGACGATGACGGTGGAACCCTCGTGGCCGAGGACGCCGATCGGGAGCGGGAGGTGGCCCGCCAGGTCCCAGACGACCAGGACGGTGATGAACACCGAGGCGATCACGAGGTTCTGGACCACCAGCCGCCGTGCCGCGCGCGAGAGGGCGATCACCCTGGGGACGGTGGCGAGTTCGTCGCGGACCACGATGACGTCGGCGGTCTCCAGGGCGAGGTCGGAGCCCGCTCGTCCCATGGCGACGCCGGTGTGCGCGGCGGCCAGGGCGGGGGCGTCGTTGACCCCGTCGCCGACCACGAGCACCCTGCGTCCGGCGGCTTCCTGCTCGCGGACGGCGGCCACCTTGTTCTCGGGCAGCAGCCCGGCGCGGACATCGGTGATGCCCACGTCGGCGGCGAGGCGCGCGGCGGCGCGGGGATTGTCTCCGGTGAGCAACATCGGTGCACTGCCGGTCAGTTCGGCGAGCGCGGCCACGGTGACCGCGGCGTCCGGGCGCAGTTGGTCGGCGACACCGAGCACACCGGCCGGGACGCCGTCCCGCAGGACCACGACGGCGGTGCGGCCGCTCGCCTCCAACTCGGACGCGACAGCTGCTGCCAGGTCACCGGACGGGTCTTCGGTCGCGGGGAGCAGCCGGGCCGGGGCGCCGACGGCGACGGTGTGGCCGTCCACCACGGCGGTCACGCCGACACCGGGCACGGACGCGAAGTCCTTCGCGTCACCGATATGCAGGCCGCGTCCACGGGCCGCGTCCACGACGGCGCGCGCGAGGGGGTGTTCGCTCGGGCGCTCGGCGGCGGCGGCCGAGGCCAGCAGCGCGTCTTCAGTGAGACCCGACCCGGTGAGCGGCCGGATGTCCGTGACGCGCGGCGTGCCCTCGGTCAGGGTGCCGGTCTTGTCCAGCGCCACCGTGTCGATGCCGCCCAGGCGCTCCATCACGACGGCGGATTTGACCAGGACGCCGTGCCGTCCGGCGTTCGCGATCGCCGACAGCAGCGGCGGCATCGTCGCGAGGACGACCGCGCACGGCGACGCCACGATCATGAACGTCATCGCGCGCAGCAGCGCGTCGGACAGGGCCGAGCCGAAGGCCAGCGGCACGGCGAACACCGCCAGGGTGGCGGCGACGATGCCGACCGAGTAACGCTGTTCGACCTTCTCGATGAACAGTTGCGTCGGCGCGTTGGTCTCGCTTGCCTCCTCGACCATCGCCACGATCCGCGCGATCACCGAGTCCGACGCGTCGCGCTCGACGGTGACGCGCAGCGCGCCGGTGCCGTTCAGGGTGCCCGCGAACACCTCGTCGCCGCGCTGCTTGGCGACCGGCAGCGGCTCGCCGGTGATCGTCGCCTGGTCGACCTCGCCGGCTCCGTCCCGCACGCGGCCGTCCGCGCCGATGCGTTCGCCGGGGCGGACCAGGATGACGTCACCGACCGCCAAGTCCTCGGTGGCGACGGTCTCTTCGGTGCCGTCCGGGCGCAGCCGGGTGGCGGTGGCCGGAGCGAGGTCGAGCAGACCGCGCACCGAATCCGCGGTGCGGGCCGTGGCCAGCGCCTCGACCGCGCCCGACGTGGCGAAGATGACGATCAACAGTGCGCCGTCCATCACCTGCCCGATCGCGGCGGCGCCGAGTGCCGCGACGATCATGAGGAGGTCGACGTCGAGGGTCTTCTCGCGCAGTGCCCGCAGGCCGGTCCGGGCGGGCTCCCAGCCACCGGTGAGGTATGCGGCCGCGTAAGGCCCCGCCCATGCCCACGGCGGCGCGCCGGCCAGGTGCAGGGCCAGGCCGAGGAGAAAAGCGGTGGTGGACGCGGCGGCCCAGCGGGTCTCCGACAGCGCGAACACCGGCGTGCGCCGCCGGGGTGCGGCGGCAGGGCGGATGAGGGGAGCAGGCGGTGCGGACTCGGCCAGGGTGTGGGGCATGGCGGCGGTGTTCCTTCGCGTGGCAGGGCGAACGACCGCGCCCACCATACAGGAAAGAATGAACACCTATTCATGTATCGCGAGTAGGATGCTCCCCATGGGTCATGCAGCCGCCACCGACGCCGCGAACAGCGTCCCGCGCACGCGCCTGGACGCGGACAACGCCGCCAAGGTCGCCGCCACCCTCCAGGCCCTCGCCACCCCCTCGCGCCTCCTGATCCTCGCCCGCCTGCGCGAGGGCCCGCTGCCCGCCACCGAGCTCGCCAACGCGGTCGGCATGGAGCAGTCCGCGTGCTCCCACCAGTTGCGCCTGCTGCGCAATCTCGGCCTCGTCGTCGGCGAGCGCCACGGGCGCTCGATCGTGTACGCCCTGTACGACCACCACGTCGCCGAACTCCTCGACCAGGCCGTCTTCCACGTCGAACACCTGCGCCTCGGCCTGAGCGACGTCCCGGTCGAGTAGCCCTGGAGCACCCGCTCGTTCGCCGCGACGCGCGGTCGGAAGGGCACCGGCGGACAACGCCCCGGCCGCGCGGGCGGCTCACGCCTCGGCGACCGACTCGCACCCGAGGATGCGATGCCTCACCGAGCGCTGATGCCGGGCGGTGGGCGGACTCGGCCGGGAGAGTGATACCCCTGTGAGCCGTGAAAGCCTTCCAGGCCCTCTCGCGGGGCTTCTCGCTCGCCTCGGTCCGCCGGGTGCCGCCCGCCGTAGCGGTGGCCGGCGCCCTCCTCGTCGGCTGTAGTTCGGGCGGCACCTCCGACAACGCCGCCGCCACCGGCAGCGCGGGCGCGCCGAGCCCGTCCGGAGCCACCGGTGGCCAGGGCGCCGCGTCCCCGCCCGCCACGGCGCCGAACAGCGGTGACAACCCGGCTCTGAGCGGCTTTTACACCCAGAAGCCTGTGTGGCGGCCGTGCTCCGCCCAGCAGAGCGGGAGCGGGCAATCCGGCATGCAGTGCGCGGGGCTCCGCGTCCCGCTCGACTACGCGGCGCCCACGGGCAAGACCATCGAACTGGCCGTCTACCGCATGCCCGCACGCGGCCCCGAGGCCCAGCGGCTCGGCGCCCTCGCCGTCAACCCCGGCGGCCCGGGCAGCAGTGTCGTCGGCCTCGTCGCCTACCTCGGCCAATCGGCGAACCTCGCCGCCCGCCACGACATCGTCGGCTTCGACCCGCGCGGCGTCGGCGGCAGCCCGAGGACCGAGTGCGCCGACGGACCGCTCATGGACCGCGTCCAATCCCTCGACCCGACACCCGCCGACGCCGCCGCGGTCGACGAAGCAGCCGCCGTCCTCAAGGAGTTCGGCCAGGGCTGCGCCGCGCGCACCGGCGATCTGCTGCCGCACCTCGGCACCGCCGTCGCAGCCGAGGACATGGACGTCTTCCGGGCCGTGCTCGGCGAGGACAAACTCGACTACTTCGGCGTCTCGTACGGCACGTACCTCGGCGCGATATACGCCGAAAAGTACCCGGACCGGGTCGGCCGCTTCGTCCTCGACGGCCTGGTCGACCCCGGCGTCGGCCGCTTCGCCAACGCCCGCGAGCAGGCAGAAGGCTTCGAGAAGGCATTCCGCGCCTTCGCCGCCGACTGCCTCACCCGGGCCGGCTGCCCCTTCACCGGAACACCCGACAACGCGGCCCGCTCGCTGCGCGCCCGACTCGACGCCATCAGTGCGTCCCCGATCCGCCTCGGCACCCGCACTCTCGGCGAGGCCATGGTCGGCACGGTCGTGAGCATGTACCTCTACAGCCCCCAAAGCTGGCCCGAGCTACGGCAGTTGCTTGCGAGCCTGTACGCCGGAAACCCACGCCCCATGCTGACCGCCTTCGACGAGACCGCGGACCGCGCCCCCGACGGGACGTACGAGGAGTCCATCCTCCCGGCCTACTACGAAATCGGCTGCGCCGACGGCCGCATGCTCTCCGCCGAGGAAGCCGCCACCCTCGCCCGCGAGGTCTCCGCCACCGCGCCCACGCTCGGCCCGGCCACAGTCTGGAGTTGGGCCGCCGACTGCCCGGCCCCCGGACCGGACCGGACGCAGCCGCTCGACGGAGCCGACGTGCCCGGGATGCTCCTGGTCAGCACAACCCGCGACCCGGCCACCCCGCACGCCGCCGCGGCCCGGCTGCAAACCCGGCTGCCCGCTTCGGTGGTGCTCACGGTGGACGGCGACGGCCACGGCGCCTACACCGCGCGGAACGGGTGCGTCATCCGGGCGGTGGACGCGTTCCTGCTGAACGGGAAACTGCCGGCGCGCGGCACCACATGTTCCTGACCCCGCGTCAGCCCCCGGCCGGTCCGTGGGTCTCGGTGAGATGCGTCCACAGATGCATCCCCGCGTAGGCCCGCCACGGCCGCCAAGCCTCCGCGCGCGCGGTGACCGCCCGGGGAGTCGCGTCGACACCCAGGTCGCGCAAAGCCTGGCGGATGCCGAGATCGGTGAGCGGGACGGCGTCGGGGTCGCCAAGCGCGCGCATGGCGATGTACGACGCGGTCCACGGCCCGATCCCCGGCAGCGCCAGCAGCGCGTGCCGGGTGGCGTCCCGGTCGGCTCCCGCGTCCAGGACCACGGTCCCCTCGGCGACGGCCCCGGCCAGGGCACGCAGCGCACGCGACCGCGCGCCGGTCAGGCCCATGCCTTCCAGATCCGCGTCGGCGACCTGCGCGGCGCTGGGGAACATGTGCGTCAGGGTGCCGTCGGGCGCCGCGAGCGGGCAGCCCGTCCTGCGGACCAGGCGCTCGGCGAGCGTCCGGGCACCCTTCACGGTGACCTGCTGGCCGAGGACCGCACGTACCGCCAGCTCGAATCCGTCGACGTGGCCGGGCACGCGCAGACCCGGGCGCTTGGCGACCAGCGGGCCGAGGAGTTCGTCGGCGCCGAGCACGTCGTCCACGCCCTGCGGATCGGCGTCCAGGTCGAACAGCCGGCGGCAGCGCTGGACGGCCGCGGTCAGATCCCGCAGGTCCTCCAGGCGCAGGCGCAGCGTGACGAACCCGGCGTCGGGGTGCGGAGTCACGGTCATGATGCCGGTGCGCCGGGGCAGGCGCAGACTCCGCCGGTACGCGCGGTTCCCGGCGGGCGCCTTGCCCGCGGCGGCGTCCGCCCCGACCACCTCCTCGACCCCGCCCACCGCACGGGCGGCCAGGAAGTCGATCAGCGGATCGTGCGCCAGCGGCCGGCGGTGCTGGAGACGCAGCACGATGTCGCCCTCGCCGTCGGCGCCGGGGCCCGCAGGACGGTGGCGCCGGCGCAGCTCGGTCGGCGGGCACCCGAACGCCTCGGCCATCGACTCGTTGAACCGGCGCACGCTCGCATAGCCCGCCGCGAACGCGATCCGCGTCACCGGCAGGTCAGTGGCTTCGAGCAGCATCCGCGCGGTCTGCGCGCGCCGCATCTGGGCCAGCGCGACGGGCCCGGTGCCGACCTCGCCGACCATCTGGCGGTGCAGGTGCCGCTCGGACACCGCCAGGCGGCGGGCCAGTTCGCTCACCCCGCCCTCGTCGACGACGCCGTCCGCGATCAGACGCAGCGCACGGCCGACCAGATCCGCACGCACATCCCAGTCCGGCGACCCGGGCCCGGCCTCCGGACGGCACCGCTTGCACGCCCGGAAGCCGGCGGCCTGGGCCGCGGCGGCGGTCGTGAAGAACGTGACGTTCTCGCGGCGGGGGGTACGCGCCGGGCAACTGGGGCGGCAGTAGATCCCCGTACTCGACACGGCCGTGAAAAAGCTCCCGTCGAAGCGGGCGTCGCGGCTGCTGATGGCTTGGTATCGGGCGGCAAAGGTCTCGGGCACGCTTCCCATGATGCGCCCGGTCCGTCCCGACAACTGGCGGTTTTCGGACACGGCGGTCCCGCGATCCGCTGGCCGGTCTGCCATCCGGCGGCGTCCGCGAACGTAGCCGTGGGTTGGCCGTACGGCACCGGCACGGAACGACGGAGTCCCCGGCAGAGTCCCGGTGGGCCTGCGACGTTCACTTCGATTTGCCCAGAACCATGGCGGTGATCTCGGCGGCGCAGCCCCATGACAGGGTGAATCCCGCGCCGCCGTGTCCGTAGTTGTGCAGCAGCCGGCCGGGGGACGCGTCTTCTTCGACCAGACACACCTCGGGGCGGACGGGCCGCAGGCCGACGCGGTATTCGAGGACGCGGGACTCGCGTAACGCGGGCGCATAGGCGGTGCAGCGCCTGATGATCGCGTCACCGATTCGCGGCCACGGCTGCGATTGCCCGCACACGGCCGCGGCGAGAGACCGAACGATCACTCGCCGTGGCCGCGCCGCGACAATCGCAGTGCCCGGCGCCGGACCGCGACGACGCGCGCAGATTGACCCGATAGCTCGCGCAAAGTGGCAACTGCCGGGCGCGTGAACGCGGTTCCCTGATACCGAGGAGAAACGCCCCGAGGCGTCAAGCCGGTCAGCGGTCGCACGCCAACGCGGCGACGGCCTGGCCGGCGCCCGGCTGCCACGCCGACGCGCTTGCTCCCTCGTCGAACAGGCCGCCCGCGCGCCGCTGCCCGGCCCTTATCGCCGCCCGATCCGCGTCCGTGGGGCGGTGGCTGACCGCCGTGGACGGAGGTGGGTCGGTGACGTAGCGCAGGCTGCGGCACCGGTACGCGACGGCCGCCGTTTCGAGCGGGGGTATCGGCGGCGTCAGGCGGCACGTGAACGTCGCGAATCGGCCCGCGTCGTACACGTCCTCGATCGCGACGGTATGGGTCAGGTCCGGGACGCCGGTGATCGTGAGCGCGCCCTCGGTGCGGGGGAACGCCAGTCGCCGAGGCAACCGGTCGAGGGGCCGGTCGGTGAGGTTCAAGATGGTGTGGCGGTAGGTGACACTCGTCGTACCGTCGGCGGCGAGCTCGACGTCGACGTCCATGGTCAGCTCCGCCGCGTGGTCGCACCGACCGCGCAACTCGGCGTCCGAGCCGGGGGGTTTCTCCCACGGGCGCGGTGCCAGCCCCAGCATCGCGCCGGGAATGCGCAGCCCGTCGGCGACGCGTTCGATGACTTGTTGGTCCCGCGCCCGGGCGCGGCCTTTGGCGTACGCGCTGACCCGGCTCGGGGTCATGTCGCACAGCCAGGCAAGCCTGCTGATGCTCAGGTCCGCGTGCGCGTGGGCGAGCCGGAAGATGGCGCCGATGTCGCGCCGTGCGCCTGCGGCGCGCATGTCGGCGCTGTGCACCAGGCCCGGGGGGAGCGGGTCCGCGGACGCGGCGGCGGGAAGGGTGAACGGTTGTGCGGTGCGGCGGTTCTTCTGCACAGCTTCCTCCGGGGAGGAGGCCGGTCCGGGAGACCGGTCGAAGGTATGGGGCGGGGGGCGAAGGGCGGGTTGCCGAAGTGCGGTCCGCACGGCGGTCGGTGCGCGAGCGCGCCGCGACGCAGCCGGTCCGCGCACCGGCACGTTCGTGGCCCGCCGAGGCAGCGGCGGAGTCGATCGGGCGACGCGTGGACGAACGGGAGGCAAGTCGGTTTCCCGGTCTTCGAGAGGACGACGTACGGGACGCAGGGGGGGCTGCGTACCCGAGAAGCACTCTGCGCCGACCATCGCAGAATCGGGAACCGGCGGGACGACGATCCGCGCACGGTCCCTGGCAATCTTGCGCACGGTTCGGCGAGCAGGCGGCGCAGGAAAGGGACTTGGGGCGCCGGAACCGCGGATGGAACGTTTCAGCACTCGCAACGCAGCCGAAAGGCGGTGCGGGGATGGAAAACTCGCCGCTGAAGACGCCCTCCGCCGCAGTCACAGACGGCACGTTTCAGCGCTGGGTGCGGTTTCACCACAGGCCCGCCCGGTCCCACCGCATCCGAAGGAAACCGCGGGCGGACGGCCCGTACCGCGTCCACGCCCGTCGGCGGGCGCCCTCGCGTCAGCCCCCTCCGAGGAGGGCGGACATCCGGTACTGCGTGGGTGTCACCTGGTAGTGCTCACGGAACGCCCGGGCGAACAGGCTCGGGTTCTCGATGCCCACCGACCGCCCGACGGCCGCGATGGCGCGGTGCCGCTGCCGCGGATCGGCCAGCATCCGGCGGGCCTCGGCCAGCCGAGTCTCCCGAATGAACCGCGCCGGAGTGTGGCCGGCCTCGCGGAAGACCACCTCGACATAGCGGACCGACACCCCGAAGGCTGCCGCGAGGGTCCGGGGCGACAGGCTTGGTTCGGCCAGATGCGACCGTACGAAGTCCTGCATGCGCAGCAGTTGGGCGGCGTGCGACATCCGCAGGTCGGGCACGTGGGTACGGCCCACCTCCGCGAGGCGCAGCGCGGACACCAGCAACTCCCCGGCTGTGTGCCCGAGTTCAGCCAGTGCCTCGCCTGGAAGGTCCGAAGTGTCGCTGCCTATCCGGGAGATCATCCCCATGAGGACCCGCAACATCGGGTTCTCCGTCCCGATGAGCTGCCCCAGCATGGACGGCTGTACGTGAAGGTCGCGTTGCAGGGCCGCCCGCGGCACGTTGATCACGACGTGGTGGGCGAAGCCGTCGGAGACCAGCGAGAACGGCTCCGTGCCGTCGAGGAGCACCGCGTCGCCGGTCCGCATCCGGATCTCCTGGCCCGCGTGCCTCGCCCAACTCGGGCGCCGCGCGATCGACAGGTGGTAGAAGGCCTCCTGGCTTCTCCCGATCAGGCGCGGGGTGCGGGCCACCCGGACCGGGTCCGAGCCGACGTCGGTGACACTGAGCGTCCCGAGTTCGAGGACGTGCGCCCAACCCCGGTAATCCGTCCGGGAGTCCGGATCGGCCGGTGTCGCGTCCAGTTCGGTGATGTTGTCACGCAGGATCGCCCGCCAGATGTCGACGTTCGGCGCCAGGCCGCCGTGCCGTCCACCGGGACCAAGGCGCACCAACGGGCGGCTTCGCCCGTGCATCCGCAGTGTGTGGCGCTTGCTCGCGGTGCCGCCGACTCCCGTTCCGGCAGGCTGTCTTGACACCGCGTCAGCCGCATGGGCCGCTGGACGACTCACGGGAGGCAACCTTTCTCCGATCACGGATGGGACCGTGCGCGCTTGCGCCGGCGGGGTCGCCATCGTACGGCCACCTCCCCGATCGCGGGCGGCGGAAGGCCAAGTGCACAGTAGGCGTTCGTCTTTGTGCTATCCGACCGCCCGCTGCCGGTCATTCTGGTCGGTGCGGGCACGCCGCGTCGGGGGGACCCGCGTTCCCACCGAACACCGCGCGTTTCGCCGCGTTTTGCGACCACGGCACACGGCCGCGGTCGCCGGGAACGACAAGGGACCCCCATGCGCACAGCCGTCGTGATCGGAGCAGGAATCGCCGGCCTGCTCGCCGCCCGGGTGCTCACCGAGCACGCCGACGAAGTTGTCATCGTCGAACGCGATCGACTCGACGACAGCCCGGCACAATCCGACAGCGGCGACGAGCCGCGCCGTGGTGTCCCCCAAGGGACTCAGATGCACGCCCTGCTCGAAGCCGGACGCCGAGGCGTCGAGCGGTGGCTCCCCGGCTTCACCGACGACTTCGTGGCAGCCGGGGCGGTCCGGGCCAACAGCGGGCGCGACGTGCACGCCCACCTCGACGGCCGCCTCAAAGTCCTGGTGGGCGACCTGCCCATGATCAGCGCCACGCGGCCCTTCCTGGAGAACCACATACGCCGCCGCGTGCTGGCATGCGCCCCGATCACGGTCCGGACCGGTGTCGTCCGGGGCCTGTCCTTCGCGGGGGACCGCGTCGACGGCGTGCGCATCACACCCACCGGCGCCGTGAGCGACACCCGGCCCGAGACGCTGTCGGCCGACCTGGTCGTCGACGCCACCGGCCGGGGCAGCCGCATCACGTCATGGCTCACCGAAGCCGGCTGGCCGGAGCCACCGATGCGACGCATACCCGTCGACCTCGGCTACGCCACCGCCTTCCTGCGTACGCCGGACGTCACCGCCGCAGGCGGCGCGATGGTCGCCCAGTCCCTCACCACCCTTCCGGACGGCCGGGTCCGCCTGGCCACCCTCGGCCGCGTCGAGGGCGACCGGTGGATCGTGCTGTTGGCCGGATACGCCCAGGACCACCCAGGCCGCACCCCCGGCGAGTTCCTGGACCGCTGCCGCACCGACCCGGCCCCGGTGTTCGGGAAACTCGCGGCGAACGCCGAACTCGTCGGCGAGGTCGCCACGTACCGCCACCCTGACAACCGCCGGCGTGACTTCCACACCCTGCGGCGGTTCCCCGCCGGACTGGTCTGCGTCGGTGACGCGGTGGCCTCGTTCAACCCGGTCTACGGCCAGGGCATGTCCTCAGCGGCCCAGCACGCCGCGGCCCTGGCCACCGCACTGGAATCGGGAAGCCTGCCGGGACAGCCCGCACACGCCTACTTCAAGGCCGTCCGACGCACTGTGGACGACGCCTGGCAGACATCCGTCCTGAACGACCTGCGCCTGCCCCACTTGCGTGGGGAACCCCGTCCCCCGGGCTTCCGACTCGCCGCCGGCCTCGGCGACATGGTCCTGCGCGCCACGGTCACCGACCCGGTCGTCGGGCGGCGTTTCCTCGACGTCATGCACATGCTCGCCGGCCCAGTCACACTCATGAGGCCGGGCACACTCCTGCGCGCGGCGCGGGCGAGCCGCCGGGCCTGACACACCCCTGACGAAGACAGTCAGGTGCCGGCAGTGACGTATCCGCCTGCATGGGCGTTGATGCAAGTGGCCCTGGGCGGGGTAGTCTCCGCCCCTCGGCACTACACACCCCCCACGAGAGGCGATTGTCATGGCCCAAGTCAGGCCGGAGACCACCGAACTCAAGGAACAGTACGCGGCCCAGGTGACTGCGGACCTGGAGCGCAACACGCAGGAACAGGAGCGCATCGGCGCCGAAGTCGCCGCGCTACAGGAGCAGTTGATGGCCCTGCAACAGGACCAGGCACTGCTGGAGGGCATGCGCCAGGCCCTCGCCACCGGGACCGGCCGCGCCCCCGCCGCGGCGCCGCGGAAGGCCACCGCCGAACCCGCCCGCCGCGCGAAGAAGGCCGCGGCCGGCGCCCCGGCGAAGCCGAGGAAGACCGCGGCCAAGCGAGCCGGCACCCAGCAGCCCACCCTCGGCGAACTGATCCACAGCCACCTCGCCGCCCACGCGGAACCGCGTTCGACCGCGGAGATCACCGACGCCTTGGCTGCGGCCAACCCGCAACGCGGCATCAAGAACAAGGTTGTGCGGACCACCATCGAAGGCCTCGTCGCCCGAGGTCGTGTCGAACGCAGGAAGCAAGGCAGCTCCGTCTACTACACCACCACCGGCCGCGCCGACACGGCGGGGAGCACGGCCCAGGACAAGTCGGCAGGCTGACAAGTCCCGTACCCGGTGGCCATGTCGCTCCTGACCGCCCATGGTCACCGGGACACCCGCCACCCCGGGCGGGCCCGCAGACCAACCCCCGACCCACCGACTGACACCAGCGCCTGCCGAGCGCAGCGTGCGGAGCGGACAAGCCTGTCTTGTCCCTCAGGACCCGGCAAGTCAGCCCCGTCGCGCCCTGCGGACACATGCCCAGTCCGTCCGTCGCACCGGCGGCGCCGGGAACGTCGTCGGAACGGGCACCGTCTCGCATGACCCATCCGCCCGTCCTTGGCCCGCGCGGGTACAACACAGGCGCGCGTGGGACCGGGCGCATCAGTCCCTCTCTCCACTTTGCGTACGCCAGTGCGCGGCTGACCGGCCGTCGCGGTCGCGGACACCCGGACGGGAGAGCCTGCTTTGTATGGGTATGCACTTATATGTCACCGCGGTGCAGCACGTCCGGGGCAGCCATGATCAGCGAAACCTTCGGTGTCGTCGTGCGGCACGCCCGCCGCCACGACGGCTGCGTCCTGGCGGTGCGCGGTGATCTGAACACCGCGTCCGCCGCGGCCTTCCGGGCGGCGGTCCGGGCTGCGGTCGGGGCGCACGACCGCCTCATCCTCGACTTGTCCGCCATGGTCGCCTGCGACGGCGCCGGCCTCAGCGCCCTGGTCGGCTGCTCGCGCATGGCACGCACGCACGACTGCGACCTGCGTCTGCGGGCCGTCCCGCGCTTCCTTGCCCGGCATCTGCGCCTGTCGCCCGCCGGCGGGGCGTTCAGCATCGAGCCCGCGGAGCACTGAGCGGGCAACCGGCGCCGGAAACTTGATATGAGGCGACTCAGGTTTTACACCTGAGGTGAGGACAAGGACGAGGAGGAGGTGTGCCGAGATGGCGCGTGCAGTCGGTATCGACCTCGGGACGACCAACTCGGTGGTGAGTGTGCTGGAGGGCGGCGAGCCGACGGTCATCACCAATACGGAAGGAGCCAGGACCACCCCGTCCGTCGTGGCCTTCGCCAAGAACGGCGATGTGCTGGTCGGGGAGGTCGCCAAGCGGCAGGCGGTGACCAACGTCGACCGCACCGCACGGTCGGTCAAGCGCCACATGGGCGACGCGGCCTGGCGGTTCCCGGCGAGCGGCAGCATCGACGGCAAGCGGTTCACCGCGCAGGAGATGTCCGCGCGCGTGCTGCAGAAACTGAAGCGGGACGCCGAGGAGCACCTGGGCGAGGACGTCACCGACGCGGTGGTCACCGTGCCGGCGTACTTCAACGACGCACAGCGCACCGCGACCAAGGAGGCCGGGGAGATCGCCGGGCTCAACGTGCTGCGGATCATCAACGAGCCCACCGCCGCCGCGCTCGCGTACGGCCTGGACAAGGAGAACGACCAGACAATCCTGGTCTTCGACCTCGGCGGCGGCACCTTCGACGTGTCGCTGCTGGAGATCGGCGAGGGCGTCGTCGAGGTCAAGGCCACCAACGGGGACACCCACCTCGGCGGCGACGACTGGGACCAGCGGATCGTCGACGAGCTGGCCAAGCGGTTCAAGAACCACTACGGCGTCGACCTGACCCGCGACAAGATGGCCGTCCAGCGCCTTCGCGAGGCCGCCGAGAAGGCGAAGATCGAGTTGTCCGCGGCCACCGAGACCACGATCAACCTGCCGTACGTCACCGCCTCCGCCGAGGGTGCGCTGCACCTGGAGGAGAAGCTCACCCGCGCGCAGTTCCAGCAGTTGACCGCCGACCTGCTGGAGCGGTGCAAGGGGCCGTTCCACAACGCGATCAAGGACGCCGGAATCGAGCTGGGCGCAATCGACCACGTGATCCTGGTCGGCGGCTCGACGCGGATGCCCGCGGTGACGGACCTCGTGCGCGAGCTGACCGGGAAGGACCCGCGCAAGGGCGTGAACCCGGACGAGGTCGTGGCGATCGGTGCCGCGCTCCAGGCCGGTGTCCTCAAGGGCGAGGTCAAGGACGTCCTGCTGCTCGATGTCACGCCGCTGTCGCTGGGCATCGAGACCAAGGGCGGCATCATGACGAGGCTGATCGAGCGCAACACCACGATCCCGACGAAGCGCTCGGAGATCTTCACGACGGCCGACGACAACCAGCCCTCCGTGCAGATCCAGGTCTTCCAAGGCGAGCGCGAGATCGCCGAGTACAACAAGAAGCTCGGCATGTTCGAGCTGACCGGCCTGCCCCCGGCGCCGCGCGGTGTCCCGCAGATCGAGGTCACCTTCGACATCGACGCGAACGGCATCATGCACGTCACCGCGAAGGACCTCGGCACCGGCCGGGAGCAGAAGATGACGGTCACCGGTGGTTCGGCGCTGCCCCAGGACGACATCGACCGCATGGTCCGCGAAGCCGAGCAGCACGCGGAGGAGGACCGGCGCCGCCGCGAGGCCGCCGAAACCCGCAACCAGGGCGAGCAACTGGTCTACCGCACCGAGAAGTTGCTGGCCGACAACGCCGACCGGATCCCCGCCGATGTGAAGACCGAGACGCAGGACGCGCTGACGGATCTCCAGGAGAAGCTGAAAAACGAAGCCGGCGACGGCGACAGCACCGCCGCCATCCGTGCCGCCACCGACAAGGTCGCCACCGCCGCGCAGCGGATCGGCGCCGCCTTGTACGCGCAGCCTCAGGGCGGTCCCGCGCCCGGCGCCCCAGGCGAGAGTTCGGGGGCCGCGGGCGGCGGCGAGGAGGTGATCGACGCCGAAGTCGTCGACGATGACCAGCCGCCGAAGGAAGGTGCGGGATGACCCCGCTCGCGAGCCGCCGCCGCGCGGCCCGCCACGCTGCGCCCTCCACCTGACAACGCCGTGGACCGGACGCCTCCGCCTACGTGATCCGCGTGCCGGACGCGGTGTTCGGTCTGTCACATCGCCGCGGTCCGTGCCCCCGGCAGCCGAATGCGCGCTTGCGGGCGTGCAGACTTGGATCGCTGCCGGCTGGACGTTGCAGCACCCGGAGTGGTAGATCCATCCGGGAGCAGAAGAGAGGCGAAACGCATGACCACAGTGAGCCAGGGCCCCGACGCCGTTGCGGCAGCCGTCCCCGAGGACAGCCACGCGATCGAGCGGGCAGCGACCGCTTACACCCGTCCCGCACCCGTCGAGAACACCATCAGGCCCGTGTGGTTCGTGACGATCACGATCACGATCCTGGTCATCGTCGCCGCTTCCGTCCTCGCCATCTGGGCGGGCGGCAGCTTCGACGGCGGGCAGCCGGGCCTGACTTCTCCGGCCGGCGGCTGACGCCCGGCTCTTGATGTTCGCCGCCAACGCGCGATACTCGAAGTGAGGACGACTCGCACGGATCTCACGACCGGCGAGCCGTCCTCCGTCACGTAGTCGGCACGTTGGTGGGCGGGGTACGGAAAACCCGGTGGCCGCGGTGTGGTTCCGCGCGATCCACCGGGTTTCCGCGTTGTCCGGGCCCTTGCGGGTGATCGGGCCCGGCGGGGTTCAGCCGAGCGACGTCATCAGGTCCTTGCAGGCCTGCTCGCAGCGGCGGCAGGCCTCGGCGCAGACGCGGCAGTGGTCGTGCTGCGCGGCGTGGCGCTCGCACTCGTCGGCGCAGGCCTTGCACACGGTGGCGCAGGCGTCGAGGACCGCGCGCGTGATGTTGGCGTCGTAGCCGGTGTGACGGGACAGGACGGACGCGGTGGTGTTGCACATGTCGGCGCAGTCCGCGTTGGTGCGGATGCACTTGGTCAGCTCGCCGACCATCGCCTCCGACATGCAGGCGTCCGCGCAGGCCGTACACGCCTGGGCGCAGGCGATGCACTCCTCGATACAGCGGGCGAGCTTCTGACGGTCCACACCGCCGAGGTCGGCGGGGTAGGTGTCCAGCATGTCCTTGACCGCAGTTGCCATGATTCCTCCAGGGTTGTCGTGCCGCTTGCGAACGGCTCGGCGCGTCTACCCCTGAAACGAACCGGCATGCCGGGCCCGGGCGTCGGCGTACGGCTCTGGCCGGTCAGCGATCGTTCGTCCATTCCTCGGCGTACTCGATGTGGCTCACGACGAGCCTGTCGCCGGTGAGAAGGTATTTCCTCATCCATGGGAGCCGCGGGTGGTACGCGTGGACGGAGACCGCAGGTGTCCCCGGAGACTCGTTGGCCATGGCGTGCACGTGGTCCGGACCGAATGCGAGGCCGTGCCCGGGCGGCACGCACCGCTGCGTGATCCCGGGGTTGTCGACGCGGACCGCCTGCCCGGAGGTGAGGGGGGCGGGCATGGCGAGGGCGTGCTCGGTGAGCTCGCCTCGGACCACGACGAGTGCGCCGCACGAGCCGCCGTGGTCGTGCCAGCCGGTTGTGGTGCCGGGCGGCCAGCCGATGAGCCAGGCCTCGCTCCCGTCAGGGCCGGCGAGGCGCACCCATGTGCGCTCGGTCGGGTGCGGGACGAGCCTCGCGACAACACCGGTGTCGGCGGCCACTTCTGCGGCGAATGCCAGCAGCGTGTGCGCAGCCTCGTCATGACGTGGCGGGCGGGTTTCCGGAGCGGGTGCGTTCACAAGACGTCTCCAAATCCGGGGGGACGCGGGATGGCTGCACCGATGAGGGACGCCGCCTTCGTGGGCGTGCCGACAATGCGTTGTCGGCTGCGGGAAGAGCCGAAACCGGAATCGCTCTTTTCCGATGATGGATGAAATACGGATGCATGAATATCCGCATTGCGCGTTGGCGGACTTCGCGCTGGTCCACGTGCGCTGAGCGCGGTGTAATCGATGGAGAAGGCGGCGGTCGCCTGCCGCAACTGTCAGTCTTCCCAGCCAACGTGACGTTTCGTCAGGAACGGGTCGGGGGAGGAGGCGAGGCGCGAGAGGAAAAGGGCCCCGGAACGGCTGCGGTGGGGGGCCGCAGTTTTGTGTGGACCGGCCCGTGGCCGGCCCGATTGTTCCCCGGCTGCGGGA
The DNA here is from genome assembly GCF_051388935.1 of Yinghuangia sp. YIM S10712. Lineage (NCBI taxonomy): Bacteria > Bacillati > Actinomycetota > Actinomycetes > Kitasatosporales > Streptomycetaceae > Yinghuangia > Yinghuangia sp. YIM S10712. The sequence continues at coordinate 78,194 of NZ_JBPKBI010000016.1, forward strand.
AACCGACCGACCCGCAGGCCGGGTGGGCGGAAAAGCAGGGAGCCACCGAGAGGTGGCGCTTTTCCTGGTGCGGGAAACGCACCACCTTCCGCCGCACGTGAGCCCGTTTCCGGGCGATCCGCCTCGCAAGCTCCGCCCGTCGCCCTCGCTTCACCCTGCCCGGTGGGACGCCCGTCGTTGGTCGAGGCGCGCCACGAGGCGGGTCATGGCGGCGCGGGCTTCCTCGTGGGCGGTGTCGAAGCCGGCCACTTCCTCCATGACCACGGCGTACGCGAGCCCCTGCATGGTGGCGGCGATCAGGGCCGGGGGGAACTCGTCCGCGTCGAGGCCGTAGTTGCCGAGGATCCCGTGCAGTGCCTCGATCTGCATGGACCGGAGATCGTGCGCCACCTTGCCGACCTCTTCCCGCAGCGCCGGGCGGTGGTTGGCCGCCGCGATCATTTCGGCGAGGAGCGAGGAGCCGCGGGGGTCGGACGCGAGTTCCCACCACGCGCTCAGCGGTTCGGCCGAGGTCAGGGCCGCCGACATCCGCTCCAGCATCTGCTCCGCGCGACGGCGCAGGACGGCGACGAAGAGGTCGTCGATGGTCGGGAAGTAGTAGTGCACGAGAGGGGCGTTGATGCCGACACGGGCGGCGACGTTGCGCGAGCTGACGGCGGCGTACCCCTCGTGGAGGATGATCTCCTCGGTCGCGTCGAGGAGGCGCGCGAGCTTTTCTGCGGTCGCAGCTCGGCGCCGACGGGGCTCGGCCATGCGCTTCCTTTCGACATGGCGTCCCAGCGGGGGCGCCGACAGATGCAACATCATCCCAACTGCGTCGACCACGCCGGAACGCGCGGCGGCGGCGTATCCCTTTCGCTGCAAATCGGCCCCCGGCCCCGGCTGACGGAGGCCGCAGAAGCCCGCGTACGCGACAAAGCACCGGGTGGGCCCCATCAAAAGAGGGCCCACCCGGCGCGTCGTCATGCGTCACGCCGCGAGGGTTTCCTCGCGTCCGTCCTCCCCCGCGAACTGCGTGCGGTGCAGTTCCTCGTAGCGCCCGCCCAGGGCCAGCAGTTCGTCGTGCGTGCCGCGTTCGGCCACGCGGCCGTCCTCGATGACCAGGATCTCGTCGGCGGCCCGGATCGTGGACAGGCGGTGGGCGATCACGACGGACGTCCGGCCTTGCAGGGCCTCGGCCAAGGCGGCCTGGACGTCGGCCTCCGAGGTGGAGTCCAGGTGCGCGGTGGCCTCGTCGAGGATCACCACGCGGGGCCGGGCGAGCAGCAGGCGGGCGATCGTCAGGCGCTGGCGCTCGCCGCCGGAGAGCCGGTAGCCCCGCTCGCCGACGACCGTGTCGAGCCCGTCCGGGAGGGAGGCGACCAGGCCGTCCAGCCGGGCGCGGCGCAGCGCGTCCCAGATCTCGTCCTCGCCGGCCTCGGGACGTGCGAGGAGGAGGTTGGCGCGCACGGTCTCGTGGAAGAGGTGGCCGTCCTGGGTGACGAGGCCGACGGTCTCGCGCAGCGACGCGGCGGTGAGGTCGCGCACGTCGACGCCGCCGACGCGGACCGCGCCGGAGTCGACGTCGTACAGGCGCGGCAGGAGCTGGGCGATGGTCGACTTGCCGGCGCCCGAGGAGCCGACGAGCGCGACCATCCGGCCGGGGTCGACGCGGAAGCTGATGCCGTGCAGCACCGGGACACCGCCGCGGTGGTCGAGGGTCGCGACCTCCTCCAGCGAGGCCAGCGAGACCTTGTCGGCCGCGGGGTACGCGAAGCCGACGTCGTCGAACTCGACCGAGGCCGGGCCGTCGGGCACCGGCACCGCGCCCTCGCGCTCCGCGACGAGAGGCTTCAGGTCGAGGACCTCGAAGACGCGCTCGAAGCTCACCAGCGCGCTCATGATCTCCATCCGGGCGCCGGCGAGGGCGGTGAGCGGCGCGTACAGGCGGGTCAGGAGCAGTGCGAGGGCGACGACCGCGCCGGCGTCCATGTCGCCGCGCAGGGCGTAGAAGCCGCCGAGGCCGTAGACCAGGGCGAGGGCCAGCGCGGAGACCAGCGTGAGGGACGTGACGAAGACCGTCTGGACCATCGCCGTGCGCACGCCGATGTCGCGAACCCTGCGGGCCCGGGTGGCGAAGGCGGCGGACTCCTCCTCGGGGCGCCCGAACAACTTGACCAACGTCGCGCCGGGGGCCGAGAAACGCTCGGTCATCTGCGTGCCCATGGCGGCGTTGTGGTCCGCGGCCTCGCGCTGGAGCCGGGCGAGTCGCCGGCCCATCCGCCGGGCCGGGATGACGAACACCGGCAGCAGGAGCAGGGCCAGCAGCGTCACCTGCCACGAGATACGGGTCATCACGACGAGGGTCAGCAGCAGCGTCACCACGTTGGCGACGACGCCCGACAGGATGTCGCTGAACGCCCGGTGCGCGCCGATGACGTCGTTGTTGAGACGGCTGACCAAGGCGCCGGTGCGGGTGCGGGTGAAGAACGCGACCGGCATGCGCTGGACGTGGTCGAAGACGGCCGTACGCAGGTCCAGGATCAGCCCTTCGCCGATACGCGAGGACAGCCACCGCCCGCCGAGCGCCAGCGCCGCCTCGACGACGGCCAGGCCGGCGATGAGCAGCGCGAGCGTGACGACGGTGCGGGTCGAGTCGCCGTCCACGATCGCGTTGACGACGCGGCCGGCGATCAGCGGCGTGGCGACCGCCAGGACGGCGGTGGCCACCGAGGCGGCCAGGAACCAGATGATGCCCCGGCGGTGGGGGCGGGCGAAACCGGCGATGCGGCCCAGCGTCACGCGGGACAGGGGGCTGTGCCCGCGCTCCTGACTGCCGTACACGCCGCGCAGCGAATGCCAGGCGGTGACTTCCATCGACATGGGTTCTGCCTCCCCGACGGGCCGAGCCACCCCGGGGGAGTGGGCTCGTGAACAGTGCTCCGCAACCGTAGAAGCTGAAGCCAACTTCATGTCAAGAAGTCCGGAGTCTTTCGCGGACGCGGAGGAGAGGGGCACTCGGCCTGAGCGGCACCCGCCGTTCCGTGTCCGCTCCGGGGCGCGGTGGCCTCGTCGGGCCGCGCGTCGCTATCCGTTCACGCGGCCCGACAAGGGCACCGACCAGGACGTAGTCCTGGTCGGTGCCCCGCGGCAGGGGGTGTCCCGG
>NZ_JBPKBI010000016.1:81522-157164 GCF_051388935.1 Yinghuangia sp. YIM S10712
CCGGCGCAGAGGGCGGAGTGCACAGGGCAGAGCAGGCTAGCCCTGCCAGCGCTTCAGGCCGTGCTCGACTGCCTCGATGACCCTCGGCCGAAGCTCCGCGGCGCTGATGATCGCGTCCACCGAGCCGACCTCGACCGCGCGCCGGATGCTGTGCACGCGGTCGAATTCGGCGGCGACCTCGCCCAGCTTCTCCGCTCGCACGGCCGGCTGCACCTCGGCGAACTGCGCGTGCAGCGCGGCGCGTTCGGCGCCATCGGTCGCGAAGATCTTCGACTGCAACTCGGTCACGCGCGGGTCGGTGGCGGTCCGGTTGTCGACCTCGCCGGAGAAGACCACGGCCGCCGCCGGGGCGCCGCCGAGGACCGACGCGAACGAGCCGTCCAGTGCGAGCACGGTCATGTTCGGGTTGAGCGCCTTCGAGAACACCACGAACGCTCCGCCGTGGTACCGCGAGATCACGCAGAACACGATCGGCCCGTCGAAGTTGACGATCGCCCGGCCGATTTCCGCGCCGTACTCCAACTGGAGTTTGCGCATCGACTCCGGCGAGCCGTCGAACCCGGACAGGTTCGCCAGCACGACCACCGGCCGGTTGCCGGACGCGGCGTTGATCGCGCGGGCGGTCTTCTTCGACGACTGCGGGAACAGCGTGCCCGCGGTGTACGTGTCCGGCCCGTCGGTGGGCGGGAAGCCGCGCCGCGGCACCGACCGCGACTCGATCCCGATCAGGCACACCGGGTGGCCGCCGAGGTGGACGTCCTGCACCACCGACGTCTCCGCGTCGACCATGCCCGACCAGCGCTCCAGCACCGGGTGGTCCTGGTCCGACAGCGCGCGCATCACCGTGCGGATGTCGAACGGCTTCTTCCGGTCCGGGTTGTGCGTGGCCGAGAAGATCTCGCCGACGCAGGTGAAGTCGCTGCCCTCGACCGCGTGCGGGAAGTCCGAGATGTCGCGGCCCAGCGGGTCGTCGGTGGCGGCCTGCCGCGGCGTCTTCTCACCCTCCGCCACGTAGGTGTGCTCGTAGTGCGCCATCAGCACGTCGCGGGCGGCGAGCAGGTTGGGCGCCCAGTACTGCGCCTGGCCGTTCGGGCCCATGACCCGGTCGTAACCGCCGATGCCGAAGTTGTCCTCGGCGGACACCCCGCCGGAGAAGTCCAGCGACTGCTTGCCGGTGAGCACCATCGCCGAGTCCGGCGTCATCACGAGCACGCCCTTGGTGTGCATGAGCATCGTCGCCTCGGCGTTCCAGTACGGCTGCGCCCCGACGGTGATGCCGGCCACGACGATGTTGATCTCGCCGCCGCCCTGGGTGAACTCGACGATGCGCTTCAGCGCCGCCGCCACCCAGTCCATGTTCTCGGTGCCGGACTCCATGGAGATCCGTGCCCCGGCCGACAGCGCGTACCACTCCAGCGGTACCCGCATCCGCTCCGCCAGGTCGAGGGCCGCGATCACCCGGCGGCACTCCGGCTCCGACAGCGCGCCGAGCGACTTCGTCGGGTCGCCGAGCAGCACCACCCGGGTGACACCTTGCGGGTGCCGCTCGGTCGGCGTGCTGACCACGCCCGCGACGATCGCCGCCGTGTTGCGCCCCTTCGGCCGGTCGACCGGCACCAGCGTGTGGTCGTCGTCGAGGTCGTACTCGACGAAGTCACCAAGCTGGCTTGTCAGTTCGTACGGATACACGGTGTTGCGGCCGGCGGCGCGCAGCACCTTCTGGCGGTAGCCGTCGATCGGCTCGACCGGCTCGGTCGACGGCTCGCCCACGGTCAGCTCGGATCCGCCGGCCGCGTCGAAGGAGAAGCGCACGGCGATCTCGGACAGCGCGCCCGTCTCCCGGTCGCGCTGCCGCGCGAGGAACAGGATTTCCTCCAGGCCCGCGCCCGCGGTCGTCGGCAGCACGCGCCTGCCGATCGTCTCCAGTTCCTCGTGGGTGAAGTCGACCGGCGGCCACACGTAGACCACGATCCGGTTGGTGGTGAACCCCTTCCTCGCCCGACCAGACTGGGCGCGCCGGATCGAGTCGAGGCAGACCGCGACCGTGTCCTCTGCCGTCGGCAGTGCGACCAACTTGCCGTCTTGACCCCGTAGTTCGGCCATGTCGCGCACCTGGGCGAAAGCCACCAGACGGTCGTCCGACGGGTTGTCCCGGGCCACGCACCGGAAGAGGTAGACCTCCTCGTCGGACGCCGGGAGCCGGGTGAGGTCGAACGCGTTCAGCCGCTCCAACTGCATCCGCTGCGCGATGCACGGGTGCAGGCCGCGGATCAGCCGCTCCTCGGCCATCCCCGGTCCCGAATCGGACGGGCGGAACGTGAAGTGGTGGTGCATCACCGCGCCGCCGCCCGCGACCGTGGCGGTGAGCCGGCGGACCTGCCCGGGCAGAGCCCGCGCGCCGACCATCGCGTGGAGCGCGGCGGCCATCGCCTCGGAGTCCTCAGGCTGGTCTTCCCACGACAGGTACAGGTCGGCGTCGATGTCGTCCCGGCCGTCCGCGAGCTCCGCGAGACCGCGCAGGGCGTCGTCCAGTGCCTCGAAGCGGACCGCGGCGGAGACCACGCGGGAGTCCTCGCGCTCGGCGACCACGAACGTGCAGCCCGCCGCCTGGTGGGTGCGGACGGCGGTCAGGCCCTTGTTGCCGTAGTAGCGCCGGGTCAACACCTCCAGCATGACCGTGTTGTCCAGGTCGTCGCGGACCAGCCGCCTGCCGAGCAGCCGCACGAGCGGTTCGGTGCTGCGGACCATCTCGGCGATGCGCTCAGCGCGGTCCGGCGCGTCCGGCTGCGCGTCCAGGTGGCGCAGGTGCTTGCGTACGTCGGCGTAGACGCGGGCGCGGTCGCGGCGCAGCACCGGCTGGACGAACCACCCGAACACCACGCTGCGCGCGAGGTCGGCCACCACCGGGAAGCGGACCTGGGTCGCGGCCACCAGCCGCTCCAACGCCGGCCCGACCGCGCCGCGCAGCGTCTCGTCCGGCGGTGGCTCTTGCAGCCAGGCGCGCAGCAGCGCCCCCACGGCTGTGGCATCGGCGGACGCGCGCTGCTGCGCGAGGAAGATCCGGAACACTGCGGCTTCCAGCTCGCCGGAGCGGTCCAGGCCCGTGACCCCGTAGTGGCCGAGTGCCTTGGCGAGCTTGGCCTGGAACGCCTCCGGCAGCCCGGCGCGCTCGACGTCGAGGCTCTGCAGGTACGTGTGGAAGTACTCGCGGGCGCTGTAGACGTGCCCGCCGCCCTCCTCGCTCGCCGGCCGGTTGCGGCTCAGCTCCGCGAGATCGGCGAACACCCCGACGAGCTCAAGCTCCTCGGCCAGCGACTCGTGGCCGTCCTCGGCCGCCGCCCGGCGCGCGGCCAGGTAGTCGTCGAGAACCCGCCGGTCGTCGAGCGGGTCGACATCGAAGCCCAGCAGCAGACCGCGGAGATCCTCCCGGCCCCGCGCGGCGCGCTCCCGCGCCGGGACGTCGCCCGGGCGCACGGGCAGGTCCAGCGCGACCGAACCGACCGCCGACGACTCGTCCTCGGCCCCGTCGCCCAGCGGTTCCAGCCGCAGCAGCGGCGCGCCCGTCTCCACCTGGCTGCCGACGGAGACCGCGCACTCCTTCAGGCGCGCCTTGAACGGTGCCCGCAGCACCGTCTCCATCTTCATGCTCTCCAGCACCAGAACCGCGGCGCCCGCCTCGACCTCCGCGCCCACCGGCACGGGCGTGGCGACGACCAGCGCGGGGGCGGGGGAGCGTACGACGCCGCCCTCGTCGCGGCTGATGCGGTGCGCGGTGCCGTCGACCTCGACCAGGTGGGTCGGCCCGTGCACATCCGTGAGCAGGCGGTACCGCGTGCCGTTGACGGCGATCCGCGCGGTGTGCCGGCCGAAGCGCTCCAGGTCGACATCGGCCGTGCGGACCTCGCCGCCGGCCTCGACGGCGACCCGGAACCGCTGCGCGCCCACCCGCGCGACCCGCACGCGGTAACCGGCGCCGCGCAGTTTGAGGTCCAGCGGACGTCCGGATTCGTGGCGCAACTGTGGGCGCCCGCCGAACGCCGTCGCCAACAGCCGCCGCCGCTCGACGCGTTCCTCCTCCTCGTACGCCTCGATCGCGGCGGCCACCAGCGCCACCCCGGAGTGCCGGTGCGACACGAGATCGCCCTCGGCACGGACGCGGTCGATCCAGCCGGTGTCCGCGACGGCGCCGACCACCTCGGGCCGGTCGAGCAGGTCGAGCACGAAGCTCTTGTTCGTCGCACCGCCCTCGATGATTACCTCGGTGTCGGCCATCGCCCGGCGCAGGCGGCCCAGGGCCTGCTCGCGGTCACGGCCGTACGCGATGATCTTCGCGATCATCGAGTCGAAGTCCGCCGGGATGGTGTCTCCCTCGCCGACACCGGCGTCCACCCGGACCCCGGGACCGGCGGGCGGCACCAGGCGCGCGACGCGGCCCGGTGCGGGAGCGAAGTCGCGGTCGGGGTCCTCGGCGTTGAGCCGGGCCTCGATGGCGTGCCCGATCTCGCGCGGCCGGTCGCCCTCCAGCTTCCCGCCGCTCGCCACGTGCAACTGGAGCCGGACCAGGTCGACGCCGGTCGTCACCTCGGTGATCGGGTGCTCGACCTGGAGCCGGGTGTTGACCTCCAGGAACGCGAACAGCTTCTCGGCGGGCTGGTACAGGAACTCCACCGTGCACGCGCCGCGGTAGCCCACGGCCAGCGCGAGCCGCTCCGCCGACGCCTTGAGCTCCGCGGCCTGCTCGGGCGCGAGCACGGGGGACGCGGACTCCTCGATGATCTTCTGGTTGCGGCGCTGCACCGAGCAGTCCCGCACGCCCAGCGCCCACGCGGTGCCCTGCCCGTCTGCGATCACCTGCACCTCGACGTGCCGGGCGCCGGTGACCAGGCGCTCAAGGAAGACCACACCGGACCCGAAGGCGCGAAGCGCCTCCTGGCTGGTGCGCTCGTACGCGTCGGTCAGGTCCTCGGCCGAGTCCACTCTCCGGATCCCGCGCCCGCCGCCGCCCGCCGTCGCCTTGAGCATCAGCGGATAGCCGACCTCGTCGCCGGCCCGCAGCGCCTCTTCCAGCGTCGCGACCTCGCCGCGGCTCCACGGCGCGACCGGGACGCCGACCTCCTCGGCGAGCAGCTTCGCGCCGATCTTGTCGCCCAGCTTGCGCATGGCCTCCGGGCTCGGCCCGACGAAGGTGACGCCGATCCGGGCGCACAACTCGGCGAACGCCGGATCCTCCGCGACGAATCCCCAGCCCACCCACGCGGCGTCCGCCCCGGTCTCCACCAGCGCCCGCTCCAGGACGGCGTGGTCGAGATACGGGCGGGACGCGGCGGCGCCGAGCGCGTACGCGACGTCCGCCTCACGGACGAACGTCGCGTTGCGGTCGGCGTCCGTGTAGAGAGCCACCGTCTCGATGTGTGTGCCGGTTTCTGCCGAAAGATCCCGCACCGCGTGGATGAGCCGCATGGCGGCCTCTCCACGGTTGACGATGGCGACACGACTGAACACCGGCTGCGACCTCCCAGACTTGCACGCATAACAGGCGACGTCCGGGGACCGGGCATCGCCTGTACCTGGCTGCCAGCCTGCTCGATCAAGGTCGGCCGACCAATGCTCCTCGCCGCGTGCGCCGCAGCCGGAACTTTGTAGGAACCCTACAAGGGAGGGTTTCGGGGGACACGCCGGCGGTGTCGCGGATCGTGCCGTGCGCAGCGGCTGTCTGCCCTGGTCACAGCGGTATTGCGGCGGTCCGGTGGCGGCGCGTATGTCTCGCGCGCACCGATCGCTTGGGACGCCGGTCATTCCTGCCGCGTAGAACTTGTGCGCCGGCAAACCGGTTGCGGAGTGCACGCGGTGCTATCGGTCCGGCGGTCTCGGTGGCGGGCCGGCGCTCACGACGAGACGGTTCGCCAGGGTGTAGACGACCCGTATGTCGTGGAAGTCCACCCCCTCCGGCACCGGGTCGGGGAGGTTCGTGCGGGTGCTCTTCGTCTCGGACGCGCGGCCGGGGCTGCCGCTGAACCGAACTTCGGCGCGGGGCGGCGCGTGGAAGCGCAGGTCATCCGCCGCCACGGTCGCGGTGATCCCTACGTCGGCGGAGCCGGACGTTCACGGCGGGTGCTGATCGGACCCTCGGTCCCGGCGGGGGCGGCGAGGCGGGCTGGGCGCGTCCTGGTCGGTCCGCGCCTTGCGCGCCCGGGGCCGCGTGGCCGCACGACCGTCGTCGGCCGTTCGCCGTTCGGCGCGCCGCGTCGTCTTGTGGGTCCTCGGCTGCCGGGGCGCGTCGGGCTTCCGAGCCGTCTTGGCGGTTTCTCCGGCTGCCTCGACTGCCGAGTCTCCCGCCCTCCCGGCGACGCCGCCGACCGCGCGCCCGGTGCCCTCCACCGCCTCGCCGGCGCCTTCTCCGATGCCTTCGACCGCGCGTCCGGTGTCCTCGACGACTTCCCCGGCGCCTTTGCCGACGTCTTCGACCGCGCGTCCGGTGTCCTCGACGACTTCCCCGGCGCCTTTGCCGACGTCTTCGACCGCGCGTCCGGTGTCCTCGACGACTTCCCCGGCGCCTTTGCCGACGTCTTCGACCGCGCGTCCGGTGTCCTCGACGACTTCCCCGGCGCCTTTGCCGACGTCTTCGACCGCGCGTCCGGTGTCCTCGACGACTTCCCCGGCGCCTTTGCCGACGTCTTCGACCGCGCGTCCGGTGTCCTCGACGACTTCCCCGGCGCCTTTGCCGACGTCTTCGACCGCGCGTCCGGTGTCCTCGACGACTTCCCCGGCGCCTTTGCCGACGTCTTCGACCGCGCGTCCGGTGTCCTCGACGACTTCCCCGGCGCCTTTGCCGACGTCTTCGACCGCGCGTCCGGTGTCCTCGACGACTTCCCCGGCGCCTTTGCCGACGTCTTCGACCGCGCGTCCGGTGTCCTCGACGACTTCCCCGGCGCCTTTGCCGACGTCTTCGACCGCGCGTCCGGTGTCCTCGACCGCTTGTCCGGCGCCTTTGCCGATGTCCTCGACGGCCCGCCCGGCGCCCTCGCCGACGTCTTCGAGTGTCCTGCCCGCGCCCGCGCCGACCTCCCCGACCGCTCGCCCCGCGCCTTTGCCGACGTCCCAGACGGCCCGCCCGGCGCCCTCGCCGACGGTCCGGACGGCCCCTCCGGCGCCTTGGCCGAGCTCGCCGACGGCGCGGCCCGCGCCGCCCCCCAGCTCCTCCGCCGCACGGCCCACACCCGAGGTGATCTGCTCCAGGATCTGCGGATTCCGGTCGATCGTCGTCAGGACCCGGCCGATGATCGCCGCGACGTTGTCGAGCCGGACCTTCAGCAGTGCCTGGGCCTCCACGCCCTTGATCCCGAGGTGGACGGCACCCAGCGAGACATCCGCTCCCACGTTGAGCTTGAGCAGGTCGAGCACGTCCGCCCCCAGCGACACCCGCGCCCGCAGCTCCTCCACATCGAGGGTGATCTCGTCGACTTTGAGGAGCGGAACGTCGAGGTAGACGTCCGGTTCGTCGGAGAGCGGACGTTCCGGCTCGTCGCTGTCGCCGTAGTCGTACGCGTCGTCCACGTCGATCGGCTCGTCCGGCTCCGGGGCGCTGTCCACACCGTCGTCGCCGCGCATGTTGCCCCCTGGATACACAAGACATGTCGATAAATAACCGTTTCAGCCTATGTCGGGAGGCGGGTGCGCGCAGGCTGTACGAGCGGTCCGGCCGCGCCCCCGGAGCACGCTCGGAGTGGTTTGACGACCTGGGTAGGCTGTGCGTGATCACGCGCCGAGCATGGCTGACATGCCGTCAAAACCTGTCGGGGGTAAGGGTGTCCGAGCATCACGCAGAAGATCCCATAGCGGACTGGACACCCACCGGGATCGATGTCTCGGTGGCCAGTGTGGCGCGCGTATACGACTACCTCCTGGGCGGCAAGGACAACTTCAAGGCCGACCGGGAGGCCGCCGAGGCCATGCTGGCCGTCGACCCCAGCAGCCGGGCCATGACGATCAACAACCGCCGCTTCCTCCAGCGGGCCGTCCGCGTCATCGCCGAGGACTACGGCATCACGCAGTACCTCGACCACGGCTCCGGCCTGCCGACCCAGGACAACGTCCACCAGATCGCGCAGTCGGTGCACCCCGAGGCGCGGGTCGTCTATGTCGACAACGACCCGATCGTCCTCGCCCACGGCCGCGCGCTGCTCGCCGAAAACGCGTCCACCACGGTCATCACCGCCGACGTCCGCGACACGGACGGCGTCATGGGGCACCCCGACGTCGTCAAACTCATCGACTTCGACCGTCCCGTCGCGGCGCTGTTCGTGTCGCTCCTGCACTGCGTCCCCGACAGCGACGACCCCGGCGCACTGCTGCGGCGCGTCGTGGACCGCCTGGCGCCCGGCAGCCTCGTCGTCGTGTCCCACTTGGTCTCCGCCGATCCCGAAGTACGCAGGCAGCGCACCGAGTTGATACTCGCCACGACGCACGGCAACTGGGGTCGCGTGCGCACCGCGGACGAGGTGACCGCCTTCATCGCCGACGCCGGCCTCGACCCCATCGAACCGGGGCTCGGCAACGTCTCGGACTGGCGACCGGACGGCACCGCGGGCCCGGTCCAGGAGACCACCGAATGGTTCGAGTTCGGCGGAGTCGCCCTCAAACGGTGAACCGACTCTTCGCAGGGCCGAGCATTCCGGTGTGCACGCCTCATCGGTCGGCGCGGCGAAGCCGGCGGGTCTCGCGCGGCCTCGGCCCTGCGCGGCACGAAATCCGCGCTCGCGATTCGACGCCGACGCCCGGCCGCGCGTGGGTGTGAGGCCGGCTCCGGAGTTCACCGCGGCCCCGGCAGGCGTGGGGCCGCGAATCCGACGTGGGGCTTCTTGTGGCTGACCGCGCCAAACCCGAGGCCGCGGCTCGCTGGGGGGCCCGTCGTAGCGCGCGGCTTGGACGTCCGGGCCGCCGCCCGACCGCATGCTCGGGGTTTGCGCCTTCATGACCTGCGCACTCGCGGCAATCCGGGTGCGCAGCGCCTCGTCGAACCGCAGGCTGCCGCCACCGCCGCGCTGTCGGTCTCCAGGGCGTCCGGACACCGACAGGCTGTCGCCGAGACACGCGAACCACCGAGTGTGACAGCCGAGTTCGCGTACGACGCCATCCACGCCCGGCCTTCCCGGGCGGTCCTCGGTGTCCATGGCGTCCGGCGTCGTGGGCCGTGCGGGCGGGTCCTGTGTATTGCCCGCCGATCGCGGGCAAGGGCGGTCCCGTTCCTTTGCATGTGCGTCGCAGCCCTGTCGGGAGGTTGGAACATGACCGACGCCGCCGAACGTCTCGCGAGACTCGTCCGAACACCGCTGGGCGGTTCGCTGCCCCTGCGGATCCGCGCCTGGGACGGCAGTGAGGCCGGTCCTCCGGGTGGGCCCGTGCTCGTCGTCCGCAACCGGCGGGCGCTGCGCCGGCTCCTGTGGAAGCCCGGGGAGTTGGGGCTCGGACGGGCATGGGTCGCAGGTGACCTCGACATCGATGGCGACCTGTACGAGGCGCTGAGCCGCTTCTTCGGTGCGGCACCGAATCTCACGACAACGAGACGGGACACGCTGCGCGCACTGGCCGCGCTGCGGGACACCGGTAACCTGCGGCTCGCCGTCGAAGCACTCAGACTCGCCGGAAGCCCCGTCCCTCCTGCTCCGCCGCGCGAGGAGGCGCGCCGTCGCCGCGGGCGCCTGCACAGTCTGCGCCGGGACCGCGAAGCGATCACCCACCACTACGACGTCGGCAACGACTTCTACTCCCTCATCCTGGGCCCGTCGATGGTCTACTCCTGCGCCTATTGGGAGAGCCCCCACGCGACCCTGGAGGAGGCCCAGACAGCCAAACTCGACCTGATCTGCCGCAAACTCGGCCTCCGCCCCGGGCAACGGCTGCTGGACGTCGGCTGCGGCTGGGGCGCCATGGTGACGCACGCCGCCGAGCGGTACGGGGTGACAGCCGTCGGCATCACGATCTCCGAGGAACAAGCCGCCTTCGCCCGCAAACGCCTCGCCGCGGCCGGATGCTCCGACCGGGCGGAAATCCGCGTTCAGGACTACCGCGAGATCGAGGACGGCCCCTACGACGCGATCTCGTCGATCGGGATGGCCGAACACGTCGGGTCGGTGCAGTTCCGCGCCTACGCCGACACCATGCACAAGCTCCTCAAGCCCGGCGGCCGGTTCCTCAACCACCAGATCTCCTGCCGGCCGCACGTGGATGGAACGCCATACCGCATCGGCGAGTTCATGGACCGCTACGTCTTCCCCGACGGCGAACTCGCTCCCGTCGGCACCACCGCGTCCGTGCTGGAGGAAGCCGGATTCGAGGTCCGCGACGTCGAAGCCCTGCGCGAGCACTACGCCCGGACCCTCCGCGCCTGGGTCGCCAATCTCGAACGCGGCCAGGCCGAGGCGGCGCGCCTCACCACCCCCGGCCGCGCCCGAGTCTGGCGCCTCTACATGGCCGCATCCGCCCTCGCGTTCGAACAGAACCGCATCGGCGTCAACCAGATCCTGGCCGTCCGCACCACCCCGGCCGGCAACGCGAAGATGCCGCCCACACGACAGCAGTTGCTGACCGCCGGCGCGATGGCCTGACCCACGTCACGGCCTGGGGATGTTGCGCAGGTTGGACCGCGCCATCTGCACCATGCGGCCGACGCCTCCTTCGAGGACCATGCGGCCCGCCGACAGCGCGAACCCGCTGACCTGCGCCGACGTGATCCTGGGCGGCAGGGACAGCGCGTCGGGGTCGGTCACGACGTCCACCAGCACCGGGCCGGGGTGCGCGAACGCCTCACGCAGCGCGCCGCGCACCTCGGCCGGGCGTTCGACACGAATGCCCCTGGCACCCATCGCCGTCGCGATCGCGGCGTAGTCGGTGTGCGGGTAGCGGGTGCCGTGCGGCGGCAGGCCGTCGACCATCATCTCCAGGTCGACCATGCCGAGCGACGAGTTGTTGTAGACCACGACCTTGACCGGCAGTCCGTACTGCACAAGGGTCAGGAAGTCGCCCATGAGCATGGCGAACCCGCCGTCGCCCGACATGGAGACGACCTGGCGGTTCCGGTTGGCGAACTGCGCGCCGATGGCCTGCGGCATCGCGTTCGCCATCGACCCGTGGACGAACGAACCCACCACGCGGCGGCGGCCGTTCGGGGTCAGATAGCGGGCGGCCCAGACATTGCACATGCCGGTGTCCACGGTGAACACCGCGTCGTCGGCTGCCTCTTCGTCCAGGATCGAGGTGACGTACTCCGGGTGGATCGGGACGTGCCCCTCGACGTTCCTGGTGTACGCCCCGACCACGCGCTCCAGCGCCTCAAGGTGTTTGTCCAGCATCAGGTCCAGGAACGCACGCGACGTCTTCGCCCGCACGCGCGGCGTCACGCAGCGCAGTGTCTCGCGCGCGTCTCCCCAGACCGCCAGGTCGAGCTGCGTCCGGCGGCCCAGCCGGTCCGGCTGCACGTCGACCTGCGCGATCCGCACGTTGTGCGGCAGGAACTCCGAGTACGGGAAGTCGGTGCCGAGCAGGATCAGCAGGTCGCACTCGTGCATCGCCTCGTACGCGGCGCCGTAGCCCAGCAGGCCCGACATCCCCACATCGAACGGATTGTCGTACTGGATGTGTTCCTTGCCGCGCAGCGCGTGCCCGACCGGCGCCTTGACCTTGTCGGCGAACGCCATCACCTCGGCGTGCGCACCCGCGACACCGCGCCCGCAGAACACGGTGACCTTGTCGGCCGCGTCGACCAAGGCGACCAGCCGGTCGATCTCGTCGTCGCCCGGCCGGATCGTCGGCGGCCCGGATACCATCGCCGGCTCCACCGCGCCCCGGGGCGCCGGACGGCCCGCCACATCGCCCGGAAGCGTCACCACGGAGACCCCGCGCCGCCCGACCGCGTGCCGGATGGCGGTCTGCACGACGCGCGGCATCTGCTCCGGGGTGGAGACCAACTCGCAGTAGTGACTGCACTCCTGGAACAGGCGGTCGGGGTGGGTCTCCTGGAAGTAGCCCGTGCCGATCCGGTCGCTCGGGATGTGCGACGCGAGGGCGATCACCGGCGCCATCGAGCGGTGCGCGTCGAACAAGCCGTTGATCAGGTGCAGGTTCCCCGGCCCGCACGACCCCGCACACGCCGCGAGCCGCCCGGTGAGCTGCGCCTCCGCCCCGGCCGCGAACGCCGCGGCTTCCTCGTGCCGCACCTGCACCCAGTCGACGGCTCCGCTGCGCCGGATGGCGTCCACGACGGGGTTGAGGCTGTCGCCCACGACTCCGAACACATGTCGCACACCCGCACGGGCGAGAAGGTCGACGTACTGCTCCGCAACGGTCTGCTTGGCCATGGCCTGGCTCCCTAGTCTGTCGAAGGACCAGGTGCCAGGTGTCCGGCGACGGCCACCCGCACACTTTCCGGTACGACCGTGCACGTGACGACCCGCCCGCGGTGGACTGTCGTCCGGCTCTGCGAGAGTGTTCGGGTGCTGATGACTCCCGAGAAAACGCTGTTCGTTCGAGGCGCCACACCCGTCCTGCTGTTGGCCGAGGCCGCCGTCCACGACGCCCTGCCCGTGGTGACCGCGCCGGACGGCGCGGTGCCCGCATGCGACGGATGGGGCATCATGGCGCGGCTCACCATGTGCGTCGTCGACGGGCCCGGTGACGCCGGGGTCGCCATCCCGTCGTTCGACGCGGCGGTCGTCGCCGAAGGGCGCACGACCACCGGGCCGGACGCGATGGGCGCATGGTGCGAGGACGTCGACCGGGCCGGTGGCGCGATCGTCCTGTCCCTCGACCGGCTTCCCGAAGTGCCGGACTGGGCCGACCTCCTGGGATCGGGCACATCCCGCGGCGGTTTCCTGCGCAGCCTGGGCTGAGTCCACCGGCCTCTTCGGCGGCTTCGGTCCTTCCAGACCGTGGGCCTCAGCTCACCACGATGCGAGCGCGAGCCAGGTTGTCCATGCGCGCGTAGGGGGTCGCGGGGTCGCCATCGGGTTGGGAGGCCACGCGGACGGTGACGAAGTGGGTGCCGGGTTCGGTGAACACGTGGTCGCGTTCGACGGTCACCGCGACGGCCGGGCCGGGGTCGGTGGTGTCCGAGAAGGAGCCGGTGCCGTCGAAGTCCCAGGCGACGGAAACGATTTGGCCCGCGCCGGGAGGCGTCTCGGCGACCGCCTTGAGCCGTACGCTCTGCCCCGCGGCGACCTCGGCGCGGTCGGCGCCGTCGGCGGTGAGGGTGACCACGGGCTGGACGCCGAGCCGGTCGGCGGCGCGGTCGGGCACGCGGACCTGACCGTCGTCGACCGTGTAGCGGGTGGTGGCGGCTGGCTCCTCGCCGGTCTCGACCCACGCGCTGAGCCGGCGCAGCGCCTGGTGCAGGACGCCGAGATAGCTGACCGTGCGAGTGGGGTGCTCTTGGACCTCGTCGTCGCCGTGCAGGGCGTGGTCGACATACCAGAGCCGGAAGTCGTCGTCGGTGCGGTCGCCGAGATGCTCGCGCACACGGTCGTGGTACCAGGCCGCCTGCCAGGGGAAGGCCTCGCGGTCCAGCAGGCACGACACGACGATCATCTTGCCGGTGAAGCGCCCCGTGGGCAGGTGGCCGGACGCCGCCTCGGTGAACAACGGGCCCAGCAGGAAAGGCCGTTGGGGATACAGCGGTGTGCCGTCGGCCGCGCGGAACTGGTCCCACACGGGATAGGTCCCGTCCGGGACCTGGTGGCGGTGGTAGGTCTGCGCGGCCAGGAAGGCGCTGTTGTCGAGTTCGACGGTGTCGCCGGGTTGCAGGTCGGCCAACACGCCGCGGCTGTCGGGGTTGTCCAGGACGGCCGTGTCGCCGTGGACGGCCGTGACGGTGACGCGGGCCCCGGCCGCCTTGCCGCTGACGACTTTGAGGTCGGCGCCCTGGATCGTCGTGTCGGCGGGCAGCCCGGGCACACCGACGGCCACGGCGGTGTCCTCGTCGCCGCCCGGTCCCTGGAACGCGTTGTCGACGCCGCCGCGCGGAGTCCCCTCGGCGTGACGCTCCGGCACGCCGAGGGCGGTGGCCTGGCTGCGGGTGAGGGTGCCGGTGGTGGCGCAGCGGTGGCGTACGCGGTCGCGGTGGACCGAGGAGTCGGGGTCGGCGCCCAGGTGGCCGGGGACGGTCCAGAAGTCCTCGAAGTAGCCGGGGTCCACCAACCCGACGTGCGGATAAAGCGTGCCGAAGGCGTGGAAGCCCATGGTCGCGTGGCCGAACCAGGAGCGGGTCGGGAAGCCCATGCGCGTGACCTCGGCCAGGGCCTGCCGCTGTTCCTCGGTCAGCCCGGCGTCCGGCGCCTGCCGGGATCCTGCGTCTGCGGCGTCGGCGACGCGGTCCAGCGCACCGCGCAGAACGCGCTGGGCGTGCATGCGGACGCTGAACACGTTGGGTATCGCCATGGGGCTGCCGATGACATACGGCACGAACCCGTCCCACACCCCCTTGGTGCTCTCGGCGCCGCCGATCGTGCGGTAGCCGCCGCCGCTGCCGCCGTACGCGTAGCCGTAGGGGCGGTGGTCGCCGTACATCGACCGGGCGACCTCGCGGGAGTGCTGCGCGGCGGCGGCGTTGGCGCGGTACGCCGTGACCGTCGGATCGGCTTGGCCGCCCGGAGTCGCGGGGCTGCCGCCTCCGTTCGTCTCCACGAAGTAGGCGCCGCTGGAGACGGCGAACCCGATCTTGTCCTCGCGGCCCGTCGCGCTCTGCGCGAGGTGTTCGCTGTCGGGGACGGGAGTGATGTGCTGGAAGAACCGCCCCCGGTACTGCTCGGGAGGCGGGAAGTACAGGGAGAAGCGGGTGTCGGTCCCGGTGAAGCCGCCGTGCACGTACCGGTGACGGACGGGCGTGTCATGCCATTCGTCGACGTCGAGGTAGGGGCCGGTGAAGTCGGGCGCGGCGTTGTCCACGGGGTCTCCTCAGCAGAAATCCGAGTGACACACAGTAAATCCTCGCCTCGCAGGCCGTCCAGGGGTCATCAGCGGGTTTTCGGCGCGCTAAAAACACCTCTTCACTCAATGTTCCAAGGGCCATAGAGTTCCGGCCATGACGTCGACAGGACCGTCCAGGACACGCGGCACGTACGCCCGGACCGCCGAGCGTCGCCGGACGATCGCCCGCGCCGTCCTCGACCTCGTCCTGGAGAAGGGACACGCCGGCGTCACCACGGCCGAGACGGCGGCCCGGGCCGGCACCAGCGAGGCGACCGTCCTGTACCACTTCCCGACCCGCGACCACCTGCTGGTGGCGGCCCTGCGCCGCGCCTACGACGAGGACGAGGAGCGGATGCCACCCGGCCCGACAGGTCTGGACCTGGACCGGCTGCGGCGGTACGCCACCGGAGTCCACCGGGAGGTGACGAACCTGGACACCGCACTGGCCGGCCACGCGGGCACGCCCGGCCACCCCGCGCGCGAATTCTTCGCCGAACTCCACAGCCAGGCACGCGAACGCTGGACCGACATCATCGCTGCGCGCCAGGAGACAGGCCTGGCACACCCGGGACTGGACCCGTCCGACACCGCCCGCCAGTTCCTGGCCCTGTGGAACGGGTTGCGCGCCCAGTGGCTGGTCGACCCGACGTTCGACCTCGGCGAGACACTTGTCTCCGGGTTCCGCCGCCTGACCGGCCAGAACTGGATGGAGGCGCGTGGGGTGCTCCTCGCCCCGGACGCGGGCCTGTAGCGCGGCCCGCGCAAGGCCAACTGCCGACCTGTGGAAAGCCGTTCGGACGACCACCGTACGCAGGTGCGCCATGGAGCGGCGCCGTGGAACGCCGCCGTGGTACGTCAGTGGCCGACGGTCATGACGATCTTGCCCACCTGAGTGCCCGCCTCCATGTAGCGGTGTGCCGCGGCCACGTCGTGCAGGTCGAAGGTCCGGTCGATCACGGGCCGGAACGCGCCCGTGCGCAGACCGGAGGAGACGAACGCCTCGGCCCGGCGCAGCCGCTGCGGGTCTCGTGTCGTCTCGTGCATCGTGTACGTGCGCATGTTCAGCGCGGGCATGCCGAGCGTGAATCCCGGATAGGGCGTCTCCCGACCGCTCACCGCCCCGTACAGGAAGAGCGTGCCGCCGGGAGCGACCGCCCTGGCCAGGTCGACGACACCGGGTCCCGCGACCGCGTCGAAGACGAATTCTGCACCCCGGCCCGCGGTCAGGGCGAGCACACGGTCGGCGACGTCCTCCTCGTCGGTGACAATCACGTCCGCGGCGCCCGCCTTGAGCAGCGCCTCCTGCTTGACGCGGCTGCGCGTCGTGGCGACCGGTGTCGCGCCGACGCGCCGGGCGACCTGGATCGCGGCCAGGCCGACACTGCTGGAGGCGGCGGTGAGCACGACGGTGTCGCCCGCCTGCATGCCGCCCACCTCGACCAGCGCCCCGTACGCCGTCACATACGGCATCCAGACCGCCGCGCCCTCGACCGCGTCGACTTCTGCCGGGCGATGCACGACCGCGCTCGCCGGGACGATCGCGCGCTCGGCATAGACGGCGTAGTCGTTCATCGAGAACGCGGGCACGACGCTGACCACTTGTCCCGCCACGAACTGCGTCACTCCCGCGCCGACGGCCTCGACCACACCGGCGGCCTCGGCGCCGAGCCGGGCCGGGAACCGTTTGGCGGGCTCGATGTAGTGGCCGCCGCGGAACAGCACCTCGGCCCGGTTGACCCCGATCGCGTCCACCTTGATCAGCAACTCGCCGGGCCCCGGCTCGCCGACCTCCACATCCTCCAGCCGCAGCACCTCCGGCCCGCCGTACTCATGAAATCGCACCGTCGCAGCCATCACCCGGCCCCCTTTCGGAACGTTGTCGCCGCGCTCAGCCAAGCGCAAAGTACGACGGCTGTCAAAGTTCGACCACGATGGTACTTTGATGACTGCCGTACGATGCGCGCAGGAGGTGGAGGCCATGGCGGCAACACGGCAGAAGAACAAGGACGCGCGGATCCCCGCCCATCCGGATGTCCGCACGATCAGCCTTCAGCAGGTGCTCGAAGCCCTGGTCGACCCTGTGCGCCGTCATATCGTCAGCGCCCTGTACGCCTCCCACGAGGACCTCGCCTGCGGCACGATCGACCTGCCGGTCAGCAAGTCCACCGCCACCCACCACTTTCACGTGCTGCGCGAGGCCGGCCTCATCCGCCAGTACTACGTGGGTACTTCGCGCATGAACGCGCTGCGCCGCGACGAGATCGACGAAG
Organism: Yinghuangia sp. YIM S10712; assembly: GCF_051388935.1. Classification (NCBI taxonomy): domain Bacteria; kingdom Bacillati; phylum Actinomycetota; class Actinomycetes; order Kitasatosporales; family Streptomycetaceae; genus Yinghuangia; species Yinghuangia sp. YIM S10712. Next base: position 98,751 of record NZ_JBPKBI010000016.1, read on the forward strand.
CCTTCCCCGGCCTGCTGCGCGCGTTGGTCGCCCGGCCCGAAGGGCCGTCCGCCGGGGACGCCTGAACGCCGTCGGGCCCGACCGGTGAATCCGCGTCCGCCCTCGGTGCGTTGACGGCTCAAGGCCGTCCGTGAAACTCTCCTTTCCTTATAAGGAATGAAACTATTGCGAGGAGAGTTGATGCCGGTGTCGGGAACCGTTCCGCCGCAACGGACCACGTCCGGTACCGGCGCCCCCATCGCCGCCGAGGGAGCGCTGTGAGCGCGGCGGTCGGCGCAGGTCCGGAGCTGTCGTGCGGTCTGCCGCCCGGGCCGGAGTTCGCCGACCTGGCCGTGTTGGCCGAGGAGCTCGGCTACGCCAGGGTCTGGATATTCGACTCGGCGCCGCTGTGGGAGGACCCGTTCGTCCATCTCGCCCTCGCCGCGCAGCGGACGACGCGCATCGGGCTCGGCACCGCCGTCCTGATCCCCCAGCAGCGGTCCGTTATGGCCATGGCGTCCGGGATTGCCACCCTCGCCCGCATCTCCGGCGGGCGCTTCCGGGCGTGCTTCGGCACCGGGTTCACCGCGCGACTGACGGTGGGGCGACGCCCGATGGCCCTGAAGGCGCTCGCCGACTACACCGCGGCCGTGCGCCGACTGCTGGCGGGGGAGACCGCGACCGTGGACGGCCGGCCCGTGCGGATGCTGCACGCGGCGGGCCTGACCGCCCCCCGGCCGATCGAAGTGCCTTTGTGGCTCAGCGTGTTCGGTCCCCGCGGCAACGCCATGGCCGCCGAGCTCGCGGACGGCATCATCGGGCCGCCGCACCCTGCCCTCCCGACCGCGACGCTCATCTCCGGCACCGTGCTCGCCCCCGGCGAGGACCCCGGTTCGCAGCGCGTCCGGGAGGCGATCGGTCCGTGGCGGATCGTCGAGTGGCACACCGCGTACGCCTTCGGCGGCGCAGCCGCGGTCGACGCCCTGCCCGGCGGGCGGGCCTGGCGCGACGCGCTGGAGGCCTCGGCGCCCGAGAGCGAACGCCACCTGCTGACCTTCGAGGGCCACGTCACGCACCTGCCCGACCGCGACCGCCGCGTCCTTGAGCAGTTGGACGCCGCACACCTGGTCGGCGACGCCGAAATCGACGTCGCGAACCTGGTCGGCGACGCAGCCCGGATCGCCGGGAAAGTCGATGATCTCGCCGAGGCAGGCTTCGACGAGATCATCTACACCCCGGCCGGCCCCGACGTGGCACGCGAACTGCGCGCCATGGCCGAGGCGACACGACCGCGAGAGGGGCGGCACGCATGAGCAAGGGCTACGTGATCCTCACCGAGGCGATCCACGACCGGGCGGTGATGACGGAGTACGAAAAGGCGTCCACCGCACCGCTCGTCGAGCACCGGGGGACCGTGCTCGCCGCCACCGAGGACATCCAGGTCGTCGAAGGCCGCTGGCACGGCACCCGGACCGTGGTTCTGGAATTCGCGTCGGTGGAGGCGGCACGCGCGTGGTACGAATCGGCCGGCTACCAGGCAGCCAAGCCCCTCCGCGACAGCGCCGCCGAGAGCAACCTCGTCATCCTCCCGGGGTTCGAGTTCCCCGGCTGAGGGCCCGCCGGCACCCGGCGGGCCGTGCCGCGGTGCCTCAGGCGAGCCAGTCGGCGTAGCGCGTCTGGGCGATGCGGGTACCGTCGCCGTGGGCGACGAGCGCGTCGCCCGGTACGGCGGCGAACATCCCGGCGTCGGCGGTGACCACGCTGCGGTGGTCGCCATGGGCTTCCACGGTGATCCGGCCGAGTTCGTCGAGGGTGAAGACCTCGGGGCCGGCCACTTCGAGGATGCCGTTGAGCGGGGCGCCCGCGGCGACGTCCGCGACCGCTTCGGCGACCTCGGCGGCGGCGATCGGCTGGATCGGGGTGGCCGGCAGGCGTACGGTGTCGCCCTCCGTGGTCCAGGACAGGACCGCGTCGATGAACTCCATGAACTGCGTGGCCCGGACAATCGACCACGGGATCGAACCCGCCTTGAGCACGTCCTCCTGGAGGACCTTGGCGCGGTAGTAGGCGAGGTCGGGCACCTTGTCGACGCCGACGATCGACAGGACCACCACGTGCCCGACACCGGCCTTGCGGCTCGCGGACAGCAAGTTGTCCATGCTGGTGCGGAAGAAGTCCGCGGAAGCGTCGTCGAACGTGGGGGAGTTCGTCAGGTTCACCGCCACATCCGCGCCGGCCAGTCCCTCCTCCAGGCCCTCCCCGGTGACGACGTCGACGCCCGTCGACGTCGCAAGCGGCACCGCACGGTGTCCGGCGGCGTTCAGCTTTTCCACGACCTGCGACCCGATGAGGCCGGTTCCGCCGAGAACTGCGATCTGCATGGCAACGCCTTTCCGTCACGGACGCGTCCGGCACGGGCCGCACCCGGGTTCTAACTCGGATACTTTCTGTCCGCGAATGATACTCGGATAGAAACTATCCGAGTCAAGCGGGCGCCGTTAGAGTGATCGGGTGAAGATGTCCGGCGGCGTCGAGTGGGCGATCCACTGCTGTGTCGCGCTCACCTCCGTGCGGGCGCCGGTCCCGGCCACGCGCCTGGCGCAACTGCACGATGTCTCGCCCAGCTACCTCGCCAAACAACTCCAGGCGCTTTCCCGCGCCGGGCTCGTCCGTTCGGTGCAGGGCAAAGCGGGCGGCTACGTACTCACGCGCCCGCCCGAGGACATCACGGTGCTCGACGTCGTCGAGGCGATCGACGGTCCGGACCCGGCATTCGTCTGCACCGAGATCCGGCAGCGGGGTCCGCTCGCCCTCCCACCCGAGTCGTGCACCGGCCCCTGCGGCATCGCCCGGGTCATGGCCGAGGCCGACGCCGCCTGGCGCGCGTCCCTGGGCAAGGTCTCACTCGCCGACCTGGCGCGGGACGTCCGCACCACGCACGGCCCCGGCGCCTTCACCGGCATCGGCGCCTGGCTGGCGTCGAGCGACACCTGACGCCCGCGCCACGCCGCGGCGTCACGGCAACAAGCGCTGTTCCTTGGCGCCGGCCGCCACCCGACGGGGGAAGGCGGGGCCAGGGTGAGTAGGCGGCTTCGCGAGTCGCCTGCGGTCCGATTGTTCCGGCACCGGCACCGGCGCCTGACGGCGGTGAGCCACGCGTCCGCCACCGCTCACCGCACGGCTGTTGCCACGTGCAGGAGCATCCGCGCAGCGGAGCGCGACGCGTAAGGATCACCGAACTGCCGTGGGGCGACTGCTTTTTCGCCCCGTCGCGGCTGCGGCCTCTGTGGGCCCGCTCCCCGGTACGTGCTACTGCACCAGCGGTCACGACGCCGAGACGTACGTCGCACTCACCCCGGCGCAGGCCGAACTGAAGGCCGTGACCGGGCGTTTCGCCACCCCGGACACGGCCTCACGTTGGTTCCGTACCTACGGCTTGCGGGCGACGCCGCCGAACTCGATCCACTCGGTGGTCTCCTGGACGGGCCCTTCGCTGCCGTCCGGGCGCCACTGCGAGACCTCGACCAAGCCGGGATCGAGCAGTTCCAGGCCGGCTTCCGCGAAGAAGGCCGTCACGTCCTTCGCAGTGCGGACGCGTCCCCAGTTGCCCTGCGTCGCGGTGAGCATGAAGTCGGTGAGCCGCTCGCGTACTTCGTCGTCGTGGGAGACAAGGTGCGAGACCACCACGAAGCTGCCCGGGGCGAGGCGGTCCACGACCCGCCGCAGCAGCGCGCCGGGGTCGTCGCTGTCGGGGATGCAGTGGAGGACGGAGACGAACAACGCCGCGACGGGTTGGTCGAAGTCGAGGAGCTTGACGACGTCGGGGTGTTGCATCACGCCGTCGGTGTCGCGCATGTCCGCGGTGATGACGGTGGTGGTCGCGTTGTCCGCGAGCAGTGCGCGGCCGTGGGCGAGGACGATCGGGTCGTTGTCGATGTAGACGACCCGTGCCGAGGGGTGCACGGACTGCGCGACCTGGTGGACGTTGTCCTGCGTCGGCAGGCCGGAGCCGTGGTCGAGGAACTGCTTCACCCCGTGCTCCTCGGCGAGCACGCGCACGGCCCGCTGAAGATAACGGCGGTTGTTGATCGCCAGCGCCTGGGTTCCGGGTGCCGCCGCGGCCAACTGGTCGGAGGCGTCACGGTCGGCCTTGAAGTTGTCCTTGCCGCCCAGGTAGTAGTCGTACATCCTGGCGACACTCGGAACCGACACATCGATTCCGGTCGGCTTCCAATCCGCCGCAGGGTCGCCCACGTGTTGGTCGGACACCCGTACCCCCGAAGGTTCTTGACGTCACATCAGCCACCTTGGCCAATGCCGTACCAGCCTATCTCCCGACCAGGCCCTCGCGTCCACCGCCCACGAAGGCCCCCGACCGCCGACCATCCGTCCCCCCGGTGCACACACGAAGCCGGGCTTGGGCGCGGGAGTTCACCCCCCGGAACCGTCTTATCACTGTGTGTGATACCTCGATTGCGGAACGTTCTATGATCCGCAGGTGAGCGCACGGTACAGGTTCGAGATTCTGGGGCGGCTCACCGTCACGTGTGACGGCGTACCGGTCCCGCTCGGTGCGGCGAAACTGCGCATTCTGCTTGCCGCCTTGGTGGTCGAGGCCGGGCGGGTCGTCCCTGTGGACGTCCTTGTGGAGAGGCTGTGGCAGGATCGCCCGCCCGCCGGAGCACGCAACGCCGTGCAGAACTACGTCCTGCGACTGCGCCGCCTCATCGGTGCCGAGGTGGTGCGGACCGATCGCCGCGGCTACGTCGCCGACATCGCCCCCGGCCTTGTGGACGCACACCGTTTCTCGGCGCTCGTCGACCAGGGCAGAGGTGCTCTGGCGCGGGCAGATCCGCAACGTGCGGCGGTGCTGCTCGGCGACGCGTTGGGGCAGTGGAACGGTGACCCGCTGTCGGACCTGCCGCCTGAGCCCTTCCGTGACGTGGTCTCGGCGCTGTGCGAACAACGCATCGCCGCCCACGAGTTGTGGGCCGACGCACTCATCCGGTGCGGCCGGGCAGCCGAAACGCTGGTGGAGCTGGGCCGACTGACGGTGCGTCATCCGCTGCACGAACGTTTCTGGGAGCAGCGGATGCTGGCGCTGTATCAGTGCGGCCGCCAAGGGGAGGCCTTGGCGGCCTATCGTTCCGCCGCCGGCATCCTGGCCGAGGAACTGGGTGTCGACCCGGGCGCAGATCTGAAGGCCATGCACCAGCGCGTGCTGACGGCGGCGCCCGAGATCGCGCCCGTCCGGCGCGCGTCGCGCAGCGCCGGGAACCTGCCCGCGGAAACGACATCCTTCATCGGAAGGGAGTACGAACTCGCGGAGGTCAAAAGGCTGTTGGCGACGTCTCGCCTGGTGACCCTCACCGGGGTGGGCGGGGTCGGCAAGACCCGGCTGGCGTTGCGTGCGGCCTGCGGATGCATGCCCGCGTTCGGCGACGGTGCCTGGCTGGTCGACCTTGCGGCGGTGACCGACCCGGCCTTGGTCGAACACGCGGTCGCGGCGGCACTGGGGCTGCGCGACCAGTCCACGCGTTCACCGGCCGACGCGGTGGCCGACCACGTGCGCGATCGAGAACTACTGCTCGTGGTCGACAACTGCGAACACCTCGTGGACGCGGTCGCCGACCTCGTACTGCGTCTCCTGCGGGTCGCCCCGGCACTGCGGGTGCTGGCCACCAGCCGGGAGCAACTCGGAGTCTCCGGAGAGCACATCTACCGCGTCCCCTGCCTGGCGCTGGACGACGAGGCCGACGGGACGGCGTCGGAAGCGGCCCGGCTGCTCGTGGAACGCGCGTCGGCCTGCGGGGCGGTGTTGGACGGCGAACGGCGGGGCAGCGCCGTGGTCGAGCTGTGCCGGCGCCTGGACGGGATTCCGCTCGCCATCGAGTTGGCCGCCGTACGGCTCGGCTCGCTGACCGTCGAGGAAACGTTGGAGCGCCTTGCGGACAGCTTGGAACTGCTCGCCGCCCCGCGGTTTTCCGGGACCCACCGGTACGGGCGGACGCTCGGCGCGGTCATGGACTGGAGCCACGAACTGTGCACACCGGGGGAGCGGCTGCTCTGGGCGCGCCTGTCGGTCTTCGCCGGGAGCTTCGACCTGGAGGCGGCCGAGGCGGTGTGTGCCGGAGTCGGCATCGGGCCCGGGGACGTGCTGGCACACCTGACCGGCCTCGTCCACAAGTCCGTCGTGATGTGCGACCGCACCGGCAGCACGACGCGCTACCGGCTCCTGGAGACCATTCGGCAATACGGCATCGCACGCCTGCGTGCGGACGGAAGCGCGAGCGCGCTCCGGGCCCGCCACAGCGACCACTACCGCGCCTTGGCCGCGCGGGCCGCCGCCGAGTGGTGTGGCCCGGACGAAGCCGCGTGGTTGGGCCGGCTGCGCGAGGAACTGCCCAACCTGCGCGCGGCGTTGGAGTTCTGCCGTACGCACCCGGACCGCGCGCCGGTCGGGGCGGAGATCGCCGCCAACCTGATGCGTTCGCGCTCGTGGTTCCATTCCGGCTCACTGGGCGAGGCACGGCTGTGGATCGACAGCCTGTCAGCGCTCCTCGACCCGGCGGCAGGCGAACCACTCGTCGCCGTCACCGCCATGAAGGTCTTCATCGCGACGATCCAGGGCGACCATCCGGCCGCCGCCGCGCTGTTGGACGAAGTCAGGTCGGTCCCCGCGCTCGTCCGCCCCGCTCCGTTGGCCTATGTCCAGGGCGTGTTCGCGCTGCTGGTTCGCAGCGACCCGGGCTCCATCAGCCAACTGGCCCGCGTACGCGGTGAGTTCCGTACACTCGGGCACCACGGTGACGCCCACATGGCCACCATGTTCTGGGCGATGGCCGCCGCCTTCCTCGGGTCGCCGGACGCCGCAGTACGCGCCTGCGCGACCTACCTCGCCGAAGCCGAGGCCTCCGGCGGAGACTGGGCCCGCACCTGGGCCCAGTGGTGCGTCGGCCTCACCGAACTCCGGCACGGCGACCCCGCGTCGGCCCTCATGCCGCTGCGCGACGCCCTGGTGCGGCAGCACGCCATGGACGACAACTGGGGTCCCGCGTGGGCCGTGGAAACCCTCGCATGGGTGCTCGGTGCGCTCGAACGCCCGGAGCACAGCGCCCGGTTGCTCGGCGCGGCCCACCGCCTACGCCGCATGACCGGAGTGGCCCTGACCGGGCTGCGGCCGTTCCACCACCTGCATCTCGGCACGGAGCGCGTCGTCCGGCAGCGTCTTGACCCGCAGGCGTACGCCAAGGCGTGGCAACGCGGCGCGACAGCGGACGACGCCGTCGCTCTCGCCGTCGACATCGCACACGAGACCCACCGGCGCGGCGCGTGACCGGCACGTGACCGGCATGTGACCAGGCTGACAGGACCCGGCGAAAGAGTTGGGCACACCGGCGGGCGGCGCTCAGTTGCCCGACCGAGCGCCGCCCGCCGGTCTTCACGTCTCCGTCGAAGAAAGTCGCACATGTCATGCGCGCCAGGTTGCCGCTGATCGCCGTGTTCCTCGCCGCTCCGAACGCTGCCCTGACACATCATCAAGAGGCCGGGACCGCGGTCGACCACTCGGTCTCCTGCACTGTCTCGGAGCAGGGCACCGCCGACACCGCGTGCGGCCCGCCGATCACCCTCCGGCCCGGGGAGATGCTGCGGGTCGACCTGGTCTCCTCGGCCGGCAACGCCACGAAATTCTGCGCCGCACCACCGGGCGACGACGTCACCAACCTGTGTACGTAACCGTCAGCGGCCGACTCGCCGTTCCGGCGCGTGGCCGGCAGGCGTGTCAGACCTTCACCATGGGGTCGGGCTCGGCCGGGGACGTCTCCTTCTCGGGTGCCGGGCGGTTCGGCGCGGTGCGTGCGTGGGTCGCGTAGAGCGTCAGCCCGACGAAGGCCAGACCGCCGACCAGGTTGCCGAGCACGGTCGGAATCTCGTTCCAGATCAGGTAGTCGCCGACGGAAAAGTCACCGCCGAGCATCAGGCCCGACGGGAACAGGAACATGTTCACGACCGAGTGCTCGAAGCCCATGTAGAAGAACACCAGGATGGGCATCCACATGGCGATCACCTTGCCCGACACCGAAGTCGACAGCATGGCCGCGACAACGCCCGTGGACACCATCCAGTTGCACAGGACTCCGCGGATGAACAGCGTCAGCATTCCCGCGGCCCCGTGGTCGGCGTAGCCGACTGTGCGGCCCTCACCGATGTGCCCGATGGCTTCGCCGACCTGGTTCGGGTCCACACTGAAGGCGTACGTGAAGGTCACGGCCATCATGAGCGCGACAGTGAGCGCCCCCGCGAAGTTCCCGACGAACACCAACCCCCAGTTGCGCAGAACCGAACGCGGCCGAACACCGGGGCGCTTGTCGATCAGGGCCAGCGGAACGAGGGTGAACACACCGGTCAGCAGGTCGAATCCCAACAGGTACAACATGCAGAACCCGACCGGGAACAGCAGGGCACCGACGATGGCCTGACCGGTCTGCACGGTGACCGTCACCGCGAAAGCAGCCGCCAGCCCGAGGATCGCTCCGGCCATGAAGGCGCGGATCACGGTGTCTCGGGTGGACATGAACACTTTCGACTCACCGGCGTCGATCATCTTGCCGACGAACTCCGGGGGACTCACGTAGGACATGGCGTCGCTCTTTCCCTTGCGGCAACTGGTCAACGGGGCAACTGGGCAACTGGGGTAACTGGGGCTACTGGGCGGCTGCGTCGGCTGGTCGGCCCTGCCGGAACCCGGCGTGACCCGACGATGGTGGGCAGCGGCGTTTTCCCTGCGATGACCTGGCCGCGAACATCGGGTCACGTCGATCTCACCGCGAACTCGACCCGGTGTGAGCGTCGTTGGGTGTGTTTCGCGTACATGACGCGGGACGCGCGGACGCGGGGCCTGTGTGTTTCGGACGTCAAAATCGTGTGACGGCCGTGTTTCCGCCTGGCGTTGCCGCGTATGACAGGCAAAGCTGCCGGGACTTCCTGCACACCCGTCACCAGGAGCCCGGCATGACCCCGATCATGAGCAAGTCCGAAGCCGCCGAACTGGTCGTCGCCGCCCGGCTGCGCGGCGGCCACACGTGGGCGGACCTCGCCGCCGCGATCGGCGCGCCGCTCGTGTGGACCACCGCCGCCCTGCTCGGACAGCATCCGATGGCACCCGAACAAGCCGCGAAAATCTGTGGGTTCCTCGGCCTGGGCGAACGGGTCGCGGAGAGCCTGTGCCGTCAGCCGTCCCGCGGTTCCGCCGCCGAACTGATGAGTGACCCGACGGTGTACCGCTTCGTCGAGGCGCTGTCCGTCTACGGTCCCGCGCTGAAGGAGCTCATCCACGAGGAGTTCGGCGACGGAATCATGAGCGCCATCAACTTCCGCGTCGACATCGCCCGCCGCCCGGACCCGGACGGAGACCGGGTCGTCGTCACCTTCGACGGCAAATTCCTCGACTACAAGTGGTGACGGATCGGCGGTCTCAGCCGGCCGGGGGAGGGGGTTCGCCCGGCCGACCGTCGTACACCAACAGGCCGTCCGGGCGCACCCTGGCTCCGGGGGTCGGTGCGTGCCGCATCAGGCGTCCGCCGTGCATGAGGTGCAGCACGGGCGTCCGCGCGACCAGCACGGCGAAGTCCGCGATGATGCGGCGGTGGCAGCGCCACCACACGGCTTCGCTGCACATCACGGCGGTCCGCGTGCCGGCCGCCTCCGCCAGCAAGGTGTCCATCGCGTCGAGGAAATCCGGCTCGCGGGTGTGGCCGGCGTACGCCCGGAACGACGCGTTGCGCCACACGGTGTCCGGTGAATCGGGCGCCGCCTTGCGGAACCCGCCGAGGCGGCGCTCCCAGCGGTAGCCCACGCCCTCCTCGGGCAGCCACCGCTCAAGCCTGTCCCGCAGCGCGTCCGGGTTGCGACGGCTGCCGGGAGCGGTCCTGACGTCGACGACGAGACCGACCTCGGCGCCGCGCAGCAACGCGGCCAACCGGGCTCGATCGGCGGTCCCGTGACCGAACGTCATCAGTGCGTGCTCGGCGATCGTCGGGCTCCTGACCGGTGGCGACAGCTTCCCGCCCGCCGCGCCTGTGCCCCCGGGGCGTGGTGGACGCTGCCACCATGGTCGTCCCGTGGTCGACCGGCTGCATCCCGCACCGCGTTCTTCGTCGTCGCGTACACCGGGATCTCCCTGCCGGTGGCGGGCGTCGGCGCGCTCACCCTGGCCCTCGGCCTGCGATGCTGTCAGCTTTTGGTCGCGACGGCCTGCGTGGTGCCGTCGCCGTGGTATTCGTCGTACAGCAGGCGCCCGACCAGCGCTCCGCCGAACACCACGAAACCCGCGCCGACCAGCCACGATTCGACCATGAGCAGCGTGCCCACCGGCCCGTAGGTGACGGCGTTGCCCACGATCAGCGGGGCGAAGACCACGGCGGAGAACAGCCGCAGCCCCACCAGCCCTCCCATCGTGGCGACGGCCCCGGGGGCGAGGAACCGGGCCGGGATGCGGCCGGCGAGCAGGAAGTACTGGCTCCACCAGAAGAACAGCCAGCCGCCCACCACGATGATCACAACCCGCGCCAGGCTGTGCAGCGGACCGCCCAACGGAAGGCTGCGGCTGGAGGCCATGCCGAACAGGTAGGCGGCGAGTATCGCGAGCCACACCACCCCGCGCCACGCCTTGTGCCAGGGGCCCACCGACAACCCCCACACCTTCTCGTAGCCGGTCTGCACGCTGGCCGCGAAGGACAGGCCGAACAGCGCGAGAATCGCGAGGCTGAACGCGCTGGTCGTGCTCAGGACCTGGCGTGGCGCGGTGAACAGCTGCTGTACGGACTCCGCGGACCGGCCGGAGATGCCCATCGCGTCGACGATCCAGCCGCCGAAGCCGGGATAGGGCACGTGCTCGGGCAACGGGTTCGCGGCGGCGACGACGATGAGCAGCGGGACGAGCGTGACCAGACCGAGCGCGGCGAACCCCATCGAGCGGTGCATGAGTTCGATCTCCGCGCCGCGCCGGTAGCAGCGCCCGGCTCCGACCAGCGACCGGCGTACGGCGGCACGGCCGGGCAGCTTCCCCCGGACCGCGCCCGCCGTCGCACGCAGCCGCCGCCCGCGCGGGGCCGCATCATCGCGCCGCTCGCCCATGGCGCCCACTCCCTCGTCTCCCTCGTCCCGCCCGCCGGCCCTGCCGCCGCGACCCGCCGGGCGCGGTACCCGAAACCCGGTCGAGTATCCGGCCGGCGAGCGGGACTGCGGGTGGGTGCCGCCGCCGCACGGCTGCCGGGTCAACGCGTCTCCCCGGGAGCGCCGGGGGACAGGCGCGGGCAGGTCGCCGTCCGTCCTGCCCAGGGAAGACAACCAGGCCGGCGGCCCGTGGGCGAGGCAGCCACGCGGAATGCGGCCGGGCGACCGGGTCAGGCGGCGCAGACGGCGTGCCCCCGGGCGCGGATCGACCAGCGCGGCCGGCGAACGCATCCGGCCCCGCGCACGCGGTTCGCCGCCGAACAACGACAGCCGGACAACCGGCTGACCACCGACGGAACGCACCAATGCGGCCGACCCAAGTCACAGGCGGTGCCGGGTGGTTCAAACGGCAGTGCGGTCATCCGAAAGCAACATCCGAACGATGGGGAGAAGGTTCGGGCATGGCTGATTGGACGAAGATCTCCGGCGGCCTCGCGGCGATCGCGGCAGGTTCGCGGACCACCGTGTGGGGCGTGAACTCCGGCGGGGGCATCTACCGGTACACCAACAACGACGGCAACCCGTGGGTCAACATCCCCGGTGGCCTCATCGACATCGGCGCGGGCGCGGACGGCACGGTGTGGGGCGTCAACCGCAACGGCGACATCTACCGCTACAGCGGCGACCAGCCCGGTTGAGCCGACGGCATGCGGCAGGCCCCGACCCCACCAAGGGGCGGGGCCTGCCCGGCCTCGCTCCCGTAGTTCGTCGGCGGGCGATGTTCTCCGAACACCGCCGGGCGCGAGGCTTCGAGCGACGTCGAATGCGCACTGACCCCTGCCGTCTGTCGTCCGCGTGAAGCGGGGCCGTAGACTCCCGCGTTCATGGAACTGTGGGAACTGACGGTCCGCGAACGCGTCCGCGACACGCTCGCCCTCTACAACTGGTCGGGGGACGCCCTGCGTCTCGACGGGCTGGCCTCCGCGTTCTGTGCGGACGGGCGGCTGGAACTGCGCGGCCGGGAGCCGCTGGAGGGACGCGAGGCCATCGTGCGCTTCCTCTCCGGCGTCGCGGCGGGAGGCGACGACGAGCCCCGGCCCGCCCCGTGCGCCGACGGCCCGCGCCGCATCGTGCGCCACGTGCTGACGAATGTCCGCTTCCTGGAGATCACCCCCGAACAGGCACGTGTTGAGGCCTACTTCACGGTCTTCACCGAAATCGGCCTCGACCACTACGGCCGCTACCGCGACGTCCTCGTACCCGTCGGCGACGCATGGCTGATCCGCCACCGGTTCGTCTCCACCGACTGGCGAGCCCCGAACTCGACCATGGCACCTCCGTCTGCTGTCGAGTAAGCGACAAACAACGTCGATGCGGCGTCCGGACCGACGGAACCGTCCCGTCTCACGCGACTTCCGTACGCCGCGCACGAACTGCGCGGTCAGGAACGACACGACCGAGGCGACCACGATCAGCGGCGTCCGATCCTGGGCATCGGCGTGGACCAACAGGCGCATCGCGCGCACGGAAGTCACCGGCTACGACACCAGGGTCTGCTCCTCCAACTCGGTCAGCTTCACCGTGCACAGACCGCCGCGTTCGGCTGTGACGCCGGTGACCTTGAGCTGCGTGCCCGGTGTGAGGATGTACTCCTCCTCGTCGGTGAACGCCGAGAAACTGCGGATTCCCACCGCGCGCACGGGAACGACCTCGAAAAGCGTGCGCTTGCCGCGCGAACCCAGAAAGGACTTCGCGACACCGAGTTCGGACGTGCACGACGAGACACCCCACCACGTCACCGTTCGGCCGAGCGGATATTGCGCACGCAGGTCCAGTGAAACGCCGCGCCACAACGGCTCGGTGCGGGCGGGCAGTTGAGACACCGCGGAGAACAGCAGCCGCAGATACGGAAGGTACGGGACGACTTTGCTCCGGTCCGGCGTCCGCAGGACGGCGTTGATCTCCCGGTAGAAGGCGGATTCGCAGGTGTAGAGGTACAGCGCGGCGATCGCGTCGGCCGACAGGCCGGAAACTGCCTCGCCCGCCCGCTGCTTGGCGAAGTCGTACGAACGATCGACGTGCGAGCCGAGACCGGACAGCAGTTCGGCGACGGGCGACACCGCGTCGCGGAAATCCATGAGCGGGGTGTCGAACACTCCCGTGATGGCAGGGAGGACGAGGCCTTCGTCTTTTACGCTTGACAGCCGGTCGAGGTAGAGCTGGTGCAGTTCCATCGTGGAGGCGATGAACGCGCCCATGCGCTTTGCCGTTTCGGCATTGCCGCCGTCGGCGTCGGCGGCGAGCTGGTTCCATCCGGCGCTGGGCAGCCAGTCGATCTCGTCGGCGCCGAGCGAGGCCAGTGCGTCGTTGACCACGGTGAAATGATCGCCGTCACAGAAGATGTCGCCCTGTGCCGCGGGGTTGGGGTGGTCGATGTGCCGGACCTCGACGTCCGGGTATTTCTTCTCCAGCCCGACGACCACCTTTTTCAGATTGCGCGCGTGCGCACCCCACCATGCGAAGACGACACCCCGGTCCTCTTCGTCGTCCGCATTCTGCTTGGCCTGGAGAATTTCCTCGACAATGCGTTCCGCGACCGGCCGCCAGAATGCGGTGTGCCGGTCGGTCGCCGTGGCCCCGTCGCTGTCCGCGGTGAGTGAGGCGTTCAACAGGAGAACGCCCTGCGTGAGCATCGCCTGGAACCATTCCGGCGGCTGTACGGTCTCCTGCTTTTTCAACAGCGCACGCACGTCGGCGATCGGGGTCTTCTTGGGAATGCCGTATTTCCACATCGCCGCGGCCTTGATGATGCAGCGGATGCTGACGACCCGGCCGAACTGGCTGTCCGCCCAATCGTGGAACGTGTTGTCGAACATCGCGATGCCGGTGGCGCTCTCCGGCCTCGGGTACGGGTTCTGCCCGAAGACGACGACCTTCCACTTGTGCGGCGGATGGGGCTTGAGCGCCTGGAAGGTCAGTTCGCGTACGGGGACGACCTGCGGGGACCTGCCCGGCCCTATGAACGACTGCGCGTCCGGCTGCGCCTCGATCAGCGGCTTCAGCAGCGGAAGCCACGGCTCGCCGCCGCCCTTGAACAGCTCGGTGAGGGCCAGGGGGTCGTTCGCGTCGGGCGTGGCGGGGGAGTTTGCGTCACTCATTCCAGGAGCTCCGAGGAATCAATAGCCGGCAGGGCGGGACAACGATTGATTCCCACAGGAAATGCCGGGATAGCGCGACAAAAATCCAAAAACGCCCATCCGGCGCGTTGGCCTCTATTGTCGGCAAGGTATTCCGGGTCCGACCCGTGGAAATCCCGCGGCACGCTAGCAGCGGCCCATGACAGCGGCAATCGACCGGGTGGAAGCCGGCTCCCGGTCCTCGCCGCACCGTTGTCGGCGACGCCCCGTAGGGTCGTGAGCGGTGGAAGGACCGTTTTCCGATCGGAGTGGATTATGACCGTGAATCGCGAGCAGCCGCCGCTCAGGGTGGTGCTCACCGACACCAATCCGAAAGTGGTGGAGGCATGGCGGGCGGCATTCGCCGACACCCCGGGGATCGCGATTCGCAAAGGCTCGATCCTCGACGAGGAGGTCGACGCGTGGGTCAGTCCGACCAACTCGCGCGGCCGGATGGACGGCGGCGTCGACGCCGCCGTCAAGCGGCACCTCGGAGCCGGCATCCAACTGCGCGTGCAGCGCGCGATCCGCGACGGCTTCGCCGGAAGCCTCCCGGTGGGCAGCGCGGTGTGCGTGGCCTCCGGAGCGGTCAACCCGAAGTTTTTGATCTCGACGCCGACGATGGAGACGTCGTCGGAGAACGTGAGCGGGACGCTGAACGTGGCGCTCGCGTGCGCCGCCGCGTTCCAGGCGATCCACCGGCAGAACGAGGCCGCGCCGGGCAGCATCGAGTCGGTCGCCCTGGTCGGCATGGGCGCCCGCACCGGCCGGGTGCCGGCACGGGTGTGCGCCAACCTGATGTGGACGGGCTACACGCTGTTCCACGACCACCGCTTCGACGACTACGACGACTTGCGCCGCACGATCGTCGCGCAACTCGACGACATCGAGGCCGCACCGGAGGAGACGCGGGTGCGCATCACGCCGCCCAAGCGCAGCACATCCCGTCGCTGATGCGGCGCGGCCCACGATCGTTCGGACCGGAGCTCCCAGGCAGGCAGGTGCGGGACGCCGACGCGGCCGACGGGCAACTCACCGTGTCATGCCGGGAGTTCCCCCACCGCATCCGGCGATCGGCGAGCAGAAGGCTGCCTGCGGCCACAAGCTGCGGGCAGCCTTCCACGTCGTGTCCGCGGGGCTACGTGAAGTCGGCCATGCTCTTGCCCACATCGGCGAGTGTGGCCGGCTTCGGGTAGTTGCCGGTGAGTTTGATGACGGGGAGGTTGCACCGGTAGGCGCCGGTGTCGGGCTTGAAGTCCGCGGGCTTCCAGCCGTCGGGGCTCGCGGTGACGATGTTGTTGCAGGCGATCGGGGCGTCCGAGACCGACAGGTCCAAGGGTGCCTGGAGTCCGCCGGCGGTCCAGGCCTTCTCCTTCAGTGCGGCTTCGTACACGCACTTGCGTGTGAGCTGGTCACCGCATGTCGAGGCCGACTTGGCGAACAGCAGCCAGGACGAGAACGCGCGGACGGATCCGAGCCCCACCTTCGCCCCGGGCGCGTACTTGGCGAACAGGTCGATGACCTTCTGCGTCGCCGGGTTCTGCGCGGCAAGTTCCAGCGGGAACACGCCGCTCAGATCCGCGACGTTGTTCTGGGCGGAGAGTGCCTGGTTGCCGGTGAGCTGGAGGAAGTCGTCGCCGTAGGCGTTGCTGTTGGCGTCGATCCAGTCGAGCTTGTAGTCGATCGTCGTCAGCGCCTGCTCCAGCTTGGAGAGCTGGTTGAACGCCCCGTAGAACAGCAGGCCTTTGACGTTCTTGCTCTTGATCGACTGCGCGTACGGCATCCAGTCCGATACCCCCTGCGCCGGGTACAGGTCGTTGTAGATGATCGTGCCGCCGGTTGCCCTGACACCCTCGTCGGCCATGGCGGTCAGCGGTTTCACCGATGGCGAGTCGCCGGCGATCACGCCGACGGCGTTCGCCGAGCCGGGGTACGCCTCCTTCAACAGCCAGTGGTACAGCCCCGCGTACATGACGTACGACGAGCCGCCGGGCTGCGTGGACACCTGGAGATCGGAACCGCCGTTCTCCAGCGAGACGGGTTGGGCGGGGAAGTCCGGCAGCAGGCACGACAGCCGTTCCTTGACACCCATGTTGTCCAGCGCGGCACCGCCGCCGACGAGCGCGAAATCGTCGCGGCAGGCGTCGGTCATCCGCTGCCGCACCTCCACCAGCTTCGAGTCGTGGATGTTGGCGACGAGCTTGCGGCCGTTGATGCCGCCCGCGTCGTTGCACCAGGCGGTGAACACCTTGGCCGCGTCGGGGAATTCCTGCTTCTTGGTGAAGCCGACGTCGCTGAAGACACCGACCTTGATCTCCTCGGCGGTGACCCCCTGGGCCGGCGCGCTCGTCGGGTCGCCGGGCCCGCAGACGCTCTTCAGATCACCGAAGTCCGCTGATACGGCAACCGGTTGAGCGTTGCCGGGCGCCGACTCGGGTTCGGAGCTGTCACCTCGGTCCGAACATCCTGCCGCGAGCAGAGCGGCCGCCGCCAGCGCGGCGACCAGGGTTCTCTGCGGTCTCATGGGCTGCCTCCTCAAAGCTGGTCCCAGAAACTGCTTTATGCGGATATGTGCGCTTTGGTTTCGTCGAGGCCCGGCTGCTTCCCCGTCCGGGCGATGCGGCGAAGCGATGTGGTGAGGGATGCGGCTGCGCGTGATGCGAGTGCGCGGCCGTGGAGCGTCCTTAGGCCGGGTCTTCTTGCGGAAGTGC
Source organism: Yinghuangia sp. YIM S10712 (assembly GCF_051388935.1). Classification (NCBI taxonomy): domain Bacteria; kingdom Bacillati; phylum Actinomycetota; class Actinomycetes; order Kitasatosporales; family Streptomycetaceae; genus Yinghuangia; species Yinghuangia sp. YIM S10712. The sequence goes on from NZ_JBPKBI010000016.1 coordinate 115,792, forward strand.
GGAACGTCGGGGCCGACTCATGGCCGGCGGTGCCGGGGAAACACGCGGTTCGGTTGGTGGCCCGCACGGGCCCGCACGCCTGGCGGGCAATCGCTCGTGCGTCGCGGACAAAACCTGTCGGCTCAGGGACGGCCCACATTGTGATAGCGAAATGAAAGTTGTGTCAACGGTTCCCGGATTGCCGAACGGTTGGTAGCGCGAACGTACCCGCCGCTGTGGCAAAAGGGGCACAACGGATGTGCGTCATCCGTCCCGGCCGCGCCGACAGTCCTGTCGCCGAATCGGGGCGCGGCAACCCGGGCGAGATCGGATCCGCCAGAGGCGTGGCCTGGCGGCCGTGTTCCGGTCGGGAAGCTCGGCCGACCGGCCGGAAGGGGTCAGCTCGCCCGCGTCGTCGTCCGCGGCGCGGGCGCGCGTCCCCGCGCCTGGCGGGTGGCGATGGAGGCGGATTGGGCCACGCGGCGACCGAGGTCGAGTACGTCCGCGACGGGCACGGGGTGCTCGGGCCCGGTGACGCTCAAGGACAGCAGCACCCGGCCGATCGGGTCGAAGACCGGGGCGGCGACGGTCTTGAAGACAATCTCGTCGGAGTCGGCCAGGCCGCCGAGCGGGACCAGCATCTCCTGGGTCTGCTGAAGCACCTCGGTCAGACGCCGGACGGCGTCGTCGTCGGTCGGCTCGCTGCGCACGCGCGACATCGCCTTGGTCACGGCGGGGGAGGAGATCGGAGGCAGCGGGACGCTGAAGCCGCGGGTGCGGACGTCCGCCAGGACCTCGCGGTAGTACGCGGCCAACTCGGGCGGGAGCCCGGCGCGTTCGAGCCAGGTGTCGATCACGTCGTCGTCGGCCCAGGCGAGGAAGATCGCGCCGATGGGGGCGAGCAGAGGCGAACGGTCGCCGGGATACCCGATGCTCTGGGCGAGCGGTTCGGGCCCGCGGCGGGCGAGGAAGATGACGTCCCGGCCGGCGACCGCGGTGACGCCGACCTCGGCATCGAGTTCGGCGGCAAGTGATTCGGCCTGTTCGATCGCGGCCTCGATCGCCGGGTGCTGTTCGAGGGCGGCATGGCCGGTCGCGGCGAGGGCCGGGCCCAGGACGTACGTGCGGTGCTCCGGGTCCCGGATGACGAACCCGCAGTCGCACAGCACCGCGAGCGTGGCATGCGCGGAAGCGATGTTCATGCCGAGATGGCGGACCAGCTCGGTGATGGTGAAACCCCGCGAGGGGTGCGCGGTGAGGAAGGAGACGATGTTCGCCGCGCGGACGGAAGCGGGGGCGGGCCGGGCCATGCGGGGAGACTATCCGGTTTTGGTGAAGCTGAACACTTGACTGCAAATTAAGTTTTGCTATGGCGATGCAATGTCCTCATGCGGGAGGCCGATGCTTGCTGCGCTCCCCGGCGGTCACGGCCTCCATGGCGCGCCCGCCCCACGGGACGCGTCAGGGGCCTCCCTGCCCTGGGCAGGCGCCGCTTCGACCGGCACGCGAGGCCGGGTTCGCCGTCGCGGACCCATCCGTGGACTCGTCGACGAGACCGGCCTCTCGTGCGTCGCGCCGACCCCGGGAACGCCATGTCACGGTGGCCGCGACGTCGGGCCTCAGCCGTCGGCGGGCTGATGCCGGCCCTCTTGGGGCCGGAGGTGGATGTTGCGGGCGGGGCCGTTCCACTCGGTGAACAAGATCGTGGCGTCGTCGGTGAGGGTGCCGTCGTGGTGCTCGATGATCGTGGCGATCAGGCGTCGCAGAGTCTCCGGCACCGGCAGCTCATCGGCGTGTCTGCGAGCGATGAACGCGGCGAACTGGTCGAGGCCGAATCTGCGGCCGGCGCGGTCGACGGCGTCGGTCACACCGTCGCTATAGAGCAAAAGCCGGTCACCGGGCTCCAGTTGTTCATGGCAGACCTGCACGGGAAGCCCCAGGGCCGTGCCCAGGGGATGGGAGGGCGGGCAGTGCAGCGTGGTGGTCCACCGTCCGCCCCGGATCAGCATCGGCGGCGGGTGCCCGTGGTTGGTCCATGCCAGCAGGCCGGTGGCCATGTTCAGCTCGGCCAGGACGGCGGTGACGTACCGGCTGTCGCCGAAGTGTTCGACGAGGACCCGTTCGGCGCCGGCCGCGGTGGTCGGCAGGTCGGCGCCGTTGCGGCGCTGGTTGCGGCACGCCGCCACCGCGAGGTTCGCCGTCAAGCCCGCGAAGCTGTCGTGCCCCATGGCGTCGAAGACCGCCAAGTGCAACCGGTCGGCGGCGACGGCGTAGTCGAAGGCGTCGCCCCCCACGTCGTGCGCCGGCTCCATCGCCGCGGACACCACCACACGGGAATTGGCGAAACTCAGCGGCGGGATCAGGTTCCACTGCAATTCGGCCGCGGTGGTCATCGGGGCGGTACGGCGCAGCCGTGCGTACGAATCGCTATGCGAGCGCTTGCTGACCAGCAGCACTGCCGCCAGCGACGCCAGGTCTTCGGCCGTCTGGATCCGCTCGTCCGCGGCTGGGCCCCGCGCGTCGGCGCGCAGTACGCCCAGGCGCTCGGTGCCGTCCAGGATGGGCACCCACAGCCGCCCGCCCGCCTCGGCCGTCGAAAGGGAGGCGGTGAGTTGGAACGCCCGCCCGGGGAGGCTGCCGTCCACGGGCAGGTCTGTGCCGCCCTCTCCGGCGTTCGGCCCCGCGCCGGTGAGTTCGCGCAGCACCCGCTGGCGCAGGTCGACGATGTAGATCCGCACGTCGTCCAGACCCACCGCCCGACCGGCGTCCGCGATCAGCCGCGGAACCTCCTCCAGATCGCTGGTGCGGCCGGCCTGCACCAGCCGCAGCGCCATGCTGTCCATCACCCCATCCCTCCTCCCTGTACCACCATCGCTCCATCACCGCCGGGCGGCGCGGTGACGGCGGGCCGTCGTCGCGCGGATGCCGCCCGCACGTGCCGGGCGGGACGGGTCGCGGGTCGGTTGAAACCGTGGCGCATCACTGAGCGGGGGAGCGACGACCGCTGTGCACAGTCGCGGGCCGACAGCCCTCGTTCGCTCCTGTCGATCGCCAAGTGCGGCTGCCGGCCGCCCGCTTGAAGATCAACACGTGGGAAACACCCGCTGAGACAGGGGTGTTCGCCGCTAACATGTGCGATGAGTGATCCACCGGGCGGCGCGTTGCGGGACGCCGAGCCGGCGATGCGGATCCGGAAACGAGGTACACGATGGCAGGCTCCGCATTCGACCGTACGCCCGACCAGAATGCGATCGTCGAGGGCTGGACGCCGCCGGAGATCGACGTGTCCCGGGCGCACTCCGCCCGCATGTACGACTACTACCTGGGCGGCAAGACGAACTTCCCCGCCGACCGCGCCGGGGCCGAGCAGGCGCTTGAGGCGTTCCCCCACCTGAAGGTCGGTGCGCAGGCGAACCGCGCGTTCCTGCTGCGGCTGGTCCGTCGCCTTGCCGGCATGGGAGTGGACCAGTTCCTCGACATCGGCACCGGCATACCGATCGAAGGCCGCAACACCCACGACGCGGCGCAGGCGATCATCCCCGCCTCCCGGGTGGTCTACGTCGACAACGACCCGATTGTCCTCGCCCACGCCCGCGCGCTGTTGACCAGTAATCCGGCCGGCGCGACCGCGTACATCGACGCGGACGTGCGCGACCCGGAGTCGATCCTCGGCCACCCCAAGCTCACCTCGACACTCGACCTGGACCGGCCGCTGGCGATGCTCCTGATCGCCGTCCTGCCCTTCGTTCCGGACAAGCCCGCGGAGACCCTGGCCCAGCTCACCGACCGCCTGCCGTCGGGCAGCTATCTGGGGCTCTCACACCTGACCGCCGACAACGACCCGGCCGGCGTGGGACGCCTCGTCGACACGTACCGGCAGACGGGCATCAACACCCAGGCGCTGACGCGTGCCGAAGTGGCGGATCTCGTCCCGGACGGCTGGGAGATCGTGGAGCCGGGTGTGCAGATCCTGTCGCAGTGGCTCCCCGACGCCGACGCCCCGGCGCCGGACCCGGTGCACGTTCCCGCGTACGGGCTTCTGGCGCGCAAACTCTGAGGCGAGAGGCCAAGGAGGCGGCCGGCTTCCGGACCTCCGGAAGCACGGTGAAGTCGTGCGTCGCGGCGTCGAGTTGACGACGTCGGTCTCGAACAGCCAGATCGGACACCGCTCTTCGCCCTCCTCGCCGACTACATCGCCGAGTCGGGGGAGTGAGGCTTGTGCGAGGCAGTCGATGACAGGACCCCGTGCAGTTCGGCCTTCTACATATGAGTAGATTCATGTCGGCGACCCGGATCAGCGACGATCGGAGGCAGACATGGAGTGGGAGTCGACCGTGCTCGCCGGAGGCCCTGCCGACGGGCTGACCGTACGCGTCGCGGATCGTCCGCCGGTCATCCAGGTCGTCTACCCGTGCCAAGTCGACGACTCGGTGGACGTCCAGGTGCAGGCGCTGTACGTCTACCGCCGCGGGGTCGGCAACCCGCTCACGTACGCCTTCGACGCGGCCACCCCGTGAGCCGCCGTCCCGCAGCGACGTCGACCTCCTGATTCGCCGAACACCGTCGGAACGCCGCCGAGGCGGGGTGGATCATCGCCTCGGCCGAGTCTGTGTCGTCCCCCGAGCAACCGCCGAGCCGTCGGGCCCGGTTCACCCGGCCAATCGGCCGAGCAGGGTTGCCAGTTGGCGTCGTTCCGAGGCGGTGAGCGCGCCGAACGGCTGGGCACCCGCGGCGAGTTCCTCGGCATCGGCGAGGCGCTCACGTCCGCCGTCGGTCAGGTGTACGGCGTGCGCACGGCGGTCGCGCGGATCCGGTCGGCGCTCGGCCAGGCCTTGGCGCTCAAGCTCGTCCAGGATGCGGACCATCGCCGACTTCTCGACGCCGAGGCTGTCGATGAGGCGGCGCTGACTCGCCGGCCCCAGGCGCCGCAGCGCCAACAGCACGCTGAAATGCCGGGATTCGAGCCCGGACTGTCGCAACACCTCGTCGAACAAAGAGCGGCACCGGAAGTGGGCCGAGGCCAAAAGCCGCCCCAGTGCCTCGTCGTCCGCGACCGTCGGGCCGGGCGTCGGCTCCGGGCGGGTGTCTTCCTGCTTCACCGTCGCATTATAGGGACGGCTGCTATAGTCTCACTTGAGACATTCTTATTCCGGCCGATAGGAGCGGCAGTCATGGACCTCGACCGCACACCCACCGCACACCGAGCGTCGTTGTCACGCCGAAGGCTCCTGGTGACCGCGGCCGCTTCGGCAGCGGGACTGAGCGCCGCCGCAGGAGACGCACAAGCCGCGCCTGCCGGGCAGGCTCAGGCGGAGACCGAGGACCGTGGCGGGGGCGACGCTTCCGGGCAACGGATCGACGTCCACCACCACGCCGTCCCCTCCGACCTGGCCGACTGGCTCGTGCGCGAACAAATCCTTCCCCCGGAGCGCGACACGTGGCCGTTGTGGGCTCGATGGGACCCGCGGACGACGGAAGACGTGCTGGAGGCCAACGGCATCGCCGTCGGAGTCGCGTCGACACCCGTGCCGTTCGACGTCTTCCGCAGCAAGGGGCAGGCTCGGGCGGGTGCCCGCGCGTGCAACGAATCCCTCGCCGCGCTGGCTGCCGAGAAACCGTCCAGGTTTGGCTTCTTCGCCTACCTGCCGTTGCCGTACGTCGACCTCGCCCTGGCCGAACTCACCTACGCGTTCGACGAACTCGGCGCCGACGGCGTGCTGATGATGACCCACGCGGGGGAGCGCTATCTCGGCGACCCGGCCTTCGACCCGGTCTTCGCCGAACTGGACCGCCGCAAGGCCGTGATCTTCACACACCCCCTCGACATCCCGGGCGGAGCGGCGCCCGGTGTCCCTGGTGACATCGCGGACTTCCCCCTCGACACCACCCGCGCGGCGATCCGCATGATCGCGGCGGACACGCTCGACCGGTTCCCGAACGTGTCGGTCATCCTGTCCCACGCTGGGGGGTTCATCCCGTACATCGCGGGGCGCTTCGCCAACGACGAAGGCATCGACCCGGCAAAGGTCCTGCCCGCGCTCAGGCGCTTCCATTACGACACCGCGCTCCCGGCGTCGCCGCACGCCACACCGAGCCTGTTGACCGTCGCCGACCCCCGACGCATCCATTTCGGCACCGATTGGAACGCCAACCCGCCGGAAGTGGTCGCCGACTACCGACGAGCCTTCGACGGGGACCCGAGCCTGGACCTCCGTCTCCGCCGCCGCATCAACCGCGACAACAGCCTGGCCTTGTTCCCCCGGATCGCAGCCCGGCTCGCGGGCCGCCTGCGATAGCAGGCCCTTTGCGACGGCGTCCAATGCGGCGCCGGACACGCAACCCCCCGAGACCGCCTGCGGACCCGTCATACACGGTCAAACCTTGTTCACCAACGCCAGGAACTCCTCGAAGCCGATCGAACCGGAGCCGTCCGCGTCGTAGCTGCGCAGCAACTGCTCGGCACCGGCGGCTTCCGCTTCGCGCCCGACGTCGCGCAGCGCCGCCATCAACTCCTTCGCATTGAGGAATCCGTCATTGTCGACGTCGTGCCGTTGGAAGACCTCGAAATATCGGACGCGGTCGTCGTGGGTCGTCATCGCCGGTTGCTCCTCACTGTGCGGCGGAATCGCGGGACCGCGCGACGCGGGCCGGAGGCCGCGCGCATCGGCCGCCTCCACGGCTGCCCCGCCGACCGCCGGCCACACGCAGGAGGCCCCGGCGAACGGCGTCCCCGCCGACGCACGATTCGACCGGTGGGGAGCCGGTTCCCCGTCGCAGCCGCCGGGTCGCCCGCAGCGGCGGGCGGCTGAACCAGGCCGGACCCGGGTCCCCACGCCGCAGCCGGCCCGGGTACGTTCATCGTCGTGCGGATCATCTCTCTCAACGCCTGGGGCGGCGCGATGTTCGACGAACTCGCACGCTGGATCGACACATGCGACGCCGACATCCTGTGCCTCCAAGAGGTGACCCACACCCCGGGCGTCGGCGGCTGGACGCGATTCGACGACCCCGAGCGATCGCTGCCTCAGCGAGCCAACCTCCTCGCCGATGTCCGCTCGCGGCTTCCCCGGCACCACGGGCTCTTCGCCACCGGCGACGCCGGACCGGTCCAGGACCAGGAAGAACGTTGGCACCAGGAGGACTTCGGGCTCGCGACGTTTGCCGACGAGACACTCGCCCTCGTCGGAACGCACACGGCGTTCATCCACGGCGAATACACCGAGTACCACGACGCATGGCCCGCGGACGACCGGCCCCGCGTCGCCCTGGCGGTGCGCGTCTTCGACCGCCGGGCACGCCGGTTCGTCACCGTCGTCAACCTCCACGGCCTGCGGGACGCGAACGGGAAGGTCGACACCCCCGCCCGGCACGCGCAGGCCGAGCGGCTTGCGGGCCTGGTCACCGATGCGCGCGAGGACGGCGACCTGACCGTGGTGTGCGGCGACTTCAACCTGCTCCCCGACAGCCGGACCTTCGAGACGCTCGCCGCAGTCGGACTGACCGACCTCGTCCGGGACGCCGACACCCGTACCTCCCGCTACCCCAAACCGGTGCGGCACGCGAGCTATCTGCTTGTCTCCGACCCCGACGCCGTCGCCAAGTTCGAGATCGCGGCCGCACCCGAGGTCTCCGACCACCGGGCGCTGGTCCTCGACCTCCACGGGTAGGCGGCGTACGACCGTTCCGCCGTCCACGTCCGGGTGAACTCCGCGTGCCCGCGCGAGCGGCCGGGCAGGCACCAACCCGAGTACGACGTCCGGGCCAAGGAGCGGAAACACATGAGGAAAACCGTACGTGCCCTCTTCGCGGCATCGGCTGTCATGGCCGCCGCCACGCTGCCGATCCCCGCGGCCCACGCGGCCGACGGGTACGACCGGTGCCCCACCGGCCACTACTGCATGTTCTCGGGCCTCGACGGCACCGGTGACATGATCGCGCTGACAACCGACACGCCGGACCTCGCGGCGCTCGGAATGAACGACCGTGCAAAATCCGACTGGAACCGGACCGCGTCGACCATCCGCCTCTGGTCGGAAGCGAACTACACAGGCTGTACGGCGGTCACCTCCGCCGGCCCCACCGGAAAGGGCAACTTCTTCCCCACCTACCGGGACTTCTTCAGCTCGGTGCAGTTCGACGGCCCGGGAGGCCTGAGCTGCGGCACGCCCCCCGGCGAAGACGGCTGACCCACCCGAGCCAACCAGCGGCGAATCAGGGCGAGTTCGAGGCCGGGCACGGCACGCGCCCGGCCTCGAACGCAACGCGAACCCTCACGGGCACGACGGCTCCGGCAACGCGTCTGCCACGCGGGATCGCGGCCGGACACGACGACGACGCGGTCGAGGAGTGCGGCATCGGCAGGCACCGGGACCACGGGATTGACGCCGTTCGCGGTGACCGACGAGCCGGTATCGGCGTCGAAGACCGTCCGGACGGCGACGATCTCCGCGATGTCGGCCGCCCGCGTTCCGGCGGGCAGGCGGATCGTCGTCGCGGCCGGGTAGTCGCGGCTCAGCGACCAGTCGGCGTGGCCGTTGTCGGAGCGGTACAGCGTCGGGTCACCCTTGAGCCGTACGCCCAGGCTCACCCCGACCCATCCGACAACACCGGGAGCGGGCGGCGACGTGGTCTTGCGTACGACGGCGTACACGTAGTCGCGCGGGTCGACGATCAACGTCGTGGTGTCCAAGAAGCGCGCGGCGCGTCGGCCAAAGCGCGCGAGCGACGGCATGGGTGATTCCGGGCTTTTGCGTGTCCCCTAGTCTCGCTGCGGTGATCACACAGCCTCAGATCCCTTACGGCACCGCTGCCACGGCGCCGCCCGCGGCGCGATCCATGTCTGTTCTGCTGCTGCGGCTTGTGGCGACGGTGGTGTACTTCCCGGTCCATGCCGCCTTCGTGGCCGTGTGCTTCGCGGTCTTTCTCGCGTTCACACTCTTCGCCGAACTGCTGTCGTGGATACCGGGGGTGGAACGGGCCTGGGACAAAACGGCGGACGCGTGCCTGAACGCCATCCCGATGTGGCCGCGCTGGTTCGTCACGGTGCCCGAACTGCGGCACGAAGGGGACGCCGCGTTCTACCGGGCCCGCCTACAGCGCATGTTCGAGCACTGGCAGGGCGGCGGCACCCGCTGGGTGAAGCGAAACGGACGGGTCTTCGTGCTGCGCGTGCACAAGTACCGCGCCCTGCCCTTGGACGAGGTCTTGCGGACAGCCCGTGCGTATGGTTACGAGCCGGGCCCCTCCGCGGCGGTCGTCCCCGGCCGGGACATCGCCCTGCGGCGGATCGCCGACCCGGCGGCCGACCCGGGCAAGACGACGACGCCGCATTGACGGCCCGGTGGGCGCGGAAATCCGGTAGCCGCAGATTCAGGTCTCGCGCCAGGTGCGTTGATCGCGGGCGATGTGCCGGAGGACGGTTTTGAAGGCCTCGTAGGCCGGTTGCCCGAGACGGTCGCGGTGACCTCGTTCGATGGCGGCGCGGATCGTCCGAGCCTTGTCGATCTCGTCGAGGGCATGGCCGGCGGTCGCCCGTCGGCGGCAGTCTGCCCCGGTGTCAGGGCAACTTGCCAAGGTGCCAGGCGACTTCGGCGGTGTCCGACTCGGACACGCTGCTAGCCGGGCAGACCTACCGGCGCCGGCCGGTACCCCGCCTCCTCCGGCGTCACGCGGCGACCCGGAAGCGGTGGCCGGCCCCAGACGAGCTCGCCGTCCGGGCTGACGAGCGGGTCGTCCCACGCACGCGGGTCCACCGTCGGCCCGCCGCCCTGCATCAGCGTGTCGGCGACCCCTTGCAGGAACGCGCCCAGCGAGTGGTCGCCGGCGAAGCCGCTGCTGCCGTCGTGCGATGCCCACCCCAGGCGGCCCCGACCCGGTCCCGGGCGCATGTCGATGACGTCGAGGTCCCCTTGGAAGTGGGCCACGGGCACCCACAACGGATGCCAGTAGGGGTCCTCCTCCTCGTCCGCGAACGGCTCGTCGTCCTCCAGATACTCCGCCATGACCTGGCGGCGCAGCTCCACCTGCTCGATGATCCCTTGCGCCGACAGCAACACCATCTGCGGCAGCACCCGCGACTGAGGATCGACGCCGTCGTGGCAGCGCAGCGAGGCGGCGAGGTCTTCGGGCAGTGGGATGCCCAACACTTTCTCGACCGCGGCAAGCGCCGCGGGCTCCGCCCCTCCCGGCAGCCGGGCCAGGCTCGCGGGCGCGTGCGCGGCCAACCACGTGTCGATACGGGACCAGGACGCGGTTACCGCGGCGGCGGTGCTCTCAGCCATGGCCACCAGTGTGCCGCTACCGACCCGCCTGCCGCAGGCCCACCGAGGCCGGCCTGACCGGCTTCGAACAGCCGGTCGCCGCGCCCCCGTCACAGACCACGCGCGGCGCGCGGCGTGTAGGTGATCGACGGGGGACCGTCCATGGGCAGGAACACCACGAACTCCCGTCCGAGATAGTTGACTTTGGCCAGAGTGAGCGTGCCACCGCGCAGTGCGAGGTCTTCCGCGTAGGCGCGGCAGTCGGCGAGCCGGACGGTGTCGGCGTGTTCGTGCACGATCCGATAGGCCGGCCCCGTCCACATCCGAACCTCCGCTCCCTGTCTGAGCCCGAAGTCAAGGGCGTCCAGCAGCCGGCCGGGCGCGGCCGTCTCGATCCCGACGCGCAACCGGTGCCGGACACGGGTCGGATCGGGGGCATCGGAGGCCGCCGCGCGGCAGTCCGCGCAGGCGTTCGGTTTGCGGCCATCGAAGTGGTGCCGGTAGACCGTGACTTGGTCGCGCGGGATGCCGCAGAGGGCTGCCTTCCGGTTGACGGCGTGCTCCCGGCCCGGTTCGGCAGTGGCCTGGCAGGCCGCGAACACCCACCCGGCGTCTGGTGCGGTTTCATACCGAACGGAGTTGCCGTAGAGGGTCATGCCGACCACCGTGGCATACTCCAGCCCGCCGTCGCACGGGTGTTCCTGCCGGTTTGTGGGGTGCGGCCCCAACGGGGAGGGGAGCGACCAGACTTGACTTCGTGGCTCATGGGCACAACCGAACGGCGGGCACGGTGAGCTACGGGCCGCCTGTGTCGTTCGAGGTGGCCCCGTCGGACACGACACCCGCCGGGCGTCTTGCCATTCATGTCCGCCGCACGCTTGCCGCAGCGGCGGCGCTCATTGCCTTCGACAAGAACCTGACAGTCGACCATGTCGTCCGCATCCGCTGCGACGATTGACCACCTGCGGCCGGCAGGAGTCCGAACTGACACCTCGCGTTCTGCGCAACTCCGTGCGTGATCCAGACTTACCGTGTACGGCAGTGTTGCGTGGGCGGGAGAATTCACGGTGGCTACACGTACGGAATCAGGAGCCGAGGCGCAGGTTCCGTTGAGCAGGGAGCGGGTTCTCCGCACGGCCGTGGGCGTCGCCGACGCGGGCGGGATCAAATCGCTCACGATGCGCAATCTCGCGGAAGCGCTCGGCGTGGAGGCGATGTCGTTGTACCACCACGTGGACAACAAGGAGGCGATCCTCGACGGCCTCATCGATGTCGTCATGGGCGAGATCGACGCGGCCGTGCAGAGCACCGGCGCGCCCCCGGCCGAGGACGACTGGAAGACCGCGATGCGCATGAGGATCCTCGCCGCACGCGAGGTCCTGCTCCGCCACCCGTGGGCTCCCGGTGTCTTCGAGACGCGCACCACCACGCGCCCGGGCGTCGTGCGGTACATCAACGCCGTGGTCGGGGAGTTTCGCGCCGGGGGCTTCAGCTACGACCTGGCGCATCACGCGCTGCATGCCCTGGGAAGCCGGGTCCTGGGCTTCACCCAGGAGCTGTTCGAGCCGAAGGCCACTGACGGCGACGACGCGGAAAACGACGACGTGCTCGCCCGGATGGCCGACGAACTCCCCTATCTGGTGGGGATGGTGGCGGAGGTCGCGCATGACGACCCGGACTCCACGTTGGGCTGGTGTGACGACCGGTTCGAGTTCGAGTTCGGCTTGGACCTGATCCTCGACGGCCTGGAGAGGATTCGTACGGCGGCCTGACCGGTCCCGACTTTTCCCTTACCGCGTAAGTCTTGTCATCCCTGCGGCACCCGAGCTACCTTACGCTGTAAAACTTACGCCGTAAGTCCCGAAAATCGGGCGAAGGAGTCTCATGTTCGATCCCTTGACCGCCGTCGGTCAGGCGCTGCGGTGGTAGGCCCCGAAGGCACGATGACGGCAGTCGTCCAGGACGCCTACGGTCCGCCCGAGCGCGTGCTCCGAGTCGCCGAAGTGGCCCGGCCTCGGGTCGGTGACGACGACGTCCTGGTCCGCGTACGGGCGACCAGCGTGAACACCCCGGACTGGATCACCGTGGCCGGAGTCCCCTACGTACTTCGGCTCAAGGCCGGGCTGCGGGGGCCGTCGACACCCGTGCGAGGGACCGATGTCGCGGGGACCGTCGAAGCCCTCGGCGAAAACGTGACCGACCTCGACATCGGCGACGAGGTTTTCGGGTCGCTTTGGGACAACACCCTGACCACAAGCGGCGCTTTCGCGGAGTACGCGGCCGTCCCGGCGTCCCGGCTCATCCGAAAGCCCGCCGGTCTCGGCTTCGAGGCCGCCGCGGCATCGGTCATGTCGGGCCTGACCGCGTTGTCGGCCATGCGCGACGTTGCCGGAGTCGGCCCGGGGACGAAGGTCCTCGTCAACGGTGCGTCGGGCGGCGTCGGAACGCTCGCGGTGCAGGTCGCCAAGGCTCTCGGCGCGGAAGTCACCGGCGTGTGCGGGCCCCGGAACGTCGAACTGGTCAGATCCCTCGGCGCGGACCATGCCGTCGACTACACCGAGGAGGACTTCACCCTCGGCGAGAGGCGCTACGACGTCATCCTCGACAACGTCCTCAACCACCCGCCCAAAGCGACAGCCCGAGCACTCACCCCCACCGGGACGCTGATCCCCAACAGCATCGGTGTCTCCGGAGGTTGGTTCGGCGCCCTGCCGAGGGTCGCACGGGCGACCGTGATGGGCCGGGGTTCGACCGATGTGCGGTCCGTTCCGATCTCGGTCGACCGCGAGCACCTGACGGCGCTCGCCACGCTCCTCGAATCCGGCGACGTCAAGGTGTTCATCGGCGCAACCTACGCCCTCGACGACGCCGCGAGCGCGGTCGCCCACATGCTCGGACACCATGCCAGGGGCAAGGTCGTCATCACAGTCTGACTCCGCCGCCCGAAGTCAGGCGGAAGGCAGGCGCCGGTCGGCTCGGATGTGCCCGAGGGGAAAGACAGGCGCCCGCCCGAGCTTGAGCAGAAACGAAGAAGCACCCCTCCCCGCCGCCGCCCTAGCGTGACTCGCATGTGCCTGATCATCGACACGGCAAGGGGAAACGGCATGAAAGCGCATGTGAGCTCGATCCTTCTCGGCGTCCGCGACATGGAGCGGTCCAAGAAGTTCTACACGGAGGGCCTCGGCTGGACGATCCAGCACGATTACGGGGTCTCGGTCTTCTTCGCGCCCGACGGCGGTTCACCCGTCGGCTTCTACGGCCGCGAGGGCCTGGCCGGTCAAGTGGGCACGAGCCCGGAGGGCAGCGGGTTCAGCGGTCTCGTGCTGACGTACGTGGTCCGCAGCGAGGCCCGCGTCGACGAGATCATCGCGGAGGCCGAGAAGGCCGGCGCCACGATCCTCAAACCCGCCGGCGCCCTGCCGTGGGGCGGGTACGGCGCATCCTTCGCCGACCCCGACGGTTACATCTGGAGCCTCGGCTACAGCGCCCAAGGCGAAGACCAGCCGTACGCGGAGTAGCCGCCACCGAGGCCTGGCGGGCACCTGCCCCGACGCCGCAGACGTGACACCACGGAGTTCGCGGCGCGAAAGCAGCGTGATGCCCCCGACCTGGGGACGGTCGGGGGCATCACATGTTGTCCCGGCCGCCGCCGCCGAGTCCCGTCGTCATGTTGTGCGTGACGCGGGCTCGGCGGCGACGTCGTGACCGTGGGCTTGTCCGAGATCAGTTGCAGCCCACGTGGTAGACCCACGCGTCGTCGATGTCCCAGGCGCTGCCCAGGTTCTTGACCGACTTGGCGGGGACGCAGGTGTACGAGTTGAAGCCCCAGTCGTCGATCTCGACGGTGACGTCCTCGCTGGAGCAGTTGCTGAAGTAGCCGGTGTCGGCGTGCTCGTAGTAACCGCACGCCTCCGGGGCGGCGTTCGCGGTGCCGGCGGTGGAGACGATGCCGGCCACCGACGCGGCAAGCGCGGCGGCGGTCAGCACGGCGGCGGACCGCAGACGACGGGCGGCGCGGGGGCGGCGGGTGGCGTTGGTGTTCATGCGCACTCCTCGAATCGAGTCCGGACGCTGTACCGGTGGCCCGATGCCACCTTCATCCGATGACTCAATGCTTCCGCGCCATCACGCTCGGTTCCTCCTGCGTGGCGCCGAGATTCGGCGTACAGACAACTATGCAGTCGGAAGGCGCTCCTCGTTCCCGGCCGACCTCGCGCGTCCTCCGTCCGGATTAAGCCGTCCGGGTGACTTCCTGCGGCACGGACCGGGTCAGACACCCGGGACGGAAACCGTCGCCGTACAGCGGATGTCGTCGCTGCTCAGCCCGGCCATCAGCGTCACCTCGCCCGGCTCCAGCCCGCGGCGGCCGTCGGGCAGAGTGTGGCACAGGCGCTCGACCGGGGCCTCCAGGACGATGTCCCGCGCCTGCCCGGCCGCCAGGGCAACGCGCCGGAACTGGACGAGTTGGCGCACCGGCCGCACGACGCTCGCGAACTCTTGGCGGGCGTAGAGCTGCACGACCGTCTCGCCGTCCACCGCACCGGTGTTGGAGACCGTGACCGCGGCCCTCAGGACACCGTCGCGTACCTCCGCGCCGCCGCTGAGGGCCACGTCGAATGTCGTGTACGAGAGCCCGTGGCCGAAGGGGAACAACGGACTCGGGTCCGGCAAGTCGACGTAGGCGTACGTGTCGCCGGTGGGGTGGTCGTACCCGCTGCCGTGGCGGTGGCCGTGGTATGCCGGGATCTGGCCCAGATGACGGGGAAACGTCCCGGGGAGTTTGCCGCCGGGGTTGGTCCGACCGAACAGTGCGGACGCGATCGCGGTGCCGGCGGCCTCGCCGAGCAGCGGCGCGAGAAGCATCGCCGCGGACGACCGGGCCGCATGCTCCAGCAGCAGCGGACGCCCGGAAACCACCACGGTCACCACGGGCTTGCCGGTCGCGGCCAGCAGCCCCAGCAGTTCGTCCTGGTCGCCGGGCAGCGTCGGAGACGCGCTGGAGCGGCCTTCGCCCGCGGTGTTGGCGCCGACCCGGCCCGTGCGCTCGCCGACGACGGCCACCACCACGTCGGCACCGGCCACGGCCGCCTCGACGGCCGCCGCGTCCAGAGCCGTCTCGGGCTGCGGGTCGAACGAACCGAGCGGCACGCACTCGACCTTCGGGTCCACCTCCCGCAAAGCCGTCACCACCGTGTGTGCGTCGGGGTGGAGCGCGCGGGCCATCTCCTCGAAGCGCTGCCGGAGGCCGGGCAGGGGGGTGGTCGTGATCGCACTGGCGTCGAAGGCGGCCGGGTCGATGCCCGGGATGTCGCCGCGGCGTACCGCCTGGATCGCCGCGGGCATCTCGGCCGCCGCCACCGACGTGTACGCGCCGAAATGGATGCGCAGTTCGTCGGCGGCCGGGCCCACCACGACGATCCGACTGCCTCCCGGCGCCAAGGGCAGGGTCCCGTCGTTGGACAAGAGCACCACGGCCCGGTCAGCGACCGCCGTGCGGATCTCCGCCGCCGCGGCACGATCCGGCGGCGAGGGACGACCGCGGGAGGGGGTGTGGAACGCCGGGATCAGACCCGTGCGGGCCTTGACGGTGAGTACGCGGGCGACGGCCTCGTCGACGACGCGCTCGTCGAGGCGCCCCGAGGCCACCTCCTCGACCAGGCTCGGGTAATTCCGCGCTTGCGGGAGCTCGGCGTCCAGTCCCGCCGAAACCGCCTGTACGGCCGCAGCCGCAGCAGTGGCCGCCGTGCGATAGCGGGTGCGCAGCATGTCGACGGACTCGTAGTCGCTGACGACCATGCCGGTGAAGCCGAGTTCGCCGCGCAGCAGATCGGTGAGCAACCAGCGGTTGGCCGCCGCCGGAACGCCGTCGATGTCGTTGTAGGAGTTCATGACCACCGACAGGCCCGCCTCGGCGATCGCCCGGCGGAACGGCTCGGCGTACTCGTCGGTCAGCGTGCGGCGCCCGAGCTGCGTCGCCGCCATGTTGAGACCGCCTTCCGAGGCGCCGAAGCCCAGGAAGTGCTTTCCGGTGGCGAGGAGTTCGGCGTCCTGCCCGTCTCCCCGGACACCCTGGACGCCTCGGACGAACGCCACAGCGAACTGCGCCGCCAGTTCCGGGTCCTCGCCGTACGTCTCGTGCGTCCGCCCCCAACGCGGATCGCGGCTGAGGTCCATCACCGGGGAGAAAAGAAGCTGCACACCGAGGTCGCGCATGTGCGCGGCCGTGACCGAGGATGCCCGCCGGACCAGATCGGGCTCCCACGTCGCCGCCTGCGCCCACGCGGTGGGGAACTGTTCGCCGGCGGCGTGGAGAAAGCCGTTGATCCCCTCGAAGTGCACCAGCCCGCCGATCCCGAACGGCGAAGCCGCACGCACCGCTTCCTGCACACGCGCCAGCGCGTCCCGGAGACTGTCGGCGTCCTGGCCGAGGAACCAGGCCAGTGACAGATGGCCGATGCCGTGCGGGCACAGCTCGGCGACCCGGCCGGTATCGAGACCGGGCCCCGTCTTCGGATCGAACGCGACCAGGCTGGGCAGAGACAGCCCGCCGAGCTGCGCCACCTTCTGTTCGAGGGTGAGTCGTGCGACAAGACCCGCGACAGCCTCGGCGGTGACCATGAAGCCCCTTCCGCGACGACCATCGCCGCTCTCTCCGCTACGCCCAAGCGGCGAGGGCGGATTCACACACGGCAGACCGCCGCACCCGTCCACGGACACGGGCACCCCGTGCCCGCCGATCACCGCGAACACATCCCAGCCCGACCCCGCGGCACGCGACAACCCGTTGCCGTCAGTTGCCGCGACCGGTTCCCGCAACCGCCGCCCTGGTCGCCCAGGGGCCGGTGCCCCGACCGATCGCGTTCCCGGCCACCGCAGTGCGTTCGCTCCGCCGACTTGTTCGCCGGGGGCGTGGGGCCGGTCTCCACCGGAGACGCTTGCCACCAGGCGAGGCACCTCGCCGGCCGTGGGTGCGACGCCGGACCGGGGTTCGGCGCCACGTCCCCTACGAAGGAAGGTTGCGCATGGACGCGTTCGATGCTCAGGCGGAGAGCACGGGGAAGCCGGCAGGCAGGTCGCTGCCGGTGTCCGTCAAAGGGGTGGTCTTCGACGACCGAGACCGCGTCCTGCTGCTGCGCAATCCGCGCCGCGAGTTCGAGCTCCCCGGTGGGAGGCCCGAGCCGGGGGAATCCTACCAGCAGTGCGTGGTCCGCGAGATCGAGGAAGAGGCGGGCTGGGAGGTCGTCGCCGGCCCCTGGCTGGACGAGTGGGTGTACGAGCCTCTGCCCGGCCGTCGCGTGCGCATCGTGACGTACGGCTGCCACCTCGCCGCCGGGTCCGGCGCGGTCCGGCTCAGCGACGAGCATTCCGACGGCGGCCTGTTCGCGGTGGCCGAACTCCCGGGCCTGCCGCTGCCCGGCGGGTACGCGCGCTCGGTTGCCGCCTGGGCGGGGCACCCCGCACGGACCCGGCCGGACACCGCATCGTGACGACGCACGCACCTCGACCGGCGGAACCGGAATCCGGCCCGGACAGTCACAGGTACGTCCGTACAGCGGACCAGGCCCTTACGACGGGAAACACGGGCGCGCGGGGTGCGTTCGACGTCAACGTCTTGGGCCGGGACGCACTCGGTTCCCGCCGAGTCTCAGCGTCCGCGAGGCCGCCGGGGGAGACGTTCGACCTCCTCGGAGACGGGTGGCGGGCCACGCCGTCGGCATGACCCGCATACTTTCCGATCCGCGCGTTCGCCGGATCCGCCGCGAGCAACGTCCCGGCAACAGTCGAACGTTCGGGGCGGCGAGGCGGTGACGAACGGCCCCGCCGCGCCCGGGGTGTCACGGTTGCCGCCACTGCTCCGCCGGGGGCCTGCCGGGGAGCGGCTTGCCGATCAGGGCGAGGGGCACGAAGAACGCGACCTGGCCGATGGCCAGAGTGAGTGTGGCGAGAGCCTTGTCGTCGTAGTGCGCCGAGGCGTGGGCGTACAACTCGTCCGGGACCCGCTCGCCGCGCGGGTTTGCGGTGAACACCGCTTCGACCAGGGCCAGGGCGGCGCGTTCCGCGTCGGTGAAGCAGGACGCGTCCTGCCAGGTCGCCACGGCGGCGATGCGTTCCTGGCTCTCACCGGCGTTGCGCAGGTTGCCGGTGTGCAGGACGGTCAGGTAAGTGCTGTCCACGATTTGTCCGGCACGCAATTGGACGAGGCTGATCGTGGTTCCCGGCACCGAGCCGTTGCCGGTGGCCTTGAACAACGCGGCGCCCACTTCGGCCATCTCGGGAATGAGCAGGGCCGGGTTGGGGAGGCGGGAACGGTCGGCGTGCTGTGCCACGGAGGTCATGTGCGTCAGCCTTTCGTCGGGGTTGTTTGCGGTGCTGCCGTACTGACGGATCGCGTGCCGCGAATGTGACCGCGAACGGACAACGGATTTCGTGTCCTCGGTGCGCACGGCTGTGCGTGGTGCGGCCCGCTGCCCAGGACACAGCCGGTGCGTGGGCAGGCGGCCGGTGCCACGTGCCCCGATCAGGACAGTCCGTTGACGCCTTGGTTGTGCGCCTGGTAAGCATGGGCCGGCACTTCTTTGAACGTTTGTTTATTCTCATTGCCGCGAAGCCGCGTTGGACGCCCCGATTGCCGACTGCCGACTGCCCGCATCACGCGCAACGGGGTGCAGCCCCCGCGTGCACGCCGAAATCCTCGGCGACGCCGCTGTCCTCGCTCGTACCGGCCTGCGCGGCCCCGGGCGGACACGCCATACGGCGGGCGCGATCGCCCCTACCCGAAGGAGGACCCATGGCCGAGGACCGCGACGTGGCACGGCTTCGCGAGGCCTTCGTCGACGGTGTCGAGGAGCGGGCCACCGACGACGCCTTCGACTTCCACGGCGAGTTGCGACGCATCCTGGCTCCCCTGGGCCTGGCTCCCGAGGACGCGGGCGGCCGGATCTCCGTGGTGCGGAAGGACCCGCTGATGCAGAGCTGCGTACGCCTGGGAGGCGCGTCCGCCCTGGCCCTCGTCCAGCAGTCCGTCGTCGCCGCCCACCTGTGGAGAATGCGCACCGGGTTGGGCCAGGACGTCAGCGTCGACCTCGGCCAGGCCATCCGCCGCATCGCGCCCGCCTCCGAGCTCACCTGGGAGACAGTCAACGGAATCCCCAGCGACCTCTACGACCGGAGCCTGCCCGCCTACCTGGGTTTCTACGAGACCAAGGACGGCCGGCACATCCTGCCCGCCAATCTCTATCCCGGTCTGCGGTCACGCATGCTGGCGGTTCTCGACTGCGCAGACAACCCCCAGGCCATAGCCGCAGCCGTCCGGCGGCACACCGCCGACGAACTCGAACACCTGGGCGCGGAACACGGCATCGTGTTCGCCAAAGTGCGTACGGCTCGCGAGTTCGCCGACGAACCCGTCTTCGCGTACCTGGCCACCCGCCCCCTGATCGAGATCGACAAGATCGCCGACAGCGCCCCCGAGCCACTGCCCGAATTCGGCACCCACCCACTGTCCGGAATCCGCGCACTCGGCATGGGCCATGTCATCGCCGGAGCCGGCATCGGCCGCTCTCTCGGCTCCCTCGGCGCGGACTGCCTCAATGTCTGGCGCGCCATGGACTGGGAACCGGACACCCTCCTCACCACCGCGAACGTCGGCGTCCGCTCCACGCGGCTGCACGTACGCACTCCACAGGGCAGGACCCAACTCCACGAACTCCTGCGTCAGGCCGACGTCTTCTACGCCAACCGGCGCCCAGGCCTGCTCGCCGGACTCGGTGTCGACCTGGAAACCGCGACAGCGCTGCGCCCCGGCCTCATCCACGTCACCGTCAGCACCCACGGCGAAGGCGGCCCGTGGCGCAACCGGGTCGGATTCGACCAGGTCGCCGGAACCGTCACCGGCATGGTCGCCGCCGAAGGCACCCTGACCCGCCCCCGGCTCCCGCCCACCTCGATCGTCAACGACTACCTCGTTGCGTGGCTCGCGGCCACCGGAGCGATGACCGCGCTGGCCCGCCGCGCCGTCGAAGGCGGCAGCTACCGCGTCCATGTGTCCCTCACGCGAGCCGCCATGTGGATCATGAGCCTCGGCCTCTTCGACAAGGACTACGTCGCCGCGACCGTCGGAACCGGCGGCGACCACGAGCTCATCGATCCGCAACTCTTCCGGTCCGTGACACCCCTCGGCCTGTACCAGGGCGTCACCGAAAACGTCACGCTGTCCCGCACGCCACACCACTACACCAACGTTCTCTCCGCCCGGGGCGCCGACCAGCCCGCCTGGCTGCCACGACCCGAACGATTCCCCGTCGCCTCGCTGTTCTCCAGCTTCGGCGGATAGACGAGCCCGGCCGACCCGCGCTTCCGCGGTGGTCGGGGACGGCGACGAACTCATCGAGTCGGACGCGAGGACGAGGCATCGAACTTGGTTGCCGGACAGCCTCGTTGGAACGCACCGCATTCGGCTGTGCCGCGGCTGCCGCGCACGCGGGCCGGCGCTGCCGCGGCGCGGTGCGCCGGGTTCGATGACCTCCCGGCGCCGAATCCGATGCAACCTGTCGCGGGCCACAGGTCTCTATCCCAACGGTCGGCTTTGCAAAAAACGCCGATGCCACCGAGCCCTGTCGAGAACCACCGTCCGGAAGAGAGCGCACGCGTGAGCACATATGCAGCTCGTCCGTTGCGTCGACTGGCGGCCGCCGTCGCTGTCACGAGCCTGGTCGCACTGGCCGGGACGGCAGCCACCGCCCGGGCCGCTCCGCTTTCGCCGACGTCGACCTCCGCACAGATCTCCGCAACCGCCGCGCCCGCACCGAACGACCCGAAGTCACCCGCGGCGGCCGGCGAGACCGCGGCAGCCACTCCCGACGTCACCGCGGAAACGCTCCCCGACAACCGTGCCGTCGTGTATCTGAGCTGGGACGACACAACGGACTTCACCCAATGGCGCGTACTGGCAGGCAGCGGCCAGGAGAGCCTGCGTGCGCTGGCCACTGTCCCGCGCACCGGCTCCCGGACCGCCGTCCCGGTCGCCTACACGGACGACGACATCCTCGTCCGGGTCGAGGCCCTCGACGCCACGGGCGCGGTCGTCGCCTCCGCCGACCGGTCCGGCCTGTTCCCGCTCGCGGCCGCCTACGCCCGGGCCGGCGGCGCGGCGACGCTGGGGGCCTTCGTCAGCCGCTCGGAGGAGTCCGGCGCCGTCACCGTCGTCTACCAGCGCGGCTCGGTCCAATGGTCGGCGCCCACCGGAGCCCACCCCATCACCGGTCGGATCTGGAATTACGCCAAGACGCGCCGCCACTCCATCGGCCTACCCACGTCGGATGCGGCGCTGCTGCCGGACGGGCGCGGCACCGCACAGGGCTTCGCGGCCGGCAGGGTGTACATCAATCCGCAGGGCGGCGTGCACTCCGTCCTCTACTACTTCTTGTACGAGTACGAGGAAACAGGTGCCGAGCGCGGCCCGCTCGGCTACCCGACGTCGGACCGCGACGAGAGCACGAGGCCGTCTCACCAGCGGTTCGACAACGGAAAGGCGCGATCCGCGACCGCTGGGCGTCCCTCGGCTGGGAACGCGGCCCGCTCGGCTACCCGGTCACCGACGAACTGACCACACCCGACGGGCGCGGCAGGTACACGCACTTCCAGTACGGCTCCATCTACTGGACCCCGCAGACAGGCGCCCACGAGGTCTACGGCTCCATCCGCAACAGCTGGGCGGCCTCCGGCTGGGAGCGCGGGCCGCTCGGCTATCCCACGAGCGGCGAATACACCCCCGCGCCGGGTCAACGCCGCTCCAACTTCGAACGCGGCCACATCCTCTGGAACGCTCGCGACGGCCGCACGATCACAGTTCTCCACTGATCCGCGCAACGCCGGACAACGCCTCGCAACACCAAACAACGCCCGACAACAACACCGAACGAACCTGTGGCCCTGACTCCTGGCGGAGTCAGGGCCACAGTCCGTCGCTTCGCTGTTTCCTCCACGCCGACGCACCGCGGTCACCCCTGCGCCGACCCGCCGGGACCGGCGACCACCTCGAACACCGGGCTGCCGTACGCGAGGAGGCGCCTCACGTCACGACGGCAACGGCGTTCCCAGCCCGCGCAGCAGCGTGTCGACGACGACGTCGGCCGCCTGGGCGGCCGTGAGGTGGGAAAGCTGCCGGGACGCCAAGTGCATCAACTGCGGCAGAAGCGCACTCGCCCAGCCGGCGGGGAGGTCCGGTCGCAGGACGCCTTCGGTCGCGGCGCGTTCGAGAAAGGCGTCGACCAGCGTGGATCCCGGTGGCGGGGGGCCACGGCCGCGGGCGCCTGAAAGGCCGTCAGGTGCCTTGGGTACCGGCCGCGACTGCGGCGACACCGGGACGCCGCCGTCCGGCTCGTCCGCCGGGGCCGACGGGCGGTCGGGCTTCCGGGGGCGACGGCGTGCTTCCGGCGCCCGCTCGCCCGTCGCCGTTCTGCGACGAAGCCGTTGCCTACCCGACTCGGTTCATACTCGGTTCCGGCAATAGGCTCACGGCAGTGCAGGCGCTTCGCAGCCGGGTGGGGGGAGACCAACCGGCGCGGTGCGCACCCACCAGATTCCCGGGGGGGACGAACAGTGTTTGGCACAGCGATGCGGCGCGGGCTCGTGACGGCGGTCGTGGCCACCGTTCTCGGCGGTTCGCTCACCGCGTGCAACGACGGCGACGGCGCCAACGAGGTCTTCGGCGGAGGTGGTCCGCAGGCCACGGCCTCCGGCGGCGGGGGCGGTGGTGACTCGTCGTCCGGCGAGGTCGAGGCCGGCGTGGTCAAAGGCCGTGTGACCGATTCCGCGGGCAACCCGATCAAGGGGGCCGAGATCGTCGTGGACAACCAGTTGCTGTACGACAGCAACCTGGTGCTCGTCACCGACGCCAAGGGGAACTATCGCGCGGAGATGCCGGGGATCGCCGCGACGTACAACGTGACGGCGAGCTTCGAGAAGACGTACAACAACACGACGTACACCTTCCGGCTCGCGCCGGACAACCCGGAGATGTTCGTCGGACAGGAAGGCGCCGTCCGGGACTTCACCTGGAAGCTGACCGGTGAGCAGCCCGACGCGTCGGACAGCTTCTACGGCGGCTCGGTGCTGTTCAACCTGAGCCCGATCAACCCGGTCGACGACAGCTACGTCGACTCCGCGGGCGTCAAGCTCACCCTGACCCCGGTCGGCCCCCTGGTCGACGGCAGCACCGGCAAGTCCGTCACGAAGTCCGCGGAGAACACCGGCGACGGATGGGGCGTCCGCGACATCCCCGTCGGCCGCTACAAGATCACCGCGACCTTCACCGGCGAGTCCGGGCGCACGCAGCCGCTGCGCGTCCGGCTCCGGGAGGACGGCGGCCCGTACGCGGCCGATGTCACCGCCGACTTCGAGCCGTACCTCACCGACCACCAGCGCATCGAGCTGGAACTGGCGCTCCAGTCCTGACGATTCGGGCCGGCACCGAGGTGCACCGGAGCGTCCGAAGAACGCGCAGCCGGTGACCGGTATATCGGTCACCGATACTGTGGGGGCATGGGTGAAAGTGCGCCGCTGCGCGAGCCGACCTTCCTGATGCTGGCCGCACTCGGTCCCGGGCCGCTGCACGGCTACGGGATCATCAAAGCCGTCGCGGAGATGTCGGAAGGCCGCGTGAAACTGCGGGCGGGAACGTTGTACGGCGCGCTGGAACGCCTCGAAGCGCAGGGTTACGTGGTCTTCGACGGCGAACGGGCGGAAGGGGGGCCGCCGCGGCGCTACTACCGGCTCTCCGACGACGGCCGGGCGCTGCTCCGCGACGAAGCGGAGCGGCTCGCGGCCAACGCCCGCGTGGCGTTCACGCGCCTGGGGGTTCGGCCGACATGACCCTGCACGGCTGCGCCGTCCGGTGGGTGGTCGGCCGGTTCGTCGGGGTCGATGTGTCGTATCGCGACGAAGTGGCGGCAACCGCTTTGGAATCGACCGCGGACGCGGGCCGGTGGGACCGACTGGCGGAGGTCTCCGCGCTGGTCGGACTCGCGCTGCGGTTGCGGTGGCGGCACCGCACAGCCGGGCGCGAGGACAGGACCTGGCGGCAGGGCCTGTGCCTGGGCGCGCTCTCGGTGCCGGTCGTGTTCGGTGTGGGGCAGGTGTCCGGAGCCGGGGGAGTGCTGCTCGGGATCGCCGCCCCGGCGCTGCTGCTGGTGCTGGGGCGTTTCGACCCGCGGCTGGCCGCGGCAGCGCTCGTGGTGTGGTTCTGGCGGCTGGTCGTCGGCGATCTCGGCGGGCTGGCCACGGCGTTGGCGACCCCTGCGGAAGACGGGCGGGTGGCGCTTCTCGCGCGCTGGTTCCTGATGGCCTCGGGAGTGGGAGTCGCCTGGGTGGTGACCCGCCGGTCGATACGGCGGCTCAACGCTATCTGAACGCTTCGTTCGAACGCCGAAGGGGGAGCACGCACTTCACTGCTATATCGGTAGCCGATATATTGGCTGCCGATATAGCAGTTCCGGTCGCGCACTGGAGGTTGCCGTGCCCACCCCTGCCCACAACCCGTCTATCCCGCTGCTCCCGCTCGCGGGTGCGCTCGGAGTCGCCGGAGGCGTGTGCCTCGTCGTCGACTCCCTCGCGGTCGACTTGTTCGGCACCGACGGCGCCGCGCCGAATTCGATCGGCGTCCTCGTGCCGATCCTCGGCGCGTTCCTCGTCGTCGGTCTCTTCGCGGCCGTGCGGACACACGCGCCCGCGCGGCTCCTCGACTGGGGATTCGCCCTCAACCTCGTCGGGCTGACGCTCGTCGCGGGTGTCGACTTCGCCCGCACGTACGTGCTCTCGGAACTCGGCGACGACACCGTCGACGCACTGCTGGACAGCGGCCCGACCAAACCCGCGTTCCTCACGGCGGGTGTCGTCTTCGTCGTCGGCGCGATCCTGTTCGGGGCCGCGCTGCTGCGCGCCGGCTTCGCCCCGAGGGCGTCGTGGCTCTACGTCCTCACCGCCGCCCCCTCCGGATTCTCGGTACTGCTCCCGGATGCCGTGGGCGCTGTCGCGCAAGCGGCCGCGGGCGTTTCGGTCATTTCCTTGGGCTGGGCCTTGCGTACGGCTCCCGCCCACCGAACCAACGTGCAACCGCTGCCGTGATTCGCGCCCGTCGGACCTGCCGAAGCCGCGCGGTCGGTCGGTCGAACACACGACATACGATGGCCAGGTGCCGGGGCGGCGCCGGTGACCGGCAACCCCTCGGCGTCCGGAGGCCGCACGGCGGTGGAGCTTGGGTGGGAGACGCGTGGCGCAGACAGCAGGTTCGGGGCAGACAGTCATCCTGACCGTGGACGACGATCCGGGAGTGTCGCGTGCGGTGGCGCGCGACCTGCGGCGTCGCTACGGCGGGTCGTACCGCATCGTGCGGGCCGAGACCGGCGAGACCGCTCTGGAGGCCCTGCGCGAGTTGAAGCTGCGCGGGGACCTCGTGGCGGTGATTCTCGCCGACTACCGCATGCCCCGGATGAACGGCATCGAGTTCCTCGAACAGGCCATCGACATCCACCCGAGCGCCCGACGCGTGCTGCTGACCGCGTACGCCGACACCAGCGCGGCGATCGACGCGATCAACGTCGTCGACCTCGACCACTACCTCCTCAAGCCCTGGGACCCACCCGAGGAGAAGCTCTACCCGGTGCTCGACGACCTTCTGGAAGCCTGGCGGGCCACCGAGCAGCGGGCGGTCGCCGCCACCAAGGTCGTCGGACACCGCTGGTCGGCGCGGTCGTCGGAGGTACGGGAGTTCCTGGCGCGCAACCAGGTCCCCTACCGCTGGTACTCCTGCGACGAGCCGGAGGGCCGCCGCCTGCTCGCCGCCGCCGGACACGACGCCGAGCGGCTGCCCGTGGTGATCACCCCCGACGGGACCGCACTGGTCGAACCGGCCGCCCCCGACCTCGCCGCGAACGTCGGCCTGGCCACCGCGCCGACCGCGGACTTCTACGACCTCATCGTCGTCGGCGGCGGCCCGGCCGGCCTCGGCGCGGCCGTCTACGGAGCCTCCGAAGGGCTGCGCACCGTCATCGTGGAACGCTCGGCCACCGGCGGGCAGGCCGGCCAGAGCTCGCGCATCGAGAACTATCTGGGCTTCCCGGACGGCGTCTCGGGCGCCCAGCTCACCGACCGGGCGCGGCGGCAGGCCGCGAAATTCGGTGCCGAGATCCTGACCGCGTGCGAGGTGACGGCGCTTGAGGTGACCGGCGCGTCACGCAGCGTCCGTTTCGCGGACGGTTCCGCGGTCGCCGCACACAGTGTGATCCTGGCGACCGGAGTGTCGTACCGGCAGTTGGACGCCCCGGGCCTGGCGGAGCTGACCGGGCGGGGAGTCTTCTACGGATCGGCGCTGACCGAGGCCGCCGCCTGCCACGGACACGACGTGTACATCGTCGGCGGCGCCAACTCCGCCGGACAGGCCGCGATGTATCTCGCCCGCGGCGCGAAGTCCGTCACCTTGCTGGTGCGCGGATCCTCGCTGACCGCGTCGATGTCGCACTACCTGATCCAACAGATCGAGCAGACACCCAACATCACCGTGCGCACCGGCACGGCCGTCGAGGCCGCACACGGGGCGGAGCACCTGGAGCAGCTCACCCTCCGCGACGTGACCGACGGGCATACCGAACTCGTCGACGCACACTGGCTGTTCGTGTTCATCGGCGCGGCGCCGCTCACCGACTGGCTGGAGGGCACCGTCACGCGCGACGCCAACGGGTTCATCGTGGCCGGTCCGGACCTCGCCCCCGGCGGGCAGACGCCCAAGGGCTGGGAGCTGGACCGCATGCCCTACCACCTTGAGACCAGCGTGCCCGGGGTATTCGTGGCCGGAGACGCCCGCGCCGAGTCAGCCAAGCGCGTCGCCTCCGCCGTGGGAGAGGGAGCCATGGCCGTGATGCTCGTCCACCGGTACCTGGAGCAGTCGTGAGCGGACAGCCGATGCCGTGTGACAAGGAAGAGCTCTCGACCCTCTTCCTCTTCGAGAAGCTGTCCGAGGAGCAATTGGCGCGGCTGTGCCGGGACGGCCGGGTCGAGCAGTTCGAGCCCGGCTACCTCTACCACGAGGGCGAGCCGGCCACCTGCTTCTACGTGCTCCTCCACGGCACGATCGTCCTGTCGCGCCGCGTGGGCGCCGACGACGTGGAGGTCACCCGCAGTTCCGAGCGCGGGGTGTACGCCGGCGCCTTCCAGGCGTACGTCCAAGGCCCCGAGCACGCGCGCTACCAGGGCTCCGCGCGGCTCGCCGAGCCGTCGCGCCTGTTCATCCTGCCCGCCGAGACCTTCGCCGTGATCATGCGGGACTGGTTCCCGATGGCCGTGCACCTGCTGGAAGGGCTCTTCTTCGGCACCCAGAACACGCAGCGGGTCGTCAACCAGCGCGAGCGGCTGCTGGCCCTCGGCTCGCTGTCCGCGGGGCTCACCCACGAGCTCAACAACCCCGCCGCCGCCGCGGTGCGCGCGACCTCGGCCCTGCGCGAGCGCGTCGCCGGGATGCGGCACAAGCTCGGCGTGATCGCCGCGGGGCCGTACCGGCGGGACACGCTCGAAACCCTCGTCGGCATCCAGGAACGCACCGCCGAACAAGTCTCCAAGGCCGCGCCCCTGAGCCCGCTCGAAGCCGCCGACCGCGAGGACGCCCTCGCCGACTGGCTCGACGAGCACGGCATCGCGGACGGCTGGCAGCTCGCGCCCACGTTCGTCCAGGCCGGCCTCGGCGCGGACTGGCTGGACCAGGTCGCGGCGGCGGTCGGCGAGGAAACTCTCGAAGGCGCCGTCCGGTGGCTCAACTACACCGTGGAGACCGAGCTCCTGATGAACGAGATCGAGGACTCGACCACCCGCATCTCGCAACTCGTGGACGCGGCCAAGCAATACTCGCAACTCGACCGCGCGCCCTTCCAGGTCGCCGACATGCACGAACTGCTGGACAGCACGCTGACCATGCTCTCCGGGAAGATCGGCCCCGGCGTGCGGATCGTCAGGGAGTACGACCGCTCGCTGCCGAAAATCCCCGCCTATCCCGGCGAGTTGAACCAGGTCTGGACCAACATCATCGACAACGCCGTTTCGGCGATGGCCGGCGAAGGGACACTGACCGTCCGCACCGCGCTCGACCGGGACCAACTGCTCGTCGAGATCCGCGACACCGGCCCCGGAGTCGATCCCGACATCCGCGACCGGATCTTCGACCCCTTCTTCACCACCAAACCGGTCGGCGAAGGCACCGGCCTTGGGCTCGCCATCTCCTGGCGGATCATCGTCAACAAACACCACGGAAGCCTGCACGTCGAATCCGTCCCGGGCGACACACGCTTCGAGGTGCGCCTGCCCACCACCGCGGAGCCGGCCCACAGCCCGTCGTGACCGCGAACGACGGGCCCACAACGGGCGTCGGGCCGGCGTCCGCGTGCCGTCCTGGCGCCTACCCGGCACGTGGCGTCGCACCGCCCGGCACCGTCGCGCTGCCGGGCGGCTTTACGGCTGGTATTCGTACGCCCCGGCCGTCGCCCCGGTCGCCGGGACCGGCGCTCCGGTGATGTCGACCGTGTAGCCGGTCGGTTCGCCGCGGCCGATGGCCGGGCTGTCCGCCTGGACGCGCAGGTCCCGGGCGTCGGTGAACGCAGGGTCGGCCGCGACCGAATCGGGACCGAGGTCGAATTGGTGTCGGCTGCCGTCGTAGACGCCGGTGTCCTCGTCCGCGCCCTCGCCGTCCTCGTAGCCGGTCTGGCCGCCGACTGCGATCACGTTGTTGCGGAGTTTCAGGATGTTCCCGTCGCACCCGCCGTAGCAGACCCAGCCCTGCCCGTCGGCGCCGGGAATCGCGACCGAGTTGTTCACGGCCACCGTGCCGCGGACCGGGCCGAGGCCGTCGTCCGCGCCTCGCGTGACCAGGAAGGCGCCGCTGTCGTGCGTCGACGTGACGACGTTGTACGCGAAGACGTTGTCGTCCGCGGTCTCGCCTTCCCGGTGACCGAGTTCGGTGAACGTCTCGTTGTCACGCGTGATGTTGTACTCGACGCGGTTGCGGTCGCCGTCGTACACCTCCACGGCGGCTCCGTCCGCTCCGTAGTCGTGGCTGGCCGCGTGGCTGCCGGTGATGGTGTTGTGCGAGATCAGGTTGTCGTCGCCGTTGAGCAGCACCCCGAACGCCCCCGAATCGTCGTCTCCACCAGGGGTGTTCACACTCATGCGGTTGTTGTCCACCAGGGCCGAGTCGCGCACGGTGTTGTGGTGCGCGTCGCCGGTGATGGAAACCCCCACGACGCTGTTGTCGGCGCGGATCCGGTCCAGGGTGGTGTGGTGGCCTTGGATCTCGAAGCCCGCCCAGCCGCAGTCGGTCGCCCGCAGGTCCGCGATGAGCCAGTACGCACCCGAGACAGTCACGCAGTTGGCACCTCCGGCCACGACCGGCCGGTCCCCGGACCCGTACGCGCCGACGGTGATGGGCGCGTCGGCGGTGCCGCTGCGGGAGAGCACGAGCGCGCCCGTCCATTGCCGTCCTCGTGCGAACAACACGGTGTCCCCCGGGTCGAGCGCCTGCTCCGCGACGCGCTCCAGGCTTCGCCACGCCGCCTTGGACGAGGTTCCCGAGGCGTCGTCCGACCCGTTGTCCGCGTCGACGTAATACGTCGTGCCCGTGGGGGCCTGTTCCTCGGACGCCGCCTTGCCCGGCCCGGCGGTCGCCGCCGCAGGCAGCAGCGCCACCGAGGCCCCCAACGCCACGGCGGTCACCGCCCGTGTGAACGTTTTCGACGGGCGTGTGGTTTCGGATGTGACCATGGTTTTCCCCTCGGGAGCGGTGGAGCCGGGCGCGACCGGGACACGGTCGTTTCCCTGTACCGGCGCCGGCAGCCGCGTCGGCTCCCGATCGGAGCAGCCACGCGAGCCGGCCACCCCGATCGGCACACGCCCAGGGGCATGGCAGGAGAGTCCACGGCATGGTCGCACGCTTCCGCGCCATCGACCCGGAGCACCGCGAATATCCAACTCACGCGAAATCAGCCGCAGTTCGCGTATGCGCGGCGGCAACCCTCGGTGCGCGCCACGACACCGGACGACGGGCGTCACGGCTCCCTACGGGGCCCGCCAGACGTTGTCGAAGGCCGCTTGCTCGATGCCGCGCCGATGCCGTACCGCTTCGAGCTCCGTCACCGCGTCGTCGACGGCCGCCAATACGGTCCCCACCGCCTCGTCGGCAAGCGCTTCAGGGTTTTCGGTCGGCATGTCGTGGACGCCTGCTGCGGCCGCGAGGCCCAGCAGGACCGGCTCGCCGGACGTCCACCGGTCGGACGCGCGGCGGCGCAACGGCGAGTCGGCGGGCACGGTGGGCTCGGCCCTGCGGAGAAGCCCTCGCCGCGGTCGCGTCACCTGGCCGTCCGCTTCCATGGCGGCGACATAGGCCGCGGACAGGCCCCGTCCCCGGCGCCACAGCCAGTCCTCGACCGTCTCGTACGGCGGCTCGGTGACAAGCGCCTCGACTGCGGCGGCCGACAGGGTGTCGCCCGAGGCAGGGGGCGGCCCGGGGACGATGCGGTCACCCTCCAAGGCGACAGCCCCGGCTTCGATGAGGTCGACCAGTTCCGCTCCCGCGAGGGCCAGCGAAAGTTCGCCCTGCCCGACCGAACGGCCGTCGGCCGTGTCCAAGGCGAGAACCAGAAGATCCCGGGGTGTGGTCATGTTCCCCTCCGAGGCCGGCGAACGAACGGCGGTGCGGGTGCCCGGCAGCGACACCGCCGGACTGTGTAACCGCTGCACTGTGAGCATCCGCTGAAACCCGCCGTCGACCGATTGGCTTCCCCCGGCGCCGAAACTTTGCTCATCTGATGTGCCGCACCAGCCGGGCAATTTATTGATGGGGTCAAAGAACTCTTTCTTTCGCCGGGGCGCACGGCCGCGTCGACCCGAGACGCGGACGCCCGTGTGCGCACCCCTCAGCAGCTCTGGAAGAAGAACTCGGCGCTCTTGCCGTCCGGCGAAAGGAAGAGGTAACCGACCCCGTTGTCACCGAAGTTGACATCGAACGGCAATCGGCACGAGTCGAGCTGCGCGACCAACTGCCGGCCGTCACCCGGCAGATCCCCTCCCTGAAGCCAGACCGGCACCACATCGGGGCCGCCAAGCTGGTCCATCCGGATGCTGCCTGCCGCATCCTTCCGCCGCTCGTCGAGCAGTTCCTCCAGCCGCTCCTCCCGGTCGTCCTCGTCCTCGCCCTCGACCTGCTCCAGGTCCCGCTCGACGTCGGAGAAGTCGACCTCCTCATCCACCCGGAGCACGTGGACCCGGTCCAGCGCGGTGGGCCCGGTGGCCGCGGCCTGGGTCTCGAACGACTCGGTCACCTGCCCACCTGGTTGGACGACGGTGACATGTTCACCCGAGAACCCGGCAGCGAACAGGTACACCATCCGCTCCCCGCTCCCATCCCCGTTCCCGCCGCCGTCCCCTGAGAGAACTCGGAACTGGCCGATGAACAGCGCGAGTTCGCTCTCGTAGGGGTCGACCGGCCACTGCGGCTCACCCAGCCAGTGCGGCAAGCCGCCCAGCCCGGTGCCGCCCGTGACGGCTGCCTCGGCGTCACTCGCCGGGTGGTAGGACGTGAAGCGGTACCGCACATGAACTCCTGGTTGTCGCCGACCGGCCTGCTGCGCCACCGCACAAGTTATCGCCCGGCCGACTCGGCCTCGGCCGCCGGGCGCGGCGGCCCTTGGGCGCAGCTTCAGGACCGGAGGTGCCGGACGGCGAGGCGCGCCGCCGCGCCGATGGCGGCGTCGGCCGGCGGAGAGACGACGATCGGTGCCGCGGCGCGCGTGAACACCGCGATCGCGTACCGGCCGCCGTCCGGGTAGTCCACGACGCCGACTTCGTTGCGGATCAACGGCAGCGTGCCGGTCTTGCCGCTGACCAGGACGTCGTCGTACGGAAATCCGGAGGCCAGGCGGTGCGGCCACACCTGGAGACCGAGCATGCGGCGCATCTGGCCGCAAGCCTCCGCCGGGGCCGCGGTGTCGGTCCAGATCCGGGCCAGCAGGCGCGTCATGTCCCGAGCCGTACTGCGGTTGGTGGACGCCGGGTCGAGGGCACGCAGCCGCTCGGCGAACCCGGGCTCGCCCATCCTCGCCCACAGCTCGCCCATCGTCGCGGCCCCGCCGTCCTCCAGCAGAGAGTCGTGAAGCCCCCGGCTGTCGAACGCGATGTGCGTGTCGGTGAGGCCGAGGTCGGCGGCTGCCGCGTTGATCTCGTCCGGGCCGACGCGCGCGAAGACCGCGTCCGCGGCGGCGTTGTCGCTCACCGTGATCATCATCGTTGCCAAGTCCCGCAGGGACATGGTGACTTCGTCGAGCAGTACGGACGTCCCGGTGGCGCCGGCACAGCGTTGTCCGGGTGCCAGGACCACCGGCTCGCGGGCGTCGAGGACACCCTCGCCGACCAAGCGGAAGAACGCGACCAGCAACGGGAGTTTGAACACCGAGGCGAGAACGACCGGTTCATCGGCGCCGACCGCGAACTCCCGCCCGGTATCGATGTCGAAGGCGTGAAGGCGACCGGTGACCCCCGCCTCGCGAAAGACCCGGTTGACGACGGCTGCCGTCGCGGCCGCGTTCATGCCAGGAATCCCGACGCCGGGTGGACGACGACACGACGCCGCGGCGCGGGGCCAACCGGGACCATCGCCGCCTCCGTACGCAGTACGCGCGTTGCCGCGGCGGTGAAGTCCTCGATGACCGCGAGGAGTTCGTGGCCGCGTCGCCACGCGCACGAAGTCTGCCACGTGAGGGGCCGACCGAGCAGCGGTCGCCAGACCACGCCTGGTGAGTCGTCCGTGCGCGGCGCGATGGCCACGGCGGAACCGGCCAGTACGAGGCCGAGGGTGAACTGCGGGTGCGGCGACTGGCGTACGGCCGCGGGCTCGAAGCCGTTGCGGCGGCAGACGTCGAGGACGAGGTCGTGAACGCCCGGCGCCTCATCACGGGGGAACACGACCAGTTCGCTGCCCGCGAGATCGGAAAGGTGGACTTCCGGGGCGGCGGCCCAGGGTGACGCTGCCGGCAACAGCACACCGACCGGCTGCGCGAGCATCGGTCCGAGGTCGAGACCGCCGGTGTCCGTCGGATGCCGCAGCACGCCGACATCGAGCGTGCCCTCGGCGAGCGCGCGCACCTGCTCCGCGGTGGCAAGCGGACGCAGATCGAGCGGTGTGCCGGGGTGCCGTTCACGGAAGGCGGTGATCAGTGCAGCCAGCACATTGCCGCCCAGATCGCTCGGCACGCCCACACGCAGGCTGCTCCCTTGGCGTGAGCGGTCGGCGATGGAGTAGACGCGCTCGACTCGGAACAGAATCTCACGCGCTTCGCGCAGCAGGAGCCGCCCCGGTTCGGTCAGCTCCACTTTGCGGCTCGACCGGTCCAGCAGTCGTGTGCCCAACTCCCTCTCCAGCCGCTGTATGCGCTGGCTCAGGGGCGGTTGAGCCATGCCCAGACGCGCCGCAGCGCGTCCGAAATGGAGTTCCTCAGCCACCGCCACGAAGCAGGTGAGATGCGCGACCAGGTTCACGACCAGCAAAGATATCAAAATCAGTATCGAACTGTGAACAATATTGATCTTGGACATGGTGTCCGCGGGTCTGCTGTGCTGTGCGCCTGGCAACGCCAAACGACTCGGAGGCTGACCCATGGACACGTCATGTTGAGGCGAACTCCTTTCAGGCAAACGCGCGGCAGGGCGCGCCGCGTCCTGCGCACGGTCGCGGTGGCGTCCGCGTGCGCGGTGTGGGCGGCGGGCTGCGGCCTGCTCTCCGACGGCACCACGGACTCGAAGAGCCCTGGGGGCACGGCCGGCGCAACGGTGCAGAGCACCGCCGCGCCCCTGCCCACGGGCACGCCTACGCGGACGGCGACGACCCCGCCCGGTCCGTCCGGCCCGGCAACCGGCGGCATACCCTCGGCGCAAACGCCCTCTGCGGCGCCGTCCACCGGCCCGGGGTCCTCGACGATTGTGCCCGCGCTGCAGGCCGCCGCGGAACGCGCGGTCGGCGGAAACGCGGCCGCGTCGCTGATCGCGCTGGACATGCGCAACGGAGAGATCGTGTCGACCGTGCACCGCCAGGCGGGGATGTCCGGCGCCGTCGCACCAGGATCGACGTTCAAGATCGTCACGTCGGCGCTGCTGCTGCACAAGGGCGTCGTCAAAGCGTCGAGCAAGACCCCGTGTGCGAAGACCACGATGGTCAACGGGCAGCAGTTCCACAACATCGACGACATGGTCATGCCGAACGCCACGTTCCGCGAGGACTTCGCCCACTCGTGCAACACCGCGTTCATCGACCTCCGCGACCGGATCGGCGACGCCGAACTGTCCGCCTTCGCCACGCGATATTTCGGCCTCAACAGCAACGCCTGGAAGGTTGCCGAGGGCCAGGGGAGCGTCGACGGTGTCGTCCCGCCCGCTGTCGGCGACAACGACAAGGCCGCCCAGATGATCGGCCAAGGCGCCCTCAAGATGAACCCGCTGACGATGGCCTCGGTGGTTGCGACCGCACTGACCGGCCAATTCCACCAACCGGTCCTGCAACGCGGCCTTCCGGTCTTCACGCGCCCGGACACCCTGCCCGCACACGTCACCGCCGCGATCCGGACCATGATGGTCGACTGCGCGACCATCGGAAGCGCGGCGTCCCTGTTCAAGGGCATGCCCGGCGTCGGGGCGAAGACCGGGACCGCCGAGGTGGGGGACGGCACCAACGGCTGGATGGTCGCCTTCCGCGGCAACATCGCAGCCGCCGTCTACGTCGAGGGCGGAGCTTCCGGCTCGTCCGCCGCCGGCCCCATCATCCGCGACTTCCTCGCCGCGGTGAAGGCCTGACGGCGACGGCCGAATGCGGGAGCGTACGGCCCTGTTCCGCCCAGCGCGCCCGGCACCGTCGCCGACAACGGCACTCCTCGGCCCGCGCGGGAGCGTTTCCCGGCTTGCCGTCCTCGGACTGGACTCACGCGGAGAGGCGCGAGGCAGGGAGGGCCGAGTCACCCTGGCGACGGGGCTGAAGGCGGTCCCGTGGTCGGGACGGACGGGGCCGTCGTGAACGGCGGACCGCGCGGACGGGACCCGGTGTCGGGTAGCTTGCCGCGGTGGATCTCTTCTCGCGTTCCTGGACGGCGTTGCGTGCCGCGGTCGCCGGGCTTCCGGACCCGGCTTTCGGGCAACCCTCCGGCTGCGCCGGGTGGCTCGTTCGGGACCTGGTGTGCCACCTGGTCATCGACGCGCAGGACGTCCTGATCACCCTCGCGACACCCGCCGACGCGGAACCCACCCGTGACGCGGTCACCTACTGGGACCGTGTCGAGGCGCCGACCGGCGACGACCCGCTGGACGCGCTGATCGTCCGCCTTGCCGCCGCGTACGAGGAGCCGTGGCTGCTCAAGTTCCATCTGGACGACGTTGGTTCCGCCGCCGGGCGCGCCGCCGTGCTCGCGGACCCGGAAGGCCGGGTCGGCACGCGCGGTCAGGTTCTCACCGTGGACGACTACCTTTCCGCGTACGTCCTGGAATGGACACTGCACCACCTGGATCTGATCGCCCACCTCCCGGACGTGGCCGGCCCGCCCGCCGAAGGCCTCTCCCGATCGCGAGCCATGGTGGAACAGATCCTCGGCGCCGCGTTGCCCGCCTCTTTCTCCGACACGGACGCCCTGCTGATCGGCACCGGCCGCCGCGCGGCAAATGACGCCGAGACAGCCGAAATTGCCGATTTGCGCGCGAAGTTGCCGCTTTATCTCGGCTGATCGTTGCCGACGAGGCGGGTTTCCGGCCGACGGGTTTTCCGGGGTCGTTCCCCGGCTGACGGCTCTGCGCGCGAGACCCTGCGTGCGGCCGAGGACGGGTTGTTCGGCCCGGATGACCTTGCCGCGAGACAAGCAGCGCCCCGGCAACCGGGGTGGTCTGTCCCGTTCGTGTGTCCTGCTTCGGCGCGCGGCGGACGTGGCGCGGTCAGACGCCCGCTTTCCGCGCCGACGCGCTGCCGACTCGGTCGGCCTCGCGGTCGCATTCCCTCAGCCCCTCGCTTGACCTGGCCCACCTCCCCCTGTTAGGCATATGCCCAATCCCAGTTTTGGGCGATTGCCTAAGAGGGGGGAGGGGGCGGCCCGGGCGGCAGCTCCCAGCCATTCCGGTGCGGCGCCCGCGGGGGTCGTGGGAAGAGCAGGAGACCAGTGAGACCCAGCGTCAACACCGTCCCCCGGGCTTCGTCGACACCTCCATGCTCAGCAAGACCGAGTCCCGCGGCTTCCGCGGACAGGGCGTCGACCACCACCAGGCGACGCCGCCGGTACGGCGGGTCGGCAGGCACGAGGACATCGCGGCGGCGCGCGCCTGTCTCGTACACGACGAAGCCGACTGCATCACCGGACAGACCATCGGCGTCAACGGCGGAAGGACCACCTGACATGGCCCGCATCGAACCCCTGCCCATCAAGCATTGGCCGCATGAGATGCGCGCGGCGATGGCGGCGATGATGCCGCCCACCCAGCGCCACCCCCAGCCGCTCACCGAGAACCGCCCCAAGGCGATGAACACCCTCGGCACGTTCGCGCACCACCCGGACCTGGCCCACGCGTTCTTCTCGTTCAACGGCCACATCCTGATGGGCACCACCCTCACCGAGCGGCAGCGCGAATTGCTCATCCTCCGCGTCGCGACCCTGCGCAAGTCGTCGTACGAATGGGTCCAGCACGTGTTCATGGGCCGCGACGCCGGTCTGGACGACGAGGAGATCGGCCGCATCGCCTGGGGACCCGACGCCCCCTACTGGACCCCGCTCGAAGCCGCCCTCCTGCGCGCCGCCGACGAACTCGTCGGCGACGGCGCGATCACCGAGGACACCTGGCAGACCCTCGCCGCCGACCTCGACACCCGCCAACTCCTTGACGTCATTTTTACCGTCGGCGCCTACGAAACCCTCGCCTGGATGTTCCGCTCCTTCGACCTCGAACTCGACGCCGAACTGCGCCCCAAGCCCTGAACAAAGACACACCCGCGTACCCGCCGACCGCCAAGAGGAGCCATGACCTTCACCACCGCACCGATCACCCCGACCACCGGCATCGAGTACACCGGCCTGCACGGCGCCGACCTGGTCGACCCCGCTGTCGCCCGAGACCTGAAAGCCGCTCTCGACACCCACGGTGTCGTGGTCTGCCGCGAGGCCAACATCGACGACGCCGGGCTCGTCGCCCTCAGCCGCATGCTCGGCGAGGTCGTCGTCGCCCCCATCGGCGGCGACGCCACCCACCCCGAGATCTCCGCGGTCAGCCTCGACCCCTCCAAAAGCGACCTGGCCGCCTACCGCCGCAGCACCTTCTACTGGCACATCGACGGCACCAACGACGCCATCCCCCAAAAAGCCACCCTGCTCACCGCCCGCGAAGTCGCCGACGACGGCGGCGACACCGAGTTCGCCAACACCTACGCCGCCTACGACGCCCTCCCCGACGACGAGAAGGAACGCATCGCCGCGCTGCGGGTCGTGCACAGCTTCAAGGCGTCCCAACTGCTGGTGACCCCCGACCCCACCCCCAAGGAAATCGCCGCCTGGGAACGCATCCCCGCCCGCGAACACCCCCTGGTGTGGACCCGCAGCACCGGCCGCAAATCCCTCCTCGTCGGCGCCACCACCGACCACATCGTCGGCATGCCCGCCGACGAAAGCCGCGCCCTCCTCGACCACTACCTCGACTGGGCCACCCAGCCGCGCTTCACCGTGCGCCACGCCTGGCGCCGCGGCGACCTCGTCATCTGGGACAACACCGGCATGCTCCACCGCGCCCTGCCCTANGCCGCGCTTCACCGTGCGCCACGCCTGGCGCCGCGGCGACCTCGTCATCTGGGACAACACCGGCATGCTCCACCGCGCCCTGCCCTACCAGCCCACCTCCCGCCGCCTCATGCACCGCACCACCCTCATCGGCGAAGAAGCCGTCGCCTGAATCCCTGCGTCCGGCTGCCTGCCACGCGACGCCGTGCAACGCGCTTTCTCCGGATGGCCGGTTCGAGCCAGGCCCTGGCATGAGACCTGCCGGGTGGCCGACTTCGCCCCGGACAGCCGACCTTGCCCAAGGCGTCAAGGAAACCGCCCGTCGGTTACGGGCGGTTCCTTTGACCGCCGGAACTGCGGCACCCCACGGCACAGCCATCCCCGAAGCAGGGCGCAGCGCGGTACCTGTGCGCCACAAGACCGTGCCGTACGCCGACCTTCGACAAGAAGGTTCCCTGCCGGCGCCCGCGCCGAGGTTGTGTGGGCGCGGGCACGCTGAACTGCTCGTCGTCGGCCGGGGACCACCGATCTCGCCATTCCCGTCCGGCAGTTGTTCGGAGACCCAGGCACAGGGGCACCCCGCGAGCCGCAGCCTTCTCCGCCGCTGCCTCACCCAGGACGGAGCCGGCGATGAGTTGAGTGGTCGGCGCGTGGGTCCGGGCGGGCGCGTGCGTTGGACCCCTGGCGTGTCACACGGCCGGATAGCCGTCTTCGAGGTACACCGAACCGCGCTGCGGCTCCGCGCCCGCGCACTTTCCCACGACGTACTGCGGGAGGCGGTACTCGGCTGATGGGATTCGGTCGTCATCGGACGGCTGAACGGCAGGTCAAAGCCCCCACACCGGGCGACGAAGCCTTGGTGGCCGTCGACCTGGAACTTCACCGGCTCACCACGGGTTGCCCCGCACCGCCGACCCCGGGTCGATCGGGGCGATGATCCCGCCGCCCGCCGCCCGCCGCCCGCCGCCGGGTTCGCGTAGCCGGCCTGCCCCAGGTTCGACGCCAGGCGGCCCCCAGCCGGGGACCGGCGTAGCGTGGACGCTAGGGCGTCCCCGATGGTGCCGTGCGCAGAGCGGGTTGTCTCGGCGGTGCCGGCAGCGGCGGGCGTGCTGCGGCAGACCTCTCGGGAGGTGTCCGGTGACCGGCGCAGGGCGGTTCCGGGGTGAGCGGGGGCTGGACGCGTCGCTGATGGAGGCGATGCACCGCACCGGCGCGGCCATGGGCGGCGTGTACCTCCTGGTCCCGGGGCAGGCCGTGCTGCGGCAGGCGGTGTTGCGCGGCATGCCGGACGAGTTTGTGTCCATGTGGACGAACATCCCGCTCTCGTCCGCGCTCCCGGTCGCCGACGCGGTCCGTGACAACCGTCTGGTGTGGGTGAGCGGCCAGGAGGACATGGCCCGCAGGTACCCGCGGGTGACCCTCGTGCTCCCGTATCCCTTCTCGGCCGCGGCGGCGCCGTTGACCGACGGCGGAGACCGCCTGGGAGGCCTGTTCCTGATCTGGGCGCCCGAGCACAGCCACCACCTTGCCCGCCGCGAACGCGCGCGGATCGCGTCGGTGTGCCGCCGCATGGCGGACGTCATCAAGGACGCCGGGCAGCCCGGCCCCCCGGACCTCGTCCCCAGGCGTCCCCGCGTGTTGCCCGGTCCCGCGCCGATGAGGCCGGCGTCGGCCGCCGACTTCGTCGAGAACCTGCCGGGCGGTTGCTGCATGCTCGACCTGGAAGGACGCATGACCTTCGTCGACGCCGCGGGAGCCGCGCTGCTGGGCCGCGACCGCGCCGACCTCGTCGGAGTACGGCCCTGGCACGCGCTGCCCTGGCTGGACGACCCCGTCTACGAGGACCGCTACCGCGCCGCTGTCATGAGTCGCGAGCCGGTCTCCATGACCGCGTTCCGCCCGCCCGACCACTGGCTGCGGTTCGACCTGTATCCGGGCGGCGCGGGCATCAGCGTCCGTATCCACCGCGAGGAAGGCAGCGGACCGGACACGACCCCGCCCCCCGGCCGGAAAACGGGCGCCGGCACCCCTCCGGGCGCCGGGCAGGCCTACCGGCTGGTGCACTTCGCCGCCGTGCTGACCGAGGCGGTCAGCGTCGACGACGTCGTCGCACGCGTCGCCGACGAAGTCCTGCCGGCCTTCCACGCCCAAGGCGTGGCCATCGTGGCCTTCGAGTCGGGGCGCCTGCGTGTCCTCGGCCACCGCGGCTACCCGCCCGGGGCCGTCGACAGCTTCGACGGCACGCCGCTGGACGCCATCCCGTCCGCCGCCTTGCGGATTTTCACCAGCGCCGTCCCGACGTTTTTCGCGTCCGCCCAGGAGATGCAGCGCGTCTACCCCGACCTGCCGGCCCACGCCCGCAGCCCCCAGGCCCGGGCCGTGCTGCCCCTCATCGTCTCCGGCCGCCCCATCGGCGCCTGCATGCTCGCCTACGACCGGCCCCACACCTTCGAGGTCGCGGAACGCTCCGTCCTGACCGCCCTCGCCGGCGTCCTCGCCCAGGCACTCGACCGGGCCCGCCTGTTCGACGCCAAACACCAGATCGCCCACGGACTGCAACAGGCACTCCTGCCCCGTGCCCTGCCCGACGTCCCCGGGCTGCGCGTCCACGCCCGCTATCTCCCCGCCACCGAACGCATGGACATCGGCGGCGACTTCTACGACCTGATCGGCCTCGGCCCGGCCGGTGCCGGCGCCCTCATCGGTGACGTCCAAGGCCACAACATCGCCGCCGCCGCCCTCATGGGCCAGGTCCGCACCGCCATCCACGCCCACGCCGCCGCGGGATCCCCTCCCGACGACGTCCTGGCCCGCACCAACCGGCTCCTCACCGACCTCGGCACGAACCTGTTCACCACCTGCCTGCATGTCCACCTGGACCCCGCCACCGGCCGCGCCCGGCTCGCCAACGCAGGCCACCCCCCACCGATCCTGTGTCTGCCCGGCCGGACAGCAGCCAGCGTCCTCGACGTCACCCCGGGACCGCCCCTCGGCATCGACCCGGACGCCGCCTACCCGGTCACCGACACCATCCTCCCGCCGCACGCGATCCTGCTGCTCTACACCGACGGCCTGGTCGAAACCCCCGACACCGACCTCGACCATGCCATCAGCGCCCTCGCCCGCTCTCTGCCCCACACCGGCCGCCCGGCCCTCGAACACCTCGCCGACACCGCCCTGACCCACCCCGCCACCGGCCGCCGAACCGACGACACCGCCCTCCTGCTCCTCCAACTCCTCCCACCCACCGACTGACTGTGAGGATGTGGATGGCGCCGCTCGGGGGTCTGACTCTCCGACTGACTGACGCTTCGGCT
>NZ_JBPKBI010000017.1:0-16820 GCF_051388935.1 Yinghuangia sp. YIM S10712
CTGCCGGTCGACGGTCAGCTTGCCCTTCAGCTCGGGGATGCGCGCCTCGATGTCGGTGACGCACGCCTGTACCGTCGGCTCACTCCACTGCGCGTTCAGGCCCATCGCCACGGAGTTGGCCAGGACGCTGTCGAAGTCGTGCTTGGCCGCGTCACCGGTGTACGTGGCCGCGGTGGACGTCGACGTGAACAGCAGGCGGGGCCGGTAGGAGGTCTTCTCCAACTGCTTGGGGAACTCCCCGCCCATGCCGCCGACCACGACCACGGTGTCCGCCCGCGCGGACTGGAACTTCTCGATGAACACCCCGAGTTGCTGCGACACTGCCGCGGCGTCGCGGAACGAGGCGTCCATGATGCCGGTCTCGACCGGGGTGATGCCCTGCTTCTGGAGGGCGGGTAGCACGATTTCGTTGACCAGGGACTGCTCGTTGACCACACCGACGACCGCGACCTTCTTGCCGGCGAGCGCGTTGTTCTCGGTGAACAGGCCCATGGCCTCGCCGACTTCGTCGCCGCCGCGCATGTCGGAGAACCACGGGGCCTGTGCCTGGGCGTAGTTCTTCGCGGTGAGGGGGCCGCCCACGATGGCGGTCTTGTTGGTCTGGACGTAGCACATCGGCTCGTTGGCGTTGAGCGTGCCGACCACGGCGAAGACCTTCTCGTCCTGCGTGAGCTTGACGCAGGTCTCCTGCGCGGCGGCCGGCGAAGCGACGTTGACGGCACCGAAGACCGGGACGATCTTGCGGCCGTTGATGCCGCCCGCCTCGTTGATCTTGTCGATCACCGCCTTGTACGAGGCCTCGT
This sequence comes from Yinghuangia sp. YIM S10712, assembly GCF_051388935.1. Taxonomy (NCBI): domain Bacteria; kingdom Bacillati; phylum Actinomycetota; class Actinomycetes; order Kitasatosporales; family Streptomycetaceae; genus Yinghuangia; species Yinghuangia sp. YIM S10712. The sequence goes on from NZ_JBPKBI010000017.1 coordinate 804, forward strand.
AATCGCCGTGGTCGATCTTCATGAACTGCTTGACGGCCGACAGATCGGGATAGACGACGCCGATCTTGATGCTGTCCGCGGTGACCCCGGGTGCCGTGTTCCCCGCAGGCGGAGGGGCGACCGGGCCGCCGGAGGCGGAGGGGTTGTCGGAGTCGTCCTTGGACTCGGCGGCACAACCGCTGAGTATCAGGGCGGCGACCGCAGTGAGGAGCACGGACGCACGTCTGAGGGAATGTGAGGACATCCGCAGTGCCTTTCCGGTGAGGTGCTCGTTTCGGAACTCGCTCGGGTCTCGTTCGGTTCTCGTTCGGTTCTCTTGCGGAGCTGGGGCGGAACCCGGCTTGGATCGCGTGGGCGTGACGGCCCGTCAGGCGGCAGGAAGGGAACGCGCGGCGCACCGCGGCGTGCCGTTGACGGCCTTGCCCGTGAACCCGCCGTCAGGCAGGCCGCGGCAGCCGCCGGCCACCGACGAACGTCAGGCCTTTGCGTCGCCCCCGGAACGACATGCCGACTCGTCAGTGAACAGCGGTACTTGTGACGATTTGAATGCGCATTACTAATGCGGAACAGCACTGTGTCAGTCCGCCGGGACAGCGGCAAGACACCCGCCGGTCACATCTCGGTAACCCGCTACCGCCCGCGCGGCGACGCGTCCGCGCGGCCGCAAGGCGACGGCCGTCTCGGGTGGCGCGGGGCTTGTCTGTTCGCCGCCGCGCGTCGTAACTTCGTGGAAGCGCATTACTAATGCGCTCAATCCGGAATGGTGCCGGGCGGTTGCCGTCCGGCGGTATTCCGCGCTCCGGATCGGTTCAGCCCCTGCACTTCCCATGTCCGTTCGGTGTGCCGGACCTCCCTGAAGGTCGCCCACCGCCTGGCCGCAACTGCGACCGCATCGCCGTCATCGAACACGGTCGGGTCAGCGCCATCGGCACCCACAACTCGCTGCTGCGCACGTCGGCGACCTATCGCGCCTACTGCCGCGAACAGTCGGTGGCCTGACCGCCACGACGTCGGCGGCCGGACACAGCGATCGTGGTCCGAGTCGCCGTGGCCCACCGAGCGAGCACACGAACTAAAAGGCGACCGCGCCGAGGGCTTCGCGGGCGTTCTCCAGGATCCTCAGGACCGCGAGCGTCGCGTCCAGGGGGACGGCCGGGCTCTGCCGCAATCCTGCGCGTACGCCGTCGCGTACCTCGCGCAGTTCGGCGGCCAGCGCGTCGTCCGCAGCCGTGTCGATGTGCAGTTCCTCAAGGTGCAGGCCCGCGCGTGCGGTCATGCGGTGCGCGGCGTGGAACGCGGGATCGATGTCGATGCGGCCCTTGGTTCCGGCGATGACGGCGTTCATCGCCAGGGCGCTGACCAGCGAGCACTCCAGGAGGGCATGCACGCCGCCGGGCCAGGTCATCAGCAGCGCCGCATCGGCGTCGACGCCGCACTCCGCCAGCGACCCGGCGACCTGGACCGAGTCGGGCTCGCCCAGCAGCAGATAGGCCAGCGCCACCGGGTAGACGCCCGCCTGCGCACAGGCGCGGATCACCGGGGTACGGGCAGGGCCTCGTACGCAAACCTGGTCAGCACCGCATCGCCGCCGAGTGCTTCGACGCCGACGACACGGCCGGTGAACCCGCCCGCCACCTCGGTGGACAAGTACCGGCCGTCGACCTCGGCAACGCAGTGGAAGTCCCCGTCGACATAACCGAGTTGGAGGCGGTCCGGCGGGTTGCGGGGGGCGAAGCCACTCGGGACGGGGACGGCCCGGACGGCCAGGGGGCGGTCCGAGTGGACCTCGGAGGCCGTGGCGAGGACCTGGTCGAGCGGGCCGATGACCATCCGTACCGAGACCACCGTGCCCCGGCGCTCCACGGCGGCCCAGTGCGCGTCGTCGACTCGGACCACCAGCGCCGCGTCGCCGACCGGCACCGTCGCCTCCGCCTGCCACGACTCGTCGCACGTCCGCACGGCCAGCAGGTGCCGGGCCTCGCGCTCGCCGTGCGCGCGACCCGCGCGCAGCGCGACCCCGCCTTCCGGGCCGCGCGGGGTCGCGAAGCCGGCCGGGCGGGTGCCCGGTGAGATCCACCGCGGGTGCAGGGCGGCACCGGCGAACTCGTCCGCGAACGAGGTGTCCGGGGCGATCCCGCCGAAGGCGTCCTCGACGACCACGGGCCAGTCGTCGACCCAGTCGACGCCGGTGATGAACGTCTCGCGGCCGTTGACGTGCCACCTCGGGTGCGCCCCTCGGGGCCGGACCCCCAGATGGACCATCGCCCAGCGTCCGTCGGCCAGTTCGACGAAATCGGCGTGACCGGTGTTCTGTACGGGATGATCGGTGCTGCGGTGCGACAGGATCGGGTTCGCCGGGTGCGCCTCGAACGGGCCGGTGGCCGCCCGCGACCGGGCGACCGAGACGCCGTGCCCCGGCCCGGTGCCGCCCTCGGCGACGACCAGGTACCACCAGTCGCCCCTGCGGAACAGGTGCGGGCCCTCCGGACTCGCCAGGCCTGTGCCCGACCACAGCTTGCCCGGTTCGCTGAGCAGTTTCCCGGTGGTTGGGTCCACGGTGGCGTGCATGATGCTGCCGGGCAGGGCCCATGTCAGATGGCAGGTGCCTTCATCGTCCCAGGACAGGTCCGGATCGAATCCGATCGCGCCCGAGGTGTGCACCGGGTCGCTCCACGGGCCGGCCGGATCCTCCGCGCGCACGATCAGATGGCCTTTGCGCAGCTCGTCCATCGTGGTCAGGTTGGTGGTGATCATCCAGAAGAAGCCGTCGTGGTGGCGCAGCGTCGGCGCGTAGATCCCTTTGCTCGCGCCGTCCAGGCCGCTTGCCACGGTGAGTTGGGACGGCCGGTCCAGCACGTTGCCGATCTGCCGCCAGGTTGTCAGGTCGCGGCTGTGGAAGATCGGGACGCCGGGGAAGTACTCGAAGCTGGATGCGATCAGGTAGTGGTCGTCGCCGACGCGGCAGATGGACGGGTCCGGGAAGAACCCGGGCAGGACGGGATCGACGTTCACGGGCGGGCCTTCCATACCGGACGCGAGAGACGGCTGGTTCGAGCGTGCGCAGCGCCGGTCGAACCAATAAATCCAATGAATAGACTAAAATAGGGTTTCAGCAAACAGGCCACGTCGCGCCCGTGTCAATGTCCCGGTGGGGTTTGAGGCGCGCACCCCAAGCCGCGCGGATTCAGATGTGATTGCCGATCACCGGGGCGCGGCGTGCTCTTTGGCGCGCGCGGCAGGGGCGATTGAGCGCCCCGGTTGCGACAGTGACGCGATGTGTGCGCCGGCATCCCCGTTCACCGGGCCTTTGCGCGGGGCGTGTCGTCAAAACGCCCGGGGGTCGGGGGACGACAGGCCGAGAGCGCCGGCGTCCAAGGGGGCGAGGGGCGGGGTGACCGGCTGGGATTCGTCGATCGGCCAGCGTCCGTCCGCGACGGCCGCCAGCACCTGGCGGATCAGTTCGCGCGCGACGGCCTCCATCGCGGGAGGGATCCGCGTGGTCCGGGGGGCCGCCACCACGATGGCGCGCGTCACGTCCGGCTCGCACAGCGGCGCGGCGCTGAGGACGCCCTTCGCGACATCGTCGGCGACGCCGACACCGGGCAGGATCGTCCACCCGTGCCCGGCCAGCACGAGCTGCTTTTGCGCCTGCATCGAGTTGGTCTGCACGGAGATGGTCATCTCGGCGCCGGTGCGGGCCGCCGCGTCGTCGATCAGCATCCGCAGGGCGTGTCCCGAGGTGGGCAGGACCAGCGGGTGGTCGGCGGCTGTCGAGAACGCTACGGGCTGCTTCGGGCTGAGGCCGTCGGCCGCGGGTGCGACCGCCCACAGGCTCTCGTGTAGGAGCAGGTGGCCGTTGAGCTGGGGGGTGTTGTCGAGGTTGTACAGCAGCGACACGTCCAAGGCCCCCTCGTCGAGCCACTGTCGCAGGTGGCCGGAGTACGCCGTCGACAGCCGCAGGTCGATTCCGGGGTGGTCCCGCGTCAAGGCGGAGACAAGCGGTTCCGCCAGCAGGTCGGTCGTGCTCTCCAGGAGGCCGACGCGCACCACGCCGGTCACCGCCTGCGGCGTGGGCCGCACCTCGGACCGCGCCCACTCCAGCTCGTTCAACGCCCTGCGTGCGCGCGCCACGACGATCGCACCTTCCGAGGTGACCTCCATGCCGTGGCGCGTACGTCGGAACAACGCGACCCCGAGCTCGTCCTCCAGCGACCGGATCTGCCTGGTGACGGCCGGCTGTACGAGGTGCAGGAGTTCCGCGGCGCGCGTGACGCTGCCCACTTCCGCGACCGTGACGAGTGCTCTGAGCTGTCTGAGATCCATGCGCTCGGCTCAATTCCCTGAGTGGTATCGCACTGGTGCCGGGAGACTAGGAACATCATGCACGGTGATTCACTGCATGGTGCCATGAAAGATTGTGATGTCTCCGAGGCACACCGGGCCGCCCGGCGCGCGGGGGCCTCACGAGAGCTGCGTTCTGCGGGATGTCCGCAGGTCAGAGCGCTCTCAGGGAGATCTCTGGGGTGGCGCGGCCACCGTGTCATGAAGGTGGGACATCAACGCATTACACGATTCTATTGTTCAAGTCGTTGCATCAGAACTCATGATGGCGGAGGAGCCGGGCTGAGCCGCCTGCGAAGGCCGTACGCGGGCATCCTGCGGCGTCGGTTGCTCGTCAGCCGTGCCCGCGTGGCCACCAGCCCGTGACGACGACACCCCGGCGATCACGCCGGAGCATGAGAGGCAGAGAAGTGGCTTTCTTCCCGAAACCCGCCGCGGGTAGCTGGACCGAGAACCATCCCGAACTGGGCACCGGTCTCGTCGACTTCACCGACTCGACCGACCCGGAGTTCTACGAGGCCGAGCGCGAGGCGATCTTCAAGAAGACCTGGCTCAACGTCGGCCGCGTCGAACGCGTCCCCAAGGTCGGCAGCTACTTCACCAAGGAACTGGCCGTCGCCGAGACGTCGCTGGTCATCGTGCGCGGCCAGGACAACAAGATCCGCGCGTTCCACAACGTGTGCCGCCACCGCGGCAACAAGCTGGTGTGGAACGAGGCGCCGGGCGAGGAAACCTCCGGTAGCTGCCGCCAGTTCGTGTGCAAGTACCACGCCTGGCGCTATGACCTGACGGGCAACCTGACCTTCGTCCAGCAGGAAGGCGAGTTCTTCGACCTCGACAAGTCCGACTACGGGCTCAAGGAGGTCGCCTGCGACGTGTGGGAAGGGTTCATCTTCGTCAACTTCGACCCGCAGGAGCCCCTGCGGGAGTACCTCGGCGACCTGGCCAAGGGCGTCGAGGGCTACCCGTTCCACGAGATGACCGAGGTGTACACGTACCGCGCCGAGGTCGGCAGCAACTGGAAGCTGTTCATCGACGCGTTCGCCGAGTTCTACCACGCCCCGATCCTGCACCATAAGCAGGCGGTCAAGGATGAGGCGGAGAAGTTCCAGGGCTTCGGCTTCGAAGCGCTGCACTACGAGATCAGCACCCCACACTCCATGATCTCCTCGTGGGGCGGCATGGCTCCGCCGAAGGACCCCATGATGGTCAAGCCCATCGAACGCGCCCTGCGCAGCGGCCTGTTCGGCCCATGGGACCGCCCCGACATCGAGGGCCTGGACCCGCTGCCGCCGGCCATCAACCCGGCCCGGCACCACTCGTGGGGCACGGACTCCTTCGAGTTCTTCCCCAACTTCACCATCCTGTTCTGGGCCCCGGGCTGGTACCTGACGTACCACTACTGGCCGACCGCGGTGGACCGGCACATCTTCGAGGCCAACCTGTACTTCGTGCCCGCCAAGTCGGCGCGCGAGCGGCTGGCCCAGGAGCTCGGGGCCGTCACGTTCAAGGAGTACGCGCTCCAGGACGGCAACACCCTCGAAGCCACCCAGACCATGCTCAACAGCGGCGTGATCAAAGAGTTCCCCCTGTGCGACCAGGAGCTGCTGCTCCGGCACCTGCACAAGACCGTCCAGAACCTCGTCAAGGAGTACCGCGATGCCGCTGCCCGCTGAGTTCGCCGACCTGGAGCCGTACATCGACTGGGCCCTGCCCACCGAGGCCGAGCGCTACAACCGGCGGCTGGCCTCCTCCATGCCCGAGATGCAGGCGTTCTACGACGCGGCCATGCCCCGCCTGGAAGAGGCCATCCAGTACTGCGACAGCTTCCCGTGGGGTGAACTCCCCGACGACGCCCGCACCTTGTTCCACCTGATGCAGGGCCTGGTCATGGTGTCGTTCCCCGTCGAGGTCTGGAAGCAGCCCCGCGTCCCCGACTCCGGAGCCGCCTACCTCGACCTGCTCGCCGAACCCATCGTCTGACGGCCGACCGCCGCTCGGACGCCGGTGACGGGCCTCTCCTCCGGTCGCCCGTCACCGGTTCGGCGTCACCGAACCACAGCACAAGCACCACCACAGGCACCACCGCACCACGGGAGTTCGACGTCAGCGCCGATCCGCACGAGAGTTGGAGCGTTCATGGTGGTCATGCGTACCGTCACCGAGACGATCTTGGGATTGGGCGAAAACCTGCGATGGGACGTCGACGAGGAACGGCTCTACTGGATCGACGTGTTCGCGGCCACGGTGTACCGGTGCGACCTGGCCGGGCGGGACCTGCGGAGCTGGAAGTTCCCCGGCGACTCGATCTCGTCACTCGCCCTGCGGAAGGACGGCGGAGCCCTGGTCACCTCGGTCGCCGGGGTGTACCTGTTCGATTTCGACTCGGGTGACGCCGACCCGGTCTTCCGTCCCGAGGTGAGCGACGGCTTCGGGTTCAACGACGGAACGGTCGACCACCGGGGGCGGTTCATCACCGGCATGGCCGACGGGCCGCTCATCCAGGCCGTCTTCGGCGGTCGGCGGGACGGCCTCACCCCGTCCGCGAAGCTCTACCGCATCGACACGGACCTGAGCGCCCACGTCATCGGCGACCCCATCGGCGTCACCAACGGGCCGTGCCTCAGCCCGGACGGCTCGACGCTGTACTGCGGTGACAGCGCACTTCGCCTCGTCTACGCGTGGGACTACGACGGCGCCACGGGGGAGACCGCCAACCGGCGGACCCTTGCGCGGTTCACGGACGGCGACGCCATGCCCGACGGGGCGACCGTCGACGACCAGGGCTACCTGTGGGTGGCCGCCTACCAGGGCGGCGAGGTCCGCAGGTACGCACCGGACGGCACCCTCGACCGGCGCATCCCCGTCCCCGCCGCCGGCCCGACCAGTGTCGCGTTCGCCGGCCCGGAACTCGACGTCCTCATGGTGACGTCCCAAGGCGGCGGCACAGCCGAGCACGACGGCCGGATCCTGGCATTCCACAACCTCGGCGTCCGAGGGCTTCCCGAAAGGAAGTTCGGGCAGCGAGACGACGGGCCGTGAGCGGACCCGGCCGCGGTGACGGCACATGTCCGAGGGGTGGGGGCCGGGACACTACCCCCACAGCGGTAATGCGTGTCAATGCCAGGCGGGGACACCCTTCCTCACCCACGCGTCGTTGACAGCCACCAGGCCCTCGACGAGAGCCGCGTCATCGGATTACGGGGCGGTCCCGCCGCGTCGCGGTGAGCGGCGGGCTCGCCAGGCGCCCCGTTCACCGCCCAGATCGGCACCTGTAGGACATGGTCCCGGGACCTTGGTCGCTGGTGGTCCCGTCGGGCAGGACGACCTCGGCCGTTGTGCCAGGGGGAACCGTCACGGTCAGGTCGAAGTCGTCGCCCTTGATGCGCCAAGCCGATTCGATACGACCGTACGGCGAGTCGTGGACGCCCTCCGCCCAGGTCAGGTCCGCTCCGGGGTGGGGTGCCACGCGGAAGCGACGGTAGCCGGGGTGGTCGTCGAGCGCGCGGATCCCGGCGACGTACTCGTGGAGGAACGAGATCACCGCGCCTTTGCTGTAGTGGTTGAGCGACGCGTGCGGGACGCCGTCCGCGTCGATGCCGTCCCAGCTCTCCCAGATCGTGGTGGCGCCGCGTTCGACCATGGTCAGCCAGGACGGTGCGGTGTCCTGGAGCAGCAGTTCGTAGGCCACGTCGAGTCGGCCGGCGTCGGCGAGGACCGGCAGCAGGTAGGGCGTGGCCAGGAAGCCGGTGCCCAGGTGGGTGTCGGCCTTGCGGACGAGCTCCACCAGCCGTGCGGCCGTCGCGTCCCGACTCTCGTCGGGCACCAGGCGAAAGGCCAGGGCCCGCACGTACGTTGCCTGGGTTTCCGGGGTCAACTTGTCGTCTTCGCCGATGAACTCGGCCTGCCACGCGGCGCGTGCGTTTGCGGCCAAAGCGGCGAACCGTGCCGCGTCGGCTTCGTGCCCGAGCACCTCCGCGATGCGGGCGGCCAGTTGCGCCGAGTGGTGGAGATACGCGGTGGCGACCGCGCCGTGGTCCGCCGTGCGGAAGTCCTCGCCGGCGGTCCCCGGTTCGAGCCATTCGCCCCAGTGGTAGCCGGCATCCCACAGGTAGTGCTCGTGTGGGGCGGGGACAGGCCGGGCCGCGGCCCGGTCGGGGTGGCGCCGGGTTCGCGCGGTCTCGGCGGCGTAGTCGATCCAGGCGGTGATCGACGGCCACATTTCGCGCAGGACGCCGATGTCGGCGTAGCTGCGCCACAGTGTCCACGGCACGATCACCACCGCGTCGCCCCAGCCCGCCGAGCCCTGCGTGTCGCGCCAACGGCCGGTTCCGCCGGTACGCCGGCGCAGGGGGTCGGGCACGATGCCGGTGACGCAACCGTCCTCAAGTTGTTCTGCGGCCAGGTCGCGGAGCCACTTGAGGGAGAACCCGGCGACGTCGTAGAGGAACGCCGCAGCCGGGGCGAATACCTGCCAGTCGCCGGTCCATCCGGCGCGTTCGCGGTGCGGGCAGTCGGTGGGGATCTCGCAGGCGTTGCCGCGGAACGACCACTCGGCGATCTCGTGGAGCTTGTTGAGGCGTTCGTCGCTGCACCGGAACCAGCCGGTGCGCCGCAGGTCGGTGTGGACGACGACGCCGGTCACGTCGTCGGGGGTGAGCCGGTCGGGGTGTCCCTCGATCCGGACGTACCGGAACCCGTGGGTGGTGTGCCGGGGTTCGAAGACCTCACCGGGTGTACCGGCTGCGATGACACGGTCGGTCATGCCGACCGGGAGCCTGCCCAACGGCGTGTCCGCGGCGAGGTGGTCCTGCGTGACATCGCCGGTCGCATCCAGGGCCTCGCCGTGCACCAGCCGCAGGTCGGTTCCGGCGGGGCCGAGGGAGGTGAGCCGTATCCAGCCGTTGATGTTCCGGCCGAGGTCGACGACCTGACGGTCCGGCGCCGGACGGGTGACCGCGACCGGGCGCAGCGCTTGGACGCTCCGGGTCGGCGGGGCGGGGGAGTAGCCGAGCGGCCCGAGGTTGCCCTCGGCCAGGGACACCGGGTGCCAGGTTGTCGGCTGCCGTCGGTGGTCCTCGAACTGACCCGCCATGAGGTCTGCCGTGACGACCGGGCCGGAAGCGGACCGCCACTCGGGGCCGGTGGCCACGACTGTGTCCGCGGCGTGCAGCTGCCCCAGGAATCCCAGGGTGGTGCCGTAGCCGTCGGGCAGTTGCATGAACCCGAAACGCCCGCGGTGCCAGCCGTCGGAGAGCACGACGTCCCATTCGTTTTCGCCCTGAGACAGCAACTCCGAGACGTCGTACACCTGGACGTGCAGCGTTGTGGGGTAGCTCGTGAACCCCGGGGCCAACTCGATGTCGCCGACTCGCCGGCCGTTGAGGCACATCTCGTAGATGCCGTGGGCGGTGGCGTACAGCCGTGCGTTGTCGGGGTGTTCGTCGAGTGTGAAGGTGCGGCGCAGCACGTGGGAGCCGCGTTCGGTCTCCTCGGGCTCGATCCAGCGGGCGGTCCAGTGCCCTGGCTCCAGCAGCCCCGTCTCGAACCACGCCGGTTCCGACCACGGGCTCTCACCCAGCTCGGTCCAGACCTTGACCTGCCACTGCACGCGCGTCCGCGATCCCACGGGGTTGCCGGGCCAGGGCACCAACACGCATTCGGACGACTCGACCGGCGGCATGTCGCGGCCGTCGATCGCGATGGCATAGGCGGTCTGTGACAAGGCTCCCGGGGGCAGCCGCCAGGAAAGCCGCGGCTTCGCGACCCCGAGACCGAGCACGCTGTCGGTCAGGTGCTCGACTCGTAGTCCGGCCGCCGGGGGCGGCGTCGTCTCACTCATGGGGTTCCCCTTTGTCGCTTCAGCCGATGACTGTGAACTCATGCGCGCCGGCCCGGACGCTGTGGGCCCGTCCGTCGGGCAGTCGCACGTCCGCTGTGGTGTTCGGCGGGACGACCACGCTGACGGTGAGACCGTCGGCCGTCTTCCGCCAGCGGCTGCTCACGGTGCCATAGAGGCTGGTGTGCTCCGCAGCCGCGTGGGTGAGGGTGCCACCGGGGACAGGGGCGATGAGGAAGTGGTTCTCGCCGTCCACGCGGATGCCGGCGACGGTGTCGAACAGCCACTGGCACACCGCGCCGGGCGAGTAGTGGTTGTGGCTGGCCTTGCCCTCCCAGTCTTCCCAGACGGTCGTGGCGCCCGCCTCCACCTCGGCCAGCCAGCCGGGCGCGTGCGTGTTCTACAGCATCCGGTAGGCGACCTCGGCCCAGCAGCCCCATCTCGAACCACGACCGCGCAGGCTCGCCTTCGCGGTCGTCTTCATCCCACAGCGTGACCGACCACTCGATGCGGTCGCGGCTGCGCAGCGGAGGGCCCTCGTAGCGGATGTGCGCCATGCGGGCCGAGGCGACCTTGCCGGTGTCCCAGACGATCTCGTCGTCGCGGACCGCGACGATGCGGTACGCCGACTGCCTTACGCCGCTGTCACAGTTCCAGTAGAACCGCGGCCGGGTGATGTCGATGCCCAGCGGCTCGGAAAGATACTCGGTCCGCAAACGGACGGCCTTCAAGCTGCGTTCCCTTCTGGATGGTCACGGCAGTGTCCGAAGTGGTCCATGACGGAGAGCTGAAGGGCGGACTCACTCCACAGGAGCACGTCTATGAATCGATTCACTCCAGAAGTTTCCTCCGCGACTGAGCGCCTTCCTCGACCGGGGCAACAGGAGCACCCGGAGGCAGCATAGGTTATGCGCATTAGTTCGCGGGAGGGGACGCCAAGTCGATGGGATCCGAAACCGGTTCCGCGGGCATCCGGTGCAGACGAGCTCACGGCGGACTGATGCTGCACGCCGGACACCGGCGTCGGCCACTGGGCGTGGCCGGTGCCCGGCACAGCCGTCCTGGCGGAGCCTTTCCCACCGTCAGGTCGCACGCAGTGCTTCGGCGCTGCGCGACGCCTGGGCGGCGAGCCCCGCGATGCTCGACGTGATGAACGATCCGCCCCCTGCCAGGTCGCCGACCACATGCACACGTGGATCGGCCGAAAGCACGCCGCCGGACGGGTGGCGGGTGGCCAGGCCCGCGCCCACCAAGGACTTCAGCAGCGACCGGGCGGCGGCGGGGACTGCCTGCGGTGGGGCGTTGACGGCATTGACAACGCTCTCCGCGGTTTGTTCCCCCTCCGCGTGGTGCACTCGGAAGCGGCCGTTCACCGGCTCGATCGCGCGCACACCGGCCGTGACGGAGACCTGCCCGGAGTCCAGGAGCCGCATCAGCACGGCCGCGTTCACCGGAACCATCGGCGAGGCCACGCTTCCGACCACGCGGGAGTGGCGCCGCAGCCAGGCCCGGTCGGCTTCGGGGAGCAGCCGCCACGCGTACGGACCGACGCTGTGCGCGGTCTGCTGCACCACGCGGCGGCCGATCCGGGGATCGTCGACCGCGTCGAGCTGCCGCCGCAGCCGCCCGACGGGGTTCTCGGTCCCGGTGCCGAGCAACTCGGCCGTGAGTTCGTCGAAGTCCTCACCGGCGTCCGCGAGTTCCGCGCGTACCAGATTGACGAGATCGCCGAAGGCCACGCTGCCCGAAGCCTGATGCAGCGCCGCCACCCGTTCGATCGTCACGTGCCGCGGGCGCCGGCCGTCCGGGCGCTGCCAGACGTTGGGGAGCACGCCGCTGCGCGACATCAGTGTGATCCGTCCCGTGTGCCCGCGCGCGGCGAGCGCCACGACGGCGTCGACGGCGGTCAGACCACTGCCGATGACCGCCACATCACCGCCGTCGGGGATGCGGCCCAGTGTGTCGGCCAGCGGATACGGGTCGGCGACGAAGCCCGGCGTGCCGGAAAGGCCGTACAAATCCGGGGGAGTTCCACCTCCGACACACACCATGACATGCGTGGCCTGATACTCCCGCTCGCCCTCGGTACGCACGACCAGGTGGTTCCCCGCGCGGTTCCCGCGCACCACTTCGGTCACGTGTGCCACCACGACCGTTGTCGTCCAACCCTGTTCCTCCAGCGCCGCCAGAGCCTTCTCCGCGGTGTGCGCCAGATAGTCGCCGTACAGTGCGCGCGGCACCAGCGGTTGGCCCAGCCGTTTGTCGAGGTGGTCGGCGCCTCGCTCTCCCAGCCACGCCGCATAGTGGCCGAAGTCGCCCCCGCGGACCGACATCAGCGCGGGCGGCGCGTTCACCAGTACGGCGTTCAGGTCCGGACCGTACGGCCGGCCTCGCCACAGGTGTGCTTCCGACGCCGCGAAGACGGTGACCGTGCCACTACCTCGCCCGACCGCCTTGCTTTCCCAACCAGCCAACGCATCCAGCAAACTCACCGCTGCCGCGCCCCCGCCGACGATCGCGATGTCCATGTGGCCTCCCCATCGGGTAGTTCGATGGCAAGACCTTCGCCGACAGCGCTGAACCGGATAACCCCCAGCTCGCGGGTGATCGCGACGGGGCATCCCCCTCACATGAGGGGTTCGCGTCCCCGAGGAGATCAGGAAGACTGGGCGGCGGAGGGATATCTGCCATGACCGATCCACACCGGCCGGTGCTGTCGAACACCGAACGAGCTGCCGACGCGCTGGAGTTGTTCACCCGGACCTCGGCCAGGCTCCGGCGGCGGGTGCCGTTCCACTCGGCTGTGTGGACGGCCGCCGACCCCGAGACCGGCCTGATCACCGCGCCGATGCTCGTGGAAAACCTCGGCACAGGGGAGAACTGCGCCACATATTGGGAGAGCGAACTCCTGGAAGAGAACGTCCTTCCGTTCCGCGACCTGGCCCGTGCGCCCGTGCCGGCAGCCGGACTGCGCGTCGCCACCGGCGACCTGCCCGCACGCAGCGCCCGCTTCCGGCGCCTGCTGCTCGGTCAGGGGGTGCACGACGAACTGCGTGCCGTCCTGCGCATCGGCGACCGGCCCTGGGGCATGGTGAGCCTCTTCCGCACGACCCACGCGTTTCACCCGGACGAAGTCGCGGTGCTCGCCGACCTCTCCCGCCCAATGGCCGAACGACTGCGTCGCCTCGCCCGGCCGCCCGAGGCCGCCGCCACCGAAGCGCCCGCACCCGGCCTGATCCTCTTCGACACCTCCGGAGAAGCGGTGTCGATCAGCGACGTGGCCCGGCACCACCTCGCGGTGCTGCCGGCAGGCCCGTCGTTTCCTTCATCGCTGGGCGTCAACTTGCCAATCTGGGTGATCGGTACGGCACTTCAGGCCCGCGCCATCGCCGACGGCCGGGCGGACGCCGGCGCCCGCATACGCATTCGCACCACCGAAGGCCGCTGGCTCGTCTGCCACGCGTCCGCCCTGACCGGCGCCGGCGGACACCCCGGCCCGGTGGCCGTGGTCATCGAACCCGCGACGCCCGCCGACATCGCGGTCCTGGTCGCCGAGGCGTACGACCTGACTCCGCGTGAGCTTCAGGTCACCCAGCTCATCGCGCGCGGCCTGAACACGGCGGAGATCGCCGAAACGCTGTTCATCTCCCCGCACACCGTCCGCGACCACGTCAAGACCATCTTCACGAAGACCCGCGTCTCCACCCGAGGCTCCCTGGTCGCCCGCCTGTTCACCGACCACTACTGGCCCGCGCTGCCGAAGCCCTCCGAGGTGCACCGCCCCGGTTTGCCGACTGCCCAGGTCCGGTCCCAAGTCCGACACATCTGACGAGCGCAAGAGCGCATCGGATCGGACTTGTCAGGTGGTTCCACGATCAGTGGCGATCTCAGCGGCTTGCGGGCACGCACCGATCACTTACCGACCGGCGAGCAGCCCGTCGCGCGCGTGTGCACCTGGGGCGGCGTACCCACACGCGGCGCGGCGGTCGGGTACACCCGGGTACAAGGCGCGCGGCGGTCCGGTCAGGTGTGGAGTGCGTGCCCGTTGTGGCTCCGGCTCACCGATCGCCTTCTGCGTCCTCCTCGGTTCCCTCCGCCTCGATGCGTTCCTTGCGCACCTTGCCGGTCACGGTCTCCTGCTCGGTCCGCTCCTCGGTGGTCATACGGACGCGCTCGACAGGCTCGGCCCGGGTTTCCACGACCGGCCGTTCCTCGTGAAGGACCACTTCGTGCTCAGCCTCGGAGATGTCCTCTCCTGTCATCGCCTCCGCGCGATTGGCATCGGTGATCGGTTCCCGCTCCACGCGCACCTCTTCGTGGCTCACGGGAACGGTCACCTGCTGCTCCTCGGTCACCACGTACTTGCGGAGCCGGACCCGGCCGGCTTCGCGGCGCTCGGTGCCCACGTGCATCCGCTCCTCGGAGCGGGTCATCGCGTCGTCGGCGGGCGGCCCCGGTGTCTCGGTCTCGCGGGGGCCGGCGGGAGCGGCCTGCTGCCAGGCGGCGTCCCAGTCGATGCCGTAGTGCTCGTAGAGCCGGTGTTCCTCGTCCTCGGAGAGGTGGCCGCCGGCTTCGACGTCCACGTTGGGTGCGTCCTTGACCGTGTCCTTGGGGTACGGCACCTCAAGGTGGTCCTCGACCACACTGGCCTGCCGTATGGGCACGAAGGACTCGCTGGCGCCGAACAGGCCGGTCTTGACACTGACCCACTCCGGCTCGCCGGTCACGTCGTCGATGAAGACGTTCTTGGCGTCGCCGATCTTGTTTCCCTCCGTGTCGAACACCGGGTGCTCCAACACGGTGGATATCTGCTCTCTGGTGATCATCACCGCTCCTTCTCTCAACCACGCGGTCGTATCGCGGCTATCCGCACCGGCGCAGGCTAGAAACCTCCTCGCCGACTATTTGTTCGACTTTCGGGCCTGTCGAGCGGACGGAAGCGCCGAGGCCGCCGTGCGACGTGAGCGGGACCGTGTTGCCGCTCTCGACGAGCGCGCCCCCGCGAGGACGGGCGATACGACTGTGCAGGCCGTCGAAACCGACCGCACCCGGAGCCGAGTTCCCGGCGGACTTCATTGCCGACGACCACTGCGACAACGTGACAGTGGCGAAGGTCTCCGCCGCCATACGCGTCGGACCGGGCCCGGCTCACCTTCACCGGCGTGTCGGCGACGTCCCCCGCACCGCCGGAACGCCCCCGAGCCCGGCGCGGCTGAAAATCGTGGGGTGTGACCGACGCCGGCCACACGCGAAGCTCCCCGCACGGGCACCAGGACGGCGGCTCCCCGCCCGACCCGTTCGCACGCCCGGTCGGCCCCCGTACTCGATGTGTGACCGTCGACAGGCTGCGGCACGCAGATAATCGGCTTAATACACCATCTATCAATGAAAGCGGCATAGCGTCCCTTTTGGTCCATCACTGGATCATGTGATTTTTGACGGAAAAGGAGATGCTTGTGCGCAAAATTCGCAAGGCTGCCCTGGTGGTCGCCATGGTCGGCAGCGTCAGCGTGTTCGGGGCCAGTGCTGCCTTCGCCGACTCGGACACCGGCGTGGGCGACGCGGTCGTCGGCGCCGACGTGGTGGCGTGCGACCAGCACGCCGAGGTCGGGGACGAGACGAACCAAAACGGCCTCGTCAACCTCGCGACCGGGCCCATCACGGTCCTCGGCTCCGGTCCGGCGACCTCGACCTCCATTCAGCAGGCCTGTAGCGGCGGGGACAGTGTGGGCGTGAACGGCTCCGCCGCCGAATCGGGCGCCTTCGGACTCGACCTCGGCTTCGGGGACATCCTGGGCCTGTGACGCCAGGGTGCGCGTACCGGCGACCGCCGGTAC
>NZ_JBPKBI010000017.1:16949-36501 GCF_051388935.1 Yinghuangia sp. YIM S10712
CCCCCCCCCCCCCCCCCCCCCCCCCACCGGCGGTCGCCCCGCGCCCAAGAGCAGCCGGCGAGTCGGCCCGGCGCGGGGCGGGGCGGGGCGGGGCGAGGAGAGCATCGGCCGAGGCCGCCGCGGAACACCAGTTCAGCGCATGACAACGACACTGTTCCGTTGTATCCGCCACGGCGCTCCGGTGTCGGCGCGCACGAGCGACGCTGTGTTGACCGACAGCACGTGCAGGGCGCCACCGCCGTTTTCCCAGACGCTGACCTGGTTGTAGAAGCGGGCGGTCAGGCTGTTCGCGTCTGTTCCGCTGTCCACGTAGAGATTCCCGTAGTGGTGCCGCATCTTGCCGTTGTACAGCGCGTGGATGCCACCCGGAACCTCCGCGAGCGCCGCACGCCCGCAGACCGGCTCCGGCCTGCTGCCCTCGAAGATGCCGTCCTCGGTGTAAAGAGCAGCCCAGTCCTCGCCGCGGTTCTCGTCCACATACCAGCAATAGCGCGCCACCAGGTCATGGACGGCGAGGATGTCCGCCGTCGGGACGGGCTCACTCATTCAAACTGCTCCCATTCTTGCCGTGTGGGCAGGCCGGTTGCTGCCTGGCCGGGGCCTTTTCGGCCTCAGGGCGACCTCGGTGTCGCGGGCCCGGTCGGCGTGTCCGTCACATCCTTCACGAGGCAGTCGGACGCGCCAGACGGGAGCATATACATAGACATGACAATCTCACTAGGAGATGAGTTGCATCGCGGTCCACACCTGCCGCCGGGCGTTCGGACGCGATCGCCGGAGCCGGGTGCTGCGGAGTCCGGGTTCCCACACCCAGCGTCGTTCGTGGACAGGGTCCCGTAAACGGGCGTACGAGACTGCCGTACCGTTGCCGCATGCTGAACGCGCGAGGGACGAAGATGAACCGGCGGGGCCTCGCCACGCGAGAACGGTTCCTTCAGCAGGCCATCGCGTTGCTCGCGCAGGGCGGACCGGATGCGGCGGTTGCGAATGTCATCGCCCGCGAGACGGGTGTCACCTGGGGCGTGGTCCAGCATCAGTTCGGTGATGCCGACGGTGTCTGGGCGGCGGTCCTCGACTACGCCCTCACGCAGTCTTTCGGTGCGATCCGCAAGCTCCAGGTGGCCGGCGAGACCCTGGACGAGCGGGTGTGCAGTGTGGTGGATGTGTTGTGGGACCTGTTCGGGCATCCCCGGTCTCGGGCTGTCTTCCACCTGCGCCTCGCTTTGCCGCATGACCCAGAGGTGCTGCGCGCCGAGTTCCCCAAGACCTACGAGGCCTATCAGCGCTCGAACTCGGCGTGGCACGAGGTCTGGTACGACCTCTTCCAGGACCTGGACGTGTCACCGGAGAAGACACAGAAGATCCGGTTCCTTCTGCCGGCGGCGTTGCGCGGGATGCGCGTGACGGCCACGGCGCCGAGCGCCGACCTCACCGCCGCGAAGGATACATTCGCCGAGATTCTGATCAGCTACCTGCGCGCATAGAGCCGTCGCGTACATCGGGTGGAGGCTGTGCCTCGGACGTGAGTGCTCGGGCCACTGCCTGCCGTGCGGCGGATCGCCGCGTCGTCGAGGCGGCGGCGGTGCACAGTGCGGGGTGCGGGAAAGGGGCGTTCCTGTCGGTGTTCAGGCGCGGCCCATCAGGAACTTCGTGATCGGGGTGGCAGCGGGGTAGGAGCCGCTGAGACCAGAGCTGTGGTAGCCCGCGTCGGAGAGGAGGGTGATGCCGTTGATCGACGCGGCGGCGTCGCTGCACAGGAACAGCAGAGGGTACGACTGGTCCAGCGGCGTGGGGGCCGCTATACCGGTCTCGGCCCGGAAGTCGGCGCCGAAACCGAGCCATTGGTGGGCCTGTGCCAGTGGTGTGTCCGTCGGTCCGGGGCAAATCGCGTTGATGCGGATGCCCTTCCCCAGTAGCGGCATCGCCTCAGTGGCGACGTACGCGCACACCGCCTGCTTGCTGAACATGTAGTTCGCCTTGCCGTTGTCCGCTGCCCACTGCGAGGCAGCGTCGAAGTCGGTGATGGCCAGGAACTCTTGGAGCTGCGGGAGGTTCGCCTCCCAGCCGAGGCCGGCGGCCGAGGAGATGAAGCCGATCGCGGAACCGCGCGGCAGCATGCCGTCGGCGAGCAGGCGGTCGATGAGGTGCCGGTGGCCGATGAAATTGATCTTCACGATGTCCGGGGTTCCGTCCGCGACACCGGCGCACGACAACAGCACGTCCACTTTGCCACCGCACTCGGTGACGGCCGTGTCGATCGACGCGGCGTCGGCGAGGTCGACGTGAATGGCCTTGACTTCCGGGAGGGAGACCTCGGCGAAGTCCATGACCACGACATCGGCGCCTGCGTCCACCGCGAGCTCGGCCGCCGCCGCGCCCATGCCGGTCGCACCGCCCACCACGAGAACCCGCTTGCCGTCGAACCGGAACGCGTCGAACAGACTCATGTTGTTTTCCCCTCGCCGTGCCGGATGTGACGCCTGACTTTGTCGCTGTTCCTGGTATTCGCTGCCGGTCATGCCGCGGCGGACCGACGGCACCGCATCCGTCGAACCCGGTTCCTTGAAGCACGTCGCCGCGCTCGTCGGGCTGCGGCGTCTGCCCAACTTGACCGACCGCGGGCGCCGTCGCCGCATGGAACGAGAGGATACATAGAGCTGTCTATCTTTGTAAGCGAGAAGCGGGCGTACGGCTGTCGCGGCGTCGTGGCCATCGAAGGCAGTCCGGCTGTGGTGCTGTGTGACCAGTGGCTCATCGACGCCCGGCGCGAAGGGCGAGGAAGAGCTCAATACCGCCTTCCGCATCCGTTCGGCGATCCGGGCTGCTTCGGTCTGCGACGGCCTGCCGGCGCGCGTGCGGGTGGGCGGGGAGGAGGTCATCGGGCCAGGCAAGGGCCATTGACCTAAGTAAACGTGTTCGTATACTTTCTGCCCATCCAGAGCGCACGGAGGACAGCCATGAGTTCGACCACACCGGCCGCGATGCCGTTGGATCCCGACGACGTCGCGGCATGGACCGAGCAACCGTTCGAGACGCTTTTCTCCTTGTCGGCCGCGGAAGTCGAGGCGGCGCAACGCGCGGCGCTCGTCAAGCGGTTCACGGAGTTGCGCCCTGAGGTGGAGGCTCTGGACAAGCTTGCGGTCCGGCAAGGTGTCGATCGTGTCGAGACCATCGAGGACGCGGTGCCGCTGCTCTTCGACCACCGGGTCTACAAGAGCTATCCGCTGAGCCTGATCGAGAAGCGCAGGTTCGCGCGCCTGACCACCTGGCTCGGCCGCCTCACCCGACACGACCTCGGCAACGTGCCGCTGGACGGGGTGGACTCGGTCGACGAGTGGCTCACGCGGCTGGACGAGCACGGCATGATCATCGGGCACTCCACCGGCACCACCGGCAAACTGAGCTTCATCCCGAGGTCCCGCGACGAATGGCCGGCCTGGCGGAACGTGCACTTCGAGGTGATGCGCGCCGCGATCGGGACGGACGTGCGGCAGGTCAAGATCCCGACGTTCTCCGCGGGTTACCGTTCCGGACACCAGATGATGACGAAGATGGGCAAGCTCTTCGCCGAGGTGCAGGCCGGCGGCGACGAGAACCGCCACATGCTGTACGACTACCCCCTCTCCTCCGACCTGCTCTCCCTCGCCGGCCGGCTCCAGGCCGCCGAGGAGCGCGGCGAGCTCGACCAGTTGGAGATCGACCCGAGGCTCCTGGAAGAGCGTCGGCAGCTCATCGAGGCGAGCCGACACCGCGACGACGACCTCCAGCGGTGGTTCGCCACATTGGTCGAGGAGTTCCGCGGCAAGCGAGTGCGCATCGGCGGCACCTCCGCCGATCTGGTGCGCCTCGCGCTGAAGGGCCGCGAGAATGGCGTCGTCTGCGAGTTCGCGCCGGACTCCATCCTCATGGCGGGTGGCGGCATGAAGGGGTTCAAGAACGCTCCCGACGACTGGCGCGACCTGCTCACCGGGTTCTTCGGCATCGACCGCATCGCCAGCATGTACGGCATGTCCGAGTGCATGGGCACCGCACCGAAGTGCTCCGAGAACTTCTACCACTTCATGCCCTACACAATCCCGATCGTGCTCGACGAGGACGCTGTCCCGGTCCCGCGCAAGGGCGTGCACACCGGCCGGCTGGCGCTGTTCGACCTGCTGGCCGAGACCTACTGGGGCGGCTTCATCTCCGGCGACCGTGTCACCATCCACTGGGACGAGGACTGCGCGTGCGGCTGGAAGAGCCCGCGCATCAGCGACGACATCGTCCGCTACTCGGAGTTGGAGGGCGGCGACGACAAGATCACCTGCGCCGGCACCGCCAAGGCGTACAGCGACTTCATGGACTACGTGAGCGGAACCTGAGGCGACGACATGACGACCACCACCACGACGCCGGTACTCGACATCCCCATCGTCATCCGCGGACGCATCATCGAACCCGGCGACGACGCCATCGAGTTCGGCGGCCGGGCCGGCGCGCGGTTCCGCCAGCCCGACCCGCACAAGTACGCCGACCAACTCGTGCTGGCCGACCCGAGCGATCTGCGCGACCTGCACGACACCCCGATCGACGAGATCATCGACTTCCTCGCCGAGCTCGGTGAACGCCTTGTCTTCGACAAGAACCCGCTGATGCAGCGCGCGTACGAACTCGCCTTGGAGGCGGGGGAGATGACCCCGCCCGTGCTTCGGCCGATCTACGAGCAGTTCCCCGCCATGTTCCGCCGTGACCGGCTCAGTGGTCAGGTCGAGCGCAAGTTGGGCAAGGCGTACCTCGACGGGTGGGTCGAGCAGGGCCGCCCCGGACAGTCGACCGTTCGCATCCGCGCGATCGGTACCCGGCAACTTCACATCATCGCCGGGAACGTGCCGGTCACCGCGGCGCTGACCATCGTCCGCGGCGCGTTGACCAAGGGCGACACCCTGATCAAGACGCCGTCCAACGATCCGTTCACCGCCGCGGCGATCCTGCGCACCATGATCGAGCTGGACCCGGACCACCCGGTGACCAAGCACTTCTCCGTCGCGTACTGGAAGGGCGGGGACGAGGAGATCGAGCGCCGGATCATCCGGCCCTCGCGGATCGAAAAGCTCACCGCCTGGGGCGGGATGGCGTCCATGACGCACATCCAGAAGTACCTTGTCCCCGGCATCGAGCTCATCGCGATGAACCCGAAGCTGTCCATCTCGATCGTCGGTCACGAGGCTCTCGACGACGACGAGGCGATGCAGGACGCGGCGCTGGGGGTGGCGCTGATGGCGGGCCGCATGAACCAGACGGCGTGCTCCAGCACCCGGGTCGTGTACGTCGAATGCGACGACGACGAAGAGGACCTCGCGCGCCTCGAAGCGTTCGGCCACGCGATCCACCGCGCGTTCCTCGGACTTCCGCCGCACGAGTCCACCGCGCCCAAGCGCCCCGATCCCGACCTGGAGGACGAACTGCGGGCCATCGCGCTGGACGACGAGTTCTACCGGGTCATCGGCGACACCTCCAGCGCGGGCGTCGTCATCTCCCGCACGGCCGAGGAACCGGTCGAATTCGCGGACCGCCTGGCCAACCGCATCGTCAACCTGGTCCCGGTGCCCGACATCACCCGGGTGCCCCGGTGGGTCAGCGAGGAGACCCAGACCGTCGGGATCTTCCCCGAGCCGCTGCGGGAACGGATGCGCGAAGACCTCGCGCTGCACGGAATCCAGCGCACCCTCCCGCTCGGCACCGCGATCAACCACCAGGACAAGGGCGACCCCGACCAGACGCTCGGCCTGCCTCACGACGGCACCGAGCCCCTGCGCCGCGCGGTGCGCTGGGTCATCGACCAGTCCGCGGAACCGGTGTGACCGGCACGCGAATGCGACGCCTCGGACCGAGCGGCCTGTACGTCCCCGAACTGGCCCACGTGGTGAGCAGTGAACGGCGCGGTCGTACGCGAGACGCCAACCTCGGCCGCCACGAGCGGCCTTTCTCGACACCTTGCGTCCGGTCCCGGAAGGTGTGCCGTCGTGCTCCCTCACGAAGAGCTCGATCTGTTGGTCCTTCGTCTGTCGGTGGTACGCCAGTGGGCGGAGATCCGGCCGTAGGCCGAGTCGACGTCCGCTTCGACCCGGTCAAAGCGCCACTGGTTTGGGACGGATGTCGAAGTGGCGGTAGCCAGGGGCATCCTTGTGCAGGCTGATGCCGCGGTGTAGGTGAGCATGCCGAGTCGGCCGTAGCCCCGTGCCGAAGGCGCGATGGCGTTGATGTAGGTGGTGAGGAAGTGCGCGGACTGGGATTCGCCTTCGGCGAGGACGGCTTGTGGGGTTTTGCCGAAGACGGTTCCGGCGGAGGCGCGGAGTGCCTGGCCGGCCTGGGAGAAGATGCGACCGAGACGCCGCCGAGTTGCGGGGCTCTCGCGGCGTTGGTGAACGTCAGGCTCCGGCCGGCAGGCCTCGACCGGGCGGTTGGGCCCGGAGAGCCGGTCTGACGGTTTCCCTGCTCGTTCCTTCTCCTCAGTCGCTGCGGGCTGTCACGAGGACTGAGCCGCCGCGGCGTCGCACCGCGAGCGGACCCATGCTCCGATCCGGTCGAAGGCGTCCGAGGCGGCCGGGAACATGTGGTTGACGAAGCCGTGGATCTGGCCGGGATAGCAGACGTCCTCGGCGTCGACGCCCGCCTGGCGGAGTCGGTCGGCGTACAGGCGTCCCTCGTCGCGAAGGAAGTCGCAGCCCGCGAGCACGACGTACGCGGGCGGCAGGTCGGCCAGTGATTCGGCGCGCAGCGGGGCCACGTAGGGGTTGTCGGCGAGGTCGCGGCCGCCGGTGTAGGCGTTCCAGATCCATTCCATGTCGCCGTCGGGCATGGTGAGCGGCGCGAACTCGGTGCGCGAGGGGAGCGTCGAGGTGCCCGCGTCCAGACCGGGGTAGATGAGCACCTGGCCGGCGAGTCGGATCCCCGCGCTGTCGCGGAGCCGGAGAGTGACCGCGGCAGCGAGGTTGCCCCCGGCGCTCTCCCCGGCAACCAGCACGTTCGCCGGGGACACTCCGAACCGCGCGGTGCGGGCGAACGCCCACCGGGTCACTGCCTCGCAGTCGTCCAGTCCCGCCGGGAAGGGGTTCTCGGGGGCGAGGCGGTACTCGACCGATACGACGACCGCCCCGGTGGCGTGGGCGAGTTCGCGTGCCACGTTGTCCATCAGCCCGATGCTGCCCACACACCACGCGCCGCCGTGGAAGTAGACGATCAGCCCGGTGGGCCGCTCCGCGCCCCGGTAGATCCGCACCGGGACCCCCGCTGCGATCTCGTCGTCCACCTGCGCGAGTTCACGGGTGACGGGGAAGGGGGACCGCGCGGGCCGCGCCATCGTGTACATGTCCTTCATCGGAACGCGTATCGCGTTGGTTTCCAACCATGCCGCGACCCATGGATCCAGCACACCCTCGTCTGACATGTCTCCTCCTGTCGAGAATCGTTCGCCGCCTGGCCGTGCTTGCCGATGCGTCGTCGCCCGAAGCCGAACGCGTCATCTTCGCTTCCGGCCCCGGCCTGTCCGCGGCGCTGCGCCCAGCACGCGGAGCAGGCGAAGACGGGAGGGAGAAACAACGGAATACATCTCGGCGGAGGCTATCCCCACGGAACTTGCACGTGCAAGACCCGTATAGGCTCCACTCGTGAACCGTGCGAACAGCGGAATCGAAAGGCGCGTGACCGCGGCCGACGTCGCGCGCTCGCTGGGAGTCTCCCGAGCCACGGTGGGCTACGTGCTGAGCAACACCCCCGGCCAGGTCTCCGAGGCGACGCGGACGCGGGTGCTGGCCGAGGCCGCCCGCCTGGGGTATCGGCCGCACCGGGGAGCGCAGGACCTGCGCCGGGGCCGGAGCAACGTCGTGCTTGTCGTGCTGCCGGACTGGCCCATGGCGTACCGGATGCGCGAGCACCTGGACGAAGCCGCCCTCGTCCTCGACGAAGCCGGCTACACCCTTGTCACCCAGCACACCGGACGCCGGACACGCCCGCTGTGGGAGCTGCTGGCACCCGACGTCGTCATCGGGATGGCTCCGTTCGACGACGACCAAGTGGCTTCGATGCGAGCCTGCGGCATCACCCGCATCGTCCCACCTCCCGGAAAAATGCCCGCACCCACGCAACTGCGCACCCTGGATCGCGGCTCCGCGCTCCAGATCGAGCATCTGTACGAACTGGGCCACCGCCGGATCGGCTACGCGACCACAGCGGACCCTCGGGCCGCCCTGCTTGCCGACACGCGCGTGGAGGTGGCGCAGCGAGCGGCCGAAAGCCTCGGACTGGCTCCGCTGGACGTCCGCCCGGTCGGCGTCGGCGAGGGCGGCGCCCACGATGCGGTCCGCCGCTGGCACTCCGCCGGACTGAGCGCGGTCGCCGCGTACGACGACGACATCGCCGTGACGGTGATCTGGGCCGCGCTGCGCTCGGGGCTGGCCGTGCCCGGCGACCTGGCCGTCATCGGGCACGACGACACGCCCTTGGCCGAAGTGGTCGTTCCCTCGGTGTCCAGCGTCCGCATCGACGGCGCGGGGCTCGGCCGTGACTTCGCCGAACTCGCGCTCGCCGTCGCCGAAGACCGTCCCATCGCCCCCGACCACCTCACCGCGGCCCGGGTCGACCTCGTGCCCAGGGAATCCACCATCGGCAGTCGGCCGGGGGCGGCGGAGCCCGACTGTCGTCCACGTCGGGGCCGCCTGGCATGATCGGCCGACGTGTCGCCTTTCGCGCCGGACGGTTCCGCGTACCCCGTCGCCTCGGGGCGCGTGCGTGCGGCGCAACGGGCGCTGCCCCGGCGGCGGTTGCTGCGGGCCCTGCTCGGTACGTCGGCGGTGTTCGTCGCGGGCTGCGGCCCCAGGCGGGACGGCCGCCGACAGCCCACGCCACCCGGAGGGATGGGAAGTTCTGTGACGCCACTGCTGCCGCAGGGCACTGTGCGTTGGTCGTTCGAGAGCCACGGCTCCAACCCGGTGACGCCCGCCGCCGCGCATGGCCGCGTATACATCGGAGGCGCGGCCCTGGTCGCACTCGATTCCGCCACCGGGCGCGTGCTGTGGGAACGCCCGACGGACGACATCGCCGACTGCACACCCGTGGTCGTCGACGGCACCGTCTTCGCGACCGGCGGTGACCTCCTCGCGGTCGACGCGGCCACCGGCGCTGTGCGCTGGCGGCGACCGCCCGCCGCCGAAGGCGGATTCCACAGCGCGACGCACGCGAACGGCCTGGTCTGCGCGGGCGCCGGCCCCACGACTCTGCGCGCCTGCGACGCCGCGACCGGGGCCGACCGCTGGCAGGCTGCCCTGGACGGACTGCCCGCCGCCGCTGCGCCGCTTTTCGCCGACGGCGTTTTCCTGGTGAGCTGCTCCGGAGGCATCCACGCCGTCGACGCCGCCACCGGCGCGCGCCGGTGGACCGCGGACACCGCCGGCGCGGTCCTCACCGCGCCGACGGCGGCGCAAGGGCGGGTGTTCGTCGGCATGGGGCTGGCGCGATCCGACGGGGCGCTGGGCGTACGCGCGTTCGACGCCGCGTCCGGCCGCATGCTGTGGCACGCCGAAACCGGCGGGTACGTGGGGGCTGCCCCGATCGTGGAGGCCGGCGTGCTGTACGCGACAGCGGCCGGCGGCACCGTGTTCACGCTCGACCCCGCGACCGGGCGGGAGCGCTGGCGTACGGAACTTCCCGACGCAGGCGACGGCCTCGCGGTCGCCGACGGCGTTGTCTACGTATGCGGCACCTGGACCCTGACCGCGCTCGATGCGCGCACCGGATCCCCGTTGTGGTCGTCGCGACCGGGAGCCTTCGGCCTGACCAGCCCGTGCGTCGCGGACGGCAACGCCATACTCTGCGACGACTCCGGACTCGTGTACGCAGTCACCGGCCCGACGCTGTGACCCTGGCCTTCGAGGCCGCGCGTCGACCCCGGGAAGGCCCACCAGACCGACAACATCCGAGTGTGGCGCTGGTTGGACAAATGGTAAAAAGGGTGAATGCAGGGCCAAGAAGGCCGCTATCGCCCGTGGGGCTTCGGCAGGCACGTATCGCCGGAGCATCCGCCGGGTCCTGCTGTCCCGGAACACGCGAAGAAGCGTCGCCTGCGACGGTCTCCGACGTCCCATCGAGAGTTTGACGGGAAGCGGCGGTGGGGCGTACGCAGCGTGGCCGGGCAGGTGCTCCTGCTCGAATTGGCGATCGTGGTGCTGCTCATCGTCGTCGCGGTGGTGGCGCTGGTGGTTCAGGCCCGCCGCGATGGCCTGCGCGACGCGCGGCACCGTACGACGGCCGCCGCCGAGTCCTTCGCCAACGCGCCGGGTCTGGCGCAGGCGTTGGAGACTCCGGACCCGGGCCCGGTGGTCCAGCCCAGTGTGACGGCTGCCCGCGAGGCCTCCGGTATCGACATTTTGTCGGTGGTGGACCTGGGCGGGGCGGTGTACGCCGCCGCAGCCGCCGGGGCCGACCGAGCGCTGCCGCAGCAGAACCTCGACCCCCGAATCGACGAGTTCGTCAGGACGGGGACGACGTCCACCATCACATACTCCGCCGGGAGCGGGAAGGTGGTGGTCACCATCGTGCCGGTGAGGGATGCCACCGACAGAGGGGTGGGACTGGTGTCGGCGTCGGTGAGCGTGGCGCGCGTGCGGGACACAGCCAATCAGCAGTTGCCGGTGGTGCTCGGGAGCGGTGCCGCCGCGCTGGCGCTGGCGGGGGGCGGTACGGCGTTGGTGACGCGGAGGCTGCGGCGTCAGACGCGGGGTCTTGACCCGGCGGAGATGACGCGGATGTACGAGCACCACGACGCCGTGTTGCACGCGGTGCGGGAAGGCGTGCTGATCGTCGGGAGCGATGAGCGTCTGGTGCTGGCGAACGACGAGGCGCGGCGCCTGCTCGACCTCCCCGAGGACGCGGAAGGGCGGCCGGTCGGGGAGTTGGGCCTGGAGCCGGCGCTGGCCGACCTGCTGGCGTCGGAGCAGCCCGTGACCGACGAGGTGCATGCGAGCGGCGAGCGTCTGCTGGCCGTGAACAAGCGGCTCACGCAGCCGCACGGCGGCCCGGCCGGGAGCGTGGTGACGCTCCGCGACTCCACGGAGTTGGAGGAACTCGCCGGGCGCGCGGAGAGCACCCGGCAGCGGCTGCGGCTGCTGTACGAGGCGGGCGTACGCATCGGCACGACGCTGGACGTCGTACGCACCGCGCAGGAGCTCGCGGAGGCCGCGGTGCCCGGGTTCGCGGACCACGTCGCCGTCGACCTCATCGAGCAGGTGCTGCGCGGCGACGAACCCTCGGGAATCGTCGGCCGCCTCCGCCGCGTCGCCTGCCACGGCGTCGACCCGGACGCGCCCCTGTATCCGCCGGGCTTCGAAACCGTCGTCGACCACGAGACCCCGGCGGCCCGGCGCGTGGCCGGCGGACACGTCGTGCTGGAGCCCGAACTCGGTGCGACCTGGGACTGGCGCTCACACGACCCGGACCACGCCCTACGGCTGCTGGAGTACGGCATCCATTCGCTGATCGCCGTGCCGTTGCGGGCACGGGGCATCGTCCTCGGCTTCGCGTCGTTCTGGCGCGGGCAGACCCCGGAGGCGTTCGGCGAGGAGGACGCGGCGTTCGCCGAGGAGCTCAGCGCCCGCGCCGCGGTCAGCATCGACAACGCCCGCCGGTACACCCGCGAGCACGCCATGGCGGTCACCCTCCAGCGCAGCCTGCTGCCGCGCGGCCTTCCCGAGCAGGACGCGCTCGACGTCGCGTACCGCTACCTGCCCGCCGAGTCGGGTGTGGGCGGCGACTGGTTCGACGTGATTCCCCTGTCCGGCGCCCGCGTCGCGCTGGTCGTCGGCGACGTGGTCGGCCACGGCCTGCACGCCGCCGCCACCATGGGCCGGCTGCGCACCGCCGTCCACAACTTCTCGGCCCTCGACCTGTCCCCGGACGAGATCCTCGGTCGCCTCGACGACCTGGTCACCCGCACCGACCAGGAACGCACCGACACCGACGAGGCCGACGACATCGGCGCCATGACCGGAGCGACCTGCCTCTACGCCATCTACGACCCCACCGCGGGAACCCTCACCGCCGCCCGCGCCGGCCACCCGGGACCCATGCTCCTCCTGCCCGACGGGACCGTCACCACCCCGGACATCCCCGTCGCCCCACCGCTGGGCCTCGGCGCCGGCCTCCCCGTCGAGACCGCCGACCTCGTCCTGCCCGAGACCACCGGCGTCGTCCTGTTCACCGACGGACTCGTCGAAGACCGCACCCGCGACATCGGCACCGGACTCGACCTCCTGCACACCACCATCCGAGACTCCGGGCCCGCAGCCACCCCCGAACAACTGTCCGCCGACATCGTCGACGCACTCGTCCCCGGCCACCCCACCGACGACATCGCGCTCCTGATCGCCCGCACCCACCGCCTCGCCCCCGAACAAGTCGCCACCTGGGAGGTCCCCGCCGACCCCGCCGCCGTCGCCCCCATCCGCGCAGCCTGCACACGCCAACTCAACGCGTGGGGCCTCGACGACATCGGCTTCTCCACCGAACTCATCCTCAGCGAACTGGTCACCAACGCCGTCCGCTACGGCAGCGCACCCATCGCCGTCCGCCTCCTCCAGGACCACACGCTGATCTGCGAAGTCTCCGACGCCAGCAGCACGTCCCCGCATCTGCGCCGCGCCACCGCCACGGACGAGGGCGGACGCGGCCTCCTGCTGGTCGCCAGGTACGCCCAGCGCTGGGGCACCCGCTACACCCCGAGCGGCAAGATCATCTGGGCCGAACAAGCCGTCCACGGCCCCACCGACACAGGTGCCGAGGACACCGACGCGCTCCTCGACCAGTGGGACGACCTGTGACCCGGACACGGGGCGAACGCGTCGCGACACGCCTGCCGAGACCCGCGAGGCCGACCGGGGGCCGCCGAAGTGCCGAGGGCCAGTCCGCGCCGGACGTGATCTCGCGCCGGACGGGTTGTCGGGGGCGCCACTTCGCGAGCTGCGAAACCCCTCCCGGCGCGGCCGTCGCAGGCACCGCGCGCACCATAGTGGTTACCGAATGCGATGCCGGCCGGAGTCAGTCCACCGGCGGGTCGGTGCGGGGGATGTCGGTACGCGACGCGGCGGCTTTGGCCTTTCGGCCCGACATGCGCGGTCGTTTGGGTTTCCGGGCCGCGCGTTCCGACTCTCGGGCCTTGGCCTCGTTTCGGGCCATGACCACGGCCCTGTGGGCTCGGTGCCGTGTGTTCTTCGGCAGCCAGCGTCCCGCGACCGCGTAAACGTCGTCAGCGGTCGCCCGCGCCAGGCCGGGCGTCTTGAGGAGGCCGATCAGCACGCCGGCTGCCTCGGGAGCGTGCGGGTGCAGGTCGAGCCACGCGATCGAACGCTCGACGGTCCGCCCGCGGACCTGCTGCGGGAGACTCGGGCGCGTGAGCAGCGTCCCGAGGACGCGCCAGGCGTGGGTCTCACGGTCGTGCGCGTCGAGCCAGTCTTGTGCGCGGTCCAAAAGGACCGTCACCTGTTCGGTCGCCAATCCGGATGTGCCGAGCATCGCGCGCAGCACATGCGACGCGCCGGCTCGCGTACCGAAGCGTTCGAGAAAGACCAGGCATCCGGCTCTGGCTTCGGCCGCCAACGCGGGGTCGTCGGCGTCGAGCAGCGGGGTGAGGAGCCGGTCCAGATCGACACCGGTGGGTTGGCTGCGCACGAAGGCGAGAGCGCGTTCCGCACCGACACGGCGCACTTCGTCCGGCAGCCCGGGGCGTGCCAGCAAGCGCCCGAGCAGGATCCGGGCGCGCGGGTGTTCGGCGTTCTGCTCGATCCAGAGCAATGCGGCCGTCACCACCCGGGTGGCCACCTCCGGGTCGTCTCTGCCGACCATCAGTTCGAGGAGGTTGATGGTGCTGCCGCGGATCTCCTGTCGGTCCAGGAGCCGGGCGGCCTTGTTCAGCGCCACGGCCCGTAGCTTCGCGTCGAGAATTCGGTGGCGTTGCAGCAGCGCCGAGATGACCAGGCCCGCCCGTCCCGATTCGCCGTGGAGGCCGAGCCAGGTCAGTGCGCACCTCCGCAGCCCCGGGCCCAGGGAGTCGCAGGCGCGGAGCACCGGGATGAGGATGTCCGCGGCCCTGGGCACGGAGGCGTGCCGGGCAAGCCAGGTCTCCCCGCGCTGTACGGCTTCCGGGACGGAGAACCGGTAGTTGCGGGCGTCGAGCGCGGCGCGCAGTACTGCGAAGGCTTCGATGTCACCGCCGTGCCGCGCGAGCCAGCGACGTGCCGCCTCCGCGTGGTGCGCGGCGATGGCAGGCTCGATGGTCGGAGCTCGCCGGAGCAGGAGAGCGATCAGCCGACCTGCTTCGAAGGTTTCGGCGTAGTCCTCCAACCACCGTACGCTGACGTCCAATACGTGACCGCGGTGCTCGTCGGCCGGCTTGAGCACGACCATGAGGGCGTGGATCAGGAATCCGGCCTCGGGCTCGGCTCCGTATCTGTCGAGCCACCGGAGCGTGGGTCCGATCATGGGGGCGCCGAGGCTGTACGGGAGCCGCCGCAGGCACAGGGCGAGCGGACGGTGTGCCGCATGGTGCCGTCCGCGGGCCTGGAGCCAGGGCAGTGCCAGCGTCTCCCACAGCTCCAGGACGACGGCGGTCCACGGCGGCGCACCCAGAAGGGCGGCCAGCAATTCGGCGCCCGGCTGCGGTGGAGCGCCGTGCAGCAGCGCGGCGACGCGGTCCGCGTTCCGGCGAAGCCAGTCGGCGCACGCTTCGCCGAGCCGGGACGCGTCGCGTCCGGGCCGGTCCTGGTGCAACCGTCGAAGCGCCACCGCGGCTCTCGTCAAGGTAGAGGCGGCACCGGCGCAGGCATCGAGAATGGTGTCCAGAAAGGCCTGGGCGGCTGGTGCGTCGTCGTTGGCGAGCAGCGTGCG
Organism: Yinghuangia sp. YIM S10712; assembly: GCF_051388935.1. NCBI lineage: Bacteria > Bacillati > Actinomycetota > Actinomycetes > Kitasatosporales > Streptomycetaceae > Yinghuangia > Yinghuangia sp. YIM S10712. The sequence continues at coordinate 31,860 of NZ_JBPKBI010000017.1, forward strand.
GTGCAGCAGTTCGTCGGTGAGTTGGTCGTGCACGACCCAGATGCGCGCCTGCTCGGCCAACAGCCATCCACGGGCGATTTGCGCGTCCAGCAGCCGCTGCGCGGTACGCGCGACGTCCGTCGTGGAGCCGGTGAGGATCCGCTCCGCCACGGCCAGGAGGTGTTCGCGGGACTGCGGGCACGCCGCCGCCACGGCCGTGACCGCGACGAGTTCGGGGTCCGGTTCTCGGTCGGCGAGGATCGCGTCCGGCGGAGGGTCCCGCGGCTTGAGGGCGTCGCGATCCAGCCCGTGTGTGAGCCAGCTTCCGGGGCCGGGCGAACGGACGCCGTCCAGGCGCATCGGGCTGTCGTCGGTGTCGAGGCGACTTTCGAGATCCAGTGCCATGAGCAGGGCGAGCGCGGACCGCCGACCACAGTGACGGGTGACTTTGGGCAGGCCGTACCGGGCGACGGCGCGCGGGGCTGCGGCCTGCACGACGGCGTTCCGGATCGCGGTGGTGTGCACGGTGTCATTGCGGAGAGCGACCGAAAGGAACACCTCCTTCACGACCGACGGGTCGAGCAGCTTCGCCTGCCTGGGCCTGGCGGTGGCGAGGAGGCGCAGAGTCATACCCCGCCGTTGCGCCTCCTCGTCCAAGCCGCCGGGGATGGCACCCAAGTCGAGGTCGGCGTAGTCGTCGACGTTGTCGACGATGAGCAAAACGGGTGTGTCGTCCTCGAACGCCTTCTCTTCGAGGTGCGCGTTGGTGATCTCGCGGCGCGCGTACTCGGCCGTGTGATAGACCCTCCAGCCCCGCGACTGCGCCAACGCCGCGACCTCGAAGCACGTCCGGGTCTTGCCGCCTCCCACGCCGCCGACCAACAGGACGTGCCTGCTCTCGGGAGCACTCAGATAGGCGAAGAGTTCGTGCGGATCGTCGTCGCGTCCTGCGCCCGGACTGACGAAGCCCAACCGGGAATCGACGAGGTACTCCCTCGCGTCACGCAGATTTTCCAGGACCGCGGTGTGCGACAGGATCGGCGGCAGTGCGCGCGGTTGAGGGCGGGGGGCCAGCGCGACCCAGCGCACGCCTTCGGCCTGGAGGCAGGCGGCGATGGGGTGCGTGTCGGGGAGCCGTCCCAGGTCCGCGGTGTCGAGGCTCGCGGTGCCCTTCGTCTGCAACCGTCGCGAGACGGCACCGATCAACTCCCCGCCGGACGTGGCGAACACAGCCGCGCCCGAGGCTCCGGCCCACGGATCTCCGGACGACGGCGCAGGCGATGATTCCGGCGGCGCGGACGACGTGACAGCGAGTGACAACCACCCGCTCTTGAGTCCCGAGCCCAGTTGGATGCGTGCGTCGACTTGCTCCTGCTCGCCCAGGAACTGCCCCGTGCCGGTGGGGCGGCGGGCGAAGCGCGGAAAACCGATGAACCGGACCTCGATCTGCCCGGATCCTTCGGGCAGGACGCCGACGCGGACCGGTGCCAGCGGTACGAGTTCAGCCACGATGTCGTCCGGCAGGCGCACCAGGGCCAGGTCCGCTTCGGTGTCGACCTCCACGACCTCGTCGACGGGCAACGTCGCCTTCCCGAACCGCACTTCGATCCGCGCGGACGCGGCGAGAGTGTGCGCTGCGGTGAGGACCAGCGACGAGGTGACGCGGTACCCCGAGCCGTAACTCGGCTTCCCGTCGGGCGGATAGGCGAGCACCTCCACGCAACGGCCGGGCACCGGTGGGTTCTTGTGATCACGCCCTTTGCGGGGGTTGTCGACCTTCGTCATGGACGTCAGGCGAACCCGCCCCGATCACAGCGGAGTTTCGTCCGTGTCGTCCGACGTCAGCACCTCTCCGCCCCCGGCGGTCACCGCTGTCAGCTGTAGCGTCACCTTGTGCACCACCGCCGAGTCCGAATTCTTGCTCCCGCCTGCGGAGAAGAGCCAGAACTTCACCCCGCCGTCGAGTCCTTCGGACTCGGTGGCCGTGACCTGGAGCTCCAATTCGAGGGAGTCCACCCGAAACCGCACCGGCTCGTTCGCCGACCCGGTCATGGCCCCGACGATCTCGGCCCGCAGCGCGTCGATCGCCTCACCCAGCCCGACCATCATCGCCCCCCGTTCAGAGCTGTTCCAGTGACACGCACAGCATGCCGGAGTTCGGCCCTCCGCGCTGGACAACGCCCGACTATCCGCACGCCCCGTTCGCCTGTCCCAAGCCCGTGGCCCGCCCGGCGCCGGACCCGCGCCCGGCAGGCCATGCGGCACGATCCCGTGCCGGAAGGGCTCGACTGGGATCACAACGCTTACTACCGGCGGGTGTTGCTCCGCTCGTTGCCGCAGCCGTCCGGCAGGTGCTGGATGTCGGCTGTGGCGTCGGAGCGTTCGCGGCGCGGCTCGCTCAACGGGCCGAGCAGGTCGACGCGCTCGATCGCTCCGCGGAGATGATCGGACCGGGACGACAGCCCCCCGATCCGCATGGGCTCGCATCCGCCGCAGACCCGACCGCCCCCGCGCACGATTTTCCGCTTCCGATTCATCAACACTGCGTTTTCACGGCCCCGCAGGCGGAGCAATCTGCCGGTACTCGTCCACGGTGAGGGCGCCCAAACCCTCCGGCATTTCCCGTGACTCAACGCCCCATGCCATACGGATGACCGCTGTATCGGACGGCATGCGGACGCGGCCTCCCTCGGACATCACCAGCTCGCCGTCAATATGGTTGTCCACCACTTTGCGCGCGTCCACGGTATGGCGGCGGGCGTCGGCGATGCTCGGATAGAAAAGGACGATCTTGCTGTCGGGTGATTTGCTCCCCAGCGGGGATTCGGTGAGCTTCCCTTCGATGACCGACTCCTCGCGGGCCACGAAAACCCGCGTCTTGGAGTGGTCGATCAGAGACCTGTCGTCCTCGAATATTTTGCGACGGTCCTCCGGCGTATCGAAATTCTTCGTGACGTCGAAGAAGTCCCCGACATTCTTCACCCATTGCTCCGTGACTGCATTGGGGCCGTCGATGTCCTTGACGATGTTCACCGAATAACCGTCCATCATGCGGCACAGTTGACGGCCCAGCACCGCGTGATGATTCACATAGTGGTCTGCGAAGTTCGCGGCGCTTCGTTGCCCGACACGGTGGAACAGCCAGATGATCTTCTCCATAATTCCTCCTCAAGGCGCCACGGACAGGGAATCAGAAAGTCGCGATCGGTCGGTTCGTGCCTCTGGGACATCAGCCGATGAGCCATCGGAGGCTCACGCTTCCGCGGCCGAAGAATTCGACCCTCACGTGATGTTCCTTATGGCCGTGGACTTCGGCGGCATGGACCGTGGTGATGCGCGGGGGCTCACTCACGCGTGCGATCCGAAGAAGGCCCGTGATCCATATTGAGCACCTTCGTCTCGACGGGGTCCGAGGACAGGACTGTGCCGATGATCCCGAGGTCGGCTCCCGCGCTCCGGGCGACCTCGCGCACCACGGTCACGTCCTTGAGCATCAACGCGCCCAGGCGGCCGGCGACCGAGTCGACGGATCCGCCGCCGGCCACGACGCCGAGTGCGCGGCTCGCGCCGCTGCCGTGTTGGAGGGCGGCCAGGATCGCTTGCTCGTCGATCCCCTGGGAGCCCGCGAGGCGCACCGCGTCGATCGCGAGACCCACTTGCGCGACGAAGAGCGCGTTGTTGACGAGCTTGACCCGCTGGCCGTTGCCGGCCGGGCCGACGAACATGATCGGCGAGGCGTACGCCCCGAGCAACGCCCGCGTCGCGTCAAGGTGCGCTTCGTCGCCGCCGACCCACAGGGTGAGCCTGCCCGCAGCGATGTCGTGCGGGCCGCCGGACAGTGCGGCGTCGAGTACGCGGATTCCGCGCTCGGCCCCCGCCTCCGCGAGCAGTTGCGCAGTCGCGGGATCGGAGGTCGTGTGCTGGACGAGTGTCGCCCCCGTCTTCATGGCCGCCAGGGCACCGCCGGGGCCCAGGCACACGGATCGGACCTGCTCGTCCGTCAGCACGACGACGAACACCGCGTCGGCGTCTTGGACAGTGGCCGCCACCGTGTCCGCGCAGGTCAGACCGTCGGCCTCGGCTGCGGTCCGTGCTTCGGGTCGGCGTACCAGGACGGTGGCGTCGTGTCCTGCGGCCACCAGGCGATCGAGCATCGGCCGTCCCATACGGCCCGCTCCGATGAATCCGATCCTCAAGGCTTCCTCCCGGTGCGGTGGTTCGGCCGCGTTCTTCCCAGACGGCCCCACCGGCGCCAGGCCTTGCGGAGCGCTGACGGCCACTCCGCAGAACGCGTTGCAGCACGCGTCCTCGTGACAAGGACTGTAGCGACGCTCCGCCATTTACAGAAGACAGTCTCCTGAAAATTTACAGACGAGCGCCTCCTGAAATTGATGGGCCGCAACCGCACGGCTCCGGCACCGGCACCCGTCGATCGATCAACCCATGCCAGACCCGGAGCCGGTACACGCGCGTCTCGGCACGACACACCCGCGCCCGCCGTCAGGCGGAGGCGGGTGACTCCGGGAGCATGATTCGCCTCGCGGTGAGCTCGAAGCCCATCCCGTGCGCAACCGGCGAAAACAGCCATAACCTGGCCAGGCAATGAACCATCGGCGCCGAGCCGGGATGTTCTCTGACGGCGTCGTGGGGGGGGGGGGGTGTG
>NZ_JBPKBI010000017.1:36616-41160 GCF_051388935.1 Yinghuangia sp. YIM S10712
CCCCACTGCGTCGCTCACGTGCGTGCCGCGTGCCACTTCCCGGCGGGGGCCACCGGCAGGCCCACGTCGGACAATTGCAGGATGCCGGGCTTGGCAGCCTTGACATTGAAAGCGGCGTTGACCGCGGGCAACGCGGTCATGGTGTCCCACTCGTGGTTACCCCAGTGGTCCGGCGGGAGGAAACGGATGCGGCTTTGGATGCCCGGTTCGCCCTCGATGACGAGGCGGTACTGGTCATCGTCGAACTCCCAGCCCTCGTTGAGGTGTTTCGTCAGGTACCACGCGACGTTCGACTGAACGACCGTACGCCCGCCGACTTTTCCGTTCCACCCGGCGCGCAGCGCGGCGTTCGTGCCCTTCTCGATGCGCAGCCAGCCGAGATCGACCGTCTGGGACGCGGTGGCGTGTCCGAGGAAGAACTCGGTGTCGTCCAGCGTGTACCCCAACGCCGCAGCCATGCGGTGCACGGCATCGTGGAAGCTCATCATCCACGTACGCGCGGTTTCGGCGACCTCGGGCGTGGTCTCGGACAACGAGATGCCCATCGCCAGCCACGTCTCGGCCGACTCGTAGACGGAGCAGTCGGCCGACTCGTGGATCGCGACCATGCGTACGTCCCGGCACACCGCGGTCATGGCAGTGACGACCGAGTTGATCCAGCCGGGGTTGACTCCGGTGATGAACAGCGCACTGCCGCCGCGTACACACGCGGCCTCCAGCCGTTCCTTCGTCTCCCCTTGGATTCCGCCGACGTTGAAGAACAAGTTGGTGCTGATCACGTCGGCGCCGCTCTCCAGCAGCGGCAGGACGTGGTCGAGGTCGGCCATGAAGGGCGTGTAGATCACGGTGTCGGCACCGAGCGCGACCAGCGCGTCGACGTCGTTGGTCGCCGTGACGCCGCAGTGCGGTCGGCCGCAAAGCTCCCCGGCGTCGATGCCGTTCTTGTCCGGCGACCACGCGTACACGCCCACGAGCTCCAGGCGGGGGTCGTCGATGATGGCGCGAAGGGCCAGTTTGCCCACCTTGCCGGTGGTCCACTGAATGACACGAAGCTTTTCCATACGTGGTCCTGTCTTGTTCGTCGGAGCTCTTCGTACGGGTTGGCTCTGATGCTCGCGGAGGCCGTTCGTCGCTTCAGTCGCGGTTCGTCGGAGTTCGTGAACCGGTACGACGCGAGCTGATCATGGGGCTCTCCCTGCCGCCGGTTCGGAGACTATGCAGCCGCCAAGCACGAACTCAAGAGGGAAACAGGAATTTTCGAAACCTTGATTTTCTGTCAGGGGATGCCTACGGTGATGCCCGCACAGATCCCTCCCGCACAGGAGAATGATCATGGCCGCCCTTGCTTCCGACGCTCCGCGCCGGGGACGACTGTCCGCCGAACGAGAGCGCGAACTGCTGCAAGCAGCACTGGATTTGGTCGCGGAGGTCGGCTATCGACAGGTCACCATGGCCGAGTTGGCCAAGCGTACGAAAAGCAGTACAGCGACCCTGTACCGCCAGTGGGAGAGCAAGCCCAAGCTCGTCAGCACGGCCCTGAAAAGGCGCTCGGACGAACAGCGACTCCTCGCGGACATCGACACCGGCTCGCTCCGCGGTGACCTGCGCCTGCTGGCCGTCCGTGTCTTCGGCGAGGAGTCATCGTCGGACTCGATGATCAGCATCTGGCACGCGGCCCGCGTTGACCCGGAACTCCTGCGCGAGGTAAGGGAGATATTGGTTGTGCCGGGTCTGGAAAGCCTGCACCGGATCATGGACCGCGCCGTGGAGAGGGGAGAGGTCAAGAATCGCCCCGCCATGGCGCTGGCCGACCGCGTACTGTTCGGCTCGCTGACGATCCAGGAGTTGCTGGCCGGCGAGAAACCGACACCCGAGTTGGCGGAGAACATCGTCGACCACGTCCTGATGCCCGCCCTCACCGCGTCGGTTTCCGTCGCCGAGGCGGTCACCGCTGTCTGACACCGCGCAGGCACCCTAGGCACAACCACGGGCTCGCGCCCGCCGAACACAACGCACCACTACCACCGGCTCCGGTTGCCTCTCCCTGCCACCGCTGCCGAGCACCCACCACAACGCCGAGACCAGGCACGGCCGGAGTCGTGTCCAGCACGGCCACCCCGGACACACGTTGCCACCCGGCGGCGCACCGGACGTGCGCCGCAGCGTTGTCGGCATGCTCCCGGCCATCCGCCGGAGTTGCACCACCACGGATTGATCCGCCACCTGCACGAGGGGGCCGCTCGGCCATGCGGGGGTGGTCGTCCGCAGCCCAGGTATCACCAGGCCCGGTCAGGGCACAGCCGAGGAGAGAACCTGTGAGACCAGCACGAGCGCGCAGAACCTTCGTCGTATTCACCATGGCTTCGATACTCCTGGCCACCGCATGCGGCAGCCGCGGCGGCTCCGGCAGTCAGGACGGCGAGGGCGGCGGGACCACGCCCAGCCAATCCGCCGCCGTCAGCGCCGCGTTCGGAGACCTCGGGCAGGTCTGCAAGCAGGGCACACCGTCCGGTGCGCCGGCCCAAGGCGTGAACCGACAAGGAGATCAAGGTCGGTGTCGTCTCGGACGTCGGCTTCACCAAGAACTCCGAGTTCATAGACGCCGCAAAGGTGTTCACCTCCTGGTGCAACGACGCCGGCGGAATCAACGGCCGCAAGCTCGTGGCGGCAACCCGCGACACCAAGATGCTTGAAGTGCGGCAACGCATCATCGAGGCCTGCCGCGAGGACTTCGCCCTGGTTGGCGGAGGGGGAGCCCTCGACGCCATGGGTGTCCGCGACCGACTGGACTGCCTGCTCCCCGAGTTCCCCGCACAGACCGTCCAGGTCGAGAACCAAGGGTCCGACCTGCAAGTCTCCGTCCAAGCCGCCGCCGACGGATATTGGCCGTACGAGGGCTTCTACACCTGGCTGACGAAGGAGGCCTACCCCGCATCCGCGAGCTCGGTCGGGATCATCGGCGGGTGACTCGCCCGTTTCCAAGGGCCACATCGCCCGTACCCAGGAGTCCCTGCGCATCGTCGGGGCGAACCCCACGTATACCGAGTTGTACCCGCCGACCGGTGTTGCGGACTGGACACCCTACGCCCAGTCCATCAAGAACAAGGGCGTCAAGGGCCTGATCTTCCACGGCGACTACAACAGCCTGGCGAAACTCGAACAAGTGTTGACAACCATGGAGTACAAGCTCGACTGGATCGACGCGAACTCCAGCGCCTACACCCCCGCCTTCCTCGAAGTGGCCGGCGACCGCGTGCTCGCGTACCAGAACAACGTCACCGACCTCGGCGGCTTCCACCCGCTCGAACTCGCCGACTCCAGCCCCGCCGTGAAGCAGATCATCGACCTGTACGCCAAGTACGCCCCGGGCGCGAAAGTCACCTTCCCCGCACTCAAGGCGTTCTCCTCCTGGCTCCTCTTCGCCAAGTCCGCGGTCACCTGCAACAACGACCTCACCCGCAGGTGCGTCTACGAGGCGGCCATCAAGGAGACCAAGTGGACGGGCGGGGGCATCCAGGCCCCGATCGACCTCTCCGTCCGCACCGGCGTCACCGTCAAGTGCTACAACATCGAACAAGCCGGTCCCGAAGGCTGGAAACCCGCCGACTTCCGCCCCACCGACGGCCCCTACCGCTGTGACGCCCCGGCCACCAAACTCACCGGCGAATACGGCAGCCCCGCCACCCTCGCCGACGTCGGCAAAAGCATGAACGACTTCAAGTAGCCCCACCCAAGGGGGAGCCATCCCACCACCGCACCCCTGAAACCCACCACAGGCTCTCCCCAACCCACACCCGCGGCAGCCGGCGGGCCCCCGCACCGCCGGCTGGCCAGGCGGCTGCCGCGGTTGTCGGCCACGGCAGGCCTCGGAACCGCGGCCGCTGTCGGGGACTCACTACCTCTTCTTGCAACGCGCGGAAATCTATCTCGGCCGGAGTAGACATTAGATGCTGGTGTGGCTATGGTTTCTGTCGTAGCCAAGGTTGAGGAAGGGCCCGCAGAGACGTACTGCGGGCAGTGTTGAGTGGTTCGCAGTACGGCCGGTGGTGAGTTCCGAAGCCAGAGTGTTTGCAGGACGGCGACGGGACTGACGACCGGCCCCGGCGGCCGGCGGTCGCCGGGAGCAGTACCGCGGTTTCACGCAAGTGGGTAGTTCTGCGCGCGACGATCCCGCGGCACCAGGAGTGCGGCTGTAGTGGTTCCCGGTAAAGGCGTCGGCCGCAGCGCGCGTACCGGGAGGGGCTCGGACCCAGGCCCCGGCAGTACGCAGTACCAGCAACAAACAGTTCCCGTTTGGCAGGTAGTTGGTCCAGAGGAAGAACGGAGGAGTGGAGCAGCGCCATCAGGATCGCCCGGGCGCAGTCACTCGGGCCCGGGTACCGCGAGCCCCCGAAAAGTCCGGTGGTCTCCGGTCACGTATCCGCGATCCCCGCACCGCCCGACCGCATTCGGGTCGGGCCCGCGGAAGCAGAAGGCCGGCGCAGTACTGAGGCCGGCAGATGGCGTGGCAGTTCCTTCGGGGCCCTGGTGCCGTCCGGCACCAG
>NZ_JBPKBI010000017.1:41261-121333 GCF_051388935.1 Yinghuangia sp. YIM S10712
CCCTGGTGCCGTCCGGCACCAGGGCCCCTCGACGTGTGGCCACGGAAAGTTGGGATGACACCAGACGATTCGCTCGGCCCGAGATGACCGGCGCCACGATTCGTCATGCCGAGCGGGCACGCAGGAACCAACCAGAGGGTGCTGAGTCCGCCGCGTCGGTGTCGTCGGGATGTCGGCAGCGGGCGTGTCGCACCCGCCCGGCCCGGCAGCGGGGGCGGCCGTCCGTATGGTGCGACGTCTCCGACGGCGACGCCGTGCGTGGCGCTGGACGGCGCCGAACTCCTGTGAAGACCAGCGGAGCCGTGCACAGCGTCCCAAGCCGACATCATGATCAGGCCAGCGGGTCGTGCCCCCAGTTCATGAGCGAGTAGCGCCAGCGCGTCGCGGTGACGTCCCCTTCGGGGCGCTGTTTCAGGTGCCGGTTCACGTAGCCGACGACTTTGCGCATATGGGCGACGTCGTCGGTGCCGAGGTCGGCGTTCTTCGTGCGCAGGAGGTCGACGATGCGGCGGCCCGACGCGTGTCCGACGCTTTCGCCGCCGTCCGTCTTCTGGCCGACGCTTCGGGACTCTTCGGTGCCCAGCCATTTCTCCAAGGCGGTCGGGCTCATGTTGACGGCCCGGTGGAACCGGTCGATGACATCGTCGCGTTCGTCGTCCCGGTCGCCGGTCATGATTTTCCGCGCTTCTTGCGCAGCGCTCCGGGTCTGTGTACGGCGGACCGGCCGGTCTTCTCGCTGCGCACCTCGTACTGCGGATCCCGCGCCGAGGCGTCGACTGTGCGACCGGCCGCGTGTGTTCGCTCGGTGATCAGGCGCTTGATGACGCCGGTGACGTTCTTTCCGTGACTCCGCCAGGAGACCTTGTCGCCCTTGCGGAACCTCGTTGTCCTGGCCACGTCCTGCTCCCGGTCCTGTCGGCGGTTGTGTCGAGCGGCTTGCGGATGCGGGCGGCCGGCCCGAGAAAAGGCGGAACGGCGTTCGAATCCGGTGTCCCTGCGCAGCCGACGCAATCCGACCAAGTGCCGCTTTTTCATCACAACACCCTGCCGCGCGACCCGCCACGCAGCCTTCCGGCGTCCTCAACCTTGCGTACGAGGCCGACTTCGCGGCGTGACCGGTCGTTCCCAGGGGAGCGGTCACGCCCCGGCAGCTCCCACGCCGTGTTGCTCCCGGCTCTGTGGATGCCGTGTCAGGTGGACGCGCGCTGGACGAGCCGGGGATTGAACAGAACGGCGGCGCTTGGGGGTTCGCGGCCGGCGAGGCCCGCCACGACCATGTCGGCGCGGCGGCGGACGACTTCGTCGAAGTCGAAGCTGATCGTGGTCAGGGGTGGGTTGGCCAGTCGCGCGGTGGGGATGTCGTCGACGCCGATGACGGCGATGTCGGCGGGCGCTGTGAGGCTGTGTTCGCGCATGCCCGCGAGGACCGCTGTCGCGGTTTCGTCGTTGAAGGCGCAGACGCCGGTCACGGATTCCGCGACCCAGCCGACCACGGCTTCGGCGGCGGTGGTCGCCTCAAGGTCGGTGCTGCGCACGACCGGTGGTGCGAGTCCGGCGGCCGCGCACGCTTCGGCCACCCCGCCCAGGCGCTCCTCGGCCATGCGGTGCAGGTTGGGGTGCCGGGGCAGGGCGTAGCCGATACGGCGGTGGCCGCGCTCGATGAGGTGTTGCGCCTGGAACTGTCCGATCGGTGCCGTCGCCGAACGCTCGCGCGAGGAGGGGATCACGACGTCGGCGCCCGCTCGGCGCAGGGCTTGCGCGGTGTCGTCGTCGAACGCTTCGAAGCCGATCACGGCCGAGGCGCCGATTTCGGCGCAGACGTCCGTCAGCGGTCGTCGGTGTCCGCCCGCGAGGTGGGTGACCAGGGTGAGGCCGTGCTCGGAGAGCGCGGCGGCGAGGCCTTCGACGAAGCGGCTGATGCTCGCGCCGATGGGCAGGTCGGGTACGGCGAGCAGCGCGATGTCGCTGCGCCCGCGCGCCAGCGTCCGGGCGGACGCGTGCGGCCGGTAGTCCAGTCGCCGGGCGGCCTCCAGAACGCGCTGCCGGGTCTCCTCGGGGATCGACTGGCCCGGGCGGTTGTTGAGGACGAAGCTGACGGTCGTCTGCGACACGCCGGCGGCCCTGGCGACATCGGTGCTTGTGGGGCGCTTGGGACGTGTCATGACGGTTCGTGCCCTCACAGGTGTCGGTGGTGGCGACTGTCGGATCGGCACAGGATAAGACGCTGCGCCATCCGTGTTCGGCGGGGGTCGGAACCGTCCGGTCGGACTCCGGTCGCCGGGCTGCCATCTGCGCAACGACGGCATCGTCCTGTGGGACCGGGACCGGGACCGCGTCGCGAAGCAGAGGTGACACCGCCGGTCGGCCTCGTGCCCCCGCGCACCACCAGCACAGCGCAGACGACGGTGTGACGTTGATGGGATGCGCAAGTCTCGCAGGGGTCAACGAGTCGGGGCTTCGAGCCGGAGCGCTCCTGCCTCTTCCCGAAGGGAACGTATGATCGCGCGTTCGTAGGGCGTCTCGTTGGGTTGGTGCAGGACACGCCGGGAGTGGTCCGTGCCAGTCGGCCAAATCCTTGCTGGTCCAGCAGCCGAAGCCGGTGCCCGGCCCGTTCCAGGGGTTGGGATCGGTGGTGCCGAACAGAACGTAGCCGGGAGGGTTCGTCGTCACGAGCAGGAACGGGTCACGGATCGGGACGTCGGGAAAGGCTGCGGGGGCGGGATTCATGACCCTCCGTGGGCTCGTGTTGATGCGCGGCCATGGAACTGTCGTGCATCTACGGCCACTTGGTGAAGCCTTCATGACGCACGGTCCAACTGCCGTCCTTGGGGAAGCCCGGGGCATCGGTGTCCGCGTCGTCCCACCCGGCGGCCATGAGGGACACGGCCGCGAGCAGGCTGCCGTTGGTGGGGAGGTACAGGGGCAGGAGGCTGCCGATCTGGGGGCTGTGCCCGGTGGCGATGTAGTGGTTCTTGGGGGTGTCCGTGAGCAGTGCGTCGACGGCGAGGTCGGGACGGCCGACGCGGGCGGCGGTCATGGCCATGACCGGGAAGTCCCAGGCCCAAGCGGTGTGCCAGGCCCAGTTGTCGCGCACGTCGAGCAGGGTGGCTTCCATGGCGGCCGGGTCGATGAGCGGTGTCGCGGGGACGACGCCGAGCGCGCACAGCAGCGCCGGGTGGTCGTCGCGGCGCAGGTACGGTTCCGTCGCGATGGCGGTGTATCGGCCGTGCTGCTGGTGTGGTGTGGTCAGGCCGTCCTGGATCAGCTGCCAGTCGCCGTGCCGGGCGCGTCCGGAGCGCTCGCGCCACCGTTGCGCGATCTCCAACCCCCACCACCAGTACGCGAGTTCGAAGGTCGGGTCCTCGGTGGTCCGGGCGTCGTAGAACTCCTGGGCGGGCATCACGGGCGCCGGCAGGTGGTGGGAACCGTCCCGTTGTTCGACGAACGACGCCATGAACAGGACAGTCTCGTCCACGAGTTCGGCGAAGCGGGCGACGAGTTTGTCGCGGTCGGCTTCGCTGCGTGCGCGGTACAGCAGCTCCAGGAGGTACAGCGGGTGCGGTTGCTGCCAGATCAGCAGGGCGCCGATGTCGCGGGGGCTTTCACGGCCGTCGGGGCCGACGTGCTTGGGCCACCGCGCGCCGGCGTATCGCTGGCGGCGGGCGGTGGCGCGTGCGGTGTCGAGGATGGACAGGTACCAGTCCATGCTGCGTTCGAGCAGCTCGGGGCGGCCCCATGCGGGGAAGTGCGCGGCGTGCCACCAGTGCATCTCCAGATGGAACTTGCCCTGCCAGGAGTTGGTGGTCAGACCCGTCTCCGGCGGGGGCATCGTGCCGGAGCAGTTCACCGCGGTCAGGTACTGGGAGAGCACGACCCGGCGCTCCAGCTCCGCGGCGCGCGGATCGCTGCTGCCCGCGAAGTCGACGGCCGCACCCGACGTCCAGATGTCGCGCCACCACGCCTCGGTGGCGGAACAGACCTCGTCGAAGCCGGAGTTGGGGATGGAGGGGCCATCGCCGGGGGTGGAAGGTCGCGACGATGTCGAGGGTGTTCCCGGACGTGGTCAGGAGGAACGTGTGTGACTTGTCCGCCGGGCCGATGCGTCCCTGGGTCCAGTTCAGTTGCAGCGAGTAGGTGGTGTCGTCCAAGGACCGGGCGAGCCGGCACGACCGTTCGTCGCGGGCTTCGAGGGAGGTGGTGTGCTTGCCCGGCGCGGTCCAGTCCGCGGTCTGGCAGAACCCGTCGCTCGCGTAGGGGAAGCGCACGGCGACGCGGGCCAGGCCGGCGGCCAGCAGGTCGGACTCGATGCGGAACGCGACCCGCGAATGGTGGGGATCGGCGACCGTGGTGACGCGCACCTGCCGCCCTGCGTAGGTGAATTCGCTGGTGATCGTCCCGGTCCACAGGTCGAGGCGCTGACGCGTGTCGGCGAGCGCGTCGGGTCCGGTCTCGCGCGCCGCGCCGATCGCCGGGCGCAGGTCGAGGCCGATACGGCCCAGGTCGAGGCGCTGGGGGTTGACGTGCAGCCAGGTGCCCGCGCGGAATTCGTCGGCGACGTCGCCGCCGAAGGCTCCCGCGATGTCGAACCTGTCCGGGTACTCCACCGGGCCGCGCGCGGTCTCGTACGTGGACATCGCGTCGGCGAGGCGGAACCCGTCCGGGTTGGGCATCTCGTGCCAGCCCCACGTCGCCATCGTCGCCGTGTTGACCACCAGACGCTTCTCGGTCATCGCCGCACCCTGGTCGTGGAACGTCGCGAAGGTCTGCATGCCGGTGATGACGGCGGTGTAGGCGAAGTCGCCGTTCCCGACGGTGAGTACGGCCGCGGGGTCCGGCTGCGTCAGCTCGACGGTGTGGCGGCGCACGACGGCTTCACGGTCGATCGGCTCGGTCGACAGAGGAGGAATGGTCACGGTGGCTCGCTTCGGTCGGGCGGCGTAGTTGGCTGCGGAGGTGTGTTCAGGCGGTCGCCTCGCGAAGCTCGGGTCACGCGTGCGCCGCGAGGCTCGTCAGTCGAAATCCTCGACACGCCACTCGTCGTGCCAGTCGAGGACCGGCATGTCGCCGTCGAAGCGGACGGGAAGCCATACATAGTCGGCGATGGAGGTGTTCGGGTCGAGCAGGTCCGACAGGCCCTCGGGGACGTCGTGCTCCTCGGCGGTGGCCATGGTCGCACCGGACGCGGCCATGGCCTCCATGCCGCTCACCACGGCGGCCGAGACCTCGGGGAGCAGGTTCGGCAGCCACCGATCGGCCAGCGCGATGTAGAGGTCGCGCTTGTGTACGCCACCTCGACGGACAGCTCGGGGCAAGGTTCTGCGGTGTGCCCGAGGCCACAGGAATCCGGCGCACGGACTCGGCTGCCACCGCACTCGGCGGGCGGGAGCTTGGGGGCTCCGTCCTCGTGCGGTGGTCGTCGACCGAGGTCGGCCGGCTCGTGCCGCGGCCCGCGGAGTGGTGTGGGGTCAGGTTCCGTTGGCGGGTTGGGTGTAGGTGTGTCCGTCGACGGTGGTGGTGAGGGTGCCGGTGGCGTTGAACTGGTTCCTCAGCACGTCGATGGTGAGGTGGAAGCCGTCGGGGCTGGTCTTCTTGGTGGCGTCGACGCAGCCGGTCTGGACCAGGTCGGAGTACCAGTCGATCTTGTTGAGCGTCGGGGAGGGGTTGTTGGTGGTGACGCTTTCGGTGCCGTTGAGGACGTGGTAGCCGTCGTCGGAGTAGTTCGTGTAGCTGACGGCGACGGTGCTGATGGCGGTGCGGGCGGCGTTCTCGGTGATGGTGACCTGCGCGCTGCCGAACTTGTCGCCCTTGAGGGTGTAGGTGCCCTGTGGGATGTACGGCCGGGCTGGCGGCGGGGTGCCAACCTCGTAGGGGACGCCCCACGGGACGGTGTCCGCGATCGGGGTCACCGGGCGCGGCGGTACCGGCTTGCGGTCGGTCAGGCGGGCGATCATCATCCGCGAATCACGGCCGCCGTCCGCGGTGGACACCGGGCAGGGCAGCGGGTTGTTCCCGCCGCACGCGGGCGAGGTGACCAGGGCCTGCCAGTAGACGACGGCGGTGCCGTCGGGTGACCACATGGCGTCGGCGCGGCCGTTCCAGTTGGGGTCGTTGACCGCTCCGGGGCTGCCGTCGCCCGCGGCGTTGAGTTGCTGGCCTTGGTAGGAGCCGCGGTCGCCGTACCGGTCGATCAGGATCGGCTGGAAGAACCTGCGGCTGCCGTTGTTGCGCGTCGACGAGGTGACGCTGGTGCTGACCATGTCGGTGACCGGCGGGACGGCGCGCATGCCGGCGAGGAACATCTGCCGGTCCGAGCCGCGGGTGTCCAGCGCGACGATCCAACGGTCGTCGGGCGAGGCGGTGACCGGGTCGACGTACTCGGGGTTGCCGGTGAGGCGGCGCACCTTGCCGGTGGTCAGATCCGCGGCGAAGACGTCGATGTTGGACGACTCCAGCGGGGCGCCGATGTAGAAGACCTCGCGGCCGTCGGCGGAGAAGCCGCGCAGCTCGCCGACGGTGATCGCGTCGGGGTTGTAGTCCAGCTCGTTGGGGTTGTCCGGGTTGACCCGCCACAGCTGCTGGGCCGGGTCGGGGTCGAACAGCCGGACGACGTTGACCAGGTCGTAGCGCGGTGCGAGCGGCGTGCCGGTAGTCGGTGCGGGATTGTACACCAGGCGGCCGATGTAGGCGTACTGGCCGAGTTTGCCGTTGATGGAGGTGAAGGCGTTGAAGCCGTAGTGCACGCCGTCCGGGTGCATGCGCGGTTCGCGGATGGGTCCGCCGGGCCCGGAGCCGTCCGGTGTGGTGTTCCATCGGATCGGAACGATGTGCACCTGGTCCGGGGTGCACGCCGCGTCGGCGATCTGGTGGGGGCCGCAGTCGACGATCTCCGTGCCGACCGTGACGCGTTTGCCGTCCGCCAGGGGGAAGGGGTGTTCCGGTGCGGCGGTCACTCCTTGGGCGTTCTCGGGGGGAACGCCGCAGGTGACGCACTTCCATGCGTCGCCGCCCGGGAATGTGGTGCCGTCGGTCTTGACGATGATCAGCTGGTCGCCGGTGTAGATGCTCGCCGGATCCGGGGCGGCAGGCGCCCCGGTGAAGGTGACCACGGCGGTGACGTGCTTGCCATCGGGCAGGAAACCGCCGGACTCCAGGCCCCCGCGTTGGCTCATGCATCCGGTGCCGCGGGGGTTGAGCGCCGGTGTGCAGCCGCCCGGTGCGTTGTCGGCGGTCACCGGCGGCAGTGGCAGTTCGGTGACCTCTATGTTTTCGGGCTTGGGCGCGGGCGGGTTGTTCCGCACATCGGGCAGGAGCTGTTCCGCGCAGGCGCACTGCGCCGGCAGGTCCCATGTGCCGACCTGGGACCAGGCGTTGCCGCGCGAGAACCGCAGATCACCGGAGTCCTTGCACGCCGCCCAGCGGTCCGTCGGGCGGGTCTCGGTGAGCGAGTGGCGGTGAGCGCCGGGCCACGTACGGCACGGGGTGCCATCCGACTGCAGGAACAGGTCCACCGCCGGGTCGGGCGTGATCGTCGCGGACAGGCCGGACGCACGGTTAGGCGAGTCGTGGTACAGGCGCAAGCCGGAGGCCGTGTCCGCGCCCTTGCACTTCCTGCCGTCCTCGCCGGTGCCGATCCGGGCCGACACGCGGAGCGCGAGTACGTCCCCCGCCTTCAGCACCGGTACCGCGAACTCATCCCAGGGGAACGCGATTTCACGTGCGCGGTCGGCGTCCGGGCTCAGGTCGCCGACACAGCGGCGCGTCCCGGTCGCCACCGGCGTGCCGTTGTTCAGCAGCTCGACCTGCACGTCGAACCGCGCGCCCTTGTCCCGCTTGTCGACCAGCCCCAGCCACAACCGCGCCTCACCCAGTGCGGTGAGCGAGACCAGGCCGGCCTCGGTCAGTCCGGGACGGTAACTGCCGGTGGCCGTACCGACGGTCACCGCAGGCCCCGGAGGCCGCCGGTCCGCGTCAGCCGAATCCGCGGCATCGGCGGACGGCCACGACAGCGTTCCCGCCGCGAGGACCAGAACGAGCAGAGCGATCAGCCGCGCGCGGAACTGCGCGGCTCTGGTGCCGGCCGCACGCACCTGCGGCGGAGGGATCTCCGCCTGGGCGTGCGGGTTGCCGAAACGCGTGCCGCACGAGATCACGCGCGGTCGCACGGCAACACGCCATCGTGTGCGCACACCTCTCGCTGATCGATCGGAGAACACGAAACCCCCTTCGCTATTTTCGGCGGCCTTCGACGGGTCGACGATCACGCCGAAACACTGCCGCTGTTCGCCGCAGCAACGCCAATTGGTGCCGCGAGCGTAGGGAAGGCGAGCCCTGCATATCAATCGCGGACAATCCACAATCTGAACTCATGGCCTCATCACTTGGATTGATGAGAATAATTGCGGGGCTGCGGCCATGCCGGTGGAGAAGGATGAAACGACGAGATGTCCGTGCGGGACCAGGGCGCGGGACCGGGCGGGACGAGTCCACAGGACGCGCGCGAACACGGGAGCGGTCGCCTGTTTGCCGCCGGCATTCGTTTTTGGGTTGTGTTTCCCGGAACAGTTCCGGCAGGTTCCGATTCAGGCGGTTATTGAATTGACGGTGCGCATGCGTGCCGCGTGGACGAAATTACTTCGCTCGCTCCGTGAAAAACATTTTCCGAGCGACCCACGGATGCGGGGACACATCGGGCGATCTGCGGTTTCCGCAGGAACGGGGGCTTGCCAAAACCGGTCCGGGGCCGCTGCGGGCGCCAAGGCAGCGTGTGCGGGCGCCCGCCGTGAGCGGGCCGTGCTCATACCGCGTTGTGGGTCCCGTCGCCGGTGCGGCGGGACCCACAACGCGGGGGCTCCTCGGGGGTGTGCGTGAGGGCGCGTCGGTCAGCGTCGCACGGGTTCGAGGAGGATCAGGTAGATCGCGTTCGGGGCGAGGTCGATTGTCTCGGTGTAGGTCTTTCCCGGCTTGACGATCTTGTCGTCGACGAGTTGGAGATCCGCTTTGGTCGGGTCGGTGAAGTAGTTGCTGGTGGTCTGGTCGATCCGGAAGAGCTGTCGGCGGACCGGGCCGTGCCGCAGTTCGGAGGGCAGGCGGGTCATGTCGACGGTCGTGCGGTAGCTGGTGTCGTTGACGTGCTGCCAGTTCCAGACCATCAGCGATGCGCCGGTGCGGTCCTTCGACGCGGTTGCATAGATGCCGTTGTCGCCTTCGAGGTTGTCCGAGACGGCGGAGACGCGTGTGTCCTTCATCCTGGACTGCATCAGGAGCATGTTGCCGTAGGGCGTGAAGGTGTCGGTGAGCGGTCCGTCGGGGGTGCGGGTGACGAACTGGTCTTTTCGTTCCTCCGCGAAGTGCCGGACGCACCAGTTGAACATGTACGTGTCGGGCTGATTCGCGTACAGGTAGCTGTAGGTGGCCATGGCGGCCGCCTGCCGGACGTAGTCGTTCCTCGGGTCGGTGTCGTCGAACGACGGGCCGGGGTAGATGCCGGTCTCGGTGATGAAGGCCGGCAGATCCGTGTCGAGGCGGCGCTGCTTCAGCCACCCGGCCAGTGTCCGCCGCTGTGAGGCCACCGCGCTGAGGTCGCTGACGTACCGCGTCGGTGTCTGGTACTTGTCGTCCCAGGACAGGTAGGCGTGGTAGGAGATGAAGTCGAGGCGCTTGCGGGGATTGCGGTCGGCGGCGAAGTCGTCGAGGAACGGCTCCATCCACTTCGGGTCCATCCACATCAGCGCCGGCCCGCCCACCTGGATCCGGTCACCGCGCCGCACGTTCTTGTTGACGTCGCCGACCGCCTCGTAAAACGGCGCGTAGAAGCGGTACAGGTCGCCGGGTTGCAGGGTCGTCTGGTCGGCCGGGCGTCCCGCCCTGCGCTCCTGGCCGTGGAACTGCCAGTCGGGCTCGTTGAAGGCCTCGACGTACTTGACGTCCGGGTACTTCTCCTTCAAATTCCGCAGGATCAGCTCCAGCATCGGCCGCAGCTCCGCGAGCGGGCGCCGGCCTCGGACGAACGCCGACGGGCTGAGGTTCACCAGAAGGGAATCAGACACCGAGCTCGCCTGGGTGAGGTAGGCGTCCACCGCCGAGAAGTCACAGGTCTGGGTCGCGAGTTCGCACGTGTCGAACACGTTCGTGCCAGGGGCGTTGGCGTTGCTGAGCCAGACGCGGTAGACCTCGCCGTGTAGGCCCTGTTCGTTCAGGTACGCCACGTCGTCGGCACGCTGCTGGGGCCACGCCGCCGCGTTGCCGAAGTTGTTGTACTTCTCCGGCCGCGGTAGTTCCCCCTGCCGCGCACCGAAGTCCACGGACACGCTCGCCGGAGCCGGTGATGCGGGTGACTCAACCGCGTGAGCCGCTCCGACCGGGACCGATAGCGGGGCCAACAAGCCGGCGAGTGCCCCGGCCCATAGCAACCGTTTCGTCGGACGTTTGACCGTCAGTGTCTGCATGCCGGAAAACCACCTCGTTTCGTCGGGCGGCCCGAGGGGCCGTTCCCAGGGGAAGAACTCGGGGTTTCACACAGCAGCGGAGGAGGACGCGGACCGGACCACCGGAACCGCGCCCGCGAACGGGCGTGATGCCGGCGCGCCGTCGTGCCGCCGCCGGCCGAGCCCGGCCGGTCGCACGGGTTACGTGCGCGCCAGGTTTCGTTTCTTGCCCCGGTGACCGTGATGGTAGGAAGCGCACATTCCGCGGATCAATATTTCCGAGTGCAGAATTGAAACTCATGTTTCCATCATTCAGAATGATGACCGGGCGCTCCTTGCCCCAGCAGAACCGAGGCGACGGTCGCGACTGAGCTCCGGAGCAATCACGACGACTGATGACAATGATCGATCCCGTGTGAGGCTTCACCCGACCGTCAGGGGAGACCTGGTGGAACTCAAACAGCTCAAGGCGCTGATCACCGTGGCCGAAGTCGGCAGTGTGACCCGCGCCGCCGAGATCCTCGACCTGGTCCAACCCGCCGTCACCAGGCAGATCCGCACCCTTGAGGACGAGATCGGTGTGATCCTGTTCGAGCGCAGCAGGCAGGGCATGCGCCTCACCGCGGCCGGGGAGATCATGGCCGACCGCGCACGCCGCATCTTCGACGACCTCAAGCACACCCTGATGTCCGTCCAACCACACCCCGACGACGTGACCGGCACCGTGGCCGTCGGCCTACTGGAGAGCACCGCCCACCTGCTCGGCCCGCTCCTCGTCGCGGCACTCCGCCGGAACCACCCCGGCATCGATCTGCGCCTGACGGTCGCGTCCTCCGATCACCTCGAAGAATGGCTTGACAACGGCGACCTCGACGTGACCCTGCTCGACAGCGCCCACAACACCCCCGCCATCAACAGCCACCCCGTCGTCCGCGACAACCTCTGGGCCGTCGCGCCACCCACAGCCGGACTCCGGCCGGACACTCCGGTACCTTTCGCGCACGCCGCGCGACAGCCCCTCGTGCTGCCCTCGTCCGGCCACGCACTACGTACCCTGATCGACCACGCCGCAGCGACCGCCGACGTCGCCATCGACACCGTCGTCGAGACCAACTCCCTGCACATGCAAAAGCGACTTGTCCTCGCCGGCCTCGGCTGGACCGTCCTGCCCGGCGTGGCCGTAACGGAGGACCTCGCCGACGGATCGCTCAGCGCCGCTCCCCTGTGCGAACCCGATATACGGCGCTCCCTCGTCGTCGCGAGACAACCCTCCGCCCGCACACCCTCCGCCGTACGCGTCGTCACCGCCACCCTCGTCCGCCTGAGCAGAACAGCGATGCGCGAAGGACACTGGCACCCGCACTACCACACCCCCCACCCCAAGACTGATCCGCGCCCGTTGCCGACATGACCAACGGCAGTGCGGATGCCACGGTGGCCTGGAGGGCGAAGTCCCCCTGTCGGAAAGCCAATTGGCATTGCCGGCGCTGGTGGGGGAGGAAGGGATGGCTGGGCGGCCGATGTATCCGACGGACCTGACCGATGTCGAGTGGGCGGTGGTGCCGCCGCTGCAGCCCGGTGGCTGTCCAGCCAAGCAAACTCTTCTGAGCTCATCGACGCGTTGGTGTATTGGGTGCGCGCAGGCTGTGTCCGGCGCGGCTTCCCCAGGACTTGCCGCCATACCAGAAGGTGCGCCACTTTCTGGCGCCGGTGGTACGTCGAGGGCCGTTGGGAGGAGATCCCCGCCGCCTGCGTGCGCACGAGCGCGCTGGTGGGGCCGTGAGGCGACTCCCAGCGCGT
Source organism: Yinghuangia sp. YIM S10712 (assembly GCF_051388935.1). Lineage (NCBI taxonomy): Bacteria > Bacillati > Actinomycetota > Actinomycetes > Kitasatosporales > Streptomycetaceae > Yinghuangia > Yinghuangia sp. YIM S10712. Next base: position 53,486 of record NZ_JBPKBI010000017.1, read on the forward strand.
GTGCGTCCGACAGCCGGAGTGCCACAGGCGACCGAGCGGGGCGGCCGGCACGGGTAGGACGACGGCAAGCAGGTGCCGGGCATCAAGCGGCGCATGCCACTTGACACCCTGGCCCTGGCCGTGTGAATCAGTTCCGCCATCGTCGGCGGCCGGGACGGGCCGCCGTCCTGTTGGCCGGCTCCGCAGCCGAATTCCCGAGCCTGCGGCACCTGCGGGCCGACCAGCAGCACCGACACCAACTCCAACCGCGCCCGGGGCCAGACCCCGGGCCCGTGTTACGGGAACCAGTCGGCGAAATGCCATCGCGGAAAACCTTCGACAACCTGTCCCGCACCGACATCGCCGCAGTGCCCGCGGGTTGGCTGACTCGCGATCGGGAAATCACCATGGGCATGACCGGATGCATGGCATGCACGGTTCATGCGATCGCGCTGTGGAAGCGGTCGACCCCCTCTTACACCGTCACCCGCATTTCGTCGCGGATTGCCTCGCCGTCCGACTCGAGGCGACCGAGTCCGTAATCGCCCAGAATCTGCGTGCGCTCCATGATTCGAACAGCGTCGGCCGAGATACCGGTGGCGCAGTGGAGCATGCGCCAGTTGTCCCAGAGGACCATGTCGCCGAACTTCCACTCGTGGTAGTAGGCGTTGGCGGGATCGAGGCACAAGTCTCCCAGCGAACCGAGGATCGCGTCCCCTTCCGGCTTGGGGAGACCTCGGATTTCCTGGGCGAAGTAGGGCGAGAAGTTCAGCACCGGTCGGCCGGTTTCCTTCTGGCGGTAGACGAGCGGATGCTCGACACGTGGAAACAGGCCTTGGTCGCGTTTCGTGATGAGATCCTGGAACAGCGTCGAACGGCTGGTGACTTTGAGTGTCTTGGGTCGCGCGAACTTCAGGTTGTCGAAGTCGATGTCCATGTGGTAGACGACCGAGAGCCCGTCGACTTTCTCTCTGGCATCCGCGTTCAGCTTTTCGTAGAGCTTGATCTTGTCGATGAATCCCGTCCGGCCGCCTTCGTCGGGCAGCACGACCGGGCGAAGGACGGCGCCTCGGCTCACCTTGTCCAGGTAGATCATGTCCATGTGCCACGGCAGCCAGCCGACGAGCGCTTTTCCGTCGATTTCGCAGGCGTCCGCGTCGTTCGGGTCGTAGGTGAGCCGAACGATCTCCTTGTGCTTGTTTCCGCTGGTCTGGTCGTCCATGGGGTGGGCCTGCACGTCGCCGAAGACACGGCTGAGTTGCAGTTGGAACTCCGCCCCTTCCACGCCCCTGAAGACGATGACTCCGTGCTCGACCCACAGGCGGACGAGTTCGCTGCGCGTCCGGCTGTCGTCCAATGCCTCGAACGTAAGGCCGTGAACCTCACAGCCGATACCATTGGAACCGTCAATAGGCTTGACCTGTATGGTCATCTGCGCCGTCTCTCCGTTTCGAGGCCCCTGCGAGCCCGGTTGGTGAATTGCGCCGACAGGGCGGTCGGGTTTTGCGGCGGAACCGTCACCGCGGTCCCGGTTGGAATTTTACGAAGGGATCTGCGGCGGGAACGTCACGCCGATTGAGGTCCCCTGACAAGTTTTCCGGGCAGTGCGCCGGTGAACTCGCCGTCACGGTAGGTCGGTATGCCGGCGACCGTCGTCGCGACATATCCGTCGGCGCGCTGCATCAGTCGTTTCGCCCCCGAGGGCAGGTCGTTGACGAGGTAGGGCGGACTGACGGAGAGCGCGTCCATGTCGATCACGTTCAGGTCCGCGCGCTTGCCCGGGGCGATGACACCGCGGTCGTGGAGCCCGACGGTTGCGGCGGTGGCGGAGGTCTGCAGGCGGACGACTTCGGAGACCCCCAGCTCATCGCCCCAGTGCTGCAACGAGGTGGTCTGGAACGTGGCATCGACCACCGCACCGACGTGTGCGCCCGCGTCGCCCAGCGCGATCACCGAGGCGGGATCGGTCAGCATGTCGCGGATCGCGCTGTAGTCGTGGTCGTAGTAGTTCAGGATGGCCCAGAACAGCAGCGCGTTGCCGTCCTTCTCCATGAGGAGGTCGTAGATCACCTCGTTGGGGTCACGGCCTTCTCGCTGCGCGATTTTGGCGACGGATTTTTCAGGATCGCGACCGTAGTCGACCTGATCGCCGATCGGGAAAAGCCGTGAAGGCGTAACCATGCTGGGGTTCGTCGCCGCCTCTTCGAGCACCCGTGAACGGAATTCGGGATTGCGCATCGCAGCGACTTGGTCGGCCGGCGTTTTTCCTGCTACGGCCTTGAAGGACGGCAGCCCCTTGAAGGGGTGTGCAGTGGTTGTCAGCCCCATGATTCCTCCGACGGGGCGAGGGGCCACCTGGGCACGCAATTCGAGCCCCTGGGCACGGCACCTGGCGATCATTGCCATGTGCTCGCGCCATCCGTCGGGGTCATCGTGGAACTGGGTGATCGAGATGGACATCGGCCGGCCCGAAGTGCGCAGGATTCGCTCGATCATCGCGTATTCCGCGGCGCGCTCGTCGGGGTAGAAGTCCGAGATCAGTTGCAGCACACCGCGTCCGGCGTCCTTGACACCCATGGCAATGCCGGTCAGTTCGTCCTCGTGCGCGCGATAGGACGGAGTCGGGTCACCCTTGATCGACTTGTGGGAGATCAGGCGCGAGGTCGAGAAACCTATCGCGCCGGCCCGCATGGCGTCGCGGGTGATCTCGCGCATTCGAGCGATGTCGTCGGGCGTCGCATACTCCAGACGGCGGGCCCTGTCGCCCATGACGTACACCCGCAGCGGAGCGTGGGGCAACTGGGCGCAGACATCGACGTCCCAGGAGCGGGATCCCAGGACATCGAGGTATTCGCCGAAACTTTCCCAGTTCCACTCCAGGCCGTCGTGGAGGGCGGTCCCGGGGATGTCCTCGATGCCTTCCATGAGCTCGATGAGTACGTCCTGGTCGCCAGGGCGCACGGGCGCGAAACCGACTCCGCAGTTGCCGGTGACAACGGTGGTCACACCGTGCCAACTTGACGGCAGAAGGCGCTCGTCCCAGGTCGCCTGGCCGTCGAAGTGCGTGTGAATGTCGACGAAACCCGGGGTGACGAGCAATCCTCGCGCATCTATTTCCTCGGCGCCGGCGGATTTCACCTTCCCCACCTCGGCAATGCGCCCGTCCGATACGGCGACATCAGCTTCGACAAGGGGTGATCCGAGGCCGTCGGCGACGGTGCCACCGCGAATGACGAGATCGTACTGAGCAGTCATGGATATACCTACTTCGCGAGGTGCGTGCAGTAGCAGGGCCGCGATCTTGTACACGCGTACAGCATCAAGTTAACACCGCGTGAAATGCGGCGCAAGACCCTGCGCCCAGGCCGAGGAGCGGGTGGCCGACCGTCCACCTCAGCCTTGCGTCAAGCCTGTCGACCCAACCGTTTTCCGGATCGCGCGGCGTACTGAAGCATGCGGTGTGCCTGCGACGATCTGCTGCTTCCGTCGTCAATCAAGGCGCACGTCAGACGCCGCTCCTCAGGAGCGCACAGCCGAACGCCGTCTCAAGCGTCTTGTACCCGTGTACAGCACGGGGGTACGTTGATACGAGGCTTGCCACACTTCCCACCTTCGCCGACGATCCCCGTTCACACACTTGATCCCCTGGTCGGCGAACAACCCCACACCGAAGGGCAGCGTCACCTGGGATGAACGACCCCGGCACCACTGTGACAGTCCGGGGACGACATCGGCCGCCGAGGGTGCGAGGGACAGCCGGAGTCATCGGCAGGCACCATCCGACGCGGACTCAGGGACAGCCCCCGAATTGTCACTGACGAACAGACCGGTCGAAGACACAACTTCCGATCCCGGTCACAGGCTGCCGGCACTGCCCACCACCACGAGAAAGGGACCGTCGTGTCCATTGAGGACGAGTTGCACGAGCTCCGCCGCGAACTTCGCTATGTGGCAGATCGCATGGCCATCCTCGACTGCGTCATGAAGCAGTCGCGCGGCCACGACCGCCACGACGTCGAGCTGATGGCGAGCGTGTACCACGACGACGGAACCGACGAGCACGGCCCCGTCGTCAAGCCGGGACCTGAGTACGGCGAGTACGCCAACCAGGCGCACTCATCGGTGTTCATCGACCACCTGCACAACATCACCACCCACACGTGCGAGATCGACGGCGACGAAGCCCACTGCGAGAGCTACGTCATCGGCGCCATGCGCGCCCGCGACGGCAAGAGCGTCCACCTCATCGGCAGCCGCTACCTGGACCGCCTCGAACGCCGCAACGGCACCTGGAAGATCGTGCTGCGCCGCTGCACCCTCGAGTGGACGTTGACCGGCGACACCTCGCTGCTCACGTCCGGGGCGTTCGCCGGCTTCATCAAGGGCACGTGGGACAAGAAGGACCCCTCATACGCACGACCCCTGGGCCTGGAGTCAACGCCCGTTCAACGGTGGTGAGGATGTAGGCCGCGCGTTCCTCTCGATGGGGGCGGAGCGGATGGTCCAGCGGAGTCCATCGGCTCGTTGGGTTCGGCGCCTGGTCGTCTCAGGCCCGGCGAGCGGCGGAAGAGCGGCGCTGGGTGGAGGCTCTTGCTCCTGACAGCGGATGCGACAGCGCTGCGGACGCGAGGCCGCTGACCGAGTCCGGTGTGATCACGCTGACGCGGGTGCAATGCGCAATGGCGGCCGCAAACAGATCCACGGCAAGTGATGGCCGAGACGAGGCGAAAGGGCATTGGATTTCAAGCAACTCACTGCCCTCATCACGGTGGCTGACGCGGGCAGCGTCACCAGGGCCGCCGAGCTCCTGGGGCTGGCGCAGCCCGCCGTCACCCAGCGCATCATCGGCCTGGAGAAGGAGCTCGGCGTCACCCTGTTCGAGCGTACCTGGCAGGGCATGCGGCCGACCGAAGCCGGGCTGGTCATGGTGCACCACGCCCGTCGCGTGCTGGAGGAGCTGAAGCGCGCCCGGAACCTGCTGCGGCCGACCGGTGTGCTGACCGGCACGGTGGCTGTCGGCCTCCTGGACAGCACCGCCGACGTGTTGGGCGAACGGTTGTTGACCGCTGTCACCTTCGAGTACCCCGACATCGACCTCCGCGTCGTCACCGGGCACTCCGGTCAGCTCCAGCAGTGGATGGACGACGGGCACCTGGACGTGAGCCTGCTGGACAGCGTGCACCACATCGTGTTGATGCACCCCACCACTCTGATCATCGAGAAGCTGTGGGTCGCAGCACCGCTGAGCGACCGCCTGCGGCCCGACCAGCCGATCCCTGTCATGAGACTCGCCGAACGCCCTCTTGGCCTGCCTGCCGCGGGCCACGCACTCCGAACGCTGATCGACACGGCGGCCGCCCAAGCCGGAACCCACCTCGACGTCGTCGCCGAGTCCAACTACCTCCCCATACTCAGGCAGTTCGTTCTTGCCGGGCACGGTTGGGCCGTTCTCCCCGGGGTGGCCGTCGCCGCCGACCTCGCCGTCGGCCTGGTCAGCGCCGCACCCGTATCCGAGCCGGAGATACACCGATCCATCGTGCTGGGTACTCCGCGGGCCCGCCACGCGTCTGCCTCCACCGTGGCCGTCGCGCGGCAGGTGACCCGCGAGGTCAAGTCGGCCGTCGCAGACGGGCGGTGGTATCCCGCCACGTGACCGCGACATGGCGGATGCGGGGTGGTTCCTCCGTCGGGTCCGGCTCACCGACTGACGGACGTCCAACGGCTGTCCTGTAGCCGATTCGTCGGTTTGGCGGAAGGGCAACCGCACGCGACCGGACGGGCGCCTGCGCCGCCCCAGTCGGGCCGGCGAGGGGATGGCAGTGACCCAGCAAGCTTGAACAGGTCCGAACAGGCCCCGGACCTCGAGGCGGCGTCGACACGCAGGACAAGACCCAGCCCCGAAGCTCCGCTCCGGGATGTGAGGCCCTGCGCGCGCGGCCTCAAAACTGCGCGCACTCAGTGCCCAAGCCGCTCCGAACCTGTTCGCGCTCGACGGCGTCGGCCCGGACGTTGCCGGTCAACTCCCGGCCATCCGCGGCGACACCCCGAACGGCTGAGCTCGGGAACGTCAATCGCGCACCTGGTTGGGGTCGTGCCGATACCCGCCTTGTCCGGCCGCCGCGACCGGCACCGGCTCAACCGCGGCGGCGACTGCGCCGCCAACCACGTCCTGCACAACATGCCCCGCACACCGTCGCCCTGTCCTGTAGGTGGCTTGGGGGTCGGGGGCACGGGTGTCGGAAGGGCTCCCGCGTCGTGTGACGGACGTGGCAAGACGTTTCCCACCGCTGCACTCCGTGCCCCTGACCGTGGTTCCCGTCAGCGGAGGTCGTTCAAGCTCTTTCCGACGTCGGCGAGGGTGAGCGGCTTTCCGTAGTCTCCGGTGAGCGCGGTGGCCGGCGCGTCACACCGGTAGGCACCGGTGTCGGGTTTGAAGTCGGCGGGCTTCCAACCGTCGGGGGTCGCCTGGACGACGTTGTAGCACTTCACGGGCACGTGTTGGGAAAGGTCGATGGGCGCCTGGAGTCCCCCGCCCGCCCAGTTGGTCTCCTTGGCTGCCGTCTCGTAGAGGCACTTGCGGGTGAGGTTGTCCCCGCAGGCGACGGCTGCCTTGGCGAAGACGAGCCAGGCGGAGAACGCCTTGAGGCTGAGAAAGCTCACCTTGGAGCCGGGGGCGTACTTGGCGTACAGGTCGATCATCTGCTGGACGGCCGGGGACGAGGACGCCGTCTCCAGCGGGTGGAAACCGCCCAGGTCGGCAAGGTTGTTCTGATAGGCGAGGGCGGTCTTCCCGGCGAGTTCGAGGAACGCGGGACCGTACGCGTTGGAGTTGGCGTCGATCCAATCCGGCTTGTACTGGAGGCTGGTGAGGACCTGCTCCAGTTTCGCAAGGTTGCGGAAGTCGCCGAGGAAGACCAGGCCCTTGACACCCTTGTTCTTGATGGACTGCGCGTACGGGGTCCAGTCGGAGACGCCGGCCGCGGGGTACAGGTCGGTGTAGGTGACGTTCGCACCGATGGCGCGCAGGCTTTCGGTCGCCCGCTGTGTGCTGACCTTGGTGACCGGGGCGTCGATGGCGATGATCCCGATCGACCCGGCGGAGGCGGGGTAGGCCTCCTTGGTCAGCCAGTTGTAGAAGCCCTCGTACGGCCAGTGCGACGGGCTGAGGGGCTGGATGGAGATCTGCAGGTCCGAGCCCTGATTCTCGACGGTGGCGGTCTGGGCCGGGAACTCGGGCAGCAGGCAGTTCAGCCGATCGCGGACGCCGAGCGCGTCCAGGCCCGCGCCGCCGCCGACGAGCGCGAAGTCCTCGCTGCATGCCTCGGTGACCCGCTGCCGGACCTCCGTGAGTTTGGTGTCGCGGACGGCGGCGCTCAGCTTGCGTCCGTTGATGCCGCCGGCGTCGTTGCACCAGGCAGTGAACACCTTGGCGACGTCCCCGAATTCGGGCTTCTTGGTGAAGCCGACATCGGTGAGGGTGCCGACTTTGATCTCCTTGTCGGTGACACCCTGGGCAGGTGACCCCGAGGGGTTGCCGGGGCGGCAGACCTGTTTCAGGTCTCCGAAGTCGGCGGACACGGCTGTGGGGGCGGCCGTCGCCTGCCCGTTGCTGTCCTCGTCACTGCCGCCGTCACCGCTGCGTCCGCAACCGGCGAGCACCAGGGCCGAGGCCAGGGCGAAGACAGCGACGGATCTGCGGGTTCTCCGGGTTCTGCACAGTCTCATGGGCTTTCCTCCGACGGGCTCGTGGTGCAGGAACGCCGGCCCCCCGTTCGGTGTTTGGGGACGCAGTGGGTGCGGCTCGCGTGCGCAAAAGGCTGGGGCCGGTGTGGTGCGTTGCCTGCGGTTCCCGGCCGGTGCCGTGGAGAACGGCCTGGGCACACCGGGCCGCGACTCGGCCGCCCGCCGCAAAGCGGGGCGCCGAGAACCGTCGCGCCACCGGACCGTGGTTCCGAAAGTCGAGGCGCACGCGACTGTACATGCGTACAGCGCGGCTGTACATGGTTCGCCGGGCGGACGGTTCGCGGGCGGCCGGGGGGCGCACGGATCCGCACACCCCGTGTCGACTGCCGCTGCACCTTACGGTGCCTCACGAAAGTGAGGAGTTTCGCTCTGCCACTGTACGCGTGTACAGTTGTTGCTGTACACATGTACAGGTCAAGTCTTCGAGGAGGAACCGTGAGCCGCAGCGACCTGTACTACGACCCGTACGACATGGAGATCGACGCCGACCCGTACCCGGTGTACAAGCGGCTTCGTGACGAGGCGCCGCTGTACTACAACGAGCGCCTCGACTTCTGGGCGGTCAGCCGGTTCGCCGATGTGGTGGCCGTCGCGAAGGACACCCGCCGTTTCAGCTCCGCGAAGGGCGACATCCTGGAGGTCGTCAAGGCGGCGCCGGCCATCCCGCCGGGGACGTTCATCAACGAGGACCCGCCGATCCACACCATCCACCGCGCTTTGGTGCAGAAGGCGTTCTCGCCGAAGAAGATGCGGGAGATCGAGGCGAAGATCCGGGCTTTCTGCGTCGCGTGCCTCGACCCGCTGGTGGGCTCCGACCGCTTCGACTTCGTTCTCGATCTGGGCGACGAGCTGCCGATGCGGGCGATCGGCATGCTGATGGGCATCCCCGATTCCGAGCAGCCGACCGTACGCGACCACGCGCAGCGCAGTTTGCGCAACAAGCCGGGCGAGCCGCTGCCGGTCAGCGAGAACCGGTACTTCGACGGCCGGATGTACGCCGAGTATGTCGACTGGCGGGTCAAGAATCCGTCCGACGACCTCATCACCGAGCTGCTGAATACCGAGTTCGAGGACGAGACGGGCAAGGTCCGCAAGCTGACCAAGGACGAGGTCCTGATTTTCGTCGCGGTCATCGCGGGTGCGGGCGTGGAGACCACCGGCCGCCTGTTCGGGTGGATGGGCAAAGTCCTGTCCGAACACCCCGACCAGCGCCGCGAGTTGGTCAAGGACCGCGGCCTGATCCCCAACGCGATCGAGGAACTGCTGCGCTACGAGCCGCCCGGCCCGAACCTTGCTCGCTACGTCACCGAGGACGTCGAGATCCACGGGCAGACCGTCCCGGCCGGCAGCGCCATGCTGATGATGTTCGCGTCGGCCAACCGCGACGAGCGGCAGTTCGAGGACCCGGACCGCTTCGACATCCACCGCAAGATGGGCCAGCACGCCACCTTCGGCCACGGCGTCCACTTCTGCGTCGGTGCCGCACTCGCCCGCCTCGAAGGACGCGTCGCCCTCGACGAGGTTCTCAACCGCTTCCCCGACTGGGAAGCCGACATGGCGAACGCCCGCCGCTCACCCACTACCACCGTCCGCGGCTGGGACACCATGCCGGTGGCCATCGGCTGAGACCACCGGACCACCCTGTTCACCGGGGGCGGCCGGCATCCGGCACATGTCCGCTTGCCACAGCGAACCCTGTGACGGCACACACCACAGAACGCCGACGCGTGACCGGGGGCACCGGAGCCACATCAATGCGCCGGTGGGAGAAGCCGGATCGTCCCACCACAGGCCCGTACCCCCCGCTGATCCGTGGCATCACCTCGACGACAAGGTCCCCTCATGAGCAGCGACGCCACCTTCCCCGAGGCGGGGGAGGACCGCAAGAAGCACAAGATCGACTTCGACCGGCACTCCACCGCCTACCGGACGGACTTCGAGGAGATCACCCGGGACCTGCACGGCAGGTGTCCGGTCGCCTGGACCGACCGCCACGGCGGCTATTGGCTTGCGAGCGGCAACCAGGAGGTGTTCGATCTGGCTCGGCGCGCGGACCTGCTGTCCAACGACAACGACGTCAAGGGGGAGAGGAAGGGCTATTTCGGGATCACCATCCCGCACCGGCCGCACGGCGAGGTCAGCACGCGCGGGGGGTTCCTGGAGATGGATCCGCCCGAGCAGCGGCACTACCGTCAGGCACTGAACCCGTACCTCTCCCCGGCTGCCGTCGCGCGCTGGCAGCCGGTCATGGACGAGATCACCCGGGCCTGCGTCGACGAACGCATCGAGACCGGCACCATCGACTTCGTCGACGACCTGGCCAACATCGTCCCCGCCGTGATGACCATGGCCCTGCTCGGGCTGCCGCTGCGGGACTGGGAAGTCTTCTGCGAGCCGGCGCATATGAGCGTGTACACCAAGCCCGACTCGCCGGAGATGGCGAAGGTCATCGACGGCATGGCCAGGTCGTACCAGCGAATCACCGAACACATCGCCCGGCTCCGGGCCGAACCGCGTCCTGGCCTGGTCGACGCGCTGATCCACGCGGACATCAACGGCAGCTCGCCCACCGACCGCGACATCATGGAAGCGGTGATGCTGCTGATCGGTGGTGGGTTCGACACCACGACCGCGCTGACCGCGCATTCGCTGGAGTGGCTGTCGGAGAATCCGGCGGAGCGTGAGCGCCTCAGTAGTGAGCGGGATGCGCTTCTGGACAGCGCGACCGAGGAGTTCCTGCGCTATTTCACCCCCGCTGTGGGTGACGGGCGTACGATCGCGGCCGACTGCGAGGTCGCGGGGACGCGGTTCAGGGAGGGTGAACGGCTGTGGCTGTCCTGGGCGATGGCCAATCGGGACGCGCGGGTGTTCGACGATCCCGACACGGTGCGTCTGGACCGTACGGGCAACCGGCACGCGAGCTTCGGCCTGGGCATCCACCGGTGCATCGGCTCGAACTTCGCCCGCAAGTCGTTCAAGACCATGCTCACCCACGTCCTCGACCGCATGCCCGACTACGCATGCGTTCCCGAGGAAACCGTCCACTACGACACAACCGGCCTCATCAACGGCATGAAACACCTTCCCGCCACCTTCACGCCCGGGCGTCGTCTCGGCCCGGGGCTCGACGAAACCATCGACGCGCTCCAACGGGTCTGTGATGAGCAGCGACTCGCCGAACCGGTGACCGCACGCGGGACAGCAGTAGGCACAGAACGGTGAAGGCGGGCGGCAGACCGCCTGTGGTTGCCCGGCAGGGCAGAGCCACCGCGGCTTGCCGTCCCCCCTTATCGCGCAATCCCCGTAGCCTGCCGATCAACGACCGGAAGCCGAAAAGCAATTGTGTACCTCCCGACGCCGTGTGCGCTCCGGAGTGGCCCGGTGGTGAAAGGAAGCAGATGGCACACTCCCGCCCTGTCGGCGCACAGACCTCCAAGACGCGCGCGGTCCTATTGGATTGCGCTGAGCGGCTCATGCTCGACGAAGGGTACGCGGCGGTCACCTACCGCAGTGTGGCCGCCGAGGCGGAAGTGACCGCCGGGACGGTCCAGTATTACTTCCCGACCCTTGACGAACTTTTCATCGCCCTGGTTCGGGACCGGTCGAAGCAGAGTTTGAAAAAGCTGGTCGCGGACCTCCGTACGAACCACCCCCTGCGCGCGGTCTGGAACTACGCCAGCGATACGGCGGCAGCAGGCTTGACCGCAGAGCTCATGGCCCTCGCCAACCACCGAAAATGCATTCGCTCGGAAATGGCCGAGACGGGCATGCAGGCACGCGAACTCGTGATGAGCGCACTGGACGAGGCGCCCGGGAACTACGCCTTTCCGCAGGAGGTTGCACGGCCGGAGGTCCTGGTGTTCCTCATGACCAGCACTCCCCGGATGATCGTGATGGAGGAAGCCGCCGGCATCTCGATGTCCCATGCCGAGGTCGTGGACTTCATCGATCGGTATCTCGACACCGTCGAAAGGTCATGAGGTGCCGCGCGGTCGGGCGTTCTTCCCCTCTGTGCGGGTCGTCGGCGGGACGTGACCAGGGCACACCGACACCGAGACTTCGTTGTTCTCGAATGCACCGATGGTTTTCGGGCGCAAAACAACACCGACGAGAAAGGTTTCGCCCCCATGAGGATTGGCCTGACAGGACGGCCGGCCACCACCGATCAACTTGTCGAGCAGGCCCTGGCCGCCGAGAACGCCGGCTTCAGTTCCGTCTGGTACGACAACAGCGTCCTGTCCGACCCCCTCGCGGCGATGGCGGTGGCCGGACGCGCGACGACATCGATCGAACTCGGCACCGCGATCCTCCAGACCTACTTCTGCCACCCGATGTTCCAGGCGAGACGCGTCAGCGCGGTCACCGAGGCCATGGGACGCCCCGGCTTCACGCTGGGTATCGGCCCTTCCCACGAACCGCTCGTCAGCGGCGTGTATGGCCTGCCCTACGACCACCCCGGCCGCAATACCGAGGAATACCTGCGCATCCTCACCGGTCTGCTGCGAGGTGACGAAGTCACCTACGAGGGTGAGGATTGGACCGTCCGAGGGGCACACGTCCCGGCGACGCAACCTGTCCCCGTGCTGCTGGCGGCACTCGGGCCGCGGCTCCTCCGCGTCGCCGGCGAACTCGCGGACGGGGTCGTACTGTTCATGGCATCCGCGCGGGCGATCGAAACCCACATCGCCCCTCGTCTCCACGCCGCCGCGTCAGCGGCCGGACGACCCGCGCCACGCATTGTCGCCGGCCTCCCCATCGCCGTCCACGACGACCTCGACGAGGCCCGCCAGGCGACGGCCAGGACTGCGCGCAGCTACGAGAGCCTGCCGAACTACCGCCGCATCATGGACATCGGCGGCGTGGCGACTCCCGCCGACGCCGCGATCCTCGGCGACGAGCCGAGCGTGACGCGGCAGTTGCAAAGCCTTCTCGATGCGGGAGCCACCGACATCCAGGCCTTCGTCGTACCCGTAGGCGAGGACCGCCGCCAATCCCGGGAGCGCACAACGGACTTGCTGGCCTCGCTCGCGAAGTGACCCAACGTGGAGCGCAATGCACCGAGGGTGGACACGCAGTAGATCGACGGGTCGTACCGACTTTCGCCGGTTGGCCCGGCTGCAACTAGAGCGTGTCCACCTGGTCCAGGTATCGCTCGATGTAGTCGATGGTCTCCGCGTGGGACTTCACAATGCCGGCGGCTTCCTCCATGACAATCATCCGCGGCGTGCTGGTCATCAGGAACACCAGCACGTCAGGAGATGGCGCCTCCGGAAGGAAACCGTAGTCTCCGGAGGCCTCGGCAAGGGCCGCGAGAGCCAATTCCCGGGCCTTCAGCCCGGCCTCCGCGATCTCCGTCCGAATCCGCTCGCGATGATTTCCGAGAGCCATGAGTTCCGTGGTCAGCACCGCGGAGGCCTGGTGGTTGGCGTAGTCCCAGATGGCGCGGAGCGGATGCTTGGTTTTCAGGTCTTCGGCCAGCTTCCGCAGACTTCGCTGCGTGCGGTCTTGGACCAGGGCGACGAACAGGTCGTCGCTTGCGGGGAAGTAGTACTGCACCAGGCTCGGGCCGACACCGGCCTTGGAGGCGACGTTTCGGTACGTGACCGCCGCGTACCCCTCGTCGAGCATGATCTGCTCCGCGCAGTCCAGCAACACGCTGCGTGTCTTCGAGGTCTCCGTGCCGACGCGGCGGGGGGCTGCCATCAGTGTCCTCTCACAACCGAAACGGGATCGGCACCGCGCCGACCCTCGGCCCACATGCTAGAGGCCGACCTGCGGCGTGGGCTTTCCGTGTCTCAGCGAAAAGGTGCTGTCCGCTGACCGGATCACGTGCCTGCCGCGGACCGCGCAGACAACTTGGGTGCGGCCACTGACATCCTCTCCCGCCGAAGGTCTTGTATGGCTGTACAGCATCACTGTACGCTCGTACAGCATCGGCCGGGAAATCTTCTTGGAGGTTCGCGTTGAGTCGTGTCGCGGTGATCACCGGAGCCGCATCCGGCCTGGGGCTGGCGATCTGTGCGCATATGGCCCGCCAGGGACGGCAGATCGCGGTCCTCGACCTGGACGCCGAGGCAGCCGACAAGGCCGCGGTGCAGCTACGAGCCCAGGGGGCGAAGGCCGTCGCAGTCCAGGCGGACGTAGCGGATCGGTCCATGGTCGATAACGCGTTCGACCGCGTGCGCACCGCACTCGGCCCGATCGAGATCCTGGTGACCAGCGCCGGGATCTCCGGGTTCGTCCCGTTCGAGCAACTGACCGCTGAGCAGTGGGCGCGCACGATCTCGGTGAATCTGACGGGGACCTTCCACTGCCTGCAATCCGCGATACCCGACATGGTCGCGGCCGGCTGGGGCCGGATCGTGACCATGTCGTCAGCCGCGGGACAGACAGGTGTACCGCGCCAGGCCCATTACTCCGCGTCGAAGGGTGGCATCATCGCGCTGACCAAAACGGTCGCCCTCGAATACGCCGCGAAGGGCATCACGGCGAACACCATCCCGCCGTTCACCGTCGACACGCCGATGCTGCGCGGCGCACAGCGTTCGAAACAACTGCCCGGTGCCGAAGTGCTGTCACGGGCGGTCCCGGCGGGCCGTCTCGGCACCGCCGACGAGATCGCCGCGGTGTGCGCCTTCCTGTGCACGGACGAAGCGTCGTACATCACCGGCCAGGTCGTCGGAGTCAACGGAGGTGCAGTCACGTGAAGGACCGGTTCTCCCTGGACGGCCAGGTCGCGATCATCACCGGCGGGGGCACCGGGATCGGACGCGGCACAGCGCTGGTCCTCGCCCGCCGCGGCGCGGACGTCGTGCTCGCGGGGCGACGCCGCGAACCGCTTGAGGCAACCGCAAAGGAAGTCCAGGCGCTCGGACGGCGGGCGCTCGCGGTGCCGACCGACGTCACCGACCCCGCACAGTGCCAGGAACTGGTCGACGCGGCGCTGAACGAACTGGGCCGCCTCGACATCCTGGTGAACAACGCCGGCGGCGCCGAGACGAAGTCGATCGCGAAGTGGACCGAGGACGAGTGGCACCAGGTCATCGCCCTCAACCTGGGCAGCGTCTGGTTCCTTTCCCGCTGCGCCGCGCGACCCATGCTGGAACAGCGCAAGGGCGCGATCGTGAACATCTCGTCCGGGGCGAGCCTGCTGTCCATGCCGCAAGCCGCCCCGTACGGCGCGGCCAAGGCCGGGGCCAACAGCCTGACCGGGTCGATGGCGGCAGCCTGGACCGGCAAGGGCGTCCGGGTCAACGCGATCGCGGTGGGCGCGGTGCGTGCGGCCACCCTGGTCGACGTCGCCGCACTTCACGGCGTCGACCCGGAGACTTTCGGCCGGACCAACGCCTCCGGCCGTCTCGGCGACCCCGAGGAAATCGCCCACGGCGTGCTGTTCTTCGCCTCCGACGCGTCCAGCTTCTGCTCCGGACAAACCCTGTACATGCACGGCGGCCCCGGCCTCGCCGGCATCTGACGGCCCCGCCCGCCAATCCGGAAGCGACAGCCACACAGACGGTCGCGACGACAGACACGCAAGGAGGACCCGAGATGGCACGAGTGAAGGCGATTCCGCCCAGGGAATGGCCGCGCGAGATGCGTGAGGCTTTGGCCGCGCTGGTCCCGTCCGAGTCGCGGCACCCCCTTCTGGTCAGTGAAGGGCGTCCCAAGGGACTGAACGCCCTGGGCAGCTTCGCCCATCACCCGGCCTTGGCCCGCGCCTTCTTCCAGATGCAAGCCCACCTTCTGTTGAACACAACCCTGACTCCGCGGCAGCGTGAACTGCTCATCCTGCGTGTCACCCACCTGCGCCAGGCCCACTACGAGTGGGCCCAACACGTGCACGCGGCACAGGACACCGGCCTGGACAAGGACGAGATCGCCCGCATCGCCGATGACCTTGACCCGGACTCCTGGTCACCGCTGGAGTCGGCCCTGCTCCAGGCGACCGACGAGCTCGTCGGCGACGGCGGCATCTCCGACAAGACCTGGGCCGAGTTGTCCGCACACCTCGATACCCAACAGCTCATGGACGTCATCTTCACCGTCGGCATCTACGAGACAGTTTCTTGGCTGTTCCGCAGCCTCGACATCGACTTCGACGACGACCTCAGGCCCGCCTGACGCACGGGCGCAGGCCCGTCTCGTGCGACACCGTCCGCTGCCGTGGCCAGGAAGACGAGGATCGGCGTCGGCGTCGTGGGGTAGGGCCGCGCAATGTGCCACCGTTCGACACCCCGATCACGCGCAGCGGGAGCCCGCATCGCGAGATTGCCGGACAACCCTTCTCCAAGGCCCTCGCAGGCTGGCATACCCCTGGGTGGGTCAATCCCTTCGGGTCTCTCTCGACCCTTGCCTGAAAGGCAGGTGCCATGACCAAGACAGTGTCCCTGAACCCAAGCCGATCAAGTCACGCGCGACCTGCTCCGGGGGTTGTCGAGTGCGGTCATTCATGACGGCGGGAACCGCGAACGCGGGGAAAACCAGTCGGCGGTACCGTGTGGTGCAATGGGCGACCGGCAACATCGGGACACGATCCTTGCGCGAGGTGATCGAGCATCCCGATTTGGACCTCGTCGGCCTTTACGCACATAGCCCGGACAAGGTAGGACGCGACGCGGGCGAGTTGTGCGGGGTCGCGTCCGTCGGAGTCACCGCCACGGACAGCGTCGAAGCCATCGTCGGCCTGCACGCCGATTGCGTCCTGTACATGCCACTCCACTGTGACCTCGACGTTGTCTGTCGACTCCTCGCGTCGGGAACCAACGTCGTGACGACGCGCGGGGAGTTCCACCGCCCGGCGAGCATGGATCCGTCCGAACGGGCCCGAGTCGAAGCCGCCTGCGCCGAAGGCGGCACATCGGTCCACAGCACCGGCGTCAGCCCGGGGTTCATCACCGAGGCGGTTCCTCTCGTCCTCGCTTCCATCCAACGTCGGCTGGAGTCGCTGCGAATCCACGAGTACGCCGATCTCTCGCGCCGTGATTCGCCCCTACTGGTTTTCGATGTCATGGGGTTCGGCCGCGCACCCGAGGAATTGGCCGCGACCGGCCGCCTGACGCACGCCGAGGCCACCTTCGGCCCCTCACTCGCACTCGTCGCCGACGCACTGGGATTGCCCCTCGACTCGGTCCAGGCGTCAGGTGAGGTCGCGACCGCCACGCGTACGATCGAAATCGCCGCCGGGACCCTGCCGAAGGGCAGCGTGGCCGCGCAACGCCACGCCGTGTCGGGCATGCGAGACGGCCGAGAACTGCTGCGCTTCGAAGCCACTTGGTACTGCACCACCGACCTGGAACCCGCCTGGGACGCCCGTCCCACCGGCTGGCATGTCGTGGTCGACGGCGACGCTCCTCTCGACATCGACATGCGCTTCGCCGTGCCGATCGAGCGGATGGCCGCCGCGGCGCCCGGGTACACCGCGAACCGCGCAGTCAACGCCGTCCCGCACGTCTGCGCCTCCGCGCCGGGCATCCGTACGACGTTGGACCTGCCGCATATCACCGCGACACTGCTCAGCACCACAAACAAAGCCGACCGATAAACCGCCGCGCACTCCTCGGACCGAACTCCGGAGCCGGCGCGTTGTCGGCCCCATTACCGAATTCGGAGCCGGCGCCCACCGTCCGCATGCGGTGACCGCGACCCGGCTGTGCGCGGGCCCGCGAGCACACGGTGGCCGCGTCGCTTCGGCGCATCCTGCTGTCCCGCGGTTTGCCGGAACAGGCGAACCTGGACGTCGCGCACCGATACCTTCCGGCCGAGGCGGGTGTCGGTGGCGACCGGTTCGACGTCACACAGCTCTCCGGAGCCCGTGTCGCCCTGGTCGTCGGTGACGTGGTCGGTCACGGCCTGCATGCCGTGCAATGGGGCGGGTGCGGACCGCGGTGCACAACCTCTCCGCACTCGACCTCGCACCGAATCGGGAAGCATGCTTTCGCGAGCGCGTCGGCACCCCGCCTCCTCCGTGGGCCGGGGTGTCCCGCGCGAGCGGCCGTGAAGGTGCCCGCGATCGGGTCGTGAATCGCGTAGAGGCATGCTGCGCCGGTGATGAGGCGCGCGGCGTTTCGGCCTCGTCGACCGCCGCGCCGCTGAACTGGTCGTTGCGCGGGCCGCGGTGAGCGCTTCGTCGATGGCCGGGCTGTCGATGCCGGTCAGGTTGCTGGGGCTTTAACTGTGGAGCAGCTTGTACAGGATCGGCTCGGGATCGTCGAGCACGGATTGGCCGACGGTGCTCTGCCACGTGGTCTGGCCGGGGGCGACTTGCCTGACGAACTCGAGGATGGGCATGACTCGGACGTGCACGGTCACGCCGCGGTAGGCGCCCAGCTTGGCCTGCAGGATGCCTGCCAGTTTCTCGCTGAGGGGCGACGCGGGCACACTGTACGCGAATTCGAATTTCTTGGTGCCGTTCGCCGTGAGTTTGTCGAAGAGTTCTGCGGCTTTGCGCGGATCGTTGTCGGGCGCGGCCAGTTGGAGGTTGGCCATGGGCGACAGAGCACTGAATACGCCGCGCGCCGGTTTTCCCTCCCCTTCGTAGATCTGGTCGTTGATTTCCGCAGCGGAGAGCGCGTGGGCCACGGCGAGCCGGGCGTCGCGGTTGTCGAACGGGGCCACGCGGGTGTCGAACTGCAGCATTGCGCCGCCATCGAGATGCAGTTCGACCACGCCAAGGCCGGCTTCCTCGGCCGCCGCCTTGTCCGGCCCCCACCGGTTTCGTGCGCAGGCCGTCAGGGCCGGCTGCGCGGATCGCGGTGGGCGACGCGATGAAGTTCAGGCTCCGCGACACCGAGCGGTCGAAGTTGGAGTTGGGGCTGACAAGCCTGATGTGCAGTGTCAGTGGGTCCCCGGAGGCGACGGTCATGGCGCTGATCTGCCTGGCCGGCGCGCTGCCGCTGCCCCCCTCGTCCCCCGAACTGGAGCGCTGCCGCTCCCAATTTAACTGCACTGCCGCCGCGTCGAGTACCGTGCCGTCGCTGAATGTGATTCCGGGCCGCAGGCGCAGCGTCCAGTTCGTTTCCGTCGCGTCGCCGGTCATGGACTCGGCCATGTGCGGGTGGACCGTTTTCGTGGTCGCGTCGGTCCACAGCAGGACGTCGTACAGGGCGGTCATGCGGCTGCCGTCGGTGATGCCGTCGGAACTGCTGGTCAGGGGGGCGAGGCTGATGACGTCTGAGCGCAGGCCCATGACCAGCTCGCCGCCGGATTCGGGCGTTCCCTCCGCTCGGGGCGCGTCGCCCGAGGCGCTGCACGCGACAAGCATGCCGACGGCACACACCGCGGCCACCGCCGCGCGCTCTCCTGACGGATCAACCGGGCCTCGGCCCGATGCCGTCGGCGCGTGTCGGCGAGCGTAGAGAATACGGAGCGGACAGGCAACGAAAAGTAATCCAGAAGTTGAATCTATGAACTCCATAGATCTGAATTATGTCTCCACTCGTGAAAGCGCGCCGACATCGCGGGTCTTGTGGAACGTCCGCGGGTGGGCTAATTTCCCCGAGTTCCGTTCTTCTGCGAGCTAGACGAGTCGATGCATTAGCAGAAATCGACAGTTTCGGCCGCCGTTGCGCGAGAGCGGGAGCGTTGCGGCGTTGCGGCGGGAGGTCGTCTGGAGGCAGGCGGCCGACTCGGGCATCATCGCAATTGATAGGTCCCATCAATTTAACTTGCACGTTACTTTTTGTTGATTCGCGCGCCTTCGTATCTCTACGCTCGCCGACACGGCAGCGACCGCCAAGGGAATTTACGGCGAGTTCGATGCCGCCGCCGACGGTCGGTACGGCACGACATCGACCGGTGCTCGACGTCACAGCCCCGCGCGTTCCCGCACGTCCGCATGCCCCGTGTCTCCCGGACCGAAGGACTTCAATCCCATGCCCGTGAAACCAAGACCCAGCCGCGCCCACCGGTACACCCCCATCGCGCTCTTCACCTCCGCCGCCCTGCTGGCGGCCGCGGGGTGCGGCGGGGCCACGGACAAACCTGCCGCCGACAGCCAGACCCTGGCACTGTCCGTGCTGGGCGCACCGAACTCCTTCGACGTGACCCAACTCGCGGACGGGCAGCAGGCGTACGTCTGGAACTCGGTGTACGACACGCTGCTGTACACCGACAACAAGGGACAGATCCAGCCCAACGCCGCCGAGAGTTGGTCCTACTCCGAGGACGGCCGCACGCTGACGTTCAAGCTGCGCAAGGGCATGAAGTTCAGCAATGG
This sequence comes from Yinghuangia sp. YIM S10712, assembly GCF_051388935.1. NCBI lineage: Bacteria > Bacillati > Actinomycetota > Actinomycetes > Kitasatosporales > Streptomycetaceae > Yinghuangia > Yinghuangia sp. YIM S10712. The sequence continues at coordinate 73,422 of NZ_JBPKBI010000017.1, forward strand.
CCACCCGGTGACCGCAGCCGAGGTGAGGGCCACCCTGGATCACGTCAGGACGACGCCCGGGCCGCAGCAGAGCCAGTTGGCCGCCATCGCCTCGATCGACACACCCGACGAGGTCACTGTCGTGCTCCGTCTCCACGCGCCGAACGCGGCTTTGTTGGTCAGCTTGACGATGGGTGCCGGTGTGATCGCCGATCCGGCGACGATGAAGGATCCGAGCGCGGCACTGAACCCGGTCGGGTCCGGCCCGTACACCTTGGACAAGGCCGCGACGGTGAACGGCTCGACGTACGTGCTCAACAAGCGCGACGACTACTGGAACGCGGACGCCTACCCGTTCGACACCGTCAAGGTCAAGGTGATGCCGGACCGCATCGCGACAGTCAATGCGCTGCAAGCGGGCGAGCTCAACGCGGGCACTGTCGAGCCGACCCAGGTCGACCAGCTCAAGAGCGCCGGGTTCGACGTCACACTCGTCCCGGCGACGTCACTCGGCGCCTTGGTCCTGACCGACCGGGAAGGCACGATCCTCAAGCCGCTGGCCGATGTGCGTGTGCGTCAGGCGATCAACATGGCCTTCGACCGGCAGAAGATCGTCACGCAGTTCCTGCGGGGAGCGGGGCGACCCACGGAACAGATCGTCAACCCCAAGAGCCCGTCGTACGACCCGGCGCTGGACACGACCTATCCCTTCGACCCGGCGGGTGCGAAGCGGCTGTTGGCCGAGGCGGGCTATCCCGACGGCTTCTCGGTGACGATGCCAAGCCTGTACTTCACCAAGCCGTTCGAGCCGACGATCGGCCAGGCTTTGAAGGACATCGGGATTAACGTCACCTGGGAACCGGTGCCCGCGCAGAACAACAACATCGCACTGACCTCGGGGAAGTACGCGATGTACTTCACGGCCGACGGGCTGGGCGCGGTCGCGCGCGACGCCGAGAGGTATTTCTCGCCCCAGGGCAGCCGCAACCCGTTCCACACCACTAACCCCGAGGTCACGAGTCTTCTCCAGGAGGCGTCGGCCACGCAGGACCCGGCGAGGCTCAACGAGACATTCAAGAAGATCAGCGCCTATGGAACGAAGAACGCCTGGTACGCCCCGGTCTTCTTCGCCGGAACCTCCTGGGTGACCAAAAAGGGCATCGTGTATCTCGGTGATGGTTCGTCGACGCTCGTCACCATCCGAGCCTTCGGGGTCTCGGACTGACTTGCGCCGGGCGGCGTCGCCGAACCACTGCTCGCGCGATTGTCGAGAACGAACGAACCGCCTGATCTGTATGTGATCCGCAGACCGGGCGGAGGTCGGAATGCCGACGCTCCTGGTCGGGGACTCGCCGTGCCCGGTGAGTCCCCGACCGGGCGGGAGCCGGAGGCATGGCCTACGAACCCCGACAGCCGTTGACCGTGGCGGCAAGACCGTCCAAGGCGTCCCGGATGGCGGCGGTGGGCGCCGTGGAGTCGTTCTCGATGAAGGAGAAGACCTTCCAACGGCCGTCGCCGCCGCGGGTGACGCCGCTCAGGGCGAGGGCTCCGGTCAGGGTTCCGGTCTTGGCCTTGACCAGGCCGACCGCGCATTGTGAGTGAGGGTCGTCGAAGCGTCCCCATTCGGGGCCGAGCGTGCCGCCTGCTTCGCCCGACACGGGAAGTCCCGCGAGGACGGGCGCCAGGCGCGGGTCCTGGTGATGGTCTTGGACCAGGTCGAGGATGTCGGCGATCGCCGAGGCGGGCACGCGGTCGGCGCGGGACAGACCGCTGCCGTCGTTGAGTTCGACGCCGGACAGATCGAGTCCGTACCGTGTGGACAGTGCCTCGCGCAGAGCCGCGATGCCGCCCGCGAAGGTGGCGGGTCGTCCCGTGCCCAACGCGGTTGCGCGCAATAGGCTTTCGGCGATGTTGTTGTCGCTAGTCCTGAGCATGTGCGGCACGATCTCGGCCAATTCCCCGGAGTCGTGCCGTGCCACGACGGAGGCCTCGGAGTCGGCTTCGTCGCGGGTGATGGCGCCGACAACGTCGATTCCGGCGGCGGTGAGTTGCCGCGCGAACTCCTGCCCGGCGTCGAGGCCCGTGTCCATCAGCGGTCGCCCGTCGACGACAAGCGCACGGACGGGGGCGACGGAGCCGGGGTAATAGCCGTCATTCCAGCCGTTTGCGAGGGAGGGTTCGCCGAACAGGCTGTCGTCGACACGCACTTGGATGCGAAGGACGCCGACGGCACGCAGCCGCGCGGCGGTGGTGCGGGCCAGTTCCGCCAGGTCCGCGGTGGTGAGCGTACGGTCGCCCCCGCCGACCAGCGTGAGCGCGTCGGGGCCCTGGACCACGTGGGTCTGAAAGCGGTGGCCCGGACCGAGCACCGCCAAGGCCGCGACAGCCGTGAACAGCTTCGCGTTGGAGGCGGGCATCAGGGCCTCGGTTCCCCGGTACTGCCATACGACGTTGTCGGACTCGGCGTCCATGACGAATCCGCTGACGCGCGGGCCCAGCCGTGTGTCGGTGATGCGCTGGTCGAGAAACCGTGCGATGGCTTCGTCGGCGGCCGACGCACGGCCGCCCGGGGTCGCCACTGCATCGACCGACGCCTGCGCCGTCGAGGCGACTGCGGTTCCCGATAACGGGAGCAGGGACGTGATCGCGGCCAGGGCGACGATGCGGCGCAGCCGTGACGCCGCCGCGCGCGCGAGCTGTCCGCCGGGGGTGTGGTGGCCGACAGTGCCGGCGTCCGTTGGGTGCACGTGTGTTTCTCCTTGCCGAGTGCGAGGTGTCCGTCGAGCCGCCCGGGCACGGTCGACGACGTGGGCGATTGTGTCCACGGACGAGGTGGGCGAAAGCGCAGGCCTCCAGGTCGCTGACTTGGGCGCAGCCGAAGTGCGTGACGGTGTGGCAGGTCGTGGGCAGGCAGATCAGCCAATTCAGCCTCTGGGAACGCAGGTCCGCCGCGACGTGGACGCTCGATCCGGGGATCCTCACGGACGCGGCATCACCGTGCTTCCTCCGCCCGACGCACGCGCCCGCGCCGACGTGGCGGCCGAAACCCCCTGCGGAAACCCGCAGTGGCCCCGCCTGAAGGCGCACGAACATGATCGCGGGGCGCCGGTCTCCGGCGTCGCCGGGTAGGCCCGGCGCGTGGCGAAGGTGAACCGAGACACGCTGCCGCGTCCGTGGTGCTGTTCCCGTTGTCGCCGCGTTGAGTTGGTCGTGGCGGGTCACAGGGTTGTCCCGCCCGGGAGACGAAGCCCGCTGCGCGCGGGCGCGGCGTGGAGCATGGGGCGTGGTGTCAGGGCGATGGTCAGGGCGGCGGCTGCGGTGGCTGCCGTGGCGGCGGTGGTTTGGCCGGCCAGGGCGAGCAGCGCGCCGGGCAGGAGGAGCCGTTCGTACAGGTGCCGGGTGACGGCTTGGTGGAGTCGGCCGCCGGCGTGCGGCCGGGTGGCCGCCAGCACGGCGACCGCGAGGGGCACGGCTGCGCCGAGGAAGAGCAGGAAGCCGGCCGTGGGCGGACGTCCGGTCAGCACCGGGGTGAAGGCGGCAGTGGTGTACGTGGCGGCCGAGAGCACCCCGAGGGTTCTTGCCGTACGGGTGGGGCCGTGGCGCACCGGGTGCGTGCGGCAGTGTGCCTTGAGGTCGTTGGGGCGGTCGTCGAGGGCCAGGAGCAGGTTGCCGAACGCCCCCTGCACTCCCAACGCCACCGCGGGCGCGACCAGTTCGGCGGGCGGCCAAGGCGCCGCCAGACAGGCGCCGGCCAACAAAGGGCACGACCAGCCCGCGAAACCGGTGGCCGCGTCGCCCCACAGCCCTCGGTCCTTCAGCCATCTGCCGTACGCGTAGGAGGCGACGGCAGCGAGGACCACGAACAGCAGCGCGCGGACGTTCAGCAGCGACATCAAGACCACAGCCACCACAGCGGCCAGGCCCGCCGAGGTCGTGGCGGCGCACGGAGACAGTCGTCCGGAGGGGATCGGCCGGTCCGGCTTCGTCGCCATGTCCTGGGACCGGGTGAGGTAGTCCGCGGCATACAGCGCGCTCGCGCACGCCGCCGCGGCGGCCACCGCAGCCGTCGCCTGCGCCACCGCATCGGGGCCCGGTCCGCCCAAAGCGGTGCCCGTGGCGCCGATCAGGGACACCACCACCAGGTCATAGGGGCGCAGGGTCTCCACATGGCCGCTCAGCCTCGGCCGGGTGGATCGGTTCCCGCCTACCGGGGCCGACCCGGGCTGTCGGGCGTCGGGCCGTGTCACCGCTGCCTGCCGATGTCCGTTCCGGGAACGTCGGCGTCGGCGTCGTCGGTGGCGGTGACGGCGGCGATCAGGTCGCGAAGTACCTGGCTGTGCGGGCCGGGAGGAAGGTCGTCCAGGGCCTGGTGGCATTGCAGGGCGTACTCCTGGGCGATTACCTGCGCCTGCTTGAGCGCCCCGGTCTCCTCCAGCAGAGCGGCCAGTTCCTCGTGACGAGCGGACGGATCGTCGGCGAGCAGGGCCGTCAGCCGCGTCCGCGCGCGGGCGTCGCCCAGAGCGCCGACGAGGACCAGCGGCAGCGCTGGGCGGGCGTTGCGCAGATCGCTGTCCGCCGGCTTGCCCTCGCGCGCGGCGGTGGAGGTGTACGGCAGCAGGTCGTCCCGGATCTGGAAGGCGATACCCAGCGCCTGCCCGTACGCGGCCAGGGCCCGCACCTGGCGGGCGCCGCCTCCTCCGAGCAGCGCCCCCATCTCGCAGGAGGCCCGCAGCAGCGCCGCCGTCTTCAGCCGCGCCGTCTCCGCGTAGTCGGCCAACGCTGATGCGCAACCGGCGCCCTGCACAGTGGTGGTCCAGCCGAGCTCGCGGGCGACGCCTTCGGCCATGTCCCGCCCGGCAGCGGCCAAGACACCGACTGCCTGCTGAACCGCGCGGGCCGGGACGCCGCGTTCCGCGCACCGCGCCACCTGCTCGAACGCGGCGAAAAGCAGTCCGTCACCGGCCAGGATCGCCAGCGGGGTGCCGAACCGCCGGTGCACCGCCGGTCTTCCGCGCCGCAACTCGTCGCCGTCGACGATGTCGTCGTGGACGAGGCTGCCCACGTGCAGCAACTCCATCCCCACCGCCGCGGGCAGGACCTCCTCCCGCCGACCCCCCACCGCGGCGGCCGACTCCACCAGCAGCACCGGCCGCAGCAGCTTGCCCGGCGAGGCAAGCGCCCATCCGCTCACCTCAGTCAACGCATCGCCACCGCGCTCGGCCAGCCACTCCGCCACTGCGCGGCCCACCGTCGCGGCCGCAGCGCTGCCGGCCCACCGCAACCCGTCCCCGCTGCCGGCCGATTCACCGACCTGCTGCCCGCGGCCGTCTGTCCCCACGTGTACGTCACCTGTCCCGGACCGAATCCTTGAGGTACACGCGGACAACGATCCAGATGGCACGCAGTCACACCCACGCTTCCCCCGGTGAGCTCCCGGATGGGCGCGCCCTGTCGCCCTCGCCGACCGGCGGAGCCGGGCAGTCGGCGAACGCGTCGCGGCGTATGAATCGACCTTCACCCCTCAGGGCACGCGACTCCCAGTCACGACGAGCCCCGTGACCACGGTGGTTCGGGTGGACGTGGCGCCACCGAGCGAGGACGCCGGCGGTCTCGGCGACACGGAACCCGAACGACACATGCTCCACTGGAAGGCGAACAGAGAGCGGGACCCCCGCCAAGAGTGGTACATGGGCGCCCCTCGCGCCGAACGGGCCGAGGCTGTCGCGTGGCTGCGGCGCAACGAGCCGACCACGGCGTACCGGGTGTCATCCGGTGGCCGACGTGCCGCACAGGGTGTGTGCCTGGGAGTCCCTCGCTTCGCTGGTGCGCTGTCTGCCGGTGATGCGCGCGTCGTTCGCAGCCAGCGCCGAGGCCGCCTAGGCGATGCACCGCGAACGTCGCCGAACCAAAAACCGTTGGGACAACGTCACCGTCGAAGAACACCAACGCCTTGCAGAACTCGGCATCGGTTCGGGGATGACGTGCCGGCGGCGCCTGGTCGGCCGCGTCTGCCGCGGGCCGGTGGCACGCCCTCACAACCAGAGGGGGAACCCCCCACGTCACGGTGTTCCGGCACGGGGCCGACACGCTTCCGTGTTCCTACGCGAAGTCCCGCCAGTGCCGGGTCATGTATTCAGCGCTGCGGAGTGTCCAGGCGACCTGCGTGAATGTCGGGTTGACGCTGGAGCCGGTCGGAAACACGCCCGGTGTCGCGATGAAGAGATTTTCGAGGTCGTGCGTCTGCCCGTGGGATGTCACAACAGAAGTGCGGGGGTGGTTTCCCATGATGGTTCCGCCCATGATGTGCGCGGTTGCCCGGGCTCCGGCCCACGCCTCCGTGGCACCTGCGGCATGCATGATCTCCAGCCCCTGTGCCAAAGCGGCGTCCTGGAGCGCATGCGCGTTGTCGTCGTGATCATGGGTGACCATGGCGATCGGCATTCCGTGCTCGTCCCGCTCGTCGAGCAGGGTCAGCCGGTTGTCGGCGCTCACAGTGCCGGTGCCGATAAGGTCCATGGACGCGAGATGGCCGGACGCCCGGCGCATGAACGCGTCCAACCGCGCGCCGTCCAGGTCAGCCCGGGACATCGCGATGCCCGCGAGGTCGTTGGGTTTCTTCGAGGTGCCGATGAGCCACTGGTAGCCGCCGAAGTATCCCCCCTTGGCCGGGTCGGAGTCGTGGTCCTCCTGGCACAGCAGCTGAGCACCGGTCGGTCCACGGCCGATGTCGGTCCGCTCGGCGAACAACCCATACAGGCTGAGCAGCGCGTGTACGTGGATGAAGCGGCCGACCAATCCGCTGGAGTTGGCCAGGCCACCCTCGGCGGAGTTGAGCAGAAGCCGGGGCGTTTCCAGAGCGAAGGCAGCCAGTACGACCACCTTCGCCTCCTGCACATGCCGTCGTCCCCTGTCGTCAACGTACTCCACGCCGGAGGCGCGGCCCCGCCTGCTCAGCACGCGGAGTACGTGGATCCCGGTGCGGAACTCCGCGCCGGCCTGCTTCGCCTCCGGGATGAAGGTGACCAGCGGGTTTCCCAAGGCACCGATCGAACACCCCGAGTCGCACCAGCCGTTGAGGTCGCACGCCGGCCGGCCCTTGTACGGCCGGGACAAGATCGCCTGGGGCGCCGGCGAGGTACGCAGACCAAGCGCGTCGAACCCTCTCTTGAGGATGCGCCCGTGCGCCTGCAGAGGCAGCGGCGGAAGCGGGTACGGAGCGCCGGGCGGACGCCAGACTTCCGCCCGGGCGTCACCGGACATGCCGACATCGCGCTGCGCACGGTCGTAATAGGGCCGCAAGTCGTCGTAGCCCAGTGGCCAGTCCAATTGCCACCCGTATCGGGTGCGCACGTCGAAGTCGGCGGCATGCATGCGGAACCAGCCCGCATAGTGGTGGATACCCGCACCGCCCATGCCGCGTCCGAGATTGAAGCCAATTCCTACCGGATCACGGCCCTGGCTGCGGTACAGCCCAGTGCCGCCACGGAGCCGACGGGACCAGATCTGGGAGCTGACGAGGTCTCGTGACTGCCAGTCCGGACCCGACTCCAGAACCAGTACCCGCTTTCCCGCGCGCGCCAGCTCTCGGGCGACGATCGATCCGGCGTACCCAGCGCCCACGATGACCGCGTCCACCGCCCGGTCGCCCGACGGCGACCGTCCGATGGCGTCCCCGCTCGTTGCCCGCACCGCGTTCACCATGACGTCACCGGCTCAATCTGGGGTCGGTACGGAAGACCGATGTGGGCGTATCCCGCCGGCACCCCGTATACGACGTCGATCGCATCGCCCCGCGTGACGAGGCGGAACAACGCGAACGGCGGTCCATCCCACGAGAGTTCACCTCTGCTCAGGATGTCGAGAAGATCAGAGCGCTGCGCACCGGACGACATCACGAAAGGCACGCCGAAGCGCGCCCGACTCGCCGCATCCAACGCATTCGCCCCGGCCTGATAAAAACCAGCCCATGGCGGCGGCCAGTCGAAATACCGAATGCCGAGCAGTGCGTCATCAGGCTTCTTGGCAAGCTGTGTTGTCACAAAATCGACAACGCCGTGATCCGCAGCCCCCGGCACCAGCAGATCGCACCACGCCTCGATTGTCCTCGTCCATTCCAGCGCGGCAGGTGGTTCCGCGCTGCTCGGCGAAGCCGTAGACGGAGGCGCACCGACGGTGACCAGGGAAGCCCAGGCCAGAAGCGCACCGAACCCGGCGGCCTGTCGCAAGAAGACTTTTCGTGTGATGTTTTCGCGCACGGACGATACCTCCGTCGGCGGGACGGCGTCGACGCTTGGCTGTCGGGGGAGTTTCCGGGGCCGCGCCGGACATGGACAATAGCGGGAGCGGCGATGGCTGGGTGATGTATTTTTCGGACTGATCCCAAAAATCGTGCGGCGTGAGCCATGCCCCGGAGCAAGGTACTTGCAGCGGACGGAGTTCGGCTTCTGTCCGGCATCCAGTTGGCACGTACCAACCGAAACGAATGGCGGCGCCACGAATCCGGACCGCGAAAGCCTGCTGGGCGGGTGTACTGCGCGGTATACGGTTCGGGTTTCGCATGACGTGCTTGTGCAGCCTTCGCGCTTGAAACGAGGCCGGAGCCGATCCGATGGCAGTGTCGGATATCTCGTGGATCAAGCAAAGGACCGCGCCCGATGGATTGCCGACCGCGACAGGAGGTTTGCCCCGGCGGCCGGCCGTGGTGGGGCGGCGGCATGCGGGCCCACCGGGCGGCAAGCTGCTCGCTGTAGGCGACCCGACCTCCGACGTCGTCCGCCGAGCTCGACTACTTCGACGAGCCACACCTGGCCCGCGCGCTGTGCTCCTACATCGGACGCACCGCCTGGCAGCTGCGCAGAGCGTCGACGGCGCGTGCAGCGTGCGCAGAACGCGATGGCGGGACCGACTCGCGGAGCCGTGGCGCCTCCCGGGGTGGGCCGAGGACGAGACTCTGATCGGGGGCTGTATCGGGAGATGGGACCGTGACAAGGTCCGGTCAGAGCGCGGCGCCGAGGGTGGCCAGGAACTCCTGCGTGCGGTGGCGGGAAGCGCGGCGGTCCTGTGGTGTGGCGCCGAGGGGGACGATGCGGGCGGCGAGGTCGGTGACGCCTGCGTCGCGGTAGCGCCTGAGTCGGGTGAGGACGGCTGATTCGTCGCCGACGGCCATGGTGTCTCCCACGTCCTCGGCGTCCCCGTGTTGGAGCAGGCGTGCGTAGTTGGGTGAGATGTCGGCGTGCCCGAGGACTTCGCTTGCGAATTCCCGTGCCGTGTCGACCTCGTCGTTGCGGCAGAGCGCGACCGGCACTCCGGCGATGACGCGCGGCGCCGGTCGTCCGGCGGCGGAGGCGGCCTTGGTGATGCGCGGCACGATGTGCTCGGCGACGGCCCGTTCGTCCGCCATCCACAGGATCGTGCCGGACGCCTCCTCGCCCGCGAGGCGGAGCATGGCCGGGCCCAGTGCGGAGATGACCACCGGCATCGGTTGCGGTTCGGCGACGTCGAGGGGGCTGTGGACGTGGTACGTGGCGTTCTCGACATCGACGCGGCCGTACCCCGCGAAGGCCCGTGTGAGCACCGCGAGATAGTCGCGCAGCAACGCGGCAGGGCGCTCGTACGGAAGACCGAGTTGGTCCTCGACGATCCAGTGGTGTGACGGCCCGAGGCCGAGCGTGAACCGTCCGGCGCAGGCGGCCTGCGTGGTCAGTGCCTGCTGCGCCATCGGGATCGGGTGACGTGTCTGAAGCGGCACGACTGCGGTGCCCAGTTCGATCCGCTCGGTCACCCGGCCGGCGATGGCGATGGCGGTCAACGCGTCGAGATAGCCCGGGATTTGGGGGACCCACAGCGACGCGAACCCGTCGCGCTCGGCGGCTTGGATGTCCTCGACCAAGCCGTCCAGCCGCTCGGCGCGCGTGCGTTCTTTGTCGCTGCCCACCATCAGGCCGATACGCATGACTTCCCCGTTCTGCCGTCGGTGCCCGAACCGCTCGGCGCCGCAGACGCATTGCGGCGACGGGGCGCACGATACCGGTCGTCAGCCGGGCGAGGCGCCATGGTGACGAGGTGAAAGTCGGTCAGGGTGCCGTTGTTGCTTCGGCGTCATGTACGTGGCGTGCGGTCGGCGGCGAGCCTGCATCCCGGCGGACCTGCCTCCGAACCGCCTCTCTCCCACCATCGATTTGCATCTGGGTGGTGGCACGCAGCGCGTCCGCCGAAACCTGAGCCTGCCTGGCCGCGCCCAGCAGCGTCAGCCACACACCAGCCGTCGTCGGAACAGCGGTGATCGCAGCACCAACGACAATCCCCATAGCCTCGTTCACGCCCGAGAGATATCACGAAGCGCATGGCATTGTTTCCGAAATAGCAAACTATATCCGTATTATCCAACCCTCCGGGGCCGTCATGGGTGCCGGAACCGGTACAGCCGCCGGGCCGTCGTCGGCCCGCCCGCCCGCCGTCGACAGCCGGTCACAGAGAACCACGTCCGGTACTGCGATCCGCGCGGCGTGTCAGTGTGCGGCGGAAGGATGCGGTCATGGATACCGCACCCGCTGCTGTCTTGGCCGACCGTGCCGCGTACGTCGAAGCCGTCGAGCAGGTCCGTGTCGCCGCGGCCGCGTACTACGGCGACGGAACCTCCGCGCTGGACGACGACGCGTTCGACCGGCTGATGCGCGGCATCGCCCTATACGAGGAGGCGCACCCCGGGGACGCTGTCGCGGAGTCGCCGACCGGCCAGGTCGCGGCGGGCGCGGTCGCCGGCGGCGACGTCGTCCACACCATACCGATGCTGAGCCTGGACAACATCTTCGACCACGACGGCCTCCTGCGGTGGGGTACGGGTCTGGCCCGGCGGCTGGGCCGCGAACCGCAGGGATTCCACGTCGGGCCGAAGATCGACGGGCTCGCCGTGGCCGCGTACTACACCGACGGGAAGCTCACCCGGCTGGTCACCCGGGGCAACGGGACCACCGGTGAGGACGTCTCCCACGCGATCGGAACCGTCGACGGGCTGCCCGACACGCTCAACGAGCCGGTGAGCGCCGAGGTGCGCGGTGAAATCGTGCTGACCACCGAGCAGTTCGACCAGGCCAACCGCATCCGCGCCCAGTACGGCGAACCGGTGTTCTCCAACCCCCGCAACGCCGCCGCCGGTTCCCTGCGCGCCACCGGCCGCGCCTACACCATCCCGTTGTCCTGCTACGCCTACACCCTGCTGCCCGGCCCCGACGCACCCGACAACGACGCCTTCGCGGGCCGCACCCACAGCGAGCTCGTCGACACCCTCGGCAGGCTCGGCGTGCGCACTGTCGCCGACACCCCCGTCGGGACCCGCACCCTGCGCGACCTGGACGCCGCCCGCGACTACATCGACACCGTCGCCGCGCAACGCGACGCGCTGCCGCTCGGGATCGACGGCGTCGTCGTCAAAGCCGACCACCCCGACGACCAGCACGACGCCGGCGCGGGATCACGCGCGCCCCGCTGGGCGGTGGCCTACAAGTTCCCCGCGGTGGAGAAGACCACCCGGATCCTCGACGTCACCTGGGCGACCGGACGCACCGGCTTCCTCGCACCGCGCGCACAACTCGCGCCCGTCGACATCGCCGGCGTCACCGTCGCCTACGCCACGCTCCACAGTCCCGGCATGATCACCAAACTGGACCTGCGGACAGGCGACACCGTCACCGTCCGCCGCGCGGGCGACGTCATCCCGTACATCGTCGGCCCGGTCGTCGCGCTGCGCACCGGAGAGGAAGCACCGATCGAACTGCCCGACCGCTGCCCGGCCTGCGGCGGGGAGATCGACCGCGCCCAGGAACGCTGGCGGTGCCTCCAGGGCCGTGCGTGCGACCTGTCCCGTTCGGTGGAATACGCCGTCGGACGCGACCAGTTCGACATCGAAGGCCTCGGCCCGAAGATCGTCGAACGCCTCGTCGCCGACGGCGCGGTGGCGGACATCGCCGACCTGTTCACCCTCACCCGCGAGCAACTCGTCGCCGCCACCGGCAGCGAGAAGAACACCGACAAGATCCTGGCCAACATCACCGCCGCGAAAGACCGCCCCCTCAGCCGCGTCTTCTGCGCACTCGGCGTCCGCGGCACCGGCCGCAGCATGTCCCGGCGCATCGCCCGCCACTTCGGCACCATGACCGCCATCCAGGACACCGACACCGACGGCCTCCAGCAAGTCGAAGGCATCGGCCCGGAGAAGGCCGCCATGCTCCTGGCCGAACTCGCCGAACTGGCACCCGTCATCGCCAAACTCGCCGCCGCAGGAGTCAACCAGACCGAACCCGGCCCGCCGAACTCCTCCGACCCGGATGCCGACACCCCCGCGGCGCCGCTGGCCGGGATGACCGTGGTGGCGACCGGCAGCATGACCGGGCCGCTCGCCGACCTCTCGCGCAATGCCGTCAACGAACTCATCGAACGCGCAGGCGGGCGCGCGGGTTCCAGCGTCTCCAAGACCACAGGACTCCTCGTCGCCGGAGCCAACGCCGGCTCGAAGAAGAGCAAAGCCGAATCGCTGGGCATCACCGTTGTCAGCCCTGAGGAGTTCGCCGAGATGGTCGGGGCGTATCTGGGATAAAGGCCAGCGCAACGTGAGGCCTTCTGGGTTGGCTGGCTTGACAGTTGCCGCATGTAGTTTTGTCCGTCGTTTGATCGAGACCAATAGCACGTACGGACATCAGGAGTCAGACCATGGCTGTACCTCTCGACGCCCTCCTGGAACTGCGCCGGGCCGCTTCGGCGGGGCTGCTTGAACTCGACGAGGCCGGGCCGCATCCTGACAGCGCGACGTCGACACCGGACGCACCACCGGGGTCTCCCAGTCGGGGGTGCGGCAGGTCATCGCCGAGGTCGCCGACAACGCCGCGACGTTCATGCCCGCGTCGGAGTGGGCTGCCCGAGAAATTCTTTCGGCGAATCCGACCCGGCAGCGATGAGTTCGAGCGGTGAGTTCGGTCAACACATCAGAGGTACGTTCACCTGATGTCGGGAGGAACCATGACCGAGCGCACAGCCAAAGCTCTGCCGCCTGTCGTCGACCGGGAAACGTGGCGGGCGGCGGTCGATGAGTTGCGGGTGCGGGAGAAGGCAGCCACGCGGGAGCTCGACGCGATCGCGGCGCAGCGTCGCAGGCTGCCGATGGTCGAGCTGCCGGATTACACGCTGACCGGGGCGGATGGGCCTGTTCGGCTGGTCGACGTCTTCGACGGGCGCTCGCAGCTCATCGTCTACAACCACATGTGGTCCGACGGCGCGGAGTGGCAGTGCGGCGGGTGCACCGGCCTGACGTCGCAGTACGTCCGGTTGGAATGGCTCGACAACTACGATGCGCGCTTTGTGATCGTGACCAACGGGCCGATCGAGGAAGCGCTGGCGTACAAGGCCAAAGTCGGTAACACCATGGACTGGTACTCGTCGTCGGACAGCTCGTTCGGGGCCGACGTGGACGCGCCGCCCGGTGGAGGGTTCGCGGTGAACGTGTTCCTCCGCGACGGGGACACCGTCTACCGGACCTGGCACACCACCGGCCGCGGTACGGAACAGCTCAGCTACACCTTCGCGTTGGTCGACATCCTGCCGTGGGGTCGTCAGGAGGAGTGGCAGGATTCACCCGACGGTTGGCCGCAGTCGCCCACCTACTCCAAGTGGCTCGACTCTCCCGATGTCGCGCGATTCTACGGTCGACGGCATGAGGCGTGAGGCGGCGGTGACGACGATGAAGCCCACGCACCAGGGGCACCTGGCGATCAACGGCCTGAGCCTCCACCACGAGGTGTACGGCGAACTCGGCACGTCGGGCACGCCCCCGTTGCTGCTCATTCCCGGCGCGTTCATGGGCACGGAGTCGATGCAGCCGTGGGTGTCGGCCTTCGCGGCCGAGCGCACCGTGATCGTCTTCGACCAGCAAGGCCACGGTCGCACCCCCGACACCTCGCGCCCGATGTCGTACGAGCAATTCGCCGACGACGCCGCGGCGTTGCTGCGGGCGTTGCGGGTCGAGCGCGCGGACGTCATGGGCTATTCCCAAGGCGGCGGGGTCGCGCTGCAACTCGCGCTTCGTCACCCGGCGCTCGTCGGCAAGCTGGTCTCCATGTCGGCCACCTACCGCCAGGACGGCTGGTATCCCGCCGTGTTGGAGGGGATCGCGGGTCTTGGTGCCGCTGCGTTCGAGGGGTCATCCGTCGAGAAGGCGTTCAAGGAGCACACACCGGACCCCGCGGCGTTCGACGCCTACGTCGACAAGATGAAGACCCTGAACATCGACGACCAGGACATCAGCGACGCGCAGATGCGCGGGATGTCCGCGCGGACGATGGTCATCGTGGGCGACGCGGACGGCGTTACGCCGGAGCACGCCCTGGCGATGTTCAAATTGCGCGGCGGCGGAGACAAGGAAGCGGCGGCCACGGGGATGCTGCACCAGGCACCGGCCGCACGCCTGGTGGTCCTGCCGGCGACGTCGCATATCGGCATCTTCGGGGAATCGGCGGTACTGGTGCCGATGGTGACGGCGTTCCTCGACGACGTGCCGCCGACGACGCCGAGTCTCTTCTAGCGCTCTGACCAGGAGATTCGCGGGGGTGTCGGTGGTGTCCGGACCTGCGGCCGTTGGCCAAGGACCGCACAGGGGTGGTTCGTTGCGGACCGTTCCGCCCCCAGTGCGGCGTCACGGTGCTTTCGGCCGCAGGTCAGGAGGGGTTGCGGGTGGGTAGGGCGCCGGGGAGCCCGTCCGGGCTGATCTCGTCCACGTCGTCGGCGGGCGGAGGGGTGTCGTCGATCGGCTTGCCCCAGTCCCAGTAGCGGGTGGTCACCTTCGTGGTCTTCGGTACGCCGCCGCTCTTCGCGGTGGTCACCGTGATCTGCCGGACGGGCAGGGAGTCCTGCCCGATCCAAAGGTCGATCCTGGCGTTGTCGAAGCCCTGGTCCGTCCAGAACGCGCGCAGGGCCTCGTACTGCTTCTCGGACAGGCCGAAGTCGGCCGCGGCGTTGTCGTGCAGGAGCAGGAGTGAAATGGTGCCGTTGTAGTGCGTCGTGGCGATCCCGTCGATGGTCTCCTTGCCGACCTCGCCGATGTCTCCGGACTTTTGCAGAAGGGCCAGTTGCGCGGAGAAGTCCTCCGGGGTGCTGCTCGTCGAAGTCGGCAGGTCCAGGGTCGTCTTGCTCCAGTGTTTGCCATTGCTGAGCTGGATCATGAGGGGACTGTTGCTCGAATAGACCACGCCGCCGGGCAGTTGCAGCGACTCGCTGACCTGCGGTTCGGTCGGCCGGTTCGGCAGCCCCAAGCCCTCGTACGCGGCGGGGAACACGGTCGTGACCTGGCGCAACGCCGCCCGGTCGCCCAGGCGTACCTGGAAATCGTGTGTCGAGGTGAGCACCCCGTCCGTCTGCGCCTCGGAGTGTCCCTTGTACGTCTGGGCGGTCTGCAACTTGTCGCGTGTCCCGGCCAGTCGAAGTGCGGCGCCGGACAAGCTGGGGGAGCGCGCAGGGGTGGGTGCGGTCGAGGCTACCGCGGTCGGTGGTGCCGTCGACGACGGGCGGCTTGCGTCGGATTCGGAGTCACCGGTCACCCCCGAGCATCCGGACAAGACCAGGGCGAGCACGGCGACGGCGCCGGACGTGGTGACTTTTCGCATGGGCGACGGCTCCTGAAGGCGATGTTCGGGGCGGAGAACGTACCAATGCGATCGGCCCGCAGGTCTGCGACGGCGCGAACTGTACAACGGTCATGGGAAACCGGCGTGCGTCACCGGACACGGACAACCCTCGGCCTGCACCCCGGCCGCCGCAGTCGTCGGTAGCTCGGACACAGCCGAGCGGGAGCCTGCCGCAGCGGCACGGTTCGGCGGGCCCCGGGAGGCGTGGTCGTGTCCCTGTGTTGATCGCCGCCGCGTCGGCGTGCAGCGCCTTGTCGTTGCCTGTCGGCGGGCCGGAGAGCTACTTCGCCGGTTTCTCGGGCTTGTTGCCGGCCTTGCTTTTCTCCTTGGCTTTGCCCTGGCCCTTTGCGCTGTCGTCTCTTTGTCGGTTGTCGCCGTCCTCGCCGGTGTCGGGCTTCCCCGGTGGCGTCGGGGCGGGTGACGTGGGGGAGACGGTCCGTGTCACGGCGTCGACCGGTGTGGTCAAAGGTTCCGGGGTGGGATGGATCGTCGGAGCGGGCGATGTGCCGGGCTGCGTGGGCGGCGGCGTCGGCACGATCGCGGGTGCGGGACGATCGCTGCCCGCGTCGGAGCCGGTGCCGTTGTCGAGTACGGCCGCGGTGGTTCCGCCCGCGCCCAGGACAATGCCGATGACCAGGCTCGCGGCCAGGGGGCGGCGCCGTTTCGGCTGCGCCGCGCCCGTGCCGGGAGCGACAGGCAGCGGCGGGTGGTCGCGGTCACCGGCGGGCGTGCGGGACGTCACGATGTCGGCATCGGTCGTCGTGCCGGACGCAAGGACCCCCGCGCCGGACGCAAGGACCCCCGCGGCGGCTGTGAGCATCCGCACGCACTCGGCGGCATCGGGCCGGTCGGCGGGATCCGTACGCGTCATGGCCTCGATGACCGAGGCGAGTTCCACGGGCACGCGCGCCGTGATGTGCGGCGGGCGCAGCGTGCGGGCGGTACCGGCTCCGAGGGGGCCTCCGGGATACTCCCGTTCACCCTTGAGTGCTTCGAGGAGCACCAGACCCAGGGCGTGGATGTCGCTTGCCGGTCCCGAACCGCGGCCGAGGAGTTGTTCCGGCGCCAGGTAGGGAACGGTGCCGACGATTGTGTCGGGCGCGGAGCGGGTGGGTTCGTCGACGAGACGGGAGATCCCGAAATCCGCCAGGTAGGGGGCGTCGTCGAGCCCGACGAGGACATTCGACGGTTTCACGTCGCGGTGGACGATGCCGGCCGCGTGCACGTGTTCCAGCGCCGAGGCCAACCGCGCGCCGAGTCGCGCCACGCGTTCCGCCGACAGTGGACCGTCGAGTATGTGTTCACGCAAGGTGACGCCCTCGACCAGGCGCATCACGATGTAGACGGAGGTTTCGTGCCGGCCGACA
This sequence comes from Yinghuangia sp. YIM S10712, assembly GCF_051388935.1. Taxonomy (NCBI): domain Bacteria; kingdom Bacillati; phylum Actinomycetota; class Actinomycetes; order Kitasatosporales; family Streptomycetaceae; genus Yinghuangia; species Yinghuangia sp. YIM S10712. The sequence goes on from NZ_JBPKBI010000017.1 coordinate 90,436, forward strand.
TCGTGGACGGCGACAAGCCCGGGGTGCGCGACCCGGCCCAGCAACTCGGCCTCCTGGCAAAAGCGTTCCGCGGTCACCGCACAGGCACCGGGCCGGAACACCTTGACCGCCACATCGCGTCGCAGTCGCATGTCTAATCCGCGGAAGACATCGGCCGTACCGCCCGCGCCGAGCAGCTCCCGCAGTCGGTAGCGACCGGCGAGGACGCTGCCGACGCCTGGGGCCGGACGCCGGACCCGGCGTGGCAGTGCCGTCATACGTCCTCCCGGTTCGCCCTCACAACGCCCGGATGTCTACCCGTCCTCCGGCCTCGCATTCCGGAGAACACGGAGGAGGACCGCAAGCGAGCACCGCAAGCGAGCACCGCAAGCGAGCACCGGCGTCGTCGGACGCGTCCTCGTCGTGCTAGGAGGAGTTCCCTGTTGCGCGGCACCGTCCGGCAGCCGTGCCGCCGACAGCGCCCGAGGCGAGGCCGAGCGGCCTGGAGGAGATCCGCGGTTCACGCCTTGTGGCGGCGCCAGGCCAGCCACACCACTACGGCGACGGCCACGCCCGCGCCCGCGAGCCGCAGGTTGCGGTTGTCCCGGACCGTCCGTGCTCCCTGGGACGTCTCGTCCCGCACCGACTCCGGAACCTTGTCCTCCCACAGCTGCCCCGCACGGGACGCCTGGGCCCGAGCCTGTCCCGCGGCCTTGTCCTTGACCCGGTCGGGCAGTTTGTCCTGAGCCTGGTGTGTCAGTTCGACGGCCTTCGCCTTCAGTTCGCCGGCTTTCGCGGCCGCTTGTTCCTTCAGCGCCTCGGCCTTGGCGGCTGCCTGTTCCTTGACTTCGGTGGCCTTCTCCTGGGCGCGGGCCTTGACATCGGTTTTGGCTGCCAGCGCCTGGACCGTCTCGCCGAGCTCGGCGCGGGTCCGCTCGATCTGTTCGCGCAGCGCCTCGGGGTTCGAAGCAGGCTGCCCGTCGTGGGCCGACTGGGTCATCGGTGTGCACTCCCCTTGATCTCGGCGACGTCGGCCTTTACGTTCTCGATCGTTTGTTCGGGTGCAAGTGGCGCGGCGCGGTGGACCTGCTGCTTCCCCATCAGGGCCATCACCCCGGCGATCACGCCGAGGCCCGCGGTGACGATGAGCGCCGCCGCCCAGACCGGCAGCGGCACCGCCAGCGCCGCGATCGTGGTGGCCACCAGAGCCTGCAGCATCAGGAAACCGACCACCCCGGCGCCGCCGAAAAGGCCGCCGCCCTTGCCGTAGCGCTTGCCCTTCTCCTTCATCTCCGCCTGCGCCAAGCGGATTTCCCCGCGTACCAGCTCCGTGAGCTGCTGCGACGCCTGCTGCACCAACGCGCCCACCGGCTCCTGACCGCGCGCCGGGCGCTCGGTAGTGGTGTAGTGCTGCGTGCTCGACACGGCGATCACCTCCCGTCTGCGTCGTTCCCGCTCGCCGGACCGCCCTGTCGCGTCCGGCCGTCTGTTGGTGGCGATTACCCCGAACAGCCGAGTTCGGTCACGTCTTCTCCGGACTTGTGCTCGTTGGGGCGTCCGTGGCAGCTCAGGCGGTTGCGTTCGGAAGCAGCAAGTGCGGGTCGCGGCCGTCGAGCCCGTCGGTGCGGTATCACCAGGCGAGCGGGCCGGGGGGTCCTTGGTCGAGCAGGACAGACGAAGGAGTCACGCCGCGTTTCCGCCGACCCGGATGGCACCGGTCCAGGTCGACCGCGCGTCGCGGTGCAGCAGGGCGATGCCCGGGTTACGGCCTTCTCGCCACCACCAGATCCACCATGTAGGTCTCTTCGACCATCCCGTCCGGGAACAGTTCGCACAGCACCGTCCGCTCCCGGGCCAGGAATTCCGCCGTCTTGTCCTTGCCCAGGACGAGGAACGCCGACCAACTGGTGACATTGGCGAGGTGGGTGTCGACGGGAACAGTGCGGCTCCAGGTCAATTGTCGCCGGGTGAAGGGGAGTTCGCCCAGGGCCGCGAGGCGGTCGGCCTGGATGTCGTCGGGACGCCTGCGGTCCGCGGGGTCAACCCCGCAAGCCTGCGCGACGCGGTCGGCCTGGGCCAGAGCCCACGGCGGGTCGGCGCAGCCGGTGTTCCACCACAGGGCCAGCACGCCGCCGGGGCGCAGCACCCGCAGTGCCTCGGGCACGGAACGCTTGGTGTCCGTCCAGTGCCAGGACTGTGCGTACGTCAACAGGTCGCACGACGACGTCGCGAGTGGCAGCGCGTTGCCGTCACCTCGGACGATCGGCACGTTCGGCAGCGCCCGGCGAAACTCCGCAGCCATCCCCTCGCCGGGCTCCACGGCGATCACTTCGGCGCCGCGCTCGCGCAGCAGCGCGGTGGCGATGCCGGTGCCTGCGCCGATGTCGGCCACGCGAGCACCCCTCAGCGGGCGCCCGCCGACCTCTTCCACGGCGTCCAGGACGGAGGGCGGGTACGAGGGCCGGTTCGCGGCGTACTGGGCGGCGGCCATGTTGAAGGAGTGGGCACGTGAGGCGGAGACCATGCCCTCATCCTCGCGCGCAGACCCTGGCAGCCGGAAGGGCCGTCCAGGCAAGGACGACAGGGGCCACACGCCGACGACCTGAGGCCCCGGGCCACCGTCGAAGCGTTCGACCGGCGGCGATGCTCCTGCTCCTCGCCGGGGCCTCCGTCGGCCGCGCGCCCGTGCCGACCCGCAGTCAGGTAAGGCTTGAAATTCTGCTATAAACATTACCGTGAAGATTCCGCTCGACGACTACGCTTGGGGCGTGGCGGTGGCGAATGACCTGATCGCCACCTCGCCCACAGTGCGCGCCGGCACGGACGCGCTGCCCGACCCGGTCACGCTGTCGGACTTCCTCACCGCGCACAGGCTGCAGCGTGACGAACCGCCGACCGACGCGGACGTGTACCACGTGCATCTTCTGCGCCGCGAGGTAAGGGGGATCATCGAGACCGAGACCGCCGAACAAGCCGTCGCAGGGGCGACCGTATTGCTGCGCCGCGCCGGGCTGGCCCCGACCCTGGAACGGCACGACAAGAGCCGTTGGCAGTGGCTGCTGCCCACCGCACCGGGAGCCACTCTCGCCGACGAGATCGCCGCGGTCGTCGCCGTCGGCATCCTCGGGGTCGTCCGAACGCTGGGAAGCGAACGGTTTCGTCCCTGCGAAGCACCCGACTGCCGCGGGGTGTTCGTCGACATCAGCCGAGGCGGGCGGCGGCGCTACTGCATGCCCGACCTGTGCGGCAACCGCGTCAACGTCGCCAACCACCGTGCACGCAAACGTGAAGGGATCGCGATCCGTTGAACACTCCGACATTGCACGGGGCCATCGAGCTGCCCGACGGCACCCGCGTCCGCGGCCGCGGCCTGCGCCGTCCTCTGCCTGACGGGCCCGCACCCGAGATCGGCCTCTACCTCGGGTCCGATCGGCTGCGCCGCCGCCACGAGGCCGCGATGACCTGGCCCCACACCTGGATCGACTGGCCCGACTTCCTGCTGCCCCGCGACCGCGACGAGGCGGTCCGACAGATCCACCGCACACACCAACAGATGAGGTCCGGCGCCTCGGCCGAAGTCGCGTGCGGCGGCGGTATCGGCCGCACGGGCACTGTCATCGCCTGCCTGGCCGTACTGTCCGGTGTCGACCCCTCCGACGCTGTCGCCTGGACACGCGCACACCACCACCCGAAAGCCGTCGAAACGCCCTGGCAACGCCGCTGGGTGGCCCGCTTTCCCCAGACTGCCCCCGAGCGCTGAGCGGGGCCACGGCATCTCGCGCAACTGCACGAGCCGACACCGCCAAGTCGCCGGCGACTCGCGACGGACCACCTTCGCACACAGGCGCCAACCACAACAGCGCCGGCTTCGGCCACCTCCTGGTCCGGGACGCGGCCCCCGCACCCCCGACTGCGGCCCTACTGATCCCGATCGCATCGTCGTGCCGGCCGGACGCGCCGACCGCAGCCGCGCAACCGTTGGCCCTCGCCAAGTAACGCCCACCACTTGGTTTCTGACGTCGTGTCATGCGCCATACTTCGGCGCATGCCGGAACATGAGCCATTGCCCGAGGACGCGATACCCGTCGACGCACGCCCGTGGTGTGCCGCCGATGCCGCAGCGTGGGAGGCCGCCGCGACGCGCCGGTGGCGAGCGCGCAAGGCGCAACTGCGCGTGTCGCGGGCGCAGGCCGGCGACGGGTGTACGCGGGTGCCCGAGTCGGTCGGGCGTCCGCGCGGAGTGTGGCGCGGGATTGCGACCGGGGTGGGCACAGCAGGGGCCGTCGCGGCGGTGATGGCTGGGGTGTGCCTCGGGATCTCGGAGACGCGCGACCCCGCGCCGCGGCAAGGGGACGTTGTGACACGGCAGTTGGACATAGGTCCGGCACCCGAACCCGATGGCTCGGTCGCGATGATATCCGTTATGGAGGTGGGCTCCGAGATCCTGGATTCCTGGGTGGTCGAACGCGACGGACGGAACTACTACGCCTACAAGGCGCGCATCGTCGACGGAAGGCTCGGGCCGGATGTGGTGGTGTGGACTTTCCGCGTGGCCGCGGGTGTGGCGCTGCTCGCCGGGATCCTGGCGCTGCTGCGCGGCGGGACGTGGTGGCGCGAGGCAACCCGCCTGCACAGCAAAGAGGTTGCCGCACGCTCGGTCCTGGTACGCGCGCATCGTCCCGGCCTGGTGGCCGTGTACCCGGCCGACGACACGTTCGGGCGACTGCCGATGTTCCTGTGCCGTGTGCCGTTCCTGCCCCGCGACGGGGACCGCCTGAGCGAGGCGGTGCTGTACGGAGACCTGCGGGCGGGAGCCGCCGTCGCGCTCACCGTTCCCGACACGGCGCGGGGCGCACGCACCGAGATCTCGGCGTCCGCGCTGCACCCGATCCGTCCGTCACGCCGTGCGCCGTACCGCCCGCGCGGCACGGAGATCACCGCCGAGCAGATGACGCCCCGCCGCGCGCCCGTGGTGTGGACGTGGCCGCCGCGATGGACCGTGGCGGCCGATCGCGACGGGATCCACCTCGGCGGCCCGGTCCGCCGGCGCCACGTGCCATGGGACGACGTCGCGTCCGTGACGTACCAACGCGGCACGCTGGTCGTCACGACCCGCTCCGGGCGCCGCATTCGCGTGGTCGCATGCCACCCCGAACTCGCCCACTCCGCAGCGGTTTTGGACGCCATGCGGAAACACCCCGCGCTACGCCCCGCCGACACCGACACCCCGCCCCCGACCCTCCCGCTGCTCCTGCTCACAGCCGGCGCCGCAGCCGTCACCGCGCTGGTGTTCCTCCTGCGGGAGCTGTGACCTGGCTGACCGCGGATACGACGCCCCCCCACAGCTCGGAGGGCCCCTCAACGAGCACCATGCAGCCCGCGTCGAAGCGAACGCTGCGGGCTGCCGCACGGCGCTTCCTGTAAGCGACGGTGTCCGCAAGGAAACGTCTCCAACGGCTGCTGGTTCACCGGGCGTTCGTCGCGGACACGAGGAGGAAGGGGCTGGTGCGATCCGCGTATTCTTCTGCGGGCCAGCCCCAACGGGCGAGTTCGCTCGCGCAGGCGGCGAGCTGCTGACGCCGGTCAGCGCGGGAGACGCCGGGCGGTGCCTGCCAGTCGACGCGGACCTCGCCGGCCCGGTCGCCGGGGCTGACGCGGTAGCCGGGGCGTACGGGACGACCGGACGCGTCGCGGGCAGACGCGGGCAACCCGGCGGCTTCGAGTACGAGCGCCACGGCCTGGACCGGACGGGCCCGCTCCCAGGCGGCGGGAATGGTCAACCCGGTTCCGGACACGCGTCGGACCTCCAGCAGGCCGGCCCACGCGCGGGCGACCTCCTCCGCCCGCCGTGCGGCACGACGTCCGTCCGCCGTCCCGGCGGTAGCCGGCTCGTCCCCGGTCGCAGCAGTGAACTGCTCGGCCCGGCCGGACAGTTCGTCGGCCGACACGGCCGCGGAAGTCACCGGCGGATGGTGCGTGCTCGCCTCTAGGTCCTGCCGGACCCGCCGACCGGCAGCAGTCAGATACACCGCCCCGATCCTGCCGGACGCGACGGCGAGCTCCTTGCGCCGCAGCGCCGCCAGCGTGGCCGCGTTCGCCTTCACTTCGCCGGTCACCGGGTCGGCACTGCTGATCGCGCGTCGCTGCGCGTCCGACAGTCCGGCGGGACCGCGGCCGTGCACGCTATCCACTGGGCGTCACGCTCCCTGTCGTGTCGGGGTCCGAACGGCTGCCCGGCGTGGCCCCTGTCACATCGCCGCGCACCGGCTGGGCAAGGCCGCCGGGAAGACGCTTCCCTAGGATAACGCTCCGTCACATTCGCTTCCCTGAACGGCTTTTCGTGCGTGCGGCGAGTTCGATGGGTGTGCGCGTCGTCCATCATGCCGAGCGCAACCATCAAGTTCGGGTCCGGCTCCTTCGCGTGGCGAGCGCGTCGTCAAGCGGTCGCTGGTTCGGGTGAACTGCGTTCTGTGCTTCCTCCCCGCCGTCCCCATGTGTGTCCGGTTTAGCTACCGGCGCATAGGCCTTCGGCCGCCCCGGGCAGCCCTGGCGCTCGGGTCTCGGGTAAGCCGTCCGGCCGCACACAGGGGGTCCCGCCGGGTCGGCCTGTGGCCGGTTCCCGTGCGCCACGGCTCCGTACGTACCGGGGACTGCCGTACGCCGGAGCGCGAGCTGCTCGCGTTTCCCGGCTGAACACGGGGGACGTCCAGTTGATGTGCCTTAGGTTGTCCGACCGAATCACCGTGACGCAAACAGCCGTCTTCGGGCAACCCGACAGGAGGCGACTCGATGCCGCCGAACGACTTGGTCATCCGCGAACTCCACGAACTCCACGAATTCGCCGATGTGTACGCCCTCTTCGACCGGGTCTGGCAGCCCGAGCCCGGCGAGGCGCCCGTCATCGTCGAACAGATGCACGCGTTGGCACACACGGGCAACTATGTCGTCGGTGCCTATCAGGACGGCAGGATGGTCGGCGCGTCTGTGGCGTTCCTGGGGATGCCGATCGGTGAGGTGCTGCACTCCCACGTCACCGCAACGGACGTGCGGCGCGGCGTCGGGTTCGCGCTCAAGCGGCATCAGCGAGAGTGGGCGCTCGCGCGGGGGCTGAGCCGCATCACCTGGACGTACGACCCGCTGGTCCGGCGCAACACGTACTTCAACATCGTGAAGCTCGGAGCGAGGCCGGAGGGCTACCGCGTCAACTTCTACGGGAAGATCGACGACGCGATCAACGGCGGTGACGAGACCGACCGTCTGCTGATGGACTGGCGCCTGGACGGCCCCGAGGCCACCGCCGCCCTCGGCGAGCCGATCGCGGCGATCGCGGCGGGCGCGCCCGAAGGTGCGCAGGCGGCGCTGATCGTGGCCGGCGACACACCGGAGGTGCGGTCGACGACAGCGGACATCGTCACGGTCGACATCCCCGAGGACATCGAGACCATGCGCCTCGCAAACCCGGCGGCGGCGAAGGACTGGCGCTACGCGCTGCGCGATGTCCTCGGCGGTCTCATCGCCGGGGGAGCGAAGGTCACCGGCTTCGATCCAAAGACGGGTTACATCGTCGAGCGCTGAGCGGCGGCGCAGAACCCACCGAGGTGGTGGCCCGAACGCCGCGGCTCCGAGCACGGGCACATCAGTCGGCAGGTCCACCACCGCCTGATCCGGCACCTGCCGTCCCCTCGCTCGAACCTGCGCGGCCGCCGCCTGGAACAGCCCGCCCGCCCCCCTTCGACGCGCCTGTCGGCCCCTGACCTTCGCCGCCACTTCCCAGCAACTACTCGCGTACGGCCGCCGATTCGGGATCACGCCGTTCGGAGCATGATGACTTCCGCACGGTCACCGGTGCGCGAGGAGCTCAGCGTCGGTGACCGGCCCGGAGCTTCAGCCCGACGACTCCAAGGCGCCGTTCCGGCGGGCGACGCCGCCGAGCCAGGCGAGGCTGGGCTTCGGGGTGCGGACGAACGTCTCACGGTCGAACGCGATGAGCCCGAACGTCGGGGCCCAATGGCCCCACTCGTAGTTGTCGATCGCGGACCAGTGCAGGTAGCCGCGCACGTCGACGCCGTCCTCGACGGCGGAGTAAAGGGCCTGGAGCGCCTTGGTGGTGTAGTCGATGCGGCGGTTGTCGTCGCCGGTGGCGATGCCGTTTTCGGTGACCATGAGCGGCAGGCCCCGGGTGACCTCCCACGCGTGCCGCAGTGCGATGCCGAGCGCATCCGGGCGGTAGGCCCAGCCGGTCAGGGTGTTGTCGGGGTGGTCCGGCTGCTTGACGATGCCGTCCGCGTCGACGTTCTTGCTGCTGTAGGACTGCACTCCCAGGAAGTCGTCCCCGCGTGCCGCCTCCAGGAACAAGTCCTCCCACAGCCACTGTAGTTCGGCGTGCTTCGCCTCCCCGCCCGGCAGGGCGACGAGGGACTGTTGTGCGACGGTCCAGCCCGCCTTCGCCGAGGTGCGCTCGCGGACCACCTGGACTGCGGCCTTGTGGAACTCGACCAAGCGCAGGCTGTGTTCCTCCAGGGGAGTCGGCAGTCCACCGGCGATGAGGTCCTGGCCGCCCTGCTCGGCCAGGCCCCGCATGGTCATGGACGTGGCGACCATGTTGGGCTCGTTCATGGTGCAGACCCACGTGACGCCGTCGAGGATGGTGCAGGCTTTCTCGACGTAGCGCACGAACCGGTCGAGGCCCTTGTCCGATGTCCAGCCGCCGTCCTCGGTGAACCAGTACGGGCTGCTGAAGTGGTGCAGCGTCACCACCGGTTCCACGCCAAGCTCGCGCGTCGTGTCGATCATCCGCCGATAGTGGGCCAGTTGGGCGTTGGAGAAGAGTCCTTCCTCCGGCTCGATCCGGGCCCACTCGATGCCGAACCGGTACGCGTTCAGCCCCGCGTCCGCCAGCAGCCGCATGTCCTCCGGGTAACGGTGGTAGCTGTCACACGCGTCCCCACTGCGCTCCGGCCGTCGCGCCTCGCTCCGCCACATGTCGCTGCCGACGTTGTTGCCCTCGGTTTGATGGGCGGACGTCGCCGCTCCCCACAGGAAGTCGTTGCGCAGGTCGGGGGTGTTGGCCATCGTGTGCTCCAGTGGCAGAAGGGATGCCCGCAAGGGGCCGGACGTGGGACTTCAAAGGATTGGCGCAGCCCGGCTCATGCTGCGACGGGCAGGGGTACTCCTGCCTTGGCGAGTTGCGCGGCGTACGCCTCGCCGGACGCACGCAGGGGGTCCGTGTCGGAGTTGAGGATGCACACGGGCGGCTGCCCGGACACGTCGCCGTTGCCGGCGAACGCGTAGGGGTCCGGGGGGACGTCCTCGCTGCCCGCGTACAGCAGGTTCACCGTGCTCAGCTGCGGGAAGGTCGGTCACGGAACCTCCGGCGATCGGCGCCAACGGCACGCGCACGGCCCACACCGATGCAAGGCGGCCGAGGCTCGCAGACCATCCCAACGGTGACGTCGTCTTCAGGCAACGAGTTGCTGCCAGTTGCCACGGATCGAAGGCCACCACGACAGCCGGAACCACCGCTGCTCGCCCAACCGGTGTGCCTTCTTCTCGTGGACGTTCCGTCGTGGGTCCTGTTGGCGTGGGCTGTCGGCCGGTCTGTCTCGTCCTGCCTCATGACGGATCCGGGCGACTCAGGGCCGACTTCGGCACGTGCCCGAGTTCGATTGCCCCCTCAAGGATGACCCCTGCGAAGGTGAGCTCGATCGAACTTGCGCCCGATGCCGACACAGTCGGGTCTTCACAGGGAACGTCCGCGGGTTTTGGCGAGGTGTGGGCCGGTGGACCGGGATGTGTCGCGTGGTCGCGTCGCGTTTCCGGGCGGTCGCTGTGGGTGCGCGTGATCGAGGTAGTAGTCGTGTTGCCTCCAGTACTCCAACTGGGCGCCCATCCGGAACGCCTGGCTGGGGGTCATCGTGTCTGCCCGGGTTCCGGCCTCTCGGGCAAGGCGGTCGAGAGCCTCGATCCGGTCGCCTTCGGGGGCTGCCACCCATGCTTTGTGGGCTGCCGGATCGACCAGTGGGCTGGCCACGTTGTCGCGGATGTTCAGTGCGTCGCGTCGTCCGTAGCCGGAGGTGGTCATGCGGCCGATGTTCATGGCCGTGAGTCCGGCGGCGGCGCTGTGCACGCTCCGCAGTTGGACGGACGGGTTCAGCTCGGGCACCGCGGGTTTGGGGCGGGGGGCGACGACAGGTGCTCCGAGGTGATCGGTCAGGGCGTGTTCGACGTGGTCGGGCGTGACGACCAGGGTGCGGGGGTCGAAGGCGATTCGGTTGACGATGGGGTCGTTGGACGGTCGGCCGGTGTCGTGCACGGCCGCGATCTCGTCGGCCAACCGGTCGCTGTCGCGGACCACGAACAACACGTGGTCGTGCGGGTTCTGCACGGTGAGAGCGTTCAGCGCATCGGCTTTGGTGATGAGTCCGCCGTTGTAGAGAAGGGTCGCGGAGCGATCGAAGCGGCTCATGATGCCCGAGGTCTGGGCGATTGCCAGCGACTCGTCGCCGAATTGGCTGCCCGGTGTGGTGATGAGCAAGTCCATGTCGGCCTGGAGGGGCGCGGCGTCTTTGTTGACTTCGGTCGGGGCGTTGTCGAAGCGCGTGGTGACGGTGCCGCGGGCGACTACGGCGACCAGCGGAATGTCGGCCTCGGCGTGGCGCATACCCTCGCGGGCCTGGCGTACGGCCCGTCCTTGGGCCTCCAGCACGCCTGATGCGGTTCCGCCGTAAACGACAGTCGCGTTGCACGCGCGGGCCGCGCGGACGGCGCCGTCGACTGTCGCGCTGAGGCGATCACTCGCCTGCGCACCGGCCGCGCCGCCGACGACGGTGATGACGTTGCCGGAGGTGTCTGCGTGGAGTGCGTGGAGGGCAACGGAGATGTCGACCTCGGATGTCCGGCCGGCGGGCAGGTGGTACACGGGGATCGGCTTGACCGGTCGATGCTCGCCTTGCTCCAAGAGGTGGAACTCCAAGGGCACGCGGTCTCCTGCGGTCTCGGTGTGGGTGTGCGAACAAGGCGCGGCATCAGGAATGTTTTCCAGTGTCTTGTCATAAGTTGCCGAGGTTTCTGCCCTGCTTGAGCTCCAGGCTCAGCGCGGGGTACTTCGGCGCGGGTTTCGGTGCGAACGGCGTGTCGGGGACCAGGTGGACGGGACGGCCCCGGTTGGTGTTCGGGGTGTGTTCGGGCAGACCCGTGGCGGGCTTGCCGCGGCCGACCAGGTCTGCGACGGAGCGCAGGCCACTGCCGGCCGCCCGGTTCACGCCGGGTGTGAAGGCCGAGACTGCGGGTTGGTTCGGCGTTGCGCCTGCGGCACGCTTCGCGGGCCTGGAGGGTCGTAGGCGTGGCGGCAGCACGTCTTTTCCGGGGCCCCACATGAGGGTGGGACGTATGCTGCGGATGTCTTCGAGTATGTGGGGGCGTGTTTGGCTCGGCGGCGGGTGGCCGAGGAGGCGTGACACGGCGGTCAGTTCCTGTGCCGCTTCCTGTTCGTCGGCGAAGTGGCCGTTGCCGGGAGTGGCGGTGTGGAGCAGCGTCCTGGTCAGGGTGGTCATGAGCCGCCACGCCAGGTCGTGCTCGGCATGGCTGGCGATGCGCGGGTCGTCCGGCGCGCCGATGACGATGCTGAGCGGAGGCATGTCGATGCCGGGGTCGACGTAGTGCCAGGAGGACAGCACGTCTGCGATGCTGGCTAGGAACTCGTGGGCGAACTCGCTGGGCCTTTCGAGAAGTTGCCACGGGTCGTGCACCGGTCTGCGAAAGCCCGCGCCGCAGAACACCCCGGGACGCTGCGCTACCGCTCGCAGCATGATCGCCGGGCCTGCGGACTGCGCGCTGGCGTAGACATCGCCCGGTTTGGCGATGCCGTGTCCGACGACGAAGTCGGCGTTGGCGACGACATCCATGACCGCGCCGAACTGGTTTTCTTTTACACCGTCAAGGAAGTTCTTGTAGCCCTTGTTTGCGGTGCCCCGTCCCTCGCAGAACCACAGGCGATTGCCGAGGGCGTAGGCGGTGCTGAGAACGTGGTTGGCCTGCCTGCTGGTGTTGTTGCCGACGTAGTAGTTCTGGTATGAGGTAAATACCAGCAAACCGGTCCCGGGCGCGTCCGCGTGTTCGACAAGGACGCCGCCGTTCTCCGTGTTGTCGGGGGAGGGGAAGTCGTACCGGGTCACTTTGGCGCCGGCCACGACGATGTCGGCGATGCTCTGTTCCCGCGCAACCTCCTCGGCCGGACCGGCTCTGCTCCCGGTGACCGGGAAGCGGAAGGTGCGGGGGGATGACACGACGGACGAGTGTTCGATCTCCAGTGCGCTTGTCCCGTCGGGCGCGGTCGTCGCCGTCATCCCGGTGATCTGGCCGAACACGCCGGGCTCCAGCTCCCCTTCGGGCGTGTGCACGGCGGGAAGTCCGAGGTCTCTCAGCGGCAGCGTGGTGCCGGTCGCCGTTGTCGGATCGAACAGGTGGACCTCGGCGTTGCCACGTATGGTGCGGCTGATCGCCAACAGCGGGTCGCGACCGGGGCCACGAGTGACGGGCACGACCTCCCGGACGACGCTTCGGCCGTCGTCCGGGACGAGAACGCGCCATTCCTGTGGGGGGATGTGGCTCCGGGTGAGGTCCACGGGTACTTCGGCGATGCGTCCGCGAGGGTGCTCCTTGCTCCAACTGACGACGATGAGCCGGTTGTCCACAGCGAGAGTGCTGGCTAGCGTCGCGTCGGCGTACGTCAGCAGACGGGTTTCGCGGGCCGGTCCCTCGACGGCGATCATGTTCAGTTCGTTGGCGCTGCCGTTGGGTCCCCGGTTCTCGCTCACGGCCACCCAAGGATTCCGTGCACCGCTCGCGTCGTATCGGCCCCCTACGACCGCACGGGCGAAGGTCGGGTCCCAAGATGCGATGTCCCGAGTCCGCAGTCTTTCGCGGGTGCCGGTTGCCAGGTCGACCCGCCACGCCCCGTGCTGCCTGCCGGATCCGCCGACCCACACGAAGGTCGTGGGGTCCAGCCAGGCCACGTCGGGGTAGTCCGCGCCTTTGATGGTGGCCACGGCCTTGGCGGTGCGGGTGTCCACGACTGTGAGCATCGCCCCCGACTCGTCGCCCGAGGCCTGCGAAGAGTAGACCAGGTGCCGCCCCTGCGTCGGTTCGAGCCAGAATCCGTCCGGATACACGCGTGGGAAAACGATGTTCGGCCTGTGGGCCTCCACGAGCTCCGTCTCGACGCCGTCCGCGTGCCGGGCGACGATCTGCCGGGAGGGGTCGACCGGGTGCTTGTAAACGTAAACTTCGACGTCGCCGGCGCGGACGGCCGGGCGGCGTTCGGCGTACTGGGCTTGCGCCCGCGCGAAGTCCGCGATCTCGCCGGCGCGAGCGTCGTCTCCCACCGCTTCGTCGAACGCCCGGGCAGCCTCGGCGGCGGCCTCGATCTTCGCCTTGGGGACCGGCCCGTGACCAGACGGCACCGTGTCGACGGGGGTGTAGCGGCGGGCTGCCCGCTGTTGCTGCAACTCCGCGATCAAAGCCTCGGTAACGCCTTGGCCACGCGCGTACTCGACCATGGCCCGAACGGCTTCGCCCCAGGCCTGGCTTAGGCCTACCTGCTCCGAGCGGTGCCCCAACCTGGCGAACGCCCGTGTCTCTGCCTCCAACAGGACGCGGGCCACCTTGCGGAACTTGAGGAAGTAGTGAGCGTCCTCCTTGTGGACGCCGGGCGTTTCGTCAATATAGGCGTTGAACAGTGCGCGGCGGCTCGCCTCAAGCTCGCTGTCGGGTCGGCCTCGGGCGCGTGCGGCCTCGATCTGTTCCTCGGCGTATCGCTCGGCCCTCGTCACTGCCTCGGCGTACCGACGCTGGTTCTCCCAGGTCAGAAACTGCAGACGCATCTGCCGGTCGTATACGGACTCCTGGGTCAACTCCGGCCTCCCGTGAGCGCCCGTGAGGGCATCGTGCGGTTGTCTCGGAGGCGGCGAGTTCGGCATTGCCGCTGTCCCGGCGCGCGGGAATCACGCGGAACCGTGCTCGTGCAGGGGAGGCGCAAAGCGGGCATGGCAAACACGGCTTCGCCCATCGTTTCTCCCCGGGATTGTCCTGCGGTGAAGCTCACCTGCAAGGAGGTCCACTCAAGGGCCGCACCGAGGCCCGAGCAACGGCAGGGAAGCCGTTTTTGCAGGAAGTGGCTCAAGCAGCGCAGGAATTGTCCCGGGGCGTGCGCCCGGTCCGACTGCGGCGCAGTGGTCGACCGTCCGGTGGGGGCGGGAAGTCACGAGATGCAGCCAAGTGCCGTCGGCCCCCGCCCCCAAGCCGGCGCTTCGAGAAGTTCACGACGCTGTCCGGCCGGACGGTTGTGCGTGCGGCGGCTCTCGCCTGTGTGCCCTCACATAAGGGCGCATCACCACCAAGGCGCGCAAGCGTGCGAGACCGGCGGTCGCAGGAATCGGATCAAGCGCCGCAGCATCCGTCCTCGGGACAAGCCCTCTGGAGACGCGGCACGAGCAGACCGTCCCGGACGCGCGAAATGGCTATCCCAGCCCAGTGCCGCGATGGATCCTGAACCGCATGATCGAGAATCAGCCCCCAGTCGGGAACGCCCCGGCGACGAGCGAGGCTGCGAGCGAACACGACCGGCCGTCGAGCGAACCGCAGTTCGTCTACCAGGGAGACGACCAGACCGCGCTCCAAGGCATCCTGGACAGCGCGTTCACCCCGCACGCGACCGAAGTCATCGGCCGCAAGCCGCTCAACGCCCGCTTCAAGGTGGTCCACCAAGGCAAGATCCAGGTGTACGACCTGAGCTATGGCACAGACGTGAAGATCCTGCCGGTCCGACCGCCCGCGTATTACGCGATCCGCATCGGGCACGCCGGCCGCGCCGCCATCACGCACCACGGCCGCACCATGCCGTTCTCACCCACCATCGTCAGCCCCGGTCAGGTTCTCTCGAACACCTGGGGAGCCGACGCCGCGGCGCGAATCATGTGTGTTCCCAGGGACCTTGTGGACGACGCGGTCCGCGGGGAACTCGGCGACGCACCGACGAGTCCCGTGCAGTTCGAGAACCTCCTGGACCCACGCGTACCCGACATCGCGAATTGGCTCCGCCTGGCGACACTGTTCAGCACCATGATCGATTCCGGGGTGCTGGACGGACCGTCGCTCGCTGCTGCGCACTTCGAGCACCTGCTTGTCCACACTCTGCTGCGCACGACCCAGCACGAACTGACCGACGCCCTCGCAGAGCGGCGCGGCACCGCCGGGCCCGCCGCGCTGCGCCGTGCCATGGCCTACTGCGAGGACAACGCCGCGCGTCCGATCAGCGTCGCCCAAATCGCCGAGGCAGCGCTCGTCAGCACCAGGACTGTGCACGAACTCTTCCGCACACACCTCAACTCCACGCCACTGGCTTACCTGCGCCGAGTCCGCCTCGCCGGGGCGCATGCCGACCTCGTGGCGATCGCTGAGGGCAACGCCGCTCCGCGGACTGTGGCGTACGTCGCCCAGCGGTGGGGATTCCCGCATACCGGCCGCTTCAGCCGCGCGTACCGCGAGGCCTACGGCAGGTTCCCCGGCGAAACACTTCGTCCGAGATCCACCTCACCCAACGACGAAGGCGAAACCGACATCCCCTTTCCGGCCCCGGCATGAACAAGCCCGAGACTTCCCTGGCATCGGCCGCCGGAGGCCGATACGGTGCGAGGGGTGCCGGGTGCCGGTGACTCGGGCGCCCCTTGGTCGGTCAGTAGCCGCCGTCGCCGCTGGGGGTGGCGGTCTTGGTGATGGTGTTGCCGTCGACGTTGAGGACGTACCACTTGGCGCCGAACTGGTCCAGGCCCTGGCCGCGGGTGTCACCGGGCTGCTGGTCGCCCTGGTACAGGTACAAGGGGTGATCGTTGTACGTCACCTGTTGCGCCCCGTCAGGCCGGGTCGTCGTCCCGAGCAGCTCGCTCTTGGCATCCCCGCCCGTAGTCGTCTGCCCCACAGCCGGCAACGGGGGCCACACCGCCGCGCAGTCTCCGGTACAGGTCGACACACCGGACGTGTCGGCTTCGAACATGTAGAGCGTGCGGCCCCCGGGGCCCACGAGGATCTTCCCCAGCGAGACGCTCGCAGAGTCCACCGTGCCGATGCCCACCGAGGCGGACGGCGAGTTCGTGGACGACGAGGACCCGTCGTCGTCCGAGCACGCACTCGACAACGCCACGAGGCACACGGTTGCGGATGCAGCCCACACCCTGTTCACGACGATCTTCATCGGCTGCCTTTCGGACGGCCGCACACACCGGCGGCACTCGCGGCCTGCCGTTCGCAAGGCCGTGACACCACCCCATTGCGGGCCGGGCCGCGCGGCGACCGCCGAGGGC
Source organism: Yinghuangia sp. YIM S10712 (assembly GCF_051388935.1). Taxonomy (NCBI): domain Bacteria; kingdom Bacillati; phylum Actinomycetota; class Actinomycetes; order Kitasatosporales; family Streptomycetaceae; genus Yinghuangia; species Yinghuangia sp. YIM S10712. The sequence continues at coordinate 106,770 of NZ_JBPKBI010000017.1, forward strand.
CACCCGGCTCAGCAGATTGCCTCGTCCGGGCGGCTGGGGCGTCCCAGAGGGCGGCCACGCCAGGTCGGTCGCGGTCGGAGTGTCGGTGTGCGCCTCGCCTACCACGACACCGAATAGGCGTCGCAAACCGCGCGCTTGTTCGAGAGCTCACCCTGGGGCGCATCCAATCCGGGCTCAGCCGCCGCACGACCCTCGCCGATCGAGAACTTGGACGCTGCCTTCGCAGACGCGGTTACCGGGCTTGGGTGTCAGGCACCCAGGGGCAGCTGTGGTGGCGTCGGCCCGGGGGTGCGGCAGCCGTTTGTCCGTTCGGGAGCGTGATGGTGGCGGTGGTGCCGGGGGGCACGGTGGCGGTGAGGTGGAATCTGCCGCCTTCGATGCGCCAGGCCGAGGTGATGCGTCCGTAGGGCGAGTCGAACTCTGCATCCGACCAGGTGAGTTCGCCGCCGGGACGGGGGTGGATGTCGAAGTGGCGGTATCCCGGGGCGTCGTCGCGCAGGCGGATGCCGGCGGTGTGGCGGTGGAGGAAGGAGACCACCGCGCCCTTGCTGTAGTGGTTCAGGGAGCCGTGGGGTGTGCCGTTCTCGTCGATGCCGTCCCATTCCTCCCACACGGTGGTGGCGCCGCGGTCGATCATGGCCAGCCAGGAGGGCGCGGTGTCTTGGACCAGCAGTTCATACGCCACGTCGAGGTGTCCGTGGTCGGCCAGGACGGGAAGCAGATACGGCGTGGCGAGGAAACCGGTGCCGAGGTGGGTGCCGGCCTTCCGGATCAGTGCGACCAAGCGCTCGGCGGTGCTTGTGCGCAGGTGGTCGGGGACCAGGCCGAAGGCAAGTGCGCGCACGTGGTTGGCCTGGGTGTCGAGGGTGAGCGAGCCGTCTTGCGCGATGAACTCGGTTTGCCAGGCGGCCAGGACGTTGTCTGCGTAGCGGCCGTACCGCTCGGCGTCGTCGGCACGCCCGAGGATGGCGGCGATGCGTGACAACAGGTCTGCGGAGCGGTGGAGGTACGCGGTGGCGGTCGGGCCGTGGTCCTGGAGGTAGAACGGGGTGGCATCGTCCTGTTGGGGTTCGAGCCATTCGCCCCAGTGGAAGCCGGAGTCCCACACGAACTCTTCGTGCGGGGCGGGCTCGGGCCGGCTCTCGGCACGTTCGGCGAACCGTCCGGTGCGGGCGCGTTCGGCGGCCCAGTCGAGCCAGCGGGTCATCGACGCGTACTGGTCGGCCAGGATGCGAACGTCGTCGTAGGCGAGGTAGGTCTCCCACGGCACGATCACGGCGGCGTCTCCCCAGCCTGCCGAGCCGTGCATGAGCGCGCGGCGGTGACCGGGACCGCGGCGGCCGATGCCGTGGTCGGGGACGATGTTGGAGGTCTTGCCGTCGGGCCACTGGTCGGCGGCGAGGTCGCGCAGCCATTTGACGGAGAACCCGGCGACGTCGTACAGGAACGCGGCTGTGGGGACGAAGAGTTGCCAGTCGCCGGTCCAGCCGTCGCGTTCGCGGGTGGGGCAGTCGGTGGGGATGTCGCAGGCGTTTCCGCGGAAGCTCCACACGGCCGCCTCGTGGAGGCGGTTGATCCGCTCGTCGGAGCAGCGGAACCAGCCTGTGCGGCGCAGGTCGGTGTGCACGACGACGGCTTCGACGTCGTCGGGCGCGATGGTGCCCGGGTGGCCTTCGACGCGGACGTAGCGGAACCCGTGAGTGGTGTGGCGGGGTTCGAAGACCTCGCCCGGGGTGCCGGAAGAGATGACGCGGTCGCGCTGTCCGGCGGCCAGGGCGATGCCCTGGTCATGCATCTCGGCCGGGATGTCGAGATGTTCGGTGGTCACGTCGCCGTCGCGGTCGATGGCCTCGCCGTGGACGAGCGTGAGTGCGGTGCCTCGCGGGCCGAGGTTCGCCAGGCGCACCCAGCCGTTGATGTTCCGGCCGAAGTCGACGACGTGTACGCCGGGTCGGGGGCGCGTGACCGACACCGGAGGCAGCACTTCGATCCGGCGGACCGGGGGAGCCGGGCTGGTGGTGAGCCGGTCGCGTCGCGCGTACAGCCTGCCGGTCTGGACGGTGACGCCGGCCCACCCCGCGTCGTCACAGCCGGGCTCAGTCCAGCCGGGCAACCGCCGGGTGAAATCGACGTGCTGACCCTCCATCAGGTCGGCGGCGGTGATCTCGGCGACGCGAGACCGCCAGCCGGCGTCTGTTCCGACGGTGTCGGCGCGGCCGTCCGCCGTAAGGGTCCGCAGCTCGGCACGCAGGGCCGTGCGGGTTCCATAACCGTCGGGGATCCGCTGGGTTCCGTTGCGGCCACGGAACCGGCCGTCCGAGAGCACCGCGCCCAGCACGTTGGGGCCGGGGCGCAGCAGGTCGGTCACGTCGTACGTCTGCACATGCAGGCGCGACCAGTAGGCGGTGAAACCGGGAGCGAGCTCGTGGTCACCGATGCGGACACCGTTGAGGAAAACCTCGTACAGTCCATGGGCGGTCGCGTAGAGGCGGGCCTGGGTGGGGAGTTCGTCCAGATGGAAGGCACGCCGCAGCAGATACGCCGGCCGCTCCCCGGCTGTGCGCGGCTCGTCCTCGGCCGGCTCGATCCACGCGGCCGCCCAGTCGCGCGCCCCGATGGCCGGCTCCCAGGAGCACGGCTCCGACCAGTCGCTCTCGCCGAGGTCCGTCCAGACCTTGACCCGACACACCACAGGCCGACCGGGCACGGCTTCCGGGCCCTCGTAGGGCACGAGCACGCTGCGGTCACTTTCCACACGTCCCGAGTCCCACTGCCCGGTGTTGAGGCGGTAGGCCGTCTGACGCGCGGAGCCCTCCGGCAGCCACCACGACAACCGCGGCGCAGACGCGTCCAAGCCGAGCGTGTCGTCCACGTGCTCCACACGCAGTCGGGTAGGTGCGCGCATGCCTGGTCCATCCCTTCACCACAACGGATTGGAACGTTTCACTGCTGGGACGGTAGGCCATACCGACAAAGTTGTCACCGAGAGTCGACTCACCGACGGCAATGGGCTGCAACTACTTGCAATCACCGTTTCGAAGCCCGTCGATTCCTTCGTGTTCTTCATCAGCAACGTTCGGTAGAGGTCGGCGGTGGCTTGCTCGCGTTCGGTCTCCCACAATGGTCCACCAGCACGCGGCCGGGGACACCGTGGACTTCCCGCGGAGTCGCCGCAATGCGGGAACACCGACCGGACCGGGGCCGGGTCACTCGCCACGGCGCGCCGCTCCAGCGCGGCCGCAGTGGCGCAAGGGAACGCTAGGGCACCCGGGCCGGCGGCCGGCTTGTCGTGGTCGTCTCGGTGTCCTCGGCCTCCCAGCGCAGCAGGTCGCCGGGCTGGCAGTCGAGTGCTTCGCAGAGCGCGGCGAGGGTTGTGAAGCGGACGGCCTTGGCGCGGCCGTTCTTGAGTACGGCGAGGTTGGCGGGTGTGATGCCTACGCGGTCGGCGAGTTCGCCCACGGACATCTTCCGCCTGGCCAGCATGACGTCGATGTCGACGACGATGGGCATCAGATCACGGCCTCCAACTCGGCTTGCAGTCGCGCCGCCTCGATGTCGCGTGCGACGGCCTGGGCGAGCAGCATCCGCAGCACGAGAACGATGAGTGCGACCCCCAGGACCGCCAAACCGACGCCTCCCATCAGCAGGATCACGCCGGGCGCGACGGCTTCGCCCGGGGCCAGGAGTACGGCGAGGCCGAATACCAGGCAGGCGGCAGAGACGACGGCGGCGATCACGACGTGCACGTACCGGAGCGCAGCATGCGAGAAAACGGTGCCGCGACGCACCATCGTCACCAGGCGCCATACGCAGACCAGAACGACCTGGACCGCCGCGATGCCCAGAACCGTGATCACCAGGACGCCCGCTCGCCGGCCGGTGTCGAGCCCCTTCAGGTCGACGGCCAGCAGGGCCACCATCACCGTCTGCACGAACAACGAGCCGGCCAACAACACCACGAGTACGGCGCGCAGCGCGCGCACTGTCAACTGTCCCATCATCCTCCCTCGATCGAAACCCGATTGGAATCTATCGATAATCGATAGGCACGGCAAGTGCTGAACGAGCAACGACACGACCGCGACCGGACTCCGCACAGTCCCCGCTGAGAGAGCGGCGAACCGAAGGTCTTCGGCGGAACGCCTCGTGCCCGGACAGCCGGCGATAGGCGACTCGGTGCGCCGACTCGGCGCTTCGTCGTCTCGTCGCCTCGCAACGAAACTCCGCGTTGCCGCCCGCGCGGTCACACCTTCCGTCCCCTGTGCCGGCTTTACTCCATGGCCTGTCGAGGGGTGATTCGGCAGCATGGCCCGCATGGAACGCCATGACCACGTCGGACCGACGGCGCTGCGCGCCATGCAGGACCTGGCCACCCGGATCTTCCCGCTGACCGGCTACCACCACATCGGGGACCTTGCCTGGAACGCGTGCCGGGCGCTCGACCAGAGGGAGGAACACCTGACGGCGACGTGGACGCACAGGGGTCGAGTCCAGGCCTGGGGCTGGCTCGAACTGCCCGACACCCTCATGTTGCAGGTTGATCCGGGCCGCCACGGAATCGCCGACGACGTACTCGACTGGGCCGAGCAGGCGGCCCCCGGTGCTCTTCGGGTCGAAATCGCAGAGACGGAGGGGCACCTGGCTGGCGCATTGGAGCGCCGCGGCTACACCCGCGCCGTCGATGGGCCCTTCCTCACCCTGATGGGCAGGCCTCTCACGCGCCTGCCGGACGTGCCCTCTCTGCCTGACGGCTACGTGATCCGCGCGCAGCGGGACCAGGCCGACATCGCCGGACGCGCTGCGGTGCACCGAGCGGCATTCGACTCGACAAGGGGCACGACCGAACGCCATGTCCGCATGAGGAAGACATGGCCTTACCGCCCCGAGTTCGACCTCATCGCGGTCTCACCCGAGGGGGAAGCCGTCGCCTATTGTCAGGGCTGGTACGACGAAGCCAACAGCATCGGCGAGTTCGAGCCGGTGGGCACGCATCCGGATCATCGACGCCTGGGCCTGGCACGCACTGTCTGCACGGCCGTAATGCACGCCTTCGCCGAAGCCGGCGGCCGTCGCGTCACCGTCTATTGCCGTGGAGACGCCGCTTACCCCGTCCCCAAACAGCTCTACTCGTCCATGGGCTTCGCCCCCTACGCTCGCACGCACACCTACGTCGGGACGCCGTAAGTTCGTGACCGTGCGCGGACGAGGATCGGCGGTACGCAGCAGCACCACGCAATGTGTGCGCATCGGAAAAGCCAACCGAGAACCGTCTGTCGGACTGCGCAAAGGGCACTGTCATCGACGTTGCACGAGCGCAACGGGCACGATTGCCTGCGACGGGGCAGCGTGGGCTCGTCTGACCCTCGGGCCGACGTTGACGCTCGCGGCCCTCGCAACCCCACGTACCTCGGTCGGTGGAATTTCCGATCCTGAGATGGACGCGAAGGCCAACGGGCCGATATGACTACCCCCAACCAGCCCGTCAATTGCGGTTTGGGATCAGCGCTGTCTCTGCCCCTGATGCTTCGCCTCGCGCCCGTCCGACGCTGTGAACGGCGTCTCTCACGGAGGAGTTCCCCATGAGGTTCGTCCGTGCTTCCGTGCTTGCGACAGTCGCCGTGGCGATCGGCCTCATCACGCTCGCCGGCGTCGGCGCCGCAGTTGGCGTCACACCCCACGGCACGACCGCGGTCTCCGTGATCGGGGCGTCCGGTGAAGAGCCCGACGAAAACGAGCCGGACGAAGTGGAGTCGGAGGAACTCGCCGGCTGAACCTGGGCCGTCCCCACGCCAGTTGCCGACACCCGCTGCACAGCAGTTTCTTCCGCGACCTTGACCTTGAGGAGCCGGACGTGCGCTTCCTGTCCATCCGCAGCCTGATCGCCGCCGTCGCATGCCTGGCGGCCTGCGCCGCTCTCTCGGTTGCCCCCGCCGGCGCGCTCCCGACGGCGACCGGCTATGACCGTTGCCCACAAGGGCGTTTCTGCCTCTTCGACGGCTGGGACGGCCAAGGGGACATGTACCTCGCCACCGGCACCCGCTACGACCAAGTGCTCGCCGAGGCCGGCTTCGACGATCGTGCCAGTTCCGTGTTCAACAACGCATCCATCGTCTGGTGCGTTTGGCAGGGCCCGAACTACACCGGACGCGGCGCCGGTTACAGCGCTGGCCTCCGGGAAAACCTGGACGACGCGTTCAACAACCAAGTCTCTTCGGTCAATTACGGCCGGTTCACCTGCTGAAGCAGCCTGAGTGATGGTCGCAGCGTCCGAAAACGCTGACGCTGACGGGGGTTTGACCTCTCCTCCACCGCAGACGAGCCTGCCTGCGCAGCTTCGCCGTCAATGGCGCACACACCCGGGGCAACCCGGCCTGCTCGTCTAGCTCTCCCCGTACGCTCCGGCCGATGAGCTTCCGCTTCGAATGCAAACGTGGTGGTGTCGTTTCGGTTGTCGAGGGGAACTCGCCGGTCGTTCCCAGTCGACCGGGTACCCTGACGGCTTCCCGCTCGCCCGGCGCGCAGCTCCGTGTGAGCGTCAGCGGGTGATCGCGACGTTGGTGTTGTGGACGGCGTGCACCCACCAACCGCCATCCCGCTTGACCAGGACCCAGGTGCCTGCGTTGGCGAAGTCGCCCGCCGTTGTGGACGCGTTCTGTCGCACGAACACGACTGCGGTGTCGGGCTCCGGGAAAGTCACGCGTTCGACGGTGATACTTGTGCGGAAACCCTCGACTGGGCTTGCGAGTTGGCGACGATGGTGGGCGTTGACGGCTGCCCAGCCGTCGAACCGCTGCCCGGCCGGTGTGGTGAACGACGCGTTCGAGGTGAACCGCGCGCCGACTCTCTCGGCGTCGAACTCGCCCACGCCCGCCTGGATTTCCGCGAACACCTCATCGATCGCTCGCAAGTCCTCATCGGAAGCGGTCCGTTCGGGTACGGCCGGTCGACTCATTCGTACGCTCTCCAAAGTTGTCCTTCGGACGTGATCATCTCACCCCCCGGCTCGCCGCCCACCCCTGGCGGCAACGGCGGCGCGCCCGGCCCGACTCCGCGAGCCCCCGTGCGGTTGCCTCGCGCCTGTGCGCCGCAAGAGCTCATCGGTGCCGGTGGGGCGGATCAGAAGGCGGCCTGTGTTGAGAGCACCGCTCGGACGGTCTTGCCGTGGGGCGGGCAGGGGACGCAGTCCCAGTGGTCGGCGAGGGCGGTGACGAGGGCCAGGCCGCGTCCGCTGGTGCTGAGGGAATTGAATTCGGCGTCCGCCGGAGGGCGTTGCGGAGACAAGTCCCCTTGTGTGTCGGTGACTTCGATGCGTAAACGGCCGGTCGACGGGTCGTGGGCGAGAGTGAGCCGGAAGAGGTCGCCGGGGGCGTGACCGTGCAGGGCGGCGTTTGCGGCGAGTTCGGCGATGACGAGTTCGGCTCGTTCGATGAGGTCGTGGGGGACGCCCCAGGCGTGTAGTTCGGCGACGGCGAGCAACCGTGCGCGTCGGGCGCCGAGCCGCGTGGACGAAAGCAGTTGGGTGAAGGTGCGGGTGGGGACGCCGACTTGGGGCGTTGCGTGCTTCATGACGCCCAAGAGTGGCGGTTGGGCGAGGCGAGGACGAGCATGAGGTCACGTACGCGGAGTCAGCGTACGGGCACGGACTGTAGACCGTACGGTCGGTTTTCGGTCACGCTTGGGGGTGGCGCGGACGGCTTGAGGGGCCGTTGTCGTGTGTTCCGGAGGAAGGGGCGGTCGATGGGCATCGATGGGGAGCCGGCCGAGGGCGTCGGCGAAGGGGCGGTCCCGGCGGGGGATTGGGAGCGAGAGCCCCACCCGTCCGACAGTTTGCGGACGTTCGGTGCGGTCGTCCAGGCGCTGCGCGAGCATGCGGGGCTCAGCCGCGCGGAGCTGGGTGAGGCCGTGCAGTTCTCCAAACACACCGTGGAATCCGTCGAGTTGGGACGCCGGATGCCGGACGACGCTTTCGTGGAGAGGGCGGAGGGGCCGCTCGGAAACACGGGCGCCTTGCGGAAGGCCGCGCGGTATCTGACGCGGGGTGAGCCGGGCCTTGCGGCGTGGTTCCGGCGGTGGGCGTGGCTTGAGCGTCGGGCGGTGAGCCTGTACACGTACGAATGCCGGTTGGTGCCGGGCTTGTTGCAGTCGGAGGCGTACGCGCGGGCGGTGTTCGAGGGCACGATCCCGTTGCGGACCGACGAGGAGTTGGAGGAACAGCTCGCCGCGCGGATGGACCGCCAGGCGATGATGCGGGAGCGGCCGAAGGTGCCGTTCAGCTTCATCGTCGAAGAGCACGTGTTCCGGCGGCGGTTCGGGGACGCGGATGCGATGCGCGAGCTGTTCGACCATGTCCTGGAGCGCACTGCTCCGCGCAACGTGACGCTGCAGATCGTGCCGCTGGATGCGGGGCTGCACGCGTGTCTGGATGGACCGATGCGAATCTTGGAAACCCCGGCTGGGCAGCGGCTCGGGTACTCCGAGGGGCAGCAAAACGGACGCCTGATTTCCGACCCGAAAGAGATGAGTCTGCTCTGCCAACGCTATGAAACACTGCGCTCGCAGGCCCTGAGCCCCTACGAATCCCGGGCCCTGCTGAAGCGACTGCGAGGAGTGCTATGAGCAGCGGTACGACGGAACTTGCGTGGTTCAAGTCGAGCTATAGCGGTAGTCAGGGCGACGACTGCGTGGAGGTCGCGTTCACCGAACAGGCCGTCCACGTACGGGACTCCAAGGACGTGACCCGTCCGGCGTTCGCGATCGGTCGCGCCGAGTGGGCGCCGTTCGTCCGGTCCGTGGCGGGACGCTGAGCCGCAAACACTCGTCGAGATCTGCAAAGCCCGCGGGCGTGTTCGCCGTCGGCACCGGCGTTTGGGGCGGATGCCATCTCCGCGCGGGAGATGGCATCCGACTGGCTGTGGAGCCGGAACCGGCTACGCGTACCGGGTCAGCAGAGCGGCGTCGATGACCTCGGCGATGAGGCCGGCGCCGCGGCTGTTCTGGTGGATGTGGTCGGTCGTGAGCACGAGACCTCGGCGCCGCGAGATCGTGTCGAGGCTGCGGCGCAGCACCTAGTGTTGGAGGAGTACGCCGATGCTCGCGGCGGGGGTCGCCTCCTGGTAGGGAATCGGCGGCGGGTCCGCATGGCGCAGTTCCTCGGTCTGGCGTTCGTGCAGCGGAAGGTAGGTCACCTCGTGGGTGGCGGCGACCTCGGCGATCATCCGGCTGTACGCCTGCGATGCCTGCGCCGCTGCTCCGTCGAGTTGTTGGCCGAGTACCGGGAGAGACAGCAGGCCGATCGTCGCGTCGGTTTCCGCTCGGAGCCGTTTGACGACGGCCTCCAGACACTGATGGAACCAGTCGGCTGACGGGCGCTCGGGGAGCTTTTTGCGCTTCATGGCCTGTTCGACGGGGTAACTCGCCAGGCTCGCTCGGGCGTCGTTGGTCCCGATCAACACGGTGATCACGTCGGGCGGGTTCGCGACCACGGCGTCGAGGCGCTGCAAGAGGTTGTGGGCGAAGTCGCCGTTGACGCCGAAGCGGGCAACCCGCACCTCGTCGGGAGAGTGGCGTCGTCCGAGCAGGTCCAGGTAATCGACGCTGAACTGCGCGCGGGTGAGGCTGTCGCCGAGGCACGCGATGCGTGTTGTCACGGAGCCTCTTCCGGCGGGCCGGGTGTGGCGGCGGGTTCGGTCGGGCGGGTGCCGGTCCGAGGACGGTGGTCGGTGCCGAGGCCGGCGGTGATGGTCAGCATGGATGTCGGCCCCTTCGTGTCGACGACGTGCCATACCCCGGCGGGGTTGATGGTGGCTTCGCCCGGCCCGAGCACGACGCGGTCGGGCACCCCGTCGATGTCGCGGGTGACCGTCACCGACCCGCTGAGGCAAACGACCAGTTCGTCTCCGGCGGGGTGGCTCTCCCAATGGTCACCGGGGCCGTCGCCGTCGAAGATCATCACCATCCGGCCCTCGGCACCGTCGGTCGCGACCGCGGCGCTGTAGGCCTGGAGTACCTCCGGGTCCCAGGCGAAGCCCTCGATGGGTTTCGCCCTCGATCCCAGCCCGAGGTGAATGGGGGTGGTCCGCAGGTCGATGGGGTTGCGTTCGTGGTTGACGAGTCTCATGCCAATGAGCGTCACACGACAGCGATCGGGCGGTCTTGAAGAAATGGGAACAGAAGCCGATGCGACCGGCGGTCGGTGGGCGAGCGACTATCCGTTCCCGAGGAGGACTTCGCCGCGACGCCAGGCCGTCGGCGATCGGCCCGTGAACTCGCGCCAGTCCCGGGCGAGATGGGCCTGGTCGGCGTAGCCGGAGACGGTCGCCACATCGGCCCATGGGAGCGGGTCCCGCGCCGTGGCCAGTTCGTGCGCGTGCTCGAAGCGCAGGACTCGGGCGAAGCTCTTCGGCGACAGGCCGAGTTCATCGCGAAACCGCTCGGTGAGGTGCCGACGGCTCCAGCCGAGGTCCGCGGCGACCGTGCCAACGGGGACGCAGCCCCGCGCGGCGACGAGGCGGCGCCAGGCTTCGGCCACCTCGGGCCGCACCCGGCGCACACGGTCGCCGCCATCGCCGCGAACGACAGCTCGGAGGAGCAGTTCGTCCAGCGCGGTGAACCGCGCCGCCCATGTCGTCGCCGTTCGGAGCCGTTCGACCAGCTCGGCGCCAAGTGCCCCGAGGAGGTCGTCAAGCGAGAGAAGCCGGTGGGAGAGTACGGCGGCGGGCATGCCGTAGATGGCCCGAGCACCGAACGGTGTCAGCGATATCTGCACACCGTGCTGGCGTCCGTCATGGTGAATCCCGACGGACCGGCACATCAGACCGCCGGCCACGCTGCTGAACCGGGTGACCGGTGACCCGTCGTCGACGCCGTCCGCCACTTGCAGCGGGTCTGACAGGCTGATCACCGCGGTGAGCGTGCGGCCCGGAGTGCCGCAGTGCACGCCCGCCGGGAGGCCGCGGAGGTCGAAACCGATGTACGACTCGACGTACTGCCGCAAGGCAGGCGCCGGACGTGCACCGATCCCGATGGCCATGCGATCCTCCACCCTCCCCAGGGTACGAACCGGCGCACCCGGCGAGATCACCACCCCGGACCTTGTCCACACCCCAAACCGCCGACCACTACGGTGCCGGCTTCGGTTGGCGGGCAGGGCCGGGGGCCGTGGGTGGGGCAGCGACCCGACAATGGGGTCGCCGCCCCCGATCTCCGCGCGCCTTGCACCACACCTGTTCGTGCGGTCACGCAGGACGCACCCACGCGCCCGGCGTCAGCCCGAGCAGCCGGGAACGCTTCCCGCTGGGCGGCAGTTGCCGCCGACGTTGTTCGTGACCGTGGAGAAGAGAAGCGTCACCGTTGACGCCGGGGCCTCCCAAATGCCGCCGCCGAGGCCGCCGTCTGCGGTGCTCGCAGTGTTTCCGGTGACCCTGCTGGCGATCAGCGTGGCCGAGCCGTCGAAGACGCCGAGGCCGCCGCCGCGCTTGACCGCGGTGTTCCCCTGGACGGTGGTCGAGTTCAGACGCAGGGTTCCGGTGTTGAGGATGCCGCCTCCGTCGAAGACGGATGCGCGGTTTCCGCTGACCGTTGTCGCGCTGAGCGTCGCGTCGCCGTCCACGGCGTTGTACACACCACCGGCGTTTGTCCCGGTGTTGCCCGTGATGGCGCCGCCGCGTACGTCGAGGGTGCCGTGGTTCTCGATGCCGCCGCCGTAGCCGCCGGTCAGGCCGTTGCGCACGTTGATCCCGCGGAGCGCGAGGGCACCGCCGTTGTCGACGTGGAAGATCCGGAAGAAGGGCGTGTTCGCGGCGCTTGAGCGTGCGATGGTCGTGTTGAGTCCGCCGATCGTGACGTCGCCCGAGATCACCGGCAGTCCCGAGCCGCCGAGCGTACTGTCGACCTGCGTCAATGTGTAGGTGCAGAACGGGGCGAGGGCGATGTCCTCACCTGTGGCGTTGGCCGCATTGATCGCCGCCCGAAGGGCGGTGATGTTCCCGCAGGGCACGAGGATCGCCGCATGTGCCTGTGTGGTGGGGACCAGGCTCAGGCACACAGCCAGGCCGGCAGCCGCGCCGAGGCTTCGCAGTCGTGTTTTCGCTTTCATCGGACATCCTTGCGTTCGAGGTGGTGGAGCCCGCCTGGGCGGTCGACGCTGAGCGTGGCGTCAAGCGGCGGGCGACCCCTCCAGCGAAAGTGAGCCCCACCGGGGCGGCCATGCGGAGTACGCCGAACAGGCCCGTCAATCCACCCGCCCCGGTACGCGACAGGCCGACAGAATGAGCAATCAGTGGTCTTTCGTGGACACAGCAAAGAAAAGCGGCGCAGAAGATCTGTTTCCTGTGCAATAGGACCTCGGTGTCTCCGGCCACATCCGCCCGACCGGGGTGGCGATCTGCCGACGCGGCGTGTCATTGTGTGCGCAGCAAGGCGACGGCGGCCCGAGGAAACCGGTGCAATTCCGGTGCGGTCCCGCCACTGTGACCGGGGAGCGACTCCCGCAGTCGGCCACGGCTCTCGTTGTTCGAGGGCCGGAAGGCCGGGAGGAGCGGTGATCCGGCAGCCAGGAGACTCACGTCGTCGCCACCTCGACACACCGGGGCGGATTTCCCCGAGAGAGGCAAGGTGGCTGTGCCATGTCTGTGGTTCTGAGCCGTATTTACACCCGAACCGGCGACGCGGGGACGACCGCGCTCGGTGACAACTCCCGTGTCCGCAAGACCGATTCGCGTCTGGCCGCATATGCCGACACCGACGAGGCCAACTCCGCGATCGGCGTGGCCCTGGCCCTCGGCGGGCTGGACGAGGGGACCCGTGCGGTGCTGGCGGAGATCCAGCACGACCTGTTCGACGTCGGCGCCGACCTGTGCACCCCGGTAAAGGAGGGGGAATCGCGGCTGCGCATCCGCGCTGCGGACACCGCGCGACTGGAAGCGCACTGCGACACGTTGAACGAACGCCTGGAAGCGCTGCGGTCGTTCGTGCTCCCGGGCGGCACGCCCGGAGCCGCCCTGCTGCACCAGGCGCGTACGGTCGCGCGGCGGGCCGAACGGTCCGCGTGGGCGCTGCTCGACGCCGACGCGGCGGCCGGCGGGTCGCCGACGGTCAACCCGGAGACCGCGCGTTACCTCAACCGTCTTTCCGACCTGTTGTTCGTCCTCGCCCGCGCTGCCAACCAGGGCGACGGGCCCGGCGATGTCCTGTGGGAGCCCGGCCGAAGCGCCTGACCGCCCGCCAGTTTCCTTCGTTCCGCCGCCGGTCGGCCCGGGGAGGGCGCGTGTGCGCTGCGCCCCGGGTACGACGATCATCGCCACACGCTTGGAGCACCATGATTCCGCGCGCCCGCGCGCCTTGGCGCCGTACCGCCGTGCTCACCGTCGCCGCCGCGCTGACGGCCGGACTCGCCGCCTGCGGCGACGCCGAGCAGAAAGCCCCCGCGCCCGCAGCAGCCGGTGACGGCTGCATCGAGAACTTCGATCCGAACACCGACTACTTCCCGGTCAAATCGACGCTGAAGTACGCACAGAACTTCACCGTCGTGTACGAGAAGAGCTACCAGATCCTCACGGTCAAACAGCCCGTGTCAGGCGGAAAGCCGGAACGCTACGTCCTGGTCAAGTGCGGCGCCCCCGACCCGAAGTTGGACGGCGACCTCGCGGACGCGCCGCGCGTCACCGTGCCGATCACCAGCATGTACTCGGCCTCCACCACGCACCTGCCGCTGTTGACCGACCTGGGTAGGCTCGGCCTGCTGACCGGCGTGGCGAACGCGAAGAACGTCTCCGGTGCCGACGCGCGCGCCCGGATCGACGCCGGGCAGGTGGTCGAGTATGCGCCCGGACGTCAGATCAACACCGAGAAGGTCGTCACCGAACGCCCCGACATCCTCATGACCGGTGGAACCGACGAAGGGGCGTACGCCGGACTGCGCGCGGCCGGAATCAAGGTGGTCGCGAACGCGGAATGGCTGGAGAACGACCCGCTCGGCCGCGCCGAATGGGTCAAGTACATGGCCGCGTTCACCGGCGACGAAGCCAAGGCCGCCGGCGTCTTCGACCGCATCGACGGCGACTACCGGGCCGTCGCCGCCAAGGCCACGTCCGCACCGCCGGTCAAGGTTCTCCCGGGGCAACTGTCCCAGGGCACATGGTCGGTCGCGTCGGGCGGCTCCTACGTCGGCAAGCTGATCCGCGACGCGGGCGGCACCTACCCGTGGATCGACGAGCGGTCCACCGGAAGCCTCCAGGTCAACTTCGAGCAGGTGTTTGCACGGGGCGGCGACGCGGCGGTGTGGCTGGCGAGTGCGTCGGACTGGCGTACGTACGACGACGTGGTGAAGGCGGATCCGCGCTACCGCGAGTTCACCGCGTTCAAGAACGACCGGATCTGGTCGAACAACCTGGCCATGGGGCCGGGCGGCGGCAACGACTATTGGGAACGCGGTGTGACCCGCCCGGACTTGGTGCTCGCCGACCTGGTCGCGATCCTGCACCCGGACCTGATGCCCGGACACGTCTTCACGTTCCACCGCCAGGTAACCGGTCGATGAGGGACGCGACCGGTGTGGGGACGACGGG
>NZ_JBPKBI010000017.1:121497-146907 GCF_051388935.1 Yinghuangia sp. YIM S10712
GGCGCGGCGCCGCGCCCTGGCACTCGGCGGACTCGCCGTCGTTCTGCCGGTGTTGTTCCTGACCTCGATCGCGGTCGGCCCGGTGACGGTTCCGCTCGACGACACCCTCCGGGTCCTGACCGGCCACCGCCCGTCCGATCCTCGGTGGACCGTGGTGATCGAGACGATCCGGCTCCCGCGCGTGGTGACGGCCGCGCTCGTCGGCGCCGCCCTCGGCGTGGCCGGGATGCAGATGCAGACGCTGTTCCGCAATGCGCTCGCCGATCCGTTCTCGCTCGGCGTCAGCTCGGGCGCGAGCCTCGGCGTCGCCCTCGTGGTGATCACCGGGGGCGCGGCCGGCTCGGTCTCGGCCGGGTTCACCGCGGACCTTGCCGGGATGGGCCGGGTGGGCGTGGTCGTGGCGGCGGCACTGGGGGCGGCGGCGGTGCTCGCGGTCATCCTCGTGCTGTCGCGGTGGGTACGTCAGGCTGTCACCTTGCTGGTCATCGGCGTCATGCTCGGATCGGCGGTCTCGGCGGTCGTGTCCGTGATGATCGTGTACACCGACCCCCAGCGCGCCCAGCAGTTCGTCCTGTGGGGGCTGGGCAGTTTCTCCGGGACCACCTGGGCGGACCTGCGGGTGCTCGCGCCCCTAGTCGGCGGCGGGCTGTTGTTGGCGCTCGCGTCGGCCAAGCACCTCAACGCGCTGCTGCTCGGCGAGAACTACGCCCGCACGATGGGTTTGAACGTACGCCGCACCCGGACGCTCACCCTGCTCGGCGCGGCCGTCCTCGCCGGATCGACCACGGCCTTCTGCGGCCCGATCGCCTTTGTGGGCCTGGCCGTTCCGCACCTGGCGCGGGCCCTGATCGGCACCTCCGACCACCGCGTCCTCGGACCGGCGTGCGTCCTCACCGGCGCCGGCCTGGCCCTGATCTGCACCCTGCTGAGCCAGCCACCGGGCACCGACGCGGCCCTGCCCGTCAACGCCATCACGTCGCTGTTCGGCGCGCCCGTCGTCATCGCCGTACTGCTCCGCAGCCGACGCGTCCTCCAGGGAGCGGGATGACCACCACCACAACCGACGAGCGCGGATTGCGCCTGCACGACCTCACGGTCGGACACCGGGTACGCGGCTCGTTCGGCCGACGCCGCGCACAGGCCGTGCTGACGGGCCTGCGGGCACAAGCGCGTCCTGGCGAACTCACCGTTCTGCTCGGCCCGAACGGCGCGGGCAAGTCGACGATCCTGCGCACGGTCTGCGGACTGCAACCCTCCCTCGCGGGGTCGGTCACCGTCGCGGGCCGCGACGTGGCCCGCACTCGCCCCGGCGAACTGGCCCGCCTGCTGGCGGCGGTGCTGACCGACCGGGTGGACGCCGGGCTGCTCACCGCCCGCGAGGTCGTCGCCCTCGGGCGCCATCCGCACACCGCCGCCGGCGGCCGCCTGACGTCGGCCGACCGCAACGCCGTGGAGCGGGCGCTCGCCGACACCGGTGCCACCGGGCTCGCGCACCGGCAGCTCGCCGAACTTTCCGACGGCGAACGCCAACGCGTCCTCACCGCCCGCGCGTTGGCGCAGGATCCGGACACCATCGTCCTCGACGAGCCCACCGCGTTCCTCGACGTGCCGTCGAAAGTCGCCCTCAACCTGCTGCTGCGCGACCTCGCCCGCCGAGGGGGCCGTACTGTGCTCGCCACCACGCACGACCTCGAACTCGCGCTCCGCGTCGCCGACCACGTGTGGCTCGTCGGCCGCGACGCGGCCCTGCACACCGGGGCACCGGAGGACCTGGTGCTCTCCGGCGCGCTCGGCGCGGCCTTCGACACCCCCCCACCTTGCATTCGACGCTGCCTTGGGTGCCTTCACCTTGCGCCAGGACGCCTTGGCCCGCGTCCGACTGAACGCAGCCGACGAACTCGCCCCGATCCTCACCCGGGCCCTGGCCCGAGAAGGAATCGCCGTGACCGACACGGACGGCGAACTCGCGGTCACCGCCACCGAGTGGGGTCACTACCAAGTCCGGCACCGGGAGGCGGCGTCTGTCGTCCACACCACGGTCGCGGAACTCCTGAGGCACCTGCGGACCACCGTCCCGAGCCGTGGAGAAACGCCGACGACGAGGCCGACCACCCACGACGGACCGTCCTCCCGAAGGAAGGAGCCTGTCCCATGACTGCCGCCGCGCCCCCGGGCATGCCCGAACTGCTGCACGAAGTCAGCCTCATCGGCCCGTACTTCGCGGTCACCGCCGGCCCCGCCCCGGCCGGCGCGCGCCCGCTGGCCGATCTGTACGACACCGGTGAGAGCTCGCCCGTATCGCACGGCATCGCCCGGGTGGCGGCGCGCCTGGGCACGCACGAGCCCCGGGTCGCCGCGTCCACCCTCCAGTTCGGAATCGCCGCCCGCCTGTGGTCCGTCGCCCTCGGCTGCGCGGCACTCGGCCGGACCGTCCCCGACCTGGCCCCCGGCACAACCCACTGGAGACTGCCCGCATCCGGGCCCATCGACCTGTGGGCACCCGACCCCGCCACCGGTGATGAACCGTCAGACGACCTCCCGCGCCTGGCCGACAGCCTCCACGACATCGTCACCGAACGGCATCTGGCTCCCTTCGGCCGGGCCGTCCGCGCCGCCACACCCGTCGCCCCCCGACTGCTGTGGGGCAACGCCGCCTCGGCACTGGCGGGCGCCGCACGCGTCCTGCACACGAGCCTGCACGGTACACGCCCCGAAGCCGCACAGACGGCGCTCGACCTTGCCGGGCTGCTCACCGAACGCGGAGCGCTGCGCGGGACCGGCCACTGGGCACCCGAGCCGCCGTACTGGCGCCGGGGGAGCTGCTGCCTGTACTACCGCACACCCGGCGGCGGCCTGTGCGGAAGTTGCCCGCTGACCACGAACCCGTCCCGTCGTCGCCGTACCGAAAGCGAGGCAACCCGATGAGGCCCACCACCCCGGAACACGCCGTCGTCCGCAACGAAAGCGGCCGCACCGAACACGTGTGGTCCCTGCCCACCGACGAGGCCACCCTCCTCGACCTCGTCACCACCGTCTTCACCGCCCACTGGGCGGCCATCCACTTCGGCGTCCTGATCGAAGGCGCCGCCTGGGAGGTCGCCGCACCCGGCCCGCCGAGAAAAATCGTCATGTACGACGGGTACGTCACCGTCGACTTCGGCCGCTGGCACTTCCACCTGTGTATCGGCGAACACACCGCCTCGGGACCGGAGCTCGGCGCGATCCGCCGCTGCTCCCGCGCCGAGCTCTACCGCGGCCTGGGCGCGGACGGCAACCCCACCACATGGGGACTGCGCCTGTTCAACGGCCGCGAAGAACAGCAGATGACGGTCATGCTCCCCAACCCGTTCCTGACGCACGATCAACAAATTCTCGACGCCCCCGACTTCGCGCACCTCGCCGCCTGGGACGCCCTGCGCGAGCGATTCCTCGGGCTCGCACCGGACCCTCTCGACCGCAACGGTCGTGGTTTCCGGCACGGATGACTCCGCAACCGGGGCTGCGGGCAACCAGTGCTGCGCCAGGCACCGTTCCCGGCTCGAGTGTCAATCCCGCGCCGGGTGACCCTGGCCGCGATCCTCGCATTGGCCGGCAGGACGAGAAGGCGGTCGCGCGGGGCGGTACGGTCCTGGCGCCGATCGCCAGGGCTGTCGCAGGGACCGGCTCATGGCAACAGGGGCCCGCGGCCGACGGTCATGCGAGGCGCCGCCGTGGACGCGTTGCGTCCGAGGGCCGCGACGATGCCTCGGCAAGCGGACATTACTCGGCCGCTTCTTCGGCGGTGTCGCGTGGTCAGGAGTGGAGCAGCCTGGTGCGCAGGAACGCCAGGATCTCGTCACGGGCCCGCACCGTGGGGTGGCCTTCCTCGTCGACGAGGTGCGCGGTCACCACGCTGTGCGGCGTCCCGACCACGTCGCGGAAGAACGGCGGCGGGGTCGGGTTCGCGCAGGCCCCGGGAAGCACGCGTTCGTCGAAGCGGTCGCCGAGCAGGTGCGCGTACGCGGCGAAACGTTGGCCGGTGCACCACTTGTCGTTGTCGAAACGCAGGCCGAGTGCGTCGAGGCCGTCGCGGTCGAACCGTTCGCGGATCATGGCGGCGTCCTCGGGTGACAGTTCCAGCGCGGCCGGGTCGTCCAGCGGTAGCGATGGCTGGCAGAGGACGGGGGCGATCACGGCAGGCTCCAGCGCCATGGTCAGCGCGAAGTTCCCGGTGAAGCACATCCCCACCGCGCCCACGCCCGGCCCCCCGCACGCCCGGTGTGCGTCACGCGCCAGCGCCCGCAGCCACTCCGCGACGGGGCTCGTCCCGCCGCCCGCGAACGCGCGGAACTCCCGGCTGACGCAGGCCCTTCGCAGGACGGGCTCGGCATGCTCGACCGTCGGGTACGCGCCGTCGACGCCGAAAAGCGACGGCATGTAGACGGTGAACCCGGCATCGCGCACACACCGGGCGAAGCGCACCACGTCCGGGCTGATGCCGGGCATCTCCGGCATCACGACGACGGCGGGCCCCGCACCCCCCACATGGACGGTTCTCGCGTGCCCCATGTACTCCACGGTGTGCTTCGCGAAGCCGTCGAAGGCGTGCACCCCGTCGGTCGACGGCGGGACATGGTCGCCGAGCATCGGCACCTCCATCTATACGACCGATCGATCGTCTATCCGGCCAGGCAGACTACACGATCGGTCGGTCGTATAGGATGGTTCGATGGCAACCCCTTCCGCCGACGGCCGTCGCGCTCGGGGCGACCGCACACGGCACGAGGTCGCCCGCCAGGCCGCCCTGTCGGCGACCGTCCACGGCCTCGACGGGATCACCGTGGGCTCCCTCGCGGCACAGACGGGGCACAGCAAGAGCGGCATCCTCACGGTGTTCGCCAACCGTGAGGCGATCCAGATCGCGGCCGTGGCCGAAGCACGCGCCCTGTACCTTCACCACGTCATCGAACCGTCGCTGCAATCGGCCCCCGGCCGACCCCGCCTGCGGGCGCTGCTCGACCACTGGCTCGCCTACCTGCGCGAGCGCGTCTTCCCGGGCGGGTGTTTCATCACCACCACCACGGTCGAGTACGGCCGCCGCGAGGGTCCGGTGGCCGACGCGGTCCGCGACCTGGCCCGCGAGTGGCTGCTTCTGCTGGAGAACGAACTGGTCGGCGCGGGCAGCAGCACGCCTGCCGACGATGCGTTCCGTATCGACGCCTATCTGCGGGCCGCCCACACCCGCTTTCAGATTTTCGGTGACGAAACCGTCCTGGACCGAGCCCGTCGCCTCGCCTGGGACGTCATCGAACGCGGGTAGACGCAATGGCAAGAAGGGCGGGTGGCCGTCGGGCCGGAGCCTTCCGCAGGGGCGGCTGCTGCGCCGCAGGCGTGGCCACGGCCGCGAGGCCGCGCGATGATGGAGGTGTGTGAGGGGCCGCTATCGAGAAACCGGCGGAGCGAGACCTGCGGTAGTCCCCATGAACGGCGAACCCAACCGACCGAAGTCGGAGCGTGCACGCAAGGCAGCCGCTCTCCGCGAGGCGGAAGCGGCTCGGGAGCGGCGCCGCAAAATCGCGATCGGCGCGGCGGCGGTGCTTCTGGCGGGCGGCCTGGCCGCAGGCCTGACCGCCGTTGTCGACTCCGGTGGCTCGTCCTCGTCGAGACCGGTCGCGATGCAGATCCAGGGGGTGGAGACGTTCGCCGTGGCGTCCCGCACCCACGTCGAAGGCGCAGTGCAGTACCCGCAGAACCCGCCGGTCGGCGGTGACCACAACCCGGTGTGGCTGAACTGCGGCATCTACGACACTCCGGTGCCGAATGAGAACGCCGTCCACGACCTCGAACACGGCGCGGTCTGGATCACCTACCGGCCCGACCTGCCGGCCGAGCAGGTCGAAGCGCTCAAGGCATTCGTGCGCGGGCAGACATTCGTCGACCTCAGCCCCTACCCCGGCCTTCCCGCCCCCGTCGTCGCCTCGGCTTGGGGCGTGCAGTTGAAACTCGACTCGGGCTTCGACCCGCGCCTGCCCGAGTTCGTCGACGCCTACCGGCAGGGACCGCAGACCCCCGAGCCGGGAGCGCCGTGCACCGGCGGAGTCGGCACGCCGACTGGATAGCTTTCCGGGCGTCGGTTCGGGCTCCCGGCGGAGGGGGAGCGGCAGCCGCACACGTGACAGCGTCCTCTGGCGAAGGCGAGCCCTCCCGGTAGGCGCGAGAGCTGATTGCAGGGACACGGCACGGCCGCTCACCCGGGGGACCGCCATCTGCGTGGGGAGATCACCCCGAGTCGAGGCTTGCCGCCGCGATCGCCGGGCCGAATGCCGATCCCAGCAGGTAGCACAGGTTGAACAGCCCCACAGCAGTGGGAAGTTGGTCGCCGGGCGCGGCTGAGGCCGCCCGAACGGTGAGGATGGCCTGCCCGGACGCCGCGGCGAGCGAACCTGCGGCCATTGCGGCCAACAGCACCGGAAGAGGGGGATGCGTGGAGACCACCATCGGTGCCGCAGCCCCGGTTGCGAGCAGTGCTCCGGTCACCACGGCCGGGCGTCCGCGCTGGGAGCAGGCCACCATGAGCCACGACAGCGCGCCGCCCGCCAAATAGGGCCACAGCATGACCAGTCCGATCCGGTTCGCAGTCCAGCCCCAGCCGTCTTCGAGCAGGTGCGGTGCGGCGTAGAGAATCCCGAAATTGGACACCGCGAGTGCGAACGCCAGGGCGGCGGCTGCGACGAACCGTGGTGCTCGGACGACGGCGAGTGGTACGAAACCGTCCGGCCTGGCGCGCATGTGGACGCCGAGCGCGACGGCTGTGACAGCCGCGACGGCGGAGCCGGCAGCCGCCTCGTGCGGAATGAGAACCAGGCCGGTGACCAGCACGGTCAGCAGCAGTGCGCCACGCACGTCCGCCGGTGTCTGTGCCGTGGGCCGGGCATCGCGAGCGAGCGGCCCGCTCCGGGAGACGTACGGCACTGCGAGCAGCGCGACCGCGGGCAGCAAATACACGACCCGCCAGGACGCAGCCTCGGCCAGCCAGGAACCGGCAAGCGGCGATACGGAACCGATCACGGCCAGGGAGGCGGTCACCAGGCCCGTGGTGCGCGGCGTCTCGGCCAGGCTCAACGCCGTGGCCGCCAGACCTCCCGCCCCGATGCCCTGGAGCGCACCGGCCCCGATCAGGGTGGGGAGGATCGGGACGGCAGCCCCGAGAACGACGCCGGTCGCGAGTACCGCCGAGCACATCAGCACTGCCGCCCTCGCCCCACGCCGCGCCGCCAGGCCACCCGCCAGCGGCGTCCCCACCGCGACACCGCCGCCGAAGGCGGTCACGATCCATGTTGCGGCGGCGACTGTCACCCCGAGTCCGTGCGCGGTGTCGTCGAGGACCAGAGCCGGAGCGGCGATGCCGCACGACATGGGCCCGGCGAGGAGAACGAGTGCCAGGGCCGGTATGCGGCTACCGGACGGCCGACAAGCCGCGCCGGCCCGGGAGGGACGGCCCATCGCCACCGCACCGCGGTCAGGTGTCTTGCGCATTTTCGGTGTTCCTCTCCGAAGAGGTGTCGAGCAGGTGCCCCCGCGTCGGCTGCCGCGGCTTCTGTCGGCCTTGCGGCGTGACTCGTATGTCGCGCAGGAATTCGCCGGGGGAGGGGCCACCCACGAGCTCCCGGGCCGGCGCACCGCCTCATGCACCGGCCCGATCGGAGGCACGCGAAGATTCCTCGTCGTGCCGGAGATCACGCCGCGTAGGGGCGCGCCTGCCGACCCTCGCGCAGGGTGTGGGCCCACCACGTCAGTTGGTCCAGCAGCACCTGCGCGGCTTTCTCGGCGGGGCTTCCGGCCGGCGGGCGCCCGTCCTCGCCGAGCGAACCGTCGTAGAGATTGAAACTGACGCCGTCGCGCATGGTGACCGCGTGCAGTTCGGCGAACACCTGGCGAAGCTGCTCCACCGCGCGCAAGCCCTGGGCCAGGCCTCCGTAGGAGAGGAAGCCGACGGGCTTGGCCCGCCACTCTTCGTACGGCAGGTCGATGGCCTGCTTGAGCGAGGCGGGATAGCCGTGGTTGTACTCCGGTGTCACGACGACGAACGCGTCCGCGGCATCCACCCGGGCAACGAACTCCGCTGCCGCGCCGGTGAGTTGTGCCGGATGCCTGGCGGGGAAGTCGAACTCGGCCAAGTCGACGGTGTCGACGGCGAGGTCCGCTCGCTCCCGAGCGCAGTCCGCGAACCACTCGGCGAGAGCCAGTCCCGCCCGCCCCTCGCGGGTGCTGCCGATCAGCACGGCGACGGTGAGCGGGTGAGGGGACGGGGCCGCGGCTCGGTATGCGGGGGGAGTCATGTCTTCTCCTCCGGTAGGTTGCGTCTTCAACCGGAGGGCGTGAGAAGCGATCTCACGGCTGTGACACGCGCTCTCGCGGGGAGCCGTGGGCGGTCGAGGGAAAAAAGATCGAGGTCAATGGCGACGGAAATGGTCGGGCGCGCACACCAGTTCGCGCTCCTGCGAGCAGCGGTGACCCGGGCACTCGCCGGCCGCGGTGGCGTGGTGCTGGTCACCGGGGAAGCCGGCATCGGCAAGACGACGCTCGTCTCCGAGACGGCAGCCTCGCTCGGGAAACCCGGCGACGACGACGGGGCCTTGGTCGTCGCCACCGTGTGCCAGGGGGCGGAGGGCACGCCGGGCTACTGGCCCTGGGCTCAGATCGTCCGCCGCCTGCGCCGCGACCTGCCCGCCGGGCAGTGGAGGCGTGCCGCCGACGCCGCGGGAGGCGACCTGTCGTTCCTGCTCGGCGGCACCGCCGCCCGTCCAGCCGATGCCCGTCCCGGCGAACCCGGTCCGGACGACGCGGCGCTGCGCCTCCACGACGCGGTGACCACACTGCTTGTCACCGTCTCCGACGACCGTCCGCTGGTCGTCGTGCTCGACGACCTGCACCGCGCGGACCCGGCATCGGTTCGGCTCTTGAACCACCTCGCCCACCACGTCCCGTTCGAGCGGATCCTGCTCGTCGCCGCGTACCGCGATGTCGAGGCCGAGGCGCCGGGCCACCCTTTGGCCCGGGCCCTTACGGACCTCGCGGCGAAAGCGACGACGGTGACACTGACCGGCCTGGACGCCGCCGAGGTCGCCGTCCTGATGACGCGTACGGTCGGCCGCGAACCGGAGCCCGAGCAGGCTGCCGAGGTTTGGCGCCGCACCGGCGGCAACCCGTTCTTCGTCGAGCAGACCGTCCGGCTGTGGCACAGTTCCGGCACGCTCGACTCCGTCGCGCCCCGCGTCCGCGACGCGGTCGAACACCGTTTGGCGTACCTGCCGCCGAAAGCCGCGGAACTGCTCGGCGTCGCCGCCGTCCTCGGACACGACTTCACGCGGCGGCTGCTCGCCGAAGTCGCCGCGGTCGCGCCCGCGGAGCTCGACGCGCTCCTGAACCAGGCCGTCACCGCCCGATTGGTCATGGTTCGGGGCGCCGGCCGTTTCGCGTTCGCGCACGACCTCATCCGCGAGACCCTCTACGACGCCCTCGGTGAAACCGACCGGCGCCGCCACCACGCCGCGGTCGTGCGCAGCCTCCGTCTCTCCGCCGCCCGAGGGGAGCCGGTGCTCCTGTCCGGGCTCGCCAGACACGCCGCCCTGGCCGTACCCGAGGTCACGCCGACCGAAGCGGTGGGGCACATCGTCACCGCGGCCCGTGACGCCTCGGCCCGCCTCGCCGCCGAAGAGGCAGCCGCCCACTACCGGTCCGCCCTCGACCTCCTCCCTCGCGACCGGATACGCGAACGCGCCGAAATCGCCCTCGAATTGGGGCGGGAAGGCGAACGTGCCGGCGACATACCCACCGCCCGCCGGACCCTGAACGGCGTCGTCGCCGCCGCGCGGGAACTGGACGACGCCGTACTGCTGGCACATGCCGCAGTCGGGTTGTACCGGCTCGGCAACCCCACGGGGAAGGACCGCAGCGAGGTGGACCTCCTCGACGAGGCCGCCGCCGCCCTGACCGCCCAGGCGTCCGGCGAGACCGCGCTGCTGGCCCGCGTGCTGGCCGCCGCGAGCATGGCCCGCACCCACCAGGCCTTCGACGACGAGACGGGCCGCGACCTCAGCGCCCGAGCCGTCCGGCTCGCCCGTTCCGCGGACGATGCCGACGCCCTCGGCCGGTGCCTCCTGGCCCGGCACGACGCGCTGTGGGAGCCGGGCACCGCCCGCGAACGCCTTGCCGTGCTCGACGAGACCAGCGCGGCGGCCCGCCGGTCCGGCGACCGCGAACTGCTCGTTCAAGCCTCGGCGTTGCGTACCCTCGCCCTGCTGGAGGAAGGCGACCCCCGGGCACACGAGGAGCACGCGGCCTACGTCGCCGCCACCGAGCGTCTCCGCTTGCCCCGACCGCGGTACTTCGCACTGATCCGCCGTGCCGCCTTCGCGACCCTCACCGGCGATTTGGACGACGCGAAGGCGTACGCGGACGAAGCGCGCGCCCTCGGCGAGCGGATCGGTGACGCCGACACCCACCGCATGTGGCGCGACCTGAGGTGGGCGATCGACATGCTCCGCGGCGACTTCGACGGTCTCGACGACATCTTCTACGCCCGCGGCCCCGACACCGACCGGTGGGTGCGCCTGCTGGCCGCGGTCACCGCCTTCGAACGCGGCGACGACGCCGAGGCCTTGGCCCTGAGCGCGGATGCCGAAGAGGCGAAGGCGACCATGCCACGCCGCTTCGCACCGATGTGGCTGCGGTACGAGGCCCAAGCCGCCGCCGCGTCCGCGGACCCGCGCCGCTGTGCGGCGGCCCGCAAAGCCCTGGCACCGCTCACCGGTCGGTGGCTCGTCGTCACGGGAGGTGCCGTGGTGTGCGGACCGACGGCGTATTGGACGGCCGGGCTCGACGCCGCCCAAGGACATCTGGACGCCGCAGTCGCCGGATACACCGCCGCAAGGCAGGCCGCCGACCGTCTCGGCGCACGGCCGTGGTCGGCCCTGTCCGGCGCTCGGCTCGGTGAGGTCCTGCTGCGGCGCGCGGCCGAGGGCGACGCCGCCCGCGCGGACGCCCTGCTGGCGGAGGCCGAACGCACCGCGACCGCCCTGGGCATGCCGCGCCTCGCCCACACGTGCCGCGACCTTCGCGCGGCACCGACACCGTACGGCGCTCCCGAAGGCTCGGAACCGCCGGCCGACAACGTGTTCCGCTTCGACGGGACGGTATGGACGATCCGCTTCGCGGGCCGCGTGATCCATCTGCCGGACGCCAAGGGCCTGCGAGACCTGCACACCCTGCTCGCGCGACCCGGTACGGCGGTGTCCGCGGTCGAACTGCTCAACCCCGCCGGTGGACCCACCGCCTCGGCCGCGGCGGGAATGGGCGCCGACGCGGTCCTCGACGAGGCCGCCAAGACCGCCTACCGGCGCCGACTCGCCACACTCGATGACGAGATCGACCGCGCGGTGACCCGTCATGACGACCGCCGCGCCGCGGAACTCGACGCCGAACGCGAGGCCCTGCTCGACGAACTGAGACGATACACAGGCCTCGGCGGCCGTCCCCGCCGCCTGGGCGACACCGCCGAACGCGCCCGACAGGCCGTGACCGCACGCGTCAGGCACACGCTGCGGCGCCTGGCCGACCACCACCCCGCGCTCGCCGACCACCTTCAGGCGTCCGTCACCACCGGATCGCAGCTGTGCTACCGCCCGGCCGAGACGACCCCATGGCAACTCGGCCGCGACAGCGCCGAGCCGGCCGACCACTGAGCCGCCTCCGGCAAGGGCGCAGCGACTCCGCTGGGGTCTCGAGCCCACGCTGCCCTCCCAGGCGTGCGGTGACCAGGTCTTGCGGGCCTCCGGGTAGCGGTCTCTCTCGTGCCGGACCGAGGCCGCCGGCATCGCCGACGACCTCGACGGGCCCGCGTCCCGCACCAACGACCGGCGGGGCAACCTCGACCGCGGCCTGTCCCCGAAGTCACGCCCACCACGGGGGCGGCAACGGAGCCTGCGGCTGTGGGCCGCCGCAGCCGCAGGCGCGCTGGGGGGCCTCCGGGCGTGCCGTGGATGTCGGCGAGCCGCTCGAGTGCCCGGCCGGCCGGACGCCCGGACAGCGACGGCGACCCCTGAGCAGGCCGGTGGGCGAGTGGCCCGGACGCTGATTCCCCGTTGGGGTCAGGCGGTCTGCTCGGGGCCCTCGAGGGAGTCGAGCCAGCGGAGGAGGCGGGTCCCCTGGCGGGTCAT
This sequence comes from Yinghuangia sp. YIM S10712, assembly GCF_051388935.1. Classification (NCBI taxonomy): domain Bacteria; kingdom Bacillati; phylum Actinomycetota; class Actinomycetes; order Kitasatosporales; family Streptomycetaceae; genus Yinghuangia; species Yinghuangia sp. YIM S10712. Next base: position 133,695 of record NZ_JBPKBI010000017.1, read on the forward strand.
GATCTCCGGGTCGCGGAGGGCGTTGGTCAGGAGCGACATGCCCTGATAGGCGGAGATGAGGGTGACGGCCAAGTCGTCCGGGTCGGGCAGGCCGAGGCAGCGGAACTGGTGCCCGGCCCACTCCAGCAGGCGCCGGATCACTGTTCCGGCCTCCGCGTCGAGGGTGCCGTCGGCGCGTTTGTCGAGTTCGACGGCGAGGGTGCCGGTGGGGCAGCCGTGGCGGGCTGCGACGTCGCGCTGGTCGATCCATGCTTGGATCAGGGCCTTGAGGCGGTCGCGCGGGTCGGGCAACCGGTCCAGCCGGCCGGTGAGTTCGTCCAGCCTCGCGCTGTGTTCGGAAAGCGCGGCCAGAACCAGCTCATCCTTGGTCTTGAAGTAGTAGTAGACGTTGCCGACGGGTACGTCGGCCGCGCGCGCGATGTCGGCGAGGGTGGTGCGCTCGACGCCCTGCTCGTGCAGGACCCGGGCCGCTTCTGTCGTCAGTCGGCGGCGTTTGTCGGCCGCCCGTGCCCGGGGCTTCGTTGAGTCAGTCACCCAACTCACTATAGACAACGGCCAGAGGAGCCGTGCTACGTTCTCCTTGTATTAGTTAGTCAACTAACTCAAATGAGAGGATCGTCATGATCGTGGTGACAGGCGCGACCGGCAACATCGGACGGACGCTGATGCCCCTGCTGGCCGAGCGGGGCGGGGACGTCGTGGCCGTCTCACGCCGCCCGCAGCCCGACGGGCTCCCGGTCGGCGTCAGGCAAGCCCAAGCCGACGTCGGGAACAGCGCGAGCATGCGCTCCGTCCTCAACGGCGCCGACTCCTTCTTCCTTCTGCTGGGCGGCGAGCTCAACGGCCACGGCGAAAGCCCGAACGCCCTGATCGACACGGCACTGGAAGCCGGGGTCAAGCGGATCGTTTTGCTCTCCTCCCAGATCAACTCCACCCGCCCCGAGGCCCCTTCGCACGCACGCCTGCGCGACTTCGAGGCCGCCGTGCGCGCCTGCGGAGCCGACTACACGATCCTGCGTCCGGGCGGGTTCTCCTCCAACGCCTTCGCCTGGGCCGAGCCGATCCGCGCCAAGCGCACCGTCTTCGCGCCGTTCGGCGATGTGGCACTGCCCGTCGTCGACCCGGCGGACATCGCCGCGGTTGCCGCAGCCGCACTGAGTGAAGAGGGACACGCGGGCCGTACGTACGAGCTGACCGGACCCGAGGCCATCAGTCCGCGCCGGCAGGCAGACGTGATCTCCCAGGCCTTGGGCGAGGACATCGCCTTCGTGGAACTGTCCCGGGACCAGGCACACGCCCACATGGCGCAGTTCATGCCCGAAGAGGTCATCGACGGAACCTTGGACGTACTCGGCCTCCCCCTGCCGACCGAGCAGGCGATCAGCACTGATGTGGAGGATGTCCTCGGCCGCCCGCCCCGGCCCTTCAGTGAATGGGTCGCCCGCAACCTGCCGGCCTTCCGATAGAACGTTCCCCGGGCGCGTGCAAGGCAGCGCGCCCGGGGAACGTGTCGGAGCCGGCCGTAAACACGCGCACTGCCACGTTGACACCAGGCGCACGCCGCGGTCGCCGAGTGCGTGTCAGCCGAACATCGCCGACCACACAGGGCCAACAGCCGAAGTCGTCCCAAAAGGCCGCCTCCCGACTCCCGTTGCCCGAATCCGACCTACGTCGTGCTCCACCGGTGAGGTCGACAACCCGGCGAAGACCGGGGGTTCGCGGAGGGCGGGCATGGAATCCGGTGCCCGGCCACGGGCATACACTGCAGTTTCCCGGTGCCGACGGTCACGGCCACCATCACAGCGGATTGGAACAGCCCTGCGCCTTCTGGACGAGGCGGTGGCCGCCGAGATTTACGCGTCGGCGAAACAACTGGCTCGGTCCGGCGCGCAACCGCTCCGAGGGGTCAGTTCCTCGAACTGGATCGTCTCGCACCCGGCCACCGGGCCGGTCCTTGTCCGGCAGCCGTTGGGTACGAACCGAGCAAGACGGGTCCGTGCCGCCAACGAAGCCGGACTCCTCGCAGCGCTTGCCCCACGGCTGGACTTCGTTCCGCAACTGCTCCACGTGGCCGGTAACTTGGACCAGATCCACGAAGTGAAACCCGGCGTCACGGTGACCTCGCTCGGTTCGCCCGCGCCGGACGCGCTGCCCTCGGTCATGACCGGCCATCTGGCACGAATATCGGACTTCCCCCTCGCGGAACTGCCGCCACGCCTGCGGCGAAGGTTGGGTGGAGGTAGCCCCGACTCACGGGTCTTCGCGGGCGAACTGCTCGAGGAAGCAGCGGCGGCGTGGGACCGGGCAGAAGCGGCTGTCCCGGGCGTGACCGAGGTCTACACCCGCCTGGGGGCAGGGCCGCGAGGCCTCGCCGAGATCCGCCGTGCGGTGCACCGATTCCACTTACGGGAACTCGTCGTCGTCCACACCGACTTGCACACGGGCAACGTTCTCGCGACCACCGTCGCCAACGCGCCGAGGCGTGTCCGGGACGTGTCGGTGATCGACTGGGAGCGAGGATGCATCGGCGATCCGCTGTTCGATTTCGTCAGGCACACCATTTCCGCCAACTACTCTCAGGAACAGGTTGATTCCGCCGTTCTCGCCTATGCGGACAGGACCCGCCCGGAGATCCGGGCGGGCCTCGCCGAGGACTGGGCTGGGTACATGCGCATCAACCTTGCCCGTCGCAGCGCCTTCGGCACCGAGCAGGCCGCCAAGAAGCTGCACCGCTTGCGCAACGCCGTCAGGCGCAGAGACGGCGCGGCTGAAAGCGAATTGCATCTGTTGGCCCTCCAGGAGACCAACCGTCTCAATACCGAGTTGAGTGACCACCGCCAACCGCAGACCATGTCACTCGATGCGGTCGAACGGGAGTTCCGGCGGTACGTCACCAGCGGGCCCCGGCGGCCTTCGGACGTCGGACTCACGCCGATCGCCGAGACCTTGGCGGCTCGGGCATCACCCCTTCGACATGCCCCCCAATCGACTTCCTACGGCGCCTCGACGCGCAGGAGTGCACGAGAGCAGGTCCGAGGCCGACAGGACGGAAATCTGGGACGGGCGTTGGACCTCACGCTTCGACGATCTTGACCACCACGACCCCTGCTGTCCACCGCGCATGGGACCACGCCCAGGCAACCCGCGTCATCCCCGGCGCGGCGCCCGACCGCAGGTGCTGTGCAGCGGCATGACCGACTGCCCGCACTTGTCGGTGTGAACCTCTCACCTCTAACGTCCCTTGGTCCCGCTCAGGTCAGGGACTCGAAGTACGCCTTCTGCGCGGGGTAGTAGTCGTCGAAGTCGGGCCGCGGCCCGCCCGTGCGTGCGGCGGTGAGCATGTCCAGGTAGTACTCCCAGCCCGGCCCGGTCTCGCCGAGGTGCTCGGTGGAGGAGAGGTGATGGACCAGCTGTAGTTCGGTGGTGCCGTCGGCCTCGGCCAGCAGCAACTCCATTGACCAGACGCCGGCTTCGTCCTCCATCGAGACGGCCAGGCGGTGCGGCGGCTCGCAGGCTTCGATCCGCAGCGGGCACCAGGGCGCCGAATCCTCGAACACCATCTGCACCTCCACGGTGTGGCCGACCGCCGCCTCGCCGCGCCACGGGCCGAACCAGCGTGCGGTGCGCTCCGGTTCGGTGACACTCGCCCAGACGTCGTCGGCGGAGGCGCGGTAGGTGCGGGTGAGGATCAGGTCGTGCCCTGTTGGCGTGGGGATGAGTCGTCCGGTGGGCTCTAGGGTCACGCTGTGTCCTCCTTGGGGTGATGCGCGGTGTGCTGATCGTGGGCGGGCTCGGCCCGACGGCGGTCCCGCCGCGTGCGGTGGACCTCGGTGTCCAACGCCGCCAGACGCTGCGACCAGTCGGTGCTCCGGGTGTCGAACTGGGCGAGCCAGGCGGCGAGATCACCCAGCCGGGACCGGACGAGCGAATAACTTCGATGGCGGCCGATCTGCTCGTCCCGGACCAGGCCGCTCTCGCGCAGCACGCGCAGATGGCGGCTGACCGCAGGGCGACTGATGGCGAACCGGGCAGCGATGTCGCCTGCCGTCAGCGGGGTGTGGCGCAACATCATCAAGATCTCCCGTCGCACGGGATCAGCTACGGCGGCGGCCACCTCGCTCAGTTCGTCCACCTCGAAAGTGTAACCCATAGGTTACGCGTCATGCTCGGGATTGACCGGGCAACCGTCTTCAGGCGATCAAGGCTTGCGATCTCGCTCGGGAAGGTACGCGCCGAAGTGATCGGCGACGATCTCCGCAATCGCAGCGGCATCGCGGGAGCCATCGACGGTGAGTACGTGGATGCCGAGCTGCCGGGCCTTGCGGACCGCATCTTCGGCAACGAGTCGATCGCGGGCCAGCCGGTTCGCCTGCGCTCGGGCGGGGTCGCTGACGCGGTGGCTGACCGAGGAGGCCCGGGGAAGTTCGCGTACCTGCTGTTCGCGGAACTCGGGCGTGGGCACCATCACGATCATCCGGCGCGGTGAGTCGATGATGGGTGCGACGAGTTCGGGTCGAAGTCCCCAGCCCTCGGCGATGATCGGGTGGCCTGACACCAGCGCCCGCAGGTCGTCGAGGGCCCAGCGGAAGCGTTCCGGGAAGCCGGCCAGGGTCTCGTCGGCCATCTCTTCCGGAGTGGTGTCGACCCAAGCCTTGTCAGGGTCGGGGGCAGCGGCAGGCTCGCCGAGACCGACGCGGCGGGCGATCCTGCGATCGTTGTGGCCCCGCGCATCGTGGTAGTCGTAGTGGTAGGCGGTGACGCCGTACTGGACGGCCAGCAGACGGGCGACGGTCGACTTCCCGGCCCATTGGCCGCCCCCGATCCACAACGTGCGGCGCAGTGTGCCGAAGGGATCCCAGACTTCACCGTCGGCGAGAGAGCCGTGACCGGTCATCGGCTGTCCTCCTTCTGCTGACGTACGGCGACTGACTGCGGCGGCATGGGCGGCCCGGCCCTCAAGGGGATCCACCGGGTCGGTCGGGAATTCGGATCCGACTTTGGGGCGCGACACCGCGGTTCAGCGGTGTCCTGTCCGACGGGTCCTTGCCTTCGTCTTACCTGATCTTGTTCGGTGCGCAGTCCCGGGACAAGGTCACGTGAGAGTGTCCGGCCGGGCCGCGTCCACGGGTTCCAGGACGAAGACGGGGATCACGCGGTCGGTCTTCTCCTGGTACTCGGCGTACGGCGGATACGCGGCGACCGCGCGCTCCCACCACTTCGCCTTCTCGTCCCCGGTGACCTCACGGGCCGTCATGTCCCGGCGCACTGCCCCGTCCCGGAGCTCCACGTGCGGGTCGGACGTGACGTTGAAGTACCAGACCGGGTGACGCGGGAAGCCTCCCTTGGAGGCCACGGCCGCGTACCGCCCTTCGTGTTCCACGCGCATCAGCGGGATCTTGCGGATCTTGCCGGTCTTCGCGCCACGCGTGGTGAGAATGACGACGGGCAGGCCCGTGTCCCAGAGCGTCCCCCCTTGCGTGCCGTTTGAGCTCTCGTACAACTCGACCTGTTCACGCACCCATTGCGCCGGACTCGGCTCGTACTCGCCCTCAAGAGGCATCGCGTCACCCCGTCGTCGCTTGCGGACCATCACTGGCGCAATCCAACACAAAACCTCGCGCGGAGGCGAGACCGCCGTTCTGGCCATGCTGCGCCGCTACTTCGCACCGCGGGGCACGGACGCTGACCCGCCGTCGTCGCCGACCGGCAGAGAAGGAGGTACCCGGTTGTACCGGAGAGACAAGTCGGGCCGTCTCACGTGAAGCTGTCGCAGCACCCTGATCCGGCGTCAGGTCTGCGCTGCGAACCTGATCCTGAGATGCCGAGCGCCCGGCATGACATGAGTCAGCGGACGGACCCGCAGGTCGCGAGAGCGACATCCGCCATGAACCGGGAGATCTACACCCGTATGCGTTCAGCCGACGCGGCGGCCGGCAGCCCCCCAGGCGGTTGTTCACCGGCCTGCCGGTGTCCGTCGCAAACACGGGAGCGCGCCCGGCAGCGGGCGACGAACAAAAGCGAACGTTGTCGACTCCGCTCACCGGGCCGCTCAGGAGAAGTCTGCGGCGGTGATGCCGTCGGGGTGGCCAGGCGGCCACTCCACCAACTCGATCCGGTAGCCGTCCGGGTCCGTGAGCCACGACGTCTTCGGGCCGTGGGGGCCGCCCGGGTACTGGACCGGTCCCGGGTCCAGGCCGGCGTCGGTCAGCCGCTCCAGGGTGGCGGCCAGTGCGTCCACCTGGATCGCGAGGTGGTCGACACCGCTGCCCACATCGACGGGTCCGTCGGCGGGACGGTGGACCAGTTCGAGAGAGGCCGCCGGTTCGCCGGGGAAATGGAGGATCACGAGGTGACTCCCGTCGCCGGTCTCGACCCTGCCCAGTTCGGCGTAGCCGAGGGCGGTGTAGAAACCGAGCGAGCGGGCCAGGTCGGTGACGCGGAAGGCGACGAAAAGCGTTTTCACGCGGCCTCCTCGGGCCGGCGCACCCGGTAGCGGAGGTGCGTGACGTCTCGGTCGTCGAGCCGCCGGACGAGGTCGAGTTCGATGTGATCGCCACCGAGGTGCTCGAACAAGCGTCGGCCGTCACCGAGGAGGGCCTGAACCAGGTGGATCTCCATCTCGTCGATGTGCCCGGCCCGGAGGAGCGCTTGGGCCGCGCCCGCCCCATGGACCATGACCGGCCGGTCCCCGGCTGCGGCACGCGCCTGACGGGCGCAGTCGTCGACGTCGGTGACGAAGCGCGCGTGGCCGGGGGGTACGTCCCCGTCGTCCGCATGGTGGGTCAGGACGAAGATCGGCACACCATCGTGATGGTCTCCCTGCCAACGCCCGGCGAGTTCGAAGGTCGGCGGCCGGAGATCACCGCGCCGGTAGCCAGCGCCTCGCGATAGACCCGTCCGCTGGGACCGTCGGATTCCCGGTCGTCGAGCCAGTTGAAAAGTCGTCCGCCGGCACGTCCGAGCTCCTGGCCCGGTCGATCGTCGGGACCGGCGATATAGCCGTCGAGCGACATCGACATGTACAGCCGAATCGGATTGCGCATTCCGGCCTCCATCACTCCTCCATGGACGGGGACGCTCCGTTTCCCGCCCGTCGGGGCGGGAGCGTCAAAGGGGAGACTGCCGGCAGCAGCCGAACTCATCGCCCCGGCGAGGCGTGAATCCTGAGCAGTCGATCAGTCGCCACGGTTCGGCCTGCACAAGCCGCGACTCGGTTTGTGCCGCATGCCGCTCCGGACGACGATGGCGGCATGACGACGACGTTTGTGAGAGTCACCGTGCATTCGGACGAGGACGCCGCAAAGGCCGAAGCCGCCCTGGGACGGCTCCGGGACGACGTACCCCCCGCGTTCGGGGACGACTCCGGCACCCGAACCATCGAAGCCGTCTTCGACGGAGACCGCCGTCTGGAAGCCGAGGCCGCACTGAAAGGCACCGGTCTCAGGTACCAGGTCATGGCGGACGACGAGTGACGATGAGCGAGCCAAGCTCCGAGCAGCGCCACGGCCCGAACCCTTCCGGACCGGCCGGGGCCTCACGCGAGCTTGGTGGGCGCGGCCAGGCAGGTCGGTCGCGACCTGGGTCACGGTGCGCCAGGTGTAATCCTCTTCGCCCCCGGTGTGCCGCGAGCTGCCAAACCTTCTTTCCGGCGCTATCCCAACTTCATGCTGGCCTCAGAGGCGAGCCAGGCCAGGCCTGTGGGGTCCAGGTCCTCCGTCGGATCGGGCGCCGGCTCGGTGCGGCCCGCGCGAGGTGTACCCAGCAACTCCTTGCCGCGCTCAAGGGTGATCACCGGTGCGAGCAGCGGATCCGCGAGCAGACCGACCGGCGCGAGCACGTCGTGGGCGGGTGGACGCCACAGCGGCAGGCCGGCGCGGAGCACGCGCCACGCGCCGTCGCAGTCTCCCCATCGCGCCAACTTGCGTGCGCGGTCGACGACTTCACCGAAAGGGCCCGGCGGTTCGTACGCGAACGTGCCGTCGTGGATTCGTTGGGCCAGCTCTTGGACCTCGGCCGGCTGTTGCCTGGTGACCTCCTGCGTTCTCCACCAGGCGGGACGAATCGCGAGGGCCACGCGGGCGGGCAAGGTCTCGGCCCGATGCGCCGAGCCGGTGGGCAGACCGGACAGGCCGGACCACGGGTGGTGGCCGAGGAACGCGTCGAACCAGCAGACCAGTTCATGAGTACCGGGCCTGCCGAACCGGGCTGCCTGCGAGAAGACGTTGGCTGCGCGCTCCCAGCGGCCGGAGAGAGCCTCCTCGCGCGCGAACCGCCGTCGACGAGGCCGACCCGTTGACGGCCCGACTCCCCGACTGGTACGTATGGACCCCGCACTAGTTTGAACAAACGTTTAAGCAAGTGGCGCATGGCGGGTCGGCCCGCCGCCGATGTGTCAGTGACCTGCCGCTTCCTGATGGGGACGCCGAGTGCGCGTTCCGTCGTGGGGGGCCGGAGGTCGGGAACCGTCAACGTAATCGTCGTCGTGGAGGTCCAGTGAATCTTGAGGGACGTTCGGCTCTTGTCGCAGGCGGGGCCGGTGGCCTTGGCGGCGCCACGGTTCGGCGGTTGGTCGAACTCGGTGTAGGCGTCGTGGTGTTCGACAGGAACAGCGACCGGGCCGCCAAACTCGCAGCAGAGGTCGGGCCGCGCGCCGTCGCCGCCGGCGGTGACGTCAACAACGACGATGATGTGGCCGCGGCCATCGCCGCCGCCCAGTCGCTCGGCACGTTTTCCATCGCGGTGATGGCGAGCGGCGACGTCCCTCCGTCGCCACGCCTCGTCGATGCCGAGGGAACGCCGATCAGCCGCGAACTGCTGACCGGAATGCTCGAATTCCACGCCCTCGGCACCTTCAACTTCGCGCGGCTCACCGCCGCGGCCTTCGCCGCCAACGAGCCGGACGAGGACGGCCAGCGCGGCGTCATCGTGAACACCGCGTCCATCGCCGCGTTCGACGCCCAGGCCGGGCAGGTCGCCTACGGCGCCGCCAAAGCAGCCGTCGCCGGCATGACCCTGCCCATGGCCCGCGACCTGGGCCCGCACGGTGTTCGTGTCTGCGCCATCGCCCCCGGCATCATCGCCACCCCGATACTTCCGCCCGGCTCCGAGATCGAGCGTCAGTTGGTCGAGGGCGTCGTCTTCCCGAAGAGGCTGGGGCACTCCGAGGAGTACGCCCGGCTGGTCGAGGCGATCGTGACAAACCCCTACCTCAACGGCGAGAACATCCGGCTTGACGGCGCAGCGCGGCTGCAACACCAATTCGCGTGATGTGGAAGGGGGTTGGGACGGTTCTGCATCACCGCGGGTGAGTCACGCGAGGGTCCGGCGCACCCGTCACGCGCCGTTCGGTGGTTCTGGGCGGCTTTGATCGGCTGAGTGAAGGCGCGCGTAGTGCGGCTCGCCTGCCGGGCCGCCGGGGGCTGTCGTGCTGCGGTGGCACAGTCCTGCTTGGTGATGCAGTGTGCCTTGCGGCAGCGTCGGCGCAAGGAAAGGGGTCACGCGGTGGCTCCCGGGCACCGCGCGACCCCGGCTGGGCTGGTCTTCGGTTCGCGGCCGATCCCTGGGTCTGCTGTCGGGCGCTGCCTCGTGGTTGCCGCTGGTGGGCCTGGGGGCGTGTGGAACGCGCCTGGGTCCACCCGTGGTTGCAGCGGTGTGTCCCGCGCTTCCCCTCTCAGGGCAGCCGAGGGCATGTTCGGCCATGCGGGCGGGCCGGAGTGATCGCCGACCGTGGTTGTGTGAGGCGGCGTTTTCCCGGAGGAGGCGATGCGAGGCAGGAAGAGCCTGGCAGAGCCTGTGGATGGCCGCGACAGCGGAAGCCTTCAGTGCAATGCGTGAGTCTCTTCGACCTCTTCGACCTCTTGGGTGGCGGAAGCGGTCAGCGCGGGCATCAACACGTGGTCGACGATGTTCTCGGCCAACTCGGATGTCGGTTTGTCGCCGGTCATCAACTCCTGGATCATGAGCGGACCGAACAGCACGCGGTCGACCAGCACAAGAGCGGGACTGTCCGTGATCTCGCCCCTTTCCAGTGCTCGGGCGAGAATCCGATCGAGGCGCTCCAGCCCCGGCACGATCAGGATGTTCCGAAGCGCCTGCGTCAGTTCCTCGTCGGCGCCGGCCGCTTGCCAGATGCTGATCATCGAGTCCGATGTGGACAGCTCCCCGAAAACGCGAACGGCCAGCGTCCGCAGGTCACCGCGCAGTGTCCCGGTGTCGATGTGCGCCAGCAACTGCTGCTCGTCGGAGCGGGCCTTCAGGGCGACGGTCACCATTTTGGGCTTGCTCTCCCACTGGCGATAAAGGGTCGCCGTGCTGCTTTTCGTGCGCTTTGCCAACTCGGTCAAGGTGACCTTCCGGTAGCCGACCTCGGCAACCAAATCCAGTGCTGCTTCCAGCAGTTCACGCTCGCGTGCTGCGGAGAGCCGTCCCCGGCGGGGTCCGGCCGAAGCGTCGGCGGCCATGTTCGTTCTCCTGCGATGCGAGGGTACTTCGGGGCCCTCAACCTAGGCCGCAGCTCAGAGAAAAACAAGGTTTCGAAAATTGGTTTTTCGGTCTCGGGAGTCACCCGGCACCCCGGAGCTCCGCCGTCGTCGGTGGCGGCTCGACGGTTCCGATCGGGACGGTGCCCTGGAGTGATTCGGGCGGGGGGAATTATTGAACAGATGTTCATTTTGTGCGGCCATGTCAAGCACAATGCCCCTATGACTACCCGCGCTCGCAGAGGATCCAGAAACCCCGAGACTCCGCAGACGCTGCTGGATGTCACAGAGCGACTGATGCTGAAGGAGGGGTATGCCGCCGTCGGGATCAGGCGGGTGGCACGCGAGGCCGGTGTCGCGCCGGCGCTGGTCCTGTACTACTTCCCGACCCTCGACGACCTTTTCCTTGCCGTTCTGCGGCGACGCGCCGATCAGGAGCTGGAGCGGCAGGCCCGGATCGGGCAGTCGGCGCACCCGTTGGCGGCGCTGTGGAAGGCGAACGGCAGCCCCGGCTCCGCCTTGATCGCGGAGTTCGCGGCGCTGGCCAACCACAGCGAGGCCTTCCGCGCCGAACTCATCGCACGCGCCGAGCGGTACCGGGATCTCCAGCACGAACACCTCAGGCAAATGATCGCGGAGGGCAGTCTCGACATCGGCGGCGCCCCGCCCATGGCCGTCGTCGTACTGACAACCGCGATCGCCCGCGTACTGGTGAACGAGAGGCACCTTGGGCTGACGACCGGCCTGGAGGAGACCATGGCCTACATCGAGGACCTCCTCCGACGGTACGACGGGCCTCCCTCGGGCCGCCGACTTGAAGGCGGGCACGTCGAAACCGCGTGACCGGCCACGACGGCGGCCGTCGCCGTCGTGAGTCCGACTTCGGGCCGCACCGGCGGCCCGACGCGGAGCCTGCTGGTCCTGTCGCGCGGGCAGGCTGACCCTGGACGGCAGTTCTCACGCCGTGAAGAGACCGGCCCCGTTGACGCTTTCGTATCGCGGCTGGTAAGCATGCTCCAGCACTTATTAAACAACTGNGCAGGCTGACCCTGGACGGCAGTTCTCACGCCGTGAAGAGACCGGCCCCGTTGACGCTTTCGTATCGCGGCTGGTAAGCATGCTCCAGCACTTATTAAACAACTGTTCACATACGCGGCGCGGTGGCGCAGCGGCGCTGCGCATTGCCGCCCCCTGCCACGCCATGGGTCGGGGGCTCTCTGTCCCGAATGCCGTGACGTCCCTTGATGATTCGCACCCCTCGTCCGGCGCCCCAGGCGGGGCCGCACAAGTTTCTGCTCGCACGGTCAGCACAGCTCCCCAGCGCGCAAGGAGTGAGACGTATGACAAGTCCGAACTCGACGATGGTCGGCTTGCCTGAACGGGATGTCCGCGTCGCGGTACCGGCCGGTCACCACCTTGGGACGGCGTCGGGGGTTGCGGCATGAAGGCGCTGCGGGGTTCGGGCGGTCGGGCCGTGCTTGCGGACGTCGACGAGCCGCCGGGCGAGGGCGAGTTGCTGTCGATGCGGGCTGTCGGGATCTGCGGCTCGGACGTCATCATGATCGCCCAGGGAACGGAAAAAATCCTGGGGCACGAGCTCGTCGGTCTCCGCGCGGACGGCACCCCGGTCGTGGTCGAGTCGCTGTTCGGGTGTGGGGAGTGCGATCCCTGCCTGGGCGGGCAGTACAACCTGTGCCGCGGGAGCCACAATCGCGCCTTGGGAGTGCTCGCGGACGGCGGGATGGCCGAGCAGTTCCGTGCGCCGTCGAGGAGTCTGGTCGAACTGCCCAAGGATCTGGACATCAGGAACGGATCTCTCGTCGAGCCCGCGACGGTCTCCTGGCACGGTGTGCGTATTGCGGGCACCGGGCCCGGCACACGTGTGTTGGTGGTCGGCGGCGGATCGGTGGGCCTCCTCGCGGTGGCCGCGGCCCAGGCGCAAGGAGCCGCCGAGGTCAGTCTCCAGGCCCGCTACGCGCACCAGAAAGAGGCCGGCGAACGTCTCGGCGCCACAGAGCCGAGCGGCCTCTACGAGGTTGTGATCGAGGCGGCGGGCTCCGCGAGCGGACTGCGCGATGCCGTGGACCGGCTCGCGCCAGGGGGGACACTCTCGGTGCTCGGCGTGCAGTATGTCCCTCTCGACATCCCGTACACCGACCTCATGGTCAAGGAAGTGCGGCTCATCGCGTCCATGGGCTACTGCACCCACGGCGGAATCCGCGAGATGCAGCAGGCCGCCGAGATGCTCGCGGCCCGGCCCGAGATCCCCGAAATGCTGATCACCCACCGCTTCCCGCTGGCGGACGCCGAACACGCGTTCCGCGTCGCGGGAGACCGAAAGTCGGGTGCCATCAAGGTCGTTGTCGAGATCGACTGAGCAACTGACCGCATATGGGGACCGCTTGGGTGCTCCCATGTCGGTCGCTGTACTCCGATACCTACGAACGCATCCTCCAGCGAGCCGGCTTTTCGCAGGCTCGACGGGGCAGCTCGGCCACCGGCGTTTGCATGTACGACGCGCTCGGGGTGTTCGGCCGACGTCGCGTCCGCACACTGCTCGCGAAGCACGATGCCACCGCGTCCCGGCCCAAAACGTCTGGTCGACCCCGCCCAAGCCCCTTGAAACGCCCTTCTCGACTTGGTTGTTGGCCTCCCACATCTCCCCGAGGAGCTGAAAGCCACGATGGTCACCACAGGCCGCCTCGCCGGCAAAGTCGCCGTCATCACCGGTGCGG
>NZ_JBPKBI010000018.1:0-6178 GCF_051388935.1 Yinghuangia sp. YIM S10712
CTTTTGTCTTTCTGTGCTTCCAGCCTAGCACACCGTTTCCGGTCTGTTTTTGGCTTTCCGCGGTGCCTTGGAATTCGGCCCTCGCAGGGCCTTTTTCTTTCGGCTCGTGGAGCTTAGCAGTCGATTTCTCTGCCGCCAAACCCGTGTCGCACGGTTCGAATAGGTGAATACGCCGGACAACAGGCAAAGGAAAGCACGCCAGATGCCATGGAAGACCATGAGAACCATCGTGAAATCGGATTGCTTGCTGTGGCGGATTCTGGATCCGGCTCCATCGAAGACTCGACAGGAGCAGGGTCGCCCGCTCGACACCGATAGATGCTACCAGGTTGCCGCCCCACATGCCAGCGTTGCGACAACCCTTCGAACCTACGCGTCGCGCGGCAGCAGTGTCAACATGTCGTCGGTCACCCCACCGCAGGCAGTTCGTCCGCGACATCCGAGGTTGCCACATCTCCCGTCTCGCCGGCGGCCGTTGCCCGCTTGCCCAGGACAAAGACGTACGCGAGGAACGCCGCCTCTGCCGCGCACCCGATGCCCACGCGCGCCCATGTGGGCAGGTCGGAGGGGGTGACGAAGGCTTCGATCACTCCCGAGACCACGAGCACCAGGGCGAGGCCGATCGCCATTCCCAAAGCGATGCGGCCTTCCTGGGCCAGGGCCCGCCCGCGCGTGCGAGGGCCTGGATCGATCAGTGTCCAACCGAGGCGGAGCCCGGTGCCTGCCGCGACGAAGACGGCGGTCAGTTCGAGCAGGCCGTGCGGCATGATCAGGCCGAAGAAGATGTCGAGGCGGCCGGCGTCGGCCATGAGGCCTCCGGATGCCCCGACGTTCGCCGCGTTCGTGAACAGGATGAAGAGGACGGGCAGCCCGAACAGGACTCCGAGCGCGAGACTGCCCGCCGCGACCCAGGCGTTGTTGGTGGCCACCTGGGCGGCGAAGGACGAGGCCGGGGCACTCTCGTAGTAGGACTCGAAGTCACCGCCGGGACGGGTGAGTTCGCGGATCTCCGCAGGAGCGGCGATGGAGGACTGCACCGACTCGTCCGCCGCGACCCACGCTCCGATCGCGGCGGAGACCAGGACGAACACGAGAGCAGTCGGCACCCACCAGCGCCGAGTGCGATACACCGCGGCCGGGAAGCGCGCCGTGAGGAAGAGAACCGCGTCGCGCCAGCCTGTGCCGCGCGGCGCGGTCACGGCGGATCGGCCGCGCGCGACCAGGGAGGACAAATGCCCGACGAGTACCGGGTCGGGGGCGGCCGACTGCACGAGCGAGAGGTGGGTGGCGGTACGCCGGTACAAGGTGACCAGCTCGTCCACTTCGGCGCCGCTCAACCGGCCGCGGCGACGCGCGAGCTCGTCGAGGCGCGCCCACTCGTCCCGGTGCACCGCGACGAACACATCCACGTCCATGCGCCTCATCCTCCCGGACTCGGGGAGCGAACACGCCGATGGCAGTGCGCCGAGGCACGCAGGATGGGACTCGGCAACGTGGTGAATCCGGGGATCATGGCCCGGGCGTGCGGCGTGCGGCGTGTGCGCACCATGCATGCACTGATCCGAGCGAAGAGGAGCTTCCCGTGAGCGACTTGGTCACCGGCGAGGCCGTCGCGCTCGACCTGCGCCCCGCCAGGCTGGCGAGCCGTGCTCTCGCATTCAGCATCGACCTGCTGTTGCAGGCCGTGTGCCTGCTGTTGTTCGCGTGGGGGCTCGGCAGCCTGCTGTCCGGTGTCGACCCGGCATTGGGAACGGCAACTGTGCTGACCGTATTGGTGGCGGTCGTGGTGGGCTGGCCCGTCGCGTGGGAGACGGCGACCCGGGGCAAGTCACCGGGAAAGATGGCGCTGGGCCTGCGCGTCGTGCGCGACGACGGCGGCCCGGTGCGGTTCCGGCACTCGCTGGTACGGGGGTTGGTCGGCGTTTTCGCGGACTTCTGGACGACGGGCGGCTGCGGCGCCGTGATCTCGTCGCTGGCCTCGAACAAGGGCAAGCGCTTGGGCGACCAGGCGGCCGGGACCTTCGTCGTACGGGAGCGGACGCCCGGCGCGCGGCATGTCCCCGTCGCGATGCATCCGGCGGCGGCCGGGTGGGCGGCCGGACTCGACTTGTCGGGCCTGACCGACGACCTGGCGCTGCGGGCCCGCCAGTACTTGGGACGTATCACGCAGTTGGACCCGATGGTCGCGGCGTCGTTGGGTGCCGACCTTGCGAACCAGATCGCCGCGCGCATCGGCGTGTCGCCGCCTGCGGGGGTGCATCCGGCGGAGTTCCTGGCGGCGGTGTTGGCCGAGCGCCAACGACGAGCGTATGAACGCGCGCAACCGGCGTCGCATGGACAGGGGTGGGGAATGGCTGCCGCGTCGGCGGCGCACCGGCCGCAGCCCGCCGGGGAGCAGCACCCGCCCGCTGCGCATCCTGGGGCGACCCGTCCATCGGCATCGCCGAACGCTGCCGCCCCACCCGCGCCGCCGAGCGCTTCTGCGCCGCCCGCCCGGGCGCAAGCGCCGGCTCCGCCTCCGACGGGCTTCAAACCGCCGGCATGACCGGAGCCGCTGCCCTGGGCTGACAGCAGTCGGTGTGCGGCCGGCCGGGTCGCGGACGATGATGCGTCCGCCGCGCGCCGCTCGGCCGGTGGTTCGGCGGCGTCCACGACCCGCGAGCGGGTTCGGACTGACGGAACGGCTTACGTCGAGGCAATTCTCGAACCGATCAGGCGACGTAGTGGACGTGCGGAGCGGGCTGCCGGAGCACGTCGCTGCGCGGCTCGTCGTCCGGGACCGCGGATACGTGCCGGTGCGGCGACTTCCGGGCGGACCGCGACGTTGCCGGCGACGGCCCGAGACGCTGTGCGCTTGTCGGCTCGCCCTTGATCGCCGACCGGCGGCGGCACGTTTTGCCGCGGTTCCGTCACTGTGTGAATGTCCGTCGTCCCCGCGACACGCCTGCTGACGTGGGCGGTCTCGGCGGCGGGTAGGTTGGCGCACTCGGTCCCGATTGGGCGGCGTAAGGAGCCGGCGTGACGAAGCGGAAACGCGCGTACCGCGTCACGTGTCTGCTCACGGTTGCCTCACTCGCCGCAGCTTTGGCCGGATGCGCGGATCAGCGTGTCGCGAAGAGCGCGCTGGACGCGGCTCATGAGGCGGAGCGGGGACCGTTGACCCCCGGCGAGCTGCGGTCGGCCGTTCTCGGTGGCGATGAACTGCCTCCCGGATTTCAGGGGCCCGAAGACGCGCCGTACGCCGCCCCCATCGTGGCGCACGATCCCGACTGCGTCGGTCTGGCCCTGTTGTTGTCAGCCGGAATAGGCGGCCCACACGTCGGCGCCTACGCGACTGCGGCGTGGTCGGTTCCCGGCGAGTCGGCGCAGACCACCGTCGCCATCGCGTCGTTCGGGGCGGGCGGCGCACAAGCGGTCGTCGACGAAGGGATGCGCGCGCTCGACCGATGCCTCACTTTCGCGGCGTCCGAGGCGATCGGCGGCTCCGAACAGGCACCGCAGTGCGTTCCCGTGCCGGCTGCGGGTGACGAGAGTCTCGGGCTGGTTCTCGCCGCGCCCGACGACTCCGAGGCCGGGCAGGGCGCAGCCACCGGATACGTGATCGTCCGGGTCGGCGACATACTGACGGTTTTCGGCCACCGGACCGCCGACGGATCGTCGGCAGCGATGCCGGACCCGTTGCTGGTCGAGGAACAAGTGGCGCGGATATCCGCAGAGCTTGCGTAAGCGTGGAGGCCGGTCCGCGTTTACTGCGGTGAGGTTGGCGCGACGGCGGCGCGGGGACAGCGTCGGGCTTGTCGTCTGCTTCCTGGCTTACGGGAGCCCGCCCATGCCGTGGCCGCCTCGATGGGTGGGGGTTGCCCGAGAGAGGGTCGAAGGTGTTTGGGCGACGCGGTCGGACCGGCTCGGCTACTCACGTGATGGCGAGAACTTGCGCGTGGCGGTCGCGACGCTGGTCGTTCGCGCGGCCTTGAGCGTGGGCTCGACGGAGCTCGCGAGTGAGAGGGCGCGCTGACCGCAACGGATCGTACGCGCGTTGACGCCGCCCTGGGTTCTCCGCCGGCGACAGTGCGACAGGGTGCGCACGTGGTCGCCGAAGCAGCCGCTCATCTCGGCGTTAGGCTCGCCGTCATGCCCAGTGGCGTCTATTCCTTCCACGATCCGCACGACGGCACCCCTCTGGGCGGCGAGCGGTTCAGTTGTGCTCCGGGGCCGATCGGGTGGCGTTACACCGCGTCCGCCCTGCCCTCGCCGGGAACCGCCGGCAGTGCTTCGCTGCGGACCGTCGACCTCACGCTCGATGCGCGCGGGCGGCCGGTGCGCGTGGAGGTGATCGCGGGCGGTTGGCGTGTACGGGGTGGCGCCGCAGCCGTGGACGGCACCGCCGGGGTGCTCTGGGTGCGTGGGCCCGCGGATCCGGAGGTCGCGGAGGAGCCCGTGGAAGGTCAGGCGAAGGCCGTCGCGTTCGCGGGCCGTTCGCCGGCTTTTCTGGTCGCCACCGCCCGGCTGCTCGACCTCGCGCCGGGGCAGTCTGTGCGCGTACGCCTGATCGAACTCACCGAGCCGGTTCTCGCACCACACCCGTGCGACCAGGCGTGGGCACTCACCGGAATCGAGGAACACCCCACACCCATCGGGCCCTTGGCGGTGTCACGGTTCGAGGTGGCTGACCTCGCGACGGGCGTGCGCGGGGTGGTGCACGTGGCCGGGGACGTCGTGTTGGCGGCTCCCGGCGTGGAGTTGGAGGAGTTGGACAGCCCGCCCAATCGGGGCTGACCAACGGCCGTCAACAGGTGGGCCCGCGACCGGTGTTCATGCGCACTGTCGAAGCATCGCCGCTTTGTCGGCCTCGGTCACCGGCAGTTCGTACTTGAGCGACACCTGCGCATAGCGCACGACGTACGCGCAGCGGACCTGCTTGGCGGGTGGAAGCCATGACGCGGGAGTCGCGTCGCCTTTGCCGTTGTTGGTCGGCCCGTCGACGGCCAGCAGGTTGAGCGGGTCGTTGGCGAGTTGCATGCGTTTGTCCTGCGGCCAGTGGGCGGCGCCCATCTGCCATCCGGCGCTGAGCGAGACGACGTGGTCTATCTGGACCTCGTTCGCGTTGCTCTTGCGGAAGTTGATCGTCGTGCCGGTGTACGGGTCGGCCAGTGTCATCGTGTTGACCACACACGTCGAGCCGGAGGTGAACCGGACTTCGGCGCCGTCGCGTTTCAGTATGTCGTCGCGCGTGCGGCAGCCGTTGCCGCTCATCGGCACCGAGGGGGCACTGTCGGTCCAGGCGGATCCGAATTTGTCGCGCTCGTAGCCGGTTTTGGGGCCACGTCCCGCGGTGCGTACTTGCGAGATGAGCGCGCGTGCCTGCGCCCGGTCGGCGTCCGTGACGACGGGGGCGAGGCCGGGGAGCGTCCCGTCGGGGTTGGCGAGTGGGCCGGCGGCCGACAAGGGTGCCGTGGCAGCGGGTGTATCGGGTCCGGGGCTCGGGCCGGTGTCGTCGGCACCGAGGCCGGAACACGCGGTTGCCAGTGCGGCGGTCGCCGTGAGCGCGGCGGTGCGGCGTGCCCATCCTCTGCGCATGTCCCCGAGTCCCCCTGGCGTCGACGTGCCGTCGGCTTGGTGTCCGGCCGGCGACCGCGAGGTCCCGGCGTCGTGCCCCGCCGCCGGGCGCGGGCCTGTCCCGGGGATTACCCGGCTTCGGGGTGTGCACGCCCGGAGAGCCGGTTGGGCCGGGCGGGTGAGGCGAGGGCTGCGCGGCGCGGTTCGCGGCGAGATGCGGAGCTGCGCGGTGCGGTGTCCCAGTCCGCGGTGAGCGGCACGGGTTGGAGGCATTCCGCGAGTGCGGCGCACGCCTCGTACGCGGTTCGCAGGCCACGGAATCGCATGGGCCGCCTCGCTTTCCGCCGGCAAGAAAGATCGGTCGAACCTCGTCAGATTCGACTGATCTCGACCGCCTCAAACCTGGGGTGGCACGTCCCGAACGGGAACGCGCCACCACGCAGGCTCACGCCGGTACGGCCAACGCGGGCGACGACGTGGCGGGCCGAGGTGTCGCCGCGGGAGTCGACGGACCTTCGGGGCCCTGGGGCAACGCGAGGGCCTGTCCGACAGGGCCCGGGGCCGCGTGGCACGCGGCTCCGGGCGACGCCCGTGGCGGGGGGGGGGGGGGGGGGGGGGGGGG
>NZ_JBPKBI010000018.1:6292-89177 GCF_051388935.1 Yinghuangia sp. YIM S10712
GTGCCGACCGGCGGGCGGGCCGCCGGTCGGCACCCGCCGGCTAGTAGCGGTAGTGGTCCGACTTGTACGGGCCCTCGACCGGCACGCCGATGTAAGCCGCCTGCTCCTCCGTGAGCTCGGTCAGCTTGACCCCGAGCGCGTCCAGGTGCAGCCGCGCGACCTTCTCGTCCAGGTGCTTGGGCAGCACGTATACGCCGACCGGGTATTCGGACGTCTTCGTGAACAGTTCGATCTGCGCGATCGTCTGGTTCGTGAAGCTGTTCGACATCACGAAGCTCGGGTGGCCCGTGGCGTTGCCGAGGTTGAGCAGGCGGCCCTCGGACAGCACGATGAGCACCTTGCCGTCGGGGAAGGTCCAGGTGTGGACCTGCGGCTTGACCTCGTCCTTGACGATGCCGGGGATCCTCGCGAGCCCGGCCATGTCGATCTCGTTGTCGAAGTGGCCGATGTTGCCCACGATCGCCTGGTGCTTCATCCGCGCCATGTGCGACGCCATGATGATGTCCTTGTTGCCGGTCGTGGTGATGAAGATGTCGGCGGTCTCGACGACGTCTTCGAGCGTCGTGACCTGGTAGCCGTCCATCGCGGCCTGGAGTGCGCAGATCGGGTCGATCTCGGTGACGATGACGCGCGCGCCCTGGCCGCGCAGCGACTCCGCGCAGCCCTTGCCGACGTCGCCGTAGCCGCACACGACGGCGACCTTGCCTCCGATGAGGACGTCGGTGGCGCGGTTGATGCCGTCGATCAGGGAGTGGCGGCAGCCGTACTTGTTGTCGAACTTCGACTTGGTGACCGAGTCGTTGACGTTGATGGCCGGGAAGAGCAGCGTTCCGTCCCGGAACATCTCGTACAGGCGGTGCACGCCGGTGGTGGTCTCCTCGGTGACGCCCTTGATGTGCGGGGCCATCGCGGTCCACTTGTTGGGGTTCTCGGCGAGGTTGCGGCGCAGCAGGCCGAGGATGACCGCGTACTCCTCCGAGTCGTCCGGTCCGACCTCGGGTACAGCCCCGGCCTTCTCGAACTCGACGCCCTTGTGCACGAGCAGGGTGGCATCGCCGCCGTCGTCGAGGATCATGTTGGGGCCCTCGTGGCCCGGCCAGTTGAGCGCCTGCTCGGTGCACCACCAGTACTCTTCGAGCGTTTCGCCCTTCCAGGCGAACACCGGGACGCCCTGGGGGTCGTCGACGGTGCCGTTCGGGCCGACCGCGATCGCGGCAGCGGCGTGGTCCTGGGTCGAGAAGATGTTGCAGGAGACCCATCGGACGTCGGCGCCGAGGGCGACGAGGGTCTCGATGAGCACGGCGGTCTGCACGGTCATGTGCAGCGAGCCCATGATGCGGGCGCCGGCCAGCGGCTGGGCCTCGGCGTACTCCTTGCGGATGGCCATGAGGCCCGGCATCTCGTGTTCGGCGAGCTGGATTTCCTTGCGGCCGAACGGAGCGAGCGAGAGATCGGCGACCTTGAAGTCGGTGAATGCCATGTGGCGGGTCCTCCGCGGTGCGTTGCTGTCGAAGGTCAGAAGTGATGTGGTTCCGGGACGCGACGGATACGGGCACGCGAAAACGCACACCACTCTCCGGCGCGGTCCAGTCGGAAGCCCTCTGCCCTCATACCGCCCGCAGGATCCGTTACTCGTCCCCGACGCGGTGCTGACTGCCGTCCGCAGCGACTGTGTTCCGCCTTGCCGCACACGACGTTAGCACTGTTCCGGGGACGGTCAGGAGGTCGCTTTCGGCCCGGTGGCCTGCCCGGCTTCGGGGGTCTGCGCGGGTTCGCGGTAGATGTCCGGCTCCAGGTAGATGACCCGGGCGATCGGCACCGCAGCGCGTACACGGCCTTCCGCGTTGTCGATCGCGTCGGCCACCTCGGCGGCCGTGTCCCGCGCGTTGACCGCGATCTTCGCGGCGACCAGCAGCTCTTCGGGTCCGAGGTGGAGCGTGCGCATGTGGATGATGCGCTCGACTTCTTCGCCGTCGACCATGGCCGCCTCGATGGCCCGGACGGTGTCGAGGTCCGCGGCCTCGCCGAGGAGCAGGCTGCGGGTCTCCAGCGCGAGGACGATCGCGATGGCGACGAGCAGGATGCCGATGCACAGAGTGCCGATGCCGTCCCACACGGGTTCGTCGGTGATGACGGTCAGACCGACGCCGAAGAGCGCGAGGAAGAGGCCCACCAGGGCACCGAGGTCTTCCAGCAGCACGATGGGCAGTTCGGGGGACTTGGCCCGGCGGACGAACTGCGGCCAGGACAGCCGGCCCCGCACGGCGTTGGACTCGTGGATCGCGGTGCGGAAGGAGAAGGTCTCCAGGATGATCGCGAAGACGAGTACGCCGACCGCCCAGTACCAGCTCTTGAGCTCGTGCGGGTGGGCGATCTTCTCGTAGCCCTCGTAGATCGCGAACATGCCGCCGATGGAGAACAGCACGATCGAGACGAGGAAGCCGTAGATGTAGCGTTCGCGGCCGTAGCCGAAGGGGTGCAGCGGGGTCGCCTCGCGCTGCGCGCGTTTGCCGCCGACGAGCAGCAGGACCTGGTTGCCGGAGTCGGCGAGGGAGTGGACGCCCTCGGCGAGCATCGACGACGAGCGTGTGAACGCGAAGGCCACAAACTTGGCGACCGCGATGCCGAGGTTGGCGAACAACGCCGCGACAACCGCCTTGGTACCGCCACCCGCACTCATGCTTTACCGCCTCATCAAGCGAGATCTCTCGATCAATCGTCCGGACCGGGCATCGCGGCGGTCATTGTGTCACCGGCACGGCACCGGGGGGTGAAGTTCCCGACGACCATGTCGATCCGTCCCGGGATCAACCCTGTCCGGGCACGGTGGCGCGAAACACGGTCGCGGTGCCGCCGAGGGTCAGCGGCGGGTCCTCGGCCGGGATGTAGACGGACTGCCCGCGCAGCAGGTCGAGTTCGTCCCCGCGCCCGTCCGACAGGACGGCGGCGCCGTCGGTGCACAGCAGGATCTGCGGCGCTTCCGCGTCGACGATGCGGGCGGGACCGCCGTCGAGTTCGAAACGCGACAGCCGAAAGTCCGGCACGGGGGTGGGGTAGACCTGTTCGCCGCGGTCGCCTTCGACGGGGTCGAGCACGTCGACCGGCCCGGCCCGGAACTCCAGGACGCGCAGCAGCTCGGCGATGTCGATGTGCTTGTCGGTGAGTCCGCAGCGCAGGACGTTGTCGGAGTTGGCGAGGATTTCGACGAAGACGCCGCGCAGGTACGAGTGCGGCAATCCGGCGGCGAAATACACCGCCTGACCGCGCGTCAGGCGTACGTGGTTGAGCAGCAGCGCCGCGACCACCCCCGGGTCGGCCGGGTGCCGCCGGGCCAGGTCCGCGACCGCCAGGCAGGCCGCGGCGAACGGCGACGCGGCCTCCGCGACCCGCAGGCACGCGGCGGCGACCTCGCCGACCACGATCGCGCGCCGGTTGTCGGGCAGCGTGAGCGCGTGTGTCATGGCGACGCGCAGGCCCTCGGCCTCGGACTCCTTGCGCAGCGCGTCGATGCACGGTTGCAGTTCGGGGACCGCGAGCAGATCGAGCAGCTCGACCGTTTCGCCGACCTCGCGGAACCCACACAGGGCTTCCAAGTCACCGAGCGCACAAGCGAGTTCGGGTTTGTGGCTGGCGTCGCAGTAGTTGCGGAACCGCGCACCGAGCGGCACGCCCCGGGCCTCTTCGTCCGCGAAGCCGGCGGCGGCCTGCGCCGGATTGGGGTGCACTTGGAGCGACAGGGGCTGTTCGGCGGCGAGCACCTTGAGCAGGAACGGCAGGCGCGGCCCGAAACGGGCCGCGGTTCCGGCGCCGAGCTCGCGCTCGGGCGCCTCGGCGATGACGTCGGCCAGGGAGCGCGGCCCGTCACCGCGGTCGATCCGGGAGGGATCGCCCGGGTGCGCCCCCATCCACAGCTCGGCCTGCGGTTCGCCGGTCGGCGGTACGCCGAGCAGTGCGGGAATCGCGGTCGTCGACCCCCACGTGGAGACGCGGACCCGGTTGACGAGGCGGTCCATCGCTAGCCGCCCCCGTCTTCGCGGCCGGCGTCCGGGTCGGACGCGCTGAGCGCGTCGAAGCTGTCGAAGGTGCCGACGGATCCGGTGTCGTGCCCCGTGGTGACGGCGAGGTAGACGGCCGCGAAGTCACCGAGCGCCACGACCTCGCCGAACCGGGCGAGCGGGTCGGGCCCCTCGGCGGTGATCTCGTTGAAGGGAAGTGAGAGGTCGAGGGCGAGGCGGCGTACCAGGTCGACCTGCCGGCGCGCGCCCGGAGCGTCGTCGTCCACCAACAAAACGGGGTGCAGGCGCATCGGCTCGGTGTCTTCGACGCGGTCGCGGAAGAAATCGTCCGAATCGCCGGAGGCTCGGCCGAGCGCCCCGTCGAACAGGTTTCCGGAGTCGACCGCCGCGTCCGGCAGCGTCCCGTGCAGCGCGGGCAGGCCCGCGACGGACGTCAGCGCGGCGGCGAAGCGGGCCGCCGCGACGCCCATGACGGGCCCGGTGCCCCAGATGATCGGCACCGCGCCGGACAAGTCGAGGGCGAGGGCTTTCGCGGGGTTCAGATACGTCTCGGCCGCCGGCCGGCAACGGATCCCCACCGCGTCGAGCCGGTCGGCGAGCGCGTCGAACGAGTCACCGGGGCCGTAAGCGCCGACCCCGTACGACCCGGCGAGCGCCAGCAGGCCGCCGAGCAGCGGCCAGAACGCGTCGCGGGCGACCACGCGGTCGGGCGCGCCCGCCGCCGGCGCCGACGTGTGCAGGCGCAGGCCGCGCACCTGTTCGGCCGCCGCGTCGAGCGAAGACCCCTCGGGAGCGACGACCGCGACGCCGCAGCCGCGCCGGTACGCCTGCCGGACCAGCGCGAGAAGCGCCTGCTCGTCGCCCTTGGGCCCGGCGAGGACGAGCAGGTCGAGCGGTCCGATCCAGCCGGGCAGTATGTCGCCGGAGACCTCGACGACCGGCACGGCCGCCGCGGGCGCGGTGAGCGCGGCGAGGGAGCGGACGACCGGGCCGCAGTGCGGGGCGACCGCGACGGCGATCGTGCGCGGCCGGTCGCCGTGGGCCGCGGTCCGCAGCCCGGCCTCGGCGACCGCCCACGAGGCGCGGCGCACCTGCGCACCGGCGCCCGCCAGTGTCAGAAGGCACCGGCCGGTGTCGGCGCGGCCGAGTCCCTCGGCGTCGTCGAGCAGTTCCTCGTCGACGGGGATCATGCCGGGGCACTCCCGGCGTCGCCGTGCCCGAGGTCGCGGGCGTCGGGGCGCCGTGCCTCGTCCGCCAGCAGGACGGGGATGTCGTCGCGGACCGGGTAGGCCAGGCCGCAGGTGTCCGAAACGCACACAAGCTCACCCGCGTCGGCGTCGGCGCGCAACGGGGCGTGGCACACCGGGCACGCGAAGACCGCCAGGAGCGGGTTGTCGAGCTTCAAGGCTTCTCCACAGGGGACGGCGGGGTGGGACGGGTGTGACGAGCGGGACGGCCGGGGCCCTGGGGCGGCCGGCCGACGTCACACCCTACTGACGGATCCATGAGACCACTTTCGAGGGCGCCGCGGGCCTCAGCCGACGACGGAGATCGACTCCCTCGGGGCGGCCCGCTCCCCACCCCCGAAGGGGCGGGTCCTCGGGCAGCCGTGGTCCTCCCCCTGTTCCCGGCCGGCTCGACGCGGCTGCTCGTCGCTGTGGTCCCTCAGCCCCTGATCAGCGCCAGCACCGCGTCGCGGAGCGCCTCCATGGTGGCGGTGTCCTTGGCCTCGACGTTCAGGCGGAGCAGCGGTTCGGTGTTGGACGGGCGGAGGTTGAACCACCAGTCGTCGCCGCCGATGGTCATGCCGTCCATGTCGTCGACGACGATGCCCGGCTTGCCGGCGTACGCCGCGCGGACCTTCTCGGTCGCGGCGGCCTGGTCGGCGACCTGGCTGTTGATCTCGCCGGAGGCGACGTACCGCTCGTAGTCGCGGACCAGCAGCGACAGCGGGCCGTCCTGGCCGCCGAGTGCGGCGAGCACGTGCATCGCGGCGAGCATGCCGGTGTCCGCGCGCCAGAAGTCGCGGAAGTAGTAGTGCGCCGAGTGCTCGCCGCCGAAAACGGCGTCGGTGACGGCCATCTCCTGCTTGATGAAGGAGTGGCCCACGCGCGTGCACACGGGCGTGCCGCCGTGTTCGCGGACGATCTCGGGGACTGCGGACGACGTGATCAGGTTGTGGATGATCGTCGCGCCCGGGTGCTTCTCCAGCTCGCGGACCGCGACCAGCGCGGTGATCGCGGACGGCGACACCGGGTCGCCGTTCTCGTCCACCACGAAGCAGCGGTCGGCGTCGCCGTCGAAGGCGAGGCCGATGTCGGCGCCGGTCTCGCGCACCTTGGCCTGGAGGTCGACGATGTTCTTCGGGTCGAGCGGGTTGGCCTCGTGGTTGGGGAAGGTGCCGTCGAGCTCGAAGTACATGGGGATGACGTCGAGCGGCAGGCCGTCCAGGACCGCGGGGACGGTGTGGCCGCCCATGCCGTTGCCGGCGTCGACCACGACCTTGAGCGGCCGGATCGCGGTGAGGTCGACCAGCGAGCGCAGATATTCGGCGTACCCGGGCAGGACATCCTGCTCGGTGATGGTGCCGGGCTTGCCGTCGCGGTCGGGCAGGCCCTTCTCGGCGAGTTCGCGGATCGCCGAGAGACCGGTGTCCTGGCCGATGGGCGAGGCTCCGGCACGGCACATCTTGATGCCGTTGTACTGCGCGGGGTTGTGGCTCGCGGTGAACATCGCGCCGGGCAGGTCGAGGCTGCCGCTGGCGTAGTACAGCTCGTCGGTGGAGGCGAGCCCGATCTCGGTGACGTCGGCGCCCCGGCTCGCGGCGCCTTCGGCGAAGGCCCGGGAGAGACCGGGCGAGCTCGGGCGCATGTCGCGGCCGACGACGATCGCGTCGGCTCCGGTGACCTCGACGAACGCGGCGCCGAGAGCGCGGGCGGTGTCCGCGTCCCACTGGTCGGGGACCACGCCCCGGATGTCGTAGGCCTTGACGATCTGGGAGAGGTCGCGCACCGGGGCTCCGCTTCGTTGTCCGCTTGTCCGCTGGCCGGGCCCCTTGCGGGGCCAGGGCATGTCTCGTGGATCGCTCCGGGCCCGCGCCTTGCGCTCACACGCACCGCACCGCGCGGGCTGGTCCGAAGGGGTCCACCAGACACGCCCTGGGCAAACCCTATCGTCGGACGGCCTCCGGTCGTGGCTGACCGGGTGTCGGGTGACGGCGCGCCGGAGGCCCGATGCGACCGAAAAGTGCCCTCCGATTTCTCGTCGGGGATTCCGGTTCGGGGAACCGTCGCGACGTGGTCAGGAATCGGGCGATCTGAGGACCCGCAGGTGCCCGCGGCGGCCGACGTCGGACGGCGCGGCGCGGTCCATCGATTCGGGGGCGGGTTGCCGGGGCTGCCGCGGCGGGCGCGCGGCTTCGCGCACCGCGTTGGCGAGCGCTTCCAGATCGTCGCTGCTGGGCTTGCCCGCGGCCGGGTCGGGGGCGAGTCGCACGACGTCCCAGCCTCGCGGGGCGGTCAGTCGTTCGGAATGCTCCGCGCACAGGTCGTAGCAGTGGGGTTCGGCGTACGTCGCAAGGGGGCCGAGCACCGCCGTGGAGTCCGCGTAGACGTACGTCAGCGTCGCGACCGCAGGGCGACCGCATGCAGTCCGCGAACAGCGACGTACAGGGCTCACGGGGATGGACGGTACCGCAACACGGGCAGCCACGGGTCACTTACGCCCCACGTGGCGGGCACGTGTCGCCGCCCAACGTGCATTTTCGGCCTCTCACCTGCCGGTTTGGCCGCTTCCCGACGCTCGGCGGCGGGGCTCGGTGGGCCTGCCCGGGCAGCCCCTATGCTCGGTTGCGTGCACAGTGAGCACTCCGCGGGTCCGTCCCGCAACGATCGCCCCCCGCGGCGGCGACGGCGCGACCGGCACGGCCGGGGCATGCGCGGTCCGTTGGCCCCGCGCCCTGTTCCGATCGCGTTGACGCGGGCGGAGAAGTTCGACGACCTCGCGTCCGATTCGGTCGAGCGCCTCACCAAGCGCTGGCCGGAGCTGGAGCGGGTGCGCTTCGCGGTGTTGGACGTGCCCGAGGCGGAGACGGAGCTGCTTGCCGACGAGCCGGTGGCGCTGGGCCGGATGGTGCCGGCGACCGCCACCGACGCGGCCATGATCATCTTGTACCGGCGTCCTCTGGAGCTGCGTGCGGAGAGCCGCAGCGAGTTGGAGATGCTGGTTCACGACATCCTCGTGGAGCAGGTCGCCGACCTGCTGGGCCTGGACCCGGAGACGGTCGACCCCGACGACTGACCGCCGACGGTCACTGCTTCTTCGTCGGCACCATGATCGCGATGTCACCGTGCACGCTCGGCAGAGCGACCGTCTCATGGGCAGCGGTCATCCCCTGGACCGTGAACATCGGAATCTTGTCGACCTGTTCGGCGAGCATGCGGGCGGCGTGGACCGGTGCGGAGCCGGGCAGCGGCTCCACGACCAGCGCGAACTTGGCGGCATTGGCGGGGACCGGAACCGGCACCGCGACGGTGGTGCCGCCCGGTACCTCGACCTCGGCGGTCGCGGGGGTCGTGCCGTCGGTCGTGGTGAGCCGTACGCGCCCGGTTTCCCGAGGGGCCGTCAGATACACGACGGAGGCCTGAGTGCCGCCGGCCCGGTTGTCGGCCAGGACGGCGCGGCCGGTGAGCTCCGGGGTGGGGGCGAGGTACGCGACCTCGGTCGCGTCGCCGGTGCCGCGCGTCACGCGGACGCCGGCCAGGATGTCGGCGCGTTCGGCGGTGAGCTTGATCGCGGACGCCTCGCCCTTGGTGATCCCGCCGAGGTCCACTTCGGCGACCCGGCCGCGCTTGACGGTCACGGATTCCATCCCCGCGGGCTTGAACGTGCTTGCCTTGCCTGCCACCTCGATGCCGACCTCGGTGTCGGTGTCACTCGCGCCGAACACCACGAGGCGGACGTTCGAGGCGTCCTCCGGGATCCCGGGGACGACGAACGTCCGGCCCGGTCGGCCCGCCTGCGGCAGCCAGTCGGTGCCCGCGGTGCCCTGCTGGTCGCGGACGGCGGCGGCGATGCGTCCCGAACGGGCCAGCACGTGCACGGCGGCCACCCCAAGGTCGGGCTTGAGGGTTTTGAGCCGGATGTTCTGCGACTCGCCGGGGGCGAACGTCAGGCTCTGCACACCTTCGGTCACTACTTCCCCGTCGGGGCCGTACAGCTCGACGTCGATCTGCGCGGCGACATCAGTGCTGTTGGTCAGGTACAGGTACGCCTCGCGGTCCTGGGCGGTCGAGGTCCCGACGAACCAATGGTCGGTGGCGGGTTCCCGGCAGACCGCACCGGACAGGCCGCGGCCCGCGCCGATGGTGACCTTCGAGGTGGACTGGGCCGTGAAACCGGGCGCGAAGGCGTCGGTCGCCTCCCAGGCGAGGGCGGGGACCTCGGGCTCGGTGACGTCGGCGCCGCCGAGGCGGCCGGGTGCCTCGACCGAGCCGCGGGTCTTCGCGGCATCGGCGACCTCGGTCAGCACGGCCTTTCCGCCGGTGGCGCCCGCGGTGCCCGACGGGGTGAACGCGGTGTACGCGGTCGCGGTGCCGCCCTGGCCGCCGCGGATCTGCGGACAGACCGCCTCGGCGCGCTGGATCGGCACCTGCCCGGGCGGCGCCGATTCGGTGGCCTGGCTCGACGACGGGCGCGTCCAGGTGGCGGCGCCGACGATGAGCGCGAGCACGGCAACCGCGACGACGAGGGACAAGGTCGTGCGCTTCACCGGTTGCCTCCGGGTCGGGGCGGCTGCTGCGGGGGCCAGGAGTCGTCGGGGCCGGGCGGGCGGCCCTGCGCCGCGGGGTCGGTGCCGTCTTCCGTGAAGGGGTGGACGGGGTTGCCGTTCTGGTCGTACACCCCGGTGCCTTGTGCGGGAGTGGGATATCCGGGCGTCTGGTAGCCGGAACCGCCGTACGCGCCTTGGTCGTAGCCGGCGTCGCCGTAGTCGGGCGTGCCGTAGCCCTCCGGGTACGGCGTTCCGGGGTAGGCGCCCTGCGCGTCGTAGCCGCTCGGTGCGTACGCCGCTTCGCCGTACGCGCCCATGGGCTGTTCGCCGCCCTGCGGGGGATCGTCGTAGTCGGTGCGCAACGCGCCTTCGCGCGGCTGGTATCCGCGCACGTACTGGCCGAGGTCGTCCCAATCGTCCGGCTGCGCGGCCGAGTTCGTGTCGGCGGCGGGCTGCGCGGGCACGAACAGCGAGCCGGTGTCCGACACCGAGGGCTCGGTCTGCGCCCCGTTCGCGGCCTCGGCGGCCTGCACACGGCGTGCGCGCCGGCTGCCGGGCACGATGGGCGCGGCCGAGGCGCTGCCCGGGGCACCGGCAGTCTCCGGCAGGTCGTCGTCGTTGCCGCGCCGCCGGGCGGGCAGGGCCAGGACGACCACGACGAGCAGGGCGACGCCCTCGACGGCCAGCCACATGCCGCGGCTGCCGCCCTCGTACGTGATCTTCAGGTGGCCGCCGTCCGCCGGCAGCGTGAAGGCTTGGCCCCACCCCTCGACCGTACGGCGGGGCAGCGGCTGTCCGTCGAGCGTGACCTTCCACCCGGAGTCGCGGGGCTCCGCGAGCCGCAGCACGCGTTCGCCCGCTCCGGGATCGATGCGCGCGGAGACGTCGTCGGTGCCCGAGGCGACCGGGACGATCTTGCCCTCGGACTCGATGGTGACGCGGGCGTTCACGCCCTCCACCTGCCACAGCATGGTGCCGTTCTCGGCGGACTTGCGCAGGAGGCCCGGGGTGCCGTCGAGCCGGGTCGCCAGCGCGGCGTCGGCCGGCGGTTGCAGCAGGATGTAGCGGATCGCGAAGGCGGACAGCCCGTTGGTGTCGGCGCTGCCGGTGCCGGACAGGAAGGCCGCGACGTAGTCTTCGAGGCCCTTGTTGTCCGCGGCGTCCGGGGCGGTGTCGGCGTCGCCGAGGTACACCCCGCTGCCGCGCACGAGCGTCGTGGTGACCGCGCCTGTCGGGTCCGTTCGCAGCACGAGCGTGCGCGCCCGGTCGGGGCTGGAGTTGTCGGACGCGATGAAGGCCGGGAGGTACGGGCCGCCTTGGCGGTCGAGCGGACCGGACGCGCCCTGCCAGAGCCACGCGCCGGCCGCGGCGACGGGGGCGAGCCCGGCGATCACGGCGACGACGAGAGAGGCGGGCTGCCGCCAGCCGAAGCTGCTTGCGGCCACCCGGGCGCGGGCGTCCTCGGCACCGACCATGGCGGCGGCGACGTAGCCGAGCCCGACGGCGATGGTGGCCACCCCGGGCCAGGCGGGGACGGCGTCCGTGCCGACCGCGGGTGTGACTTCGAGGCGGCTGACGACGACCGCGACGAGCAGGCCGACCACGGCGACCGCCCATGCGGTGAGCACGGCGCGGCGGCGGGAGTCGCGCAACAGCGCGGCGAGTGCCGCGAGCAGGACGCCCGCACCGACGACGGCGGGGATGGTGCCGGGGCCGCCCGGGTCGAGGAGCATGAGGCCGACGGGGTTGGTGCCGCGTTCGGCAAGACCGTCGGTCGCCAGGCCCGGTTCGAGGAACAGCCGGTCGCCGTGCAGGAGTTCCGGGGTCCACGGCATGAGCAGCACGAGCGGCACGGCCAGCGCTACACCGACGCGCAGGACAAGGCGCGCGCCGAGGTCTCCGGCGAAGTGCGCGGCGGGAATCGCGGCGACCCCGAGCACGGCCGCGATGACCCAGGTGAGGGGGACGAAAGCAGTGGCCATGGCGAGGACGAGTCCGGTGGCCCACGCGGCGCGCCACGACGCGGCCAGTCCGCCGAGCCCGACGGCCTGCACGGCACAGCGGGCGAGGATCGGCGCCAGCACGAGGACCGCGGCGGTACCGATGCGTCCTTGGGCGATGGCGCCGGTCGCGACGGGCATCAGCGCGTAGACGGCCGAG
The DNA here is from genome assembly GCF_051388935.1 of Yinghuangia sp. YIM S10712. NCBI lineage: Bacteria > Bacillati > Actinomycetota > Actinomycetes > Kitasatosporales > Streptomycetaceae > Yinghuangia > Yinghuangia sp. YIM S10712. Next base: position 18,239 of record NZ_JBPKBI010000018.1, read on the forward strand.
CCCCACGCGCGGACGGCGGTGTTGGGCACGAGTTTGCGCGCGCACAGGTAAGCGGTGACGCCGGCCAGCGGCACGCTGCCGATGAGCAGCACGCTGACGGCGGTGGACGCGCTGCCGAAGAGCACGGTGCCCAGGGCCGCGACGAGGGCGAGGTAGGGGGGTGCGGTGGTGTCGCCGCCGAGGCCGACGCCGTGCCAGCTTTCGGTGAAACGCCCCCACAGGTCACCGGCCGAGTCGGGGGCGGGCAGCAGCGCGCCGCCCGTGAGGCGCCCGCCGAAGAGCAGGTCGCGGGCCGCGATCAGGGTGACGGCGAGGAGGAGCACGCTCACCGCGACGCCCGGCCGTTGCGCGATCGCGCGGAACCGGGCGAAGCTCTCGACCTGGAGGTCCTCGGCTTCCTCCGACGTGGGGCCGCTCTCCAGCACGCTGTTCCGGCTGCGTCGGCCGCCCTCCGGCTCGACGCGGCGGCTGAGGCTGCCGACGAGCTGGTCGAACGCCTGCCGCACGCTGGCGCCGCGCGGTGGGAACAGGTCGCGGAAGTCCGCGTCGTCGGTGACGCGCGTGCGCCCTCGGGCGCGGCGTCCGGAGATGACCCGGCCGGGACGCAGGAGTACGGAGAAGACACCGACGAACTCGTCGAGCGCCATGCGGGGCAGCTTGCCGACGAGATAGCCGAGCGCGCGGACCAGGGTGCCGAAGAACAGCCGCAGCCACACGAACGGCACGGTCTTGCCGGGAGCGTTGGCCAGCAGCGTGTAGACGGCGCCGGCCCGGTCGACGCGGTGCGGTCGGTCGGCGGCGCAGTCGATGGGACGCCGCTCGCGGGTGGCCGCTTCGGCGTGCTGCATGACGGCGTCCGGAACGACGACGACGCGGTGTCCGGCGGCGTTGACGCGCCAGCCGAAGTCGGTGTCGTCGCGGCTGAACGGCAGGTGCGGGTCGAAGCCGCCGAGGCTCTCCCAGACGTCGCGCCGCACCAGCATGCCGGGGCTGCCGACGGACAGGACGCCGCGCACGGCGTCGTGCTGGCCCTGGTCTTGTTCGCGGCGTTCGAGGCCGGTCCAGCGCCGGCCGCTGCGGGCGATGGTGGTGCCGACTTCGAGGAGTTGGCGGCGGTCGTACCAGCTCCGGATCTTGGGCCCGAGCACGGCGGCGGAGGGCAATTCGTCCGCGGCGCGCAGCAGCAGGTGCAGGGCGTCGGGAGCAGGCTCGCTGTCGTCGTGCAGGAGCCAGAACCACTCGACGAGTTCGGTGGAGCGCGGGCCGGTGGGGTAGCCGTCGTCGGAGCCGTAGGGGTCCGGCGGCGGGACGTAGCCGTCGATCGCGTACGGAAGGGACGCGGCGTCCGCGACCGGGACGGTGGCGACGGCATCGGCGACCGCCTCGCCGAAGGACGTGCGGCGGTCGGCGTGGATCACCGAGGCGGGCCCGATGGCGTCTTCGAGAAGCCGGGACGTGTTGTCGGTGCTGCCGGTGTCGACGGCCACGACCCGTTGCACGGGCCTTTCCTGGCCGAGGAGTCCGGCGAGCGTGCCGGGCAGCCATCGGGCGCCGTCGTGGGCGACGACGATCGCGGTGACGACATGTCTCGGGTACGCCGGCGCGTGCGCGTAGGCCGACTGTTGCGTGAAAAGTGGCATCAGGGCTAAGGACCCCGGGGGGCTCGGGAGCGACGGCGGAGATCATCCAGCACCCGGCTGGACGGCCCCACACTACGCGACCGCACGCGGGGCGCCCGGGCGGTCCGTGATGCCGGCCCGGGTTCGGCAGGTGGCCCGGGCCTCTCGGACGCCGCGTCGGCGGCGTATCCGATGGTGTGTCAGGTTGTCGGCGTTGCACGGTGTTTGGCACGGGAACCGGGAGTTCCGCGCCGGCGGACGTGCGAGGAGTCAGACGGCGCGCTTCTTCAGACGGCGGCGCTCACGCTCGGACAATCCTCCCCAGATGCCGAAGCGTTCGTCGTTGGCAAGGGCGTACTCAAGGCATTCGTCGCGGACTTCGCAGGAGAAGCAGACCTTCTTGGCTTCTCGGGTCGAACCGCCCTTTTCCGGAAAGAAGGACTCGGGGTCAGTCTGCGCGCACAGCGCGCGCTCCTGCCAGCTCAGCTCCTCCTCTCCTTCGATGACGCCGCCCACACCGTCCTCGACCAGCAGCTCCAAGAGCTCGCCCATCGTCTGCCTCCTCGACCCGTTTTACATCCCCGTTATTTATCCGTGACCAGCAATGGTCACAGCATGTGTGAAATTACAAGCGCGTCATTACTGTCCCGTCAAGCCAAGCTCTGCTATTGGGACTTGGATTCACTCCCGGGGACCACACCACCCCGCGAGTTGGAAGGTATTCCAACAAACCAGGACATCTCAATCAACCTTGAGTACCCATATGGCGGTTGACTCTTGGCGTCGGTCGCAACAGCACCATCCGGTCCAACCCATCCGATGCCGACTCGTAATGGACCTACGCGCCGAACGCTCGCCGGGGTTCCCGACTCGGCGGGAAATTCCCTTCCGAATGACCGACGTCACAGACCACAAACATCGCGACGCACCCCGCCGAAGCGTCGTCCGGGAATCCCGTCGGGTCGGTCCGCGCCACTGTCGCGGGCCCGGGCCCGGCAGGCGCGCGGCCCGCACCCGGTATGACCGGGCACGTGACCGCGTAACAGCGAGCCGCGCCGCCAGGTTCGGGAGAGTCGCCGGGACCGGCGTACGGCCCCGGCAGGGGTTCTCGGACATGCCCTCGGCGACATGTCAGGAAATCACTCCCCTGATGCCCATGTTTCGAATCCTTCCTGCATTCTCGTCACCCGTTCCGGCGAAGGACGCCCGATCCCACACGTGCCCTCACTCGGCCGCCTCATGCGGAGTTGACAGACCACCCCAGTTGCGGGTGTCCTTTTCGGCATGCCAGCACACCGCATGCCGCTCCGGAGTCGCCCCGCCGACATCCGCAGGGTCGACGCTGCGCTGTGTTGTCGCTGTCACTGTCGCTGTCTGACGTGTTGTCAGGGCTGACGGGACCGAGGCCGGCTCCTTCTTCCGTCCCCGCCGAGCAGGCGGATCCGGACACGACCGGCACATGCCTCCGGTACGAAGCCGCGGTGATGTCCGCGGTGTGATGCGGACCGCGTCCTGCCCTGGGCCTCCCTCGGCGGCGCCGCCCGCGCCCGGCAGCCCTCCGTACGCAGTTCCGCGCAGCTCCCCCGGCTCTCACCCGGCTCTTCCGGGTTTCGTCCACCCCGCCCGACGGCTCACGTCGCGCCGCAGTTTTCGAGGACCTCCCGCGCATGTCCAGTGACATCACGGTCGCCGGCGACCCGCTCGCCGCACCCCCACGTCTGGCCGTCCCGCCCGCGCCCGTCACCACCCCGACGGTCGCCCGGCTGGCCGGTCTCGCCGCGAGGCACGCCGCCGAAGTCGCGGCCTCGCTCGACACCGTCCGGTACGACCCGGTGTCCCGGTGGTACCGGCTCCTGCACTCCGCCGACGACCACGAGGTCTGGCTGCTGAGCTGGCTCCCGGGGCAGGGCACCGGACTGCACGACCACGGCGGTTCGTCCGGCGTGTTCACCGTGGTCGCCGGGGAGCTCCACGAACGCTCGCTGGTCGTCACGCCGTTGCGGCGCGCCGGGGCCCGGGCACGGGTGCTCGGGCGCGGGGCCACGCGCGCCTTCGGTCCGAGCTACGTGCACGAGGTCACCAACATGGGCACCGAGCCGGCCGTCAGCGTGCACGTGTATGCGCCGCGTCTGACGGCGATGAACATGTACGACGCGGACCACGAGGCGCTGGGGCGGCCGGGAGACGGACCGTTGCCGCGCCTGGGAGTGGAGCGTTCCGGGGAGCACTGGTGAGCGGGGCGGAGCAGGCGGCCTGCGGCGGGGAGCCGGAGCGTCCGACGAGCGTGGACCGGTTGCTCGCGTCGGCACGTTCGCGCCTTGCCCGGGTCACACCGCAGGAGGCCTTCGCGGAGGCGGCCGCGGGAGCCGTGCTCGTGGACACCCGCAACGCGGGGCAGCGCGCGGCGGACGGCGTCATCCCGGGTGCCCTCATCGTCGAACGCAACCACCTCGAATGGCGGTTCGACCCCGAAGGCGACGCCCGGCTGCCCGAGGCGACCGGCTTCGACACGCGCGTGATCGTGTTGTGCGACGAGGGATATGCGTCGAGCCTCGCGGCGGCGTCGCTGCTCGACCTCGGACTGGACCGCGCGACGGACGTCATCGGCGGATTCCAGGCCTGGCGGGCCGCGGGGCTGCCGGTCGAGGACTGAGGCGCCGGACGGACAGTGTGCGCCTCGGGGCGGTTGGTCGGTGTGTCGTGAGCGTGCCGACCAACCGCGCCGAGGCGGGTGCCGGGACGGGTCGGTGCACGAGCCGGAAAAGCGCAGATCCTCGTGCGGGTGTTCGAGCGACGGGTCTCGCGGGCGCGGTCGTACGGCGGGATCCGGCCGCCTGCGCGCGCCTGTCCATGCCCGCCTGCCCTCGGCCGCGGACCGTGTTCGCACCCGGAAGGCTTCCTTCCGCCCCGATGGGCGGACCGGCGCCGGGAGCCTGCGAGACTGGGGCGCATGCGCATCGTGGTACTGGCCGGCGGGATCGGCGGAGCACGGTTCCTGCGGGGCCTCAAGGCGGCGGAACCCCAGGCGGACATCACAGTCGTCGGCAACACCGGCGACGACATCCACTTGTTCGGACTCAAGGTCTGCCCGGACCTCGACACCGTGATGTACACCCTCGGCGAGGGCATCAACGAGGAGCAGGGCTGGGGGCGCCGCGACGAGACGTGGAGCATCCGCGACGAGATGAAGGCGTACGGCGTCGAACCGACGTGGTTCGGGCTCGGTGACCGTGACTATGCGACACACATCGTTCGCACGCAGATGATGAGCGCCGGCTACCCGCTCAGCGCGGTGACCGAGGCGCTGTGCGCGCGGTGGAAGCCGGGGGTGCGCCTGATCCCGATGTCGGACGACCGGGTCGAGACGCATGTCGTCGTCGACACCGCGGACATCGGCGGCCCCGCCGCGGCCGAACACCCGGGCGCCCGCCGGGCGATCCACTTCCAGGAGTACTGGGTCAAGCTGCGCGCCGAGCCCACCGCGCACGCCATCGTTCCGGTCGGTGTCGAGGAGGCCAAGCCGGCGCCGGGCGTGCTCGGGGCGATCGCGGAAGCCGACGTGATCCTGTTCCCGCCGTCCAATCCGGTCGTGAGCATCGGCACGATCCTGGCCGTCCCCGGCATCCGGGACGCCCTCGTCGAGGCGGAGGCCCCCGTCGTCGGCCTGTCGCCGATCATCGGCGGGGCGCCCGTGCGGGGCATGGCCGACAAGGTGCTGGCGGCGGTCGGTGTGGAGAGCTCCGCCGCCGCGGTCGCCCGGCACTACGGCCCCGGCCTGCTCGACGGCTGGCTGGTGGACACCGGCGACGCCGACGCGGTCTCGGCCGTCGAGGAGGCCGGTATCGCCTGCCGCGCCATCCCGTTGCTGATGACCGACGTCGAGACGACCGCCGAAATGGCCCGGGCCGCGCTCGCGATGGCCGCCGACGTGCGGGCGGAGGGCGGCGCATGACCCCCCCGCGTGACTACGAGGTCCTCGGTCTGCCCGGCATCCCGGAGGTCCGCGAGGGCGACGACCTCGGGGAGCTGATCGCCACCGCCGCGGCGGCCGGGCCGGGGCTGCGCGACGGGGACATCCTCGTCGTCACCTCCAAGATCGTCAGCAAGGCGGAGGGCCGTCTGCTGCGGGGCGTCGACCGTGACAAGGTGATCGACTCCGAGGCCGTGCGCGTCGTCGCCCGGCGCGGAGCCACGCGCATCGTCGAGACCCGGCACGGGTTCGTGATGGCGGCGGCCGGTGTCGACGCGTCGAACACGGAACCGGGGACGCTGCTCCTGCTACCGGAGGATTCGGACGCCTCGGCCCGCGCGCTGCGTGCCTCGCTCGCCGCCCGAACCTCGTGCCGCCTCGGCATCGTCGTCTCGGACACCTTCGGCCGGCCGTGGCGCACGGGGCTGACCGACGTCGCGATCGGCGTCGCCGGCCTCGACGCCCTCGACGACCACCGGGGCCGCAGCGACACGCACGGCAACGAGCTGGCGGTGACCGTGACGGCCGTCGTCGACGAGCTGGCGTCCGCGGCCGAACTGGTCAAGGGCAAGGCCGGGGCGGTGCCCGTCGCCGTCGTACGGGGGCTCGGACACCTGGTCACGGACTCGGACGGCGAGGGCGTTCGGCCGCTGGTGCGCAGTTCGGCGGACGACATGTTCCGGCTGGGCACCGACGACGCGTTGCGCGAAGGGGCGGCCCGCGCGGTCGCCGCGCGGCGGACGATCCGCGCTTTCACCGCCGAGCCGGTGGACCCGGCCGCGGTGCGGCGGGCGGTCGACGCGGCGATCACCGCGCCGGCGCCGCACCACACCGTCCCGTGGCGTTTCGTGCTGCTTGAATCCGCTTCCGCGCGTGCGGAGTTGCTCGACGCGATGCGGGATGCGTGGATCCGCGACCTCCGCGCCGACGGCTTCGACGAAGAGGCGGTCACGCGGCGGGTCGCCCGCGGGGACGTGCTGCGCGGCGCGCCTTTCCTCGCTGTTCCGTGCCTGGTCACCGACGGGGCGCACGCCTACCCGGACGCGCGCCGGGCCGCCGCCGAGCGCGAGATGTTCGTCGTGTCGGCGGGTGCGGCGGTGCAGAACTTCCTCATCGCGCTGACGACCGAGGGGCTCGGCTCCGCGTGGGTCAGCTCGACGATGTTCTGCCGCGACACCGTGCGGACCACTCTCGGCCTCCCCGACGGGTGGGACCCGATGGGCGCAATCGCGATCGGTCGTCCCGCGGAGCCGCCTCGCGACCGGCCCGCGCGTTCGAACGACGACGTGATCGTGGTCCGGTAGCGCGGGTTCCTCAGATTCGGCTGAAGTCGCGTGGCGCGAAACGGGGCGCGCGGCGCGGCACACGCACTCCGGACATGCGGATCAGCAGCGCGGCGCGGTGCCGGTGACCGCGGAACGGCTCCAGGAGTTCGAGCATTCGCGCGTCGTCGCCGGGGGCGCCGGTAAGGGCGTACGAAACCTGGCCGCACAGGTGCAGATCGCCGACGGAGAGCGCGTCGGCGTCGCCGTGCGAGCGCTGCATGGTCTCCGCGGTGGTCCACACGCCGATGCCCGGAACGAGCTTCAGCAGCCGCGACGCCTCGGCGTTGGGGAGCTGCGCGGTGCGTTCGAGGGCGGCGGCGACGCGGAGGGCTTCCATGAGGGTCCGCGAGCGCTTGTGGTCGACGCCGGCCCGGTGCCAGTCCCACGTCGGGATGCGGGCCCACGTCGCGGTGTCGGGGATGACGCGGAGGTCATCGGGCGCGGGCCCGGGGGCCGGGGAACCGTGCCAGTGGACCAGCAGCCGAAACGCCCGGCGGGCCTCGATCGTGGTGACCTTCTGCTCCAGGACGGACGGGATCAACGCCGCGACGACCAGGCCGGTGCGCGGCATGCGCAGCCCGGGGCGGCGGCGGAACTCGTCGTGCAGGAGCGGGTGCCGGTGCGCGGGGAATCCGGCCGGGTCGTCGCCTGAGCCGAGGAGTTCGGGGAACCGGTCGAGCTGCCATGCGGCGCCCGGCCCCCACGCCTGCCCGGTGACCTCGCCGGTGCCGCGGTTGGCGGTGATGCGCAGCGAGCACGGGCCGTCCGGTGTGCGCGCGCTGCGCCAGACGGCGCCGTCGGCACCGGTGCGGTAAGTGGGATCGCTTTTGCCGCGCTGGAGTTGGCCGAGCGTCAGCCGCAGGTCGAGCTCGTACGGCGGACGCCAGGTGCGCGTCAGTTCCACCGCGCACTCTCCTCGGATCGGCGGCCCTCCGAACGGGGCGTACGGTAGCACCGCCGCGCCGACCGCCTGCTCGGAACGACCGCGGCGGCCGGGGGCCGGTTGGGCTCCGTACAGTTGGGCCATGCCCGAGACTCCCGTGACGCTTTTGCGCGCCGCGATGGCGAGTGACGCCACGCGCCCGTTCACGACCTTTTACGACGACGCGACCGGTGAGCGCGTCGAGCTTTCCGTCGCGACGTTCGACAACTGGGTGAACAAGACCGCGAATCTGCTCCAGGACGATCTGTCGGCGGAACCCGGGCAGCGCGTCGCGCTCCTGCTTCCGGCGCACTGGCAGACCCAGGTGTGGCTGATGGCGTGCTGGTCGGTGGGTCTCGTGGTGGTGCCGGGGGGTGCTGCCTCGGATGCCGACCTGGTGATCTCGGGCCCGGACACGCTGGACGAGGCCCGGGCCGGCACCGGGGAGCGGGTCGCGCTCGCGCTGCGGCCGATGGGGGCGCGGTTCGCGGAGCCGCCTGCGGGCTTCCTCGACTACGCGGCGGAGGTGGCCGGGCACGGCGACCGTTTCACTCCTTATGTTGCGCCGGGGCCGGGCGATCCGGCACTGGAGTCGGAGGGTCGTACGTACACGGCCTCGGAGTTGGCCGAGCTCGGTGCGGAAGCCGCGAAGTCGTGGGAACTGGGCCCCGGGGACCGGCTGCTGTCCGCGCTGCCGTTCACGCGTGAGGAGGGGCTGCGGGCCGGCCTGCTGGCGCCGCTCGCGGCCGGGGTGCCGGTGGTGCTGTGCCGGAACCTCGACGCCTCGGCGTTGGAACGACGGATCTCGACCGAACGGGTCACCCGGACCATCGCGGACACGAACGGTTGACGGCGGGCCGGTTTTCGAGCCTCGGCAAAGCCGCCGGGCGCGGCCGCAGCGACATGCGGCTACATCGACAATCCATGGTCAAGCAGGGCATAGCGCCTTATCCGAAAACCGACAAATAGTCACAATGCAGAGCCAACGCCTCAAGGCGATGTGACTTGGGCCACAAGCAACGCGCAATATGCAACTTGCCTGTTCGCGGGCACGTCTATCTGGACACCGGCCACCAGGAGTTCGCCACTACGCACACCGGACACGGGGGCCGATCCATGTCGCGTGGCAGAGGGCGGAAACTTCGTGGGTAAAGGCGAGAAGGACCAGAGCACGTCGGGTCCGGCCCCGGATCCGGAGCCGGTCTCGGCTCCGGACGCCGGTGCGCCGGAGGCGCCGACGGCCGCCTCGGACCTCTCGCCGGCGGACGGGCCGATCGAGACCGGCGAGTCGGCGCCGACCGCGGCATCCGACACGGAAGCAACGGCCGACGAGGTCGACGCAGCCGCCGGAATCGCAGGACCGGACTCATCTGCTGACAGTGCGTCATCCTCCGGTCAGGAAGGACCCGGTGACGACGAGTCTGCGGGGACCGACACGACAGCCCTTGGCGACGAGCCGGGGCGCGCGTCTTCCGCGGGGACACCGGCCGAGGCGGCCAACGCGGCGGTCACAGCGGACACGTCGGCCACGAACATCCCCGAGGCCGAAGTCCCCACACCGGAAACGGTGATCGCCCCCTCGCCGGTGGCCGACACACCCCAACTCCTCGCTCCGGCAAGGTCCGTCGACACCCGCCGGTCGACCCGCCGCAGACGGCGGTGGCGGCGGGTGCTCACCAGCATGGCCGTCACGATGGCGGTCATGTCGGCCTCGGCGGCGGTCAGCGCGTACGTCCTCTACCACCGTCTCGACGACCAGATCACCACCGAAGAGGTCGCCGAGAAGATCGGCCCTTCCCGGCCTCCGGTGATGCCGGAGGCGTACGGCGCGGTCAACATCCTGCTGATGGGCTCGGACGACCGGACCGGCGAGAACAAGAAGTACGGCGACGTCGGCGACGGAACAAAACGGTCGGACACGACGATACTTCTGCACCTGGCCGCCGACCGGAAGACCTCGGTGGCGGTGAGCATCCCGCGCGACCTGATGGTGCAGATACCCTCATGCGTGCGCGACGACGGCTCGACTTCCCGCGCCTACCGGGACCAGTTCAACCACGCGTTCGAGATAGGCGGCTCGGCGTGCACGATCAAGACCGTCGAACTGATGACGCAGGTACAGATAGACCACCACATCGTCATCGACTTCACCGGCTTCAAGCACATGGTCGATGCGGTCGACGGCGTGGACGTATGCATGTCCGAGCCGTTGAAGGACGAGAACGCGCGGCTCGATCTCGCCGCCGGGCCACAGAAGTTGAACGGCGAGGAGGCGCTTGCCTTCGTTCGCGCGCGGTATGACCTCGGCGACGGCAGCGACACCCAGCGCATGGTGCGGCAACAGCGCTTTCTGGCCTCGCTGATGCACAAGGTGCAGTCGAACGGTGTCCTGTTCAATCCCGTGAAGCTGTACGAACTCCTCAACGCGGCCACGAAGTCCATCACCGCGGACCCCGGCCTCGACTCGCTCGACGAGCTGACCGACCTCTCCAAGAGCGTCGCCGACATACCGGCGGACCAGTCGGCGTTCCTCACCGTGCCGCGCCAGCCGTACCGCTACGACACGAACCGCGACGAGTTGGTGCAGCCGGACGCCGACGCGTTGTTCACCGCGATCCGCTACGACCGCGTGGCGGTGGCCAAATCGGACCCGCGTGACGATTCGGAAGGCAGCGGGAGCGTGCGCATCGACGACCCGACCCCGCTTGCCACAAGCGGGAGTTCGGAAGACGGCCGGCCCGGCGCCACGTCGACCGGAACGAGCGGCACGGAGGACGGCGACGTCACGGCGAAGCCGTCGGCCGGAGCGACCAAGCGCCCGGCGGACGAGCTGGAGACCGTCGTACCACGCACGGGTGCGTCGTCGGGGACAGCTTCGGCAAGTGCCGCAAACGCTGCAACCGACGCGGCGACGAGCGACGAACAGCCGTTCTCAGCAAGGCCGTCCGGGACCGGGTCGCCCGATGATCCGTCGTCCGGCGGCCCGTCGCCGTCCGGATCTGCGGACGCCTCCACGGCGCCTTCGCCAAACGGATCGCCCAGCGCCACTCCCAGTGCGCCCGCCGGGCCGATCGTGACGGTCACCGGACGCACCGTCGAGCAGGATGTGTGCTCATGACGTCAAAAAGCGCGCAGAGACCGAACTCTCCGCGATCACACCGAAACACGAATGGGCGATCTTCATACAAATCGCCCCAATCTTGAAAAGGTAGGTTTCAGGACAGCCGCAGTGGGCCCCGAACTTGCCCGCTAGGGTGGCTTTTTCTCAGCGCACGTCACACGCATACGCGAGATACGCCGACAGACCGGGACGCGAACGGGAGACACGCGTCGAACCACAGGTGGGCGGGAGGAGGAGCGGGTCGTGAACGCAGGCAGCGCGCCCAGGCGCGGCGGACCGGGTGGCGACAACAACCTGGACGCGCTGAACGACGCCGACGTGGCCGACCTGTGGGTCGTGGACCCGGAGACCGGCAGTTACCGGCTGCGCACACCGGACGCGAACAGCGGTGTGCCGTCCGCCGGTTCGCCTGTCACATCCGCCACACCGGGCGCACCTGCCCCGAGAGGCGGCGGCTCGGATCGTCTCCCCGCGGTGCGCGGCGGCGCGAGTGCCGGCCGTTCCCGCACCGCGAACAACCGCACGATCGCCCCGCCGCGCACCAGCCCGGAGGCCGACCCCGCCCGCCCGCAGCCGTCGCGTACGGGCCGCCGGGCGCCGAAGGCGCCGAGCAAGGCCAAGAAGCGCATCAAGTGGACGGCGATCACGCTGGCCGGGGTGCTGGTGGTGGTGGCCGGGGGCGCGTACGGCTATTACCTGTACCTCAACAGCCGCATAAAGAAGACCGACCGCAGCGCGGCCAACGAGGTACCGCCTTCCGCAGCCGACGAGTTCGGGCGCACGCCGCTCAACGTACTGCTGATCGGCTCGGACACCCGCGTCGGCAAGGGCAACCAGGTCGGCGGCGAGACCGGGCACGAGGGACTTGCCGACAGCACGATCCTGATGCACCTGTCGGCCGACCGTTCCAACGCCACGATGGTCAGCATTCCGCGCGACACGATGGTCGACCGGCCTGCGTGCAACTACGAGGAAGACGGCGACAAGAAGGTCCACCCGGCATCCACGCAGAAGGTGCAGTTCAACAGCACCCTGGGAACGCCGCCGGGCGCACCGTGCACCGTGGCGACGGTCGAGCGGATGCTCGGCGTCCAAGTCGACCACTATCTGCTGATCGACTTCAACGGCGTCAAGCAGATGACCAAGGCCGTCGGCGGTGTGCCGATCAACCTGTGCGGGCCCATCAACGACCCGGTGCTGCCGAACAAACAGGGCGGCACCGGCCTCAAACTCAAGGCCGGCCCGCAACGCCTCGAAGGAAACGACGCGTTGCAGTTCCTCCGGGCCCGCCACGCGTTCGGCGACGGCAGTGACCTGGCTCGCATCGAGGCGCAGAAGAGCTTCCTCATGGCCTTGGCCCGCGAGGTCAAGCGCAACGCGAAGTGGAGCAATCCCAAAGCGGTCTTCGACATCGCCCAGGCCGCCACCGGCAACCTCCAGGTCGACCGCGGCCTCGGCACGATCGACAAACTCGCCGCGCTCGGGAACGAGATCAAGAAGATCCCCGAGGACCGTATGGCGTTCACGACTCTTCCCAACGAGCCCTACCCGGGCAACCCCGACGCGTGGGTGCAGCAACGCCAACCGGACGCCGCCAACTTGTGGAAGGCCTTGGCGACGGACACCGCCGTCACCGAGGGCAATCCCGCAGCGCCCGTCTCATCGCCTCCTCCGGCCGCGGCCACAACACCTGCGGCCCCGGCTCCGGCCCCCGTGGACCCCTCGACCATGCGGGTGACCGTCCGGAACACCACCGACGCACCCAAGGCCAAGTCCGTGGTGGAACAACTGGACACGCTCGGCTACAAGGCCGAGGTGGACAGCACCGAAAGCAGCATCCGCGACAACAGCGTGATCCGCTACCCGGCTGGCAAGGCCGACGCCGCCCGGCAACTCGCCGTCGCGGTGGGCATATCCGAGGTGGCGATAGAGGAAAGCGCGTCGGGGACGAGTACGTTCCAACTCATCATCGGTTCCGACTTCCCGAACCTCGACTCGGCCGACGCCCCGATCGCGGGTGCGGCCCCGGCCGGTTCGGCACCGCAATCCGGCACCGCGGGAGCCCCCGCGACGACCGCACCCCCCGTCGTCGCAGTGCCGCCCGCCGCCGACCTTAAGCTGAACACCGCCGACAACGAAGCCTGCATCCCCACGAATTCAAAGAAGTAGAAGACGTAGTGGCGGCGAAGATCCCGCACAGCCACAGCAGTTGCTTCGGTCGCCAAAAGGCCGCACACTCACGCCGGAGGTACGCACGGCATGGCATCGGGGCACGGGCGCTCGCACGACGCGCATGACGCGTACGGCGCGCGTAATTCCGGGTCCGCGTCCGGGGCTTCGGGAACGGGCTCGGACAACGGACTCGGCGGCATGGACGACGCCGACGTCGCCGATTTGTGGGTGATGGACCCGGACACGGGCGCGTACCGGCTGCGCACGCCGGAAGAACTCGCCGCGGAAAGCGCCGCCGAGGCCGCGTCCACACCGGGCACGGCCCTCGCGGTGCCCACGCGCTCACCCGAGCGAGCGCCGGTTCCGGCGCCGAGGCGCAGGCAGCCGGCACGACCGGCGCCTCGCCCGAGCAAGGCGAAGAAGCGCCTCAAGTGGGTCGCCATCAGCCTCGCGGGCCTGCTCGTGGTGATCGTCGGTGCCGCCTACGGGTACTACGAGTACCTCAACAGCCGCATAAAGACGGACGAACGCAGCGGCAACGACGAGGTCGGGGCGGCGCCCGAGGACCCGGCGGGCCGCCGTCAGATGAACATCCTGCTGATCGGCTCGGACAGCCGTGTCGGCGAGGGAAACGCCGGCTACGGCGACGAAGGCAAGGCCGGCGCCGCCGATACGACCCTGTTGCTCCACCTCTCCGCCGACCGCTCCAACGCGTCGGTGGTGAGCATTCCTCGCGACATGTACGTCGACCGGCCTTCGTGCAAGCACGACAAGGGGACACAACCGGCCGCGGAACGCGTCCCCTTCAACAGCACGATGGTCGAGCCCGGAGGGCCGCCCTGCACTGTCGCCACGGCCGAACGCATGCTCGGCGTGCGCATCGACCATTGGATCATGATCGATTTCAACGGCGTCAAAGAGATGACCAAAGCGGTCGGCGGCGTCGACATCGTGCTGTGCGACCGGTTGTACGACCCGAAGGGGAACAAGAAGGGCACCGGCCTGGACCTTCCGGCGGGACCGCACAACCTCCAAGGCGAACGAGCACTCCAATTCCTCCGCGCCCGGCACGGCTTCCAACTCGGCAGCGACCTGGCGCGCATCGAGGCACAGAAGTCGTTTCTGATGGCCTTGGCCCGGAAAATCAAGACAAGCGCGACGTGGAAGGACCCGCAGGCGGTCTTCCAGATCGCCCAGGCCGCAACCGGCAACATCACCGTTGACGAAGGGCTCGACACCATCGCCAAGCTGGTGTCGCTCGCCAATGAGATCAAGAAGGTCCCCGAGAAGCGCATGGCCTTTACGACGGTGCCGGTCACGGATGCGTCGGACAAGGCGCACGTAGTCCCCATCGAACCGACGGCCACAAACCTGTGGGCCACCGTCCGCAAGGACATTCCCCTCACCGAAGGTGACCCCAACGCCCCGGTGACGCCGGTCGGTTCTGCTCCCCCGGCTCCCCAGGTGCCGGCGCCTCCGCAGATCGATCCGGCGACGATCTCTGTCACGGTACGCAACAGCACCCAGGTCCCCAAGGCCCAGGAGGTCGTCAACCAACTCGTCGCCCAGAAGTACAAGGCGACCCTCGACCAGACCGGCGGCAACCAGCAGGCCAACAGCTCGATCACCTACCCGGCGGGCCGGATCGACGCAGCCAGGCAACTCGCCGCCGCCCTCGGCCTCCCCGAGACCGCACTGGATGAGAGCACCAAGTCTGGTACGAAGCTCCAACTCGTGATCGGCCTCGACTTCCCGGGGCTCAACGACCCCAAGCCCTCCGCATCGGGCAAAACACCGGCCGGCGGCACGGTCAGCACAGCTCCCGCACCGGCTGCGTCGCCCACAATCACGCCGCCGAAGGCCGAGGACATCAAGCTGAACACGGCCGACAACGAGTCGTGCATCAAGACCGCGAACTCGAAGTAGCGGACAGCCGGGGCGAGTTCCCCCGGCCCCGCGACAACCCGGACGGCCCGTGCTCAGCGTTGGCGCGGGTCTTCCGGGGCGCTGCCTGCGTCGGCTTGGGCTTCGGGGGTCAAGTAGGCGATCGTCCAGGCGAGTTCGGGGCTCACCGTGCGTTGGACGATGACGCGTTGGCCGCTGACGAAGACGCGGTCGGCCGGGGCTGTCAGGGTGGTCGGCTGGGCCACGCCGTCGGTGACCCGGAGGACGCGGGGACCGGATTCGCCGGGGAGGTAGAGGAGGGTTCCGTTGGTGCCGCCGTCGGCGAGGCGCTTGAGGCCGGGAACCGGGGTGAACCAAACGGGAGTTGCGTCGGCGATGCGGTACGCGGCGACACCGTCCGCCCCCGCGCGGTTCTCGTGGACGACGACGAAGTCCCCGGTTAGCAGAGCGTCCTCGGGTTCTGTGGCGGCGATCGTCCACAGCGTCTTCCCGGTGGTGTCGAGCGCGGTGAGGGTGCCGGGGCCGCCCCTCTCCGGGCGGGAACCGACCACCACGCGGCCGTCCTCGGCGGCGGCGAAGGAGGCCTCGCCCGGGTCGCCGGGGAGCTTCGCCTGCCACACGGGCTCCGCGACGCCGGGGCGGTAGGCCGCCACCGCGCCGGGGCCCGCGGCGTATACGAGCTTTCCGTCGGAGGACACGTCGGTCCAGGTGCCCTGGACGTTCCACTGCCGGGTCACCTTGCCGGTGACGACGTCCTGGTAAGCGATCGCCGACGTGCCGGGCCCGGCGCCCTTGGGCGCGCCGACGAGCAGCACTGTGCGGCCGTTGCCGGTGGTACCGGTGACCCAGCCCGATGCGTTGCCCGCCTGCGACTTCGCCGGACTCAGCGGGACGGATTGGCACCACTGGAGGTAGCCGGAGCGCGCGTCGGCGCCGATGACGTTCGTCGAACCGTCCGACTGCGGCACGAAGGTCAGGGCCCGCAGGTTCTTCATGAAGTAGTCGGCCGGTGCGTCGGCCGTGCGCATCCAGTGGCGCTTGCCGTTGCGGCCCTCGTACATCGCGAGGTCGCCGGGGTCGGCGCCGCCGCGTGCGGTCAGCAGGCCGAGTTCGTCGGTCAGCACGGGGTTGGGGCCGGGCGTCGCGATGGTCCACACCGGGCCGCCGATCGCCTCGTCGCCGGTGAAGGACGTCGCGGCCTGGTAGGCGGGGTCGCGCTGCGCGGCGCGCAGGGCGGGGTCGTCGTAGGTGTCGATGAGGCGCACGGTGTAGGCGTCCGGGAACACCTTCTTGTCGGTGAAGCTGTCGAAGTCTGCCCAGCAGGACGAGACTTCCTCGGCCTGTACGGCCACGACACCCAGCACCGCGACCAACACCGCCGCACCGCAGCCCGCGATGAGCTTGCCGAGGGGGACTTTGCCGAGCCTGGATTTCACGCGTGCGCTCCCGGAACGGATACGGCGGTGGTGCGGTGTCGGCGGACCCGCGCCCCGCGACGCGTCGCCGCGGGGACGCGGACGGCCCGGACGGGCTCCCCGGCGGGGCGGTGCTGCCGGGACACGGCTGTCAGTTGCCGCCGCCGATGGTCCGGCGGACGACCCCCGCCCACAGGTCGGGGTCGGTCACCCGCCGCCCGTCCACAAGGGCACGGACGCCCGGGAACTGGTCGGCCGCCAGCGTGCGGTACGCGGCGTGGTCGCTCTGCACGACCACCGCGTCCACCGAGTCGCCGTCGCGGTACGGCGTCAGCCCGAGCGCGGTGATCTCGTCGTCCGTGTACAGCGGGTCGCTCACCACCGCCTCCGCGCCGGCCGCGCGCAGCGCCTCGACGACCGGGAAGACACCAGAGAAGGCCGTCTCCTTCACCCCTCCCCGGTAGGTGACGCCGAGCACGGCGACCCGCGCGCCGCGAAGCCCCGAGCCGCCGTCGCGCGACAGCAGGCCGTCGAGCAGCCCGACCGCGTACCCCGGCATGCCGGCGTTGGTGGTCCGTGCGGCCTTCACGATCGTGGCGTCGGGGTCGTTGAACGCGTAAAAGCGCGGATAGACCGGGATGCAGTGTCCGCCGACCGCGATGCCCGGCCGGTGGATGTGGCTGTAGGGCTGCGAGTTGGACGCCTCGATGACCGCGTGGATGTCGATGCCGACCGAGTCCGCGAACCGCGCGAACTGGTTGGCGAGGCCGATGTTGACGTCGCGGTACGTGGTCTCTGCGAGCTTCGCGAGCTCGGCGGCCTCCGCGCTGCCCATGTCCCAGACGCCGTTGCCGCGCGCGAGGTCGGGGCGCTCGTCGAAGTCGAGAGTCGCCTCGTAGAACTCGACCGCCTTCTTCGCACTCGCCTCGTCGACGCCGCCGACCAGCTTGGGGTAGCGGCGCAGGTCGGCGAAGATGCGGCCGGTGAGCACGCGTTCGGGGCTGTGGCACAGGAAGAACTCGGTGCCGCAGGAGAGTCCGGACGCGGATTCGAGCTGCGGGAGGAAGCGCTCGCGGGTGGTGTGCACCGGCAGGGTCGTCTCGTACGACACCAGTGTGCCCGGCCGCAGCCCGGCGGCGATCGCGGCCGTCGCGGCGTCCATCGCACGGAAGTCGGGGCGCGCGTCGGCGTCGACCACGACAGGGACCACCACGACGACGTAGTCGCTGTCGGCGACCGCGGCCGTCGTGTCCGTCGTCGCGCGCAACGCACCGGAGGCGACCGCGTCGCGCAGCCGCACGTCGAGCTCCGCCTCACCCGGGAACGGCTCGATCCCCTGGTTGACCAGATCGACCACGGCGGCGTTGACGTCGGCGCCGACGACCTCGTGGCCCTTGGCCGCGAACTGCACGGCAAGCGGAAGGCCGATCTTCCCGAGCGCGACGACACAGATCTTCACGATGCGCAAACCTTCGGTCGACAGTGGTCCGGACGGTGCTCCGCCGGTGATCCAGGTGCGGCCAGCGTACCGGCCGGAAAATGCGGCGGTCGAAGTCGCTGGTGGAGGTGCGGGCCGGACCTCGGTCCGGTCCGGCTCAGGCCCGCTCGGCGAGCGCGGCGACGACCTTTTCGGCCGCGTGGCCGTCACCGTACGGGTGCCCCGTCACCGGCGTCGGGCCGTCCCGCAGCACGGCGCCGACGAGGTCCGCAGGGTCGGCACACAACGTGTTCCAGCCACCTTGCAGCGTCTCCGGCCACTCGGTCTCGGTCCGCAGCGTCGTGCACGGGCGACGCAGCAGGAAGACCTCTTTCTGGAGCCCGCCCGAGTCGGTCACCACCCCGCGTGACCCGAGCACCGCGCGCACCATCTCGGGGTACGGCAGGGGCCGCGCGACGCGCAGGGACCCGGCTGTCAGGTCGATCCCGGCCGCGTCCGCCTTGGCCCGCAGCCGGGGGTGGGCGAGCAGCAGAACCGGCAGCGGCAGTGCGGCCAGCGCCTCGACGATGCCGCGCAGACGCTTGGGGTCGTCGGTGTTCTCCGCGCGGTGCACGGTCGCCAGCAGATAGCCGGATTCCTCGCTCACTCCGCGCAAGTCCCCAGCGTCCGCAGGCAGTTGGAGCGGCTTGTCGGCCACGGCGTCGCGCACCCGCAGCAGGATGTCGGTCATGACGTCGCCGACCAGCAGGGTGCGTCCCGCGAGCCCTTCGCCGGCGAGGTTGCGCACGGCCAAATCCGTGGGGGCGAGCAGGAGATCGGCGGCGTGGTCGGTCAGCACGCGGTTGTGTTCCTCGGGCATGACCCTGTTGTACGAGCGCAGCCCGGCCTCCAGGTGGGCGAGCGGCAGGTGCAGCTTGACCGCCGAAAGGGCCGCGGCGAGAGTCGAGTTGGTGTCGCCGTACACGAGCACCCAGTCGGGGCGCGGGCCTTCGGTGAGCACGTCGTCGAGGGCGGCGAGCATGGCTCCGGTCTGCGCGCCGTGGCCGCCGGATCCGATGCCGAGGTGCACGTCCGGCGCGGGGATCCGCAGGTCGGCGAAGAACACGTCGGACAGGTCCGCGTCGTAGTGCTGTCCGGTGTGCACGATGCGGTGTTCGTGCCCGCTCGCACGGAACGCCTCGGCCACGGGAGCGAGTTTCACGAACTGGGGGCGCGCGCCGACGACGCTGATGACCTTCACGGCAGTCAGCGTACGCCGCCCGTTCGGCGGTGCCTGGTACGGCCGTTCCGCCGCTACTCTGCGGGCCCATGTCGACACGTACCGCACACACCACGCGCTACACGGCGCGCATCGCCGCCCTGTTCGCGGCGATCGCCGGCTCCCTCGCCCTGTCCCTCTCCCCCGCGCAAGCAACCGTCGTCCCGCGCGACGCGGTCTCCACAACCGACCGTCTGATGTTCACCGAGTCCCTGGAGACGTTCGTCGCCACGCGGGCCTCGGCGGACCGCCCCACCGACGTCGACTGGTCCAGCGACGGCTGCACCTCGGCCCCCGACTCCCCGTTCGGCTACGACTTCACCCACGCCTGCTGGCGGCACGACTTCGGCTACCGCAATTACAAGGCGCAGGTCCGCTTCACCGAAGAGGCCCGGCTGCGCATCGACGACCGCTTCCACGCCGACATGTACGACCTGTGCGGCGGGAGTTCCCTGTGCCGCGCGACCGCCGACGTGTATTACGGGGCGGTACGCGAGTTCGGCGCGTGAGTCCGCGTCCCCCAACACCGAGATCCACAAAAGCCGCCGAATAACGCGGCGTTTGTCGATGGCGCGTGCTCAGTCGAAGTCGCCGGTGTCCAGGTCGAAGCCGAAGGGTTCGGGCAGCGAAACCGGCTTGCCGAAGGGCTGTGCCAGCTCCGTGTAGTTCTCGCCTTCCGGGTCGCTGAACAAGGAGACGAACCCTTTGTCGCGGTCCACGAGAAGGTAGAGCGGGATACCGGCCCGCGCGTACACCCGCCGTTTGGCCTGGCGGTCCAGCTCCGGGCGCGAAGAGGTCACTTCGACGACCATCGCGACGCCTTCGGGGGGCATCCAGGAGCCGGCGGGGTGGAAGAGGTCACTCTCCCGGAGGGCAAGTACAAGATCCGGGATCACATGGTTATCCGGCAGACCTCCCGCTCCCGGCAGGCGCAATCCCTTGTGACCGGACATATCCATCCGGAACTTGGACTGCACGTAGACCTGTTCCATGATGCGGCTGATCACCCGCTCATGCCTGCCACCCGGCGGTGGTGTCACCACGACCTCCCCGTCGATCAGCTCGGCCCGGCAGTGATCGCCTGCGTCCAAGGCCAAGAATTCATCCAGGAGGGTCTTCTCCCGGGCGGGGATCTCGTCTGTCATAACCAACATTGTGCGTCCCCTCTCTGTCAGCGGCGAGCCTATGGCGTGACGAACCGCTGACAGAGAGGGATAAACACTGTTCACCCGAAAGGGCCAACCAACCCGTCAGTTCCCGATGGCGACCGTCGCGCCCTTCTCGGCCGAGTCGATGATCGCCTGGGCGACGACCACGTTGACCAGGCCTTGCCGCATCGTGACGATGTCCGACTCCTTGCCCAACAGGGCGTCGCGGAAGGCCTCGTGCTCGGTCTGCAGCGGCTCGGGCTTGGGAATCGCGTAGCGAATCATGTCGCCCTCGGAGACACCCCGGAAGTTCGAGATGGCCTCCCACTCGGTGGCGAGCTCGCCGTTCTTGTGGAAGGTCAGGTCGACGTTCAGGGTGTCCGCGATCAGCGCGCCGCGCTCGCCGGTCACTATCGTGACGCGCTCCTTCATCGGCGAGAGCCAGTTGACGAGGTGATTGGTGATCGTCCCGTCGTCGAGCTGGCCGACGACCGCGACGAGGTCCTCGAAGTCGCGTCCGCTCTTGTACGCGGTCCGCGCGGCGACCGAGCGGTACGGCTGTCCGGTGACCCACGCGGTCAGGTCGATGTCGTGCGTCGCGAGGTCCTTGACGACGCCGACGTCGGAGATGCGGTTCGGGAACGGGCCCTGGCGGCGGGTGACGACCTGGTAGATGTTGCCGAGCTGGCCGTCCGCAAGGCGCGCGCGCAGTGCCTGGAGCGCGGGGTTGTAGCGCTCGATGTGGCCGACCGCGCCGACGAGTCCGGCACTCTCGAAGGCGTCCGCGACGCGGCGCGACGACTCGACGTCCTGGGCGAGCGGCTTCTCGACGAGCGCGTGCACGCCGGCGGCGGCCAGCGTCAGGCCCAGCTTCTCGTGGTACGCGGTCGGCGCGGCGACGACGCAGTAGTCGATGCCGACGTCGATCAGCTCTTCGACCGAGTTGTACAGCGGGACGCCTTGGGCGGCGTCGTGCGCGTCGCCCAACGGGTCGGCCACGCCCATGAGTTCGACGCCGGCGAGGCGCCGCAGGACCCGCGCGTGGTGGCGGCCCATCATGCCCAGGCCGATCAGCCCGGCCCGCAGTGGGGTTGCAGGGGAGTTCTCGCTCACTTGGCGATCACCGCTTCGACGATGGTCTTCAGGTCCGCGTCGGTCAGCGACGGGTGCACCGGCAGCGACAGCACCTCGCGGGCCGCGCGCTCGGTCTCGGGCAGGTCCAGGGTCAGGCCGAACGACGGCAGGCGGTGGATCGGCACCGGGTAGTACACGCCGCTGCCGACTCCCCGCTCGGCGAGGCGGGCGGCGAACGCGTCACGGCCGCCGGGGACCGCGTCGTCGCTGACCCGCACGGTGTACTGGTGGTAGACGTGCGTCGCACCGGCCGCGACCGCGGGCGTGACGATGCCGGACCCGGCAATGCCCTTGTCGAGGTGGGCGGCGTTCGACCGGCGCTGCGCGGTCCATCCCGCGAGGCGGCCGAGCTGCACGCGCCCGATCGCCGCGTGGAGGTCGGTCATGCGCATGTTGAAGCCGACGACCTCGTTCTCGTACCGCTTCTCCATGCCCTGGTTGCGCAGCAGCCGCAGCTTGCGGGCGATCTCGGGGTCGTCGGTGACGACCATGCCGCCTTCGCCGGACGTCATGTTCTTGGTCGGGTAGAGCGAGAACACCGCGGTCTTGCCGAACGCCCCCACGGGGGTGCCGTCGAGGGCGGCGGCGTGCGCCTGGCATGCGTCCTCGATGACCGCGACACCGTGCCGCTCGGCGATCGCGCCGATTCGGGCCATGTCGGCGGGGTGGCCGTACAGGTGGACCGGCATGATCGCGGCGGTCCTCGGCGTGATCGCGGCCTCGATGGCGGCCGGGTCGACGCAGAAGTGGTCGGGCTCGATGTCGACGAAGACCGGCGTGGCGCCGACCAGGGCGACGACGTTGGCGGTCGCCGCGAAGCTGAAGGACGGCACGATGACCTCGTCGCCGGGGCCGACGCCCATCGCGATGAGGGCCAGGTGCAGGCCGGAGGTGCCGGAGTTGACCGCGACGCTCGTGCGCCCGCCGACGATCGACGCGAACTCCTGCTCGAACGCCGCGACTTCGGGGCCCTGGGCGACCATGCCGCTGCGCAGCACACGGTCGACCGCCTCACGCTCTTCGGCGCCGAAGAACGGCGCGGCGGCGGGGATGGTTCCGGCCATCAGGGGGTTACCTCCGAGAGGGTTTCGTCGATCTCGATATAGCGTGCCTTGGTCTCCGGGCACACCCAGCGGCGGCCGGCCTCCCCCGCCTCCCCCGCATCCGCTGCTTCCGTGTCCTCGACCAGCGGGACACCCGCCCGCCCGACCCACTTGACGCGCCGCGCGGGAACCCCCGCGACGAGCGCGAAGTCGGGGACGTCGCGGGTGACGACGGCGCCGGCCGCGATGAGCGCCCAGCGCCCCACGGTGACGCCGGCGACGATCACCGCGCGAGCGCCCACGGCGGCGCCCTCGCGTACGGTCACGCCCTGCGCGTCCCAGTCGCCGCCGCGCTTGAGGGTTCCGGCGGGGTCGACCGAGCGCGGGTACATGTCGTTGGTGAGCACCGCGGCCGGACCGATGAAGACGCCGTCCTCAAGCCTGGCGGGCTCGTAGACGAGGGCGTAGTTCTGCAACTTCACGTTGTCGCCGAGGTGGACGTCCGGGCCGACGTACGCGCCGCGCCCGATGATGCAGCCCGTCCCCAGCAGCGCCCCCTCGCGGACCTGGGCCAGGTGCCACACGGTGCTTCCGGCACCGATCTTGGCCCGCTCGTCGACATCGGCGCTCGGCATGATGCGCGCACCGGAATGGGCGGCGTTGCCCGTGGATCCCACGCGGCGCTCCTCGGTCTGGTCAGGGTCTGCGCTCGGCGGCACGGACAAGATCACTGATGGTGCGGGCCAGTTCGTCCGATGGCGACGCCCCCGTCAGGTGGCGGTCGGCCCACCGGAGAGCGGACCGGCGCAACGCCCGGAGCTGGTCGGGGTCGTCCGCCCACTCCCGCAGGACCCGGCCCGCGTCCTCGGCGTCGCGGACCACACGGCCCGCCCCGGACTCGTCCACGATCCTAGCCATACGCGGGAGCGGGGTCGCCACCACGGCGAGCCCGCTGCCGAGGTATTCGTACAGCTTCGTCGGGACGGCCTCGCGGAATGCGGGGGTGTCGTCGAGGAGCGCGAACCCGGCCCACGCGCCGCGCGCGAAGCGCCACGCCGCGTCCGGTGACAGGCGGCCGTGGAAGCGGGCACGGCCGGCGGCAGGCGAGGTGGCCCGCCATTCGTCGAGCCACGCCTGGTCGGCGGCTGCGACGGGGCCGACGATGTCGACCTCCCACGTGTCGGCGGCCTCGATCGCGGCGAGCATCGCGTGCAGCCCGCGAGACCGGCGCACGTCTCCGATGTAGAGCGCGCGGGGCACGGCGTCCGGCTCCCCGGCCTCGGGCAGGTAGCCGGTGTCCGGGAGGTTCTTGACGACGACGCGGCTGCGGGCGGCGAGCGGCGGCACGTGGTCGTCGGCGACCACGGTGAGGTCGGCGCGGCCGGTCACCGCGGTGCACAGGCGGACCAGGGAACCGCCGACCTGCCCCTTCCAGGTCCGGCCCCACGACCGGTCGCGCAGCAGTTTGAGGTAGTCCTCGTGGACGTCGACCGCGAGCCGGCCGCGCCGCAGAAGACGGGCGGCAGCGGCCGTGGGCACCAGATCGGGGTCGAGCGTCATGACGACCGTGCCGCGGGCCCGGAAGGGGATCGTGAGGTCGCGCCGCGCCCGGTCGAGGGCACCGCCGCGTCGTCCGAGCGAGACCACGCGGGTGCCGGGCGGACCGCCGGCCGGGTCGCCGAGGCCGATGACCTCGACGGTGAGTCCGGCCCGCAGCAGTGCCGCGGCCGTGCGGTGCAGCCGGGCGTCGGCGACGTCGTGGCCCGAGCTGATGATGCTGACGTCGAACCTCGAGCCGCGGGCGGGCCCGCCGGCGGTGCCCGTGTCACGTCGGTCGCGCGGGCTTTCCGCGCGGTGCGCTGCGGCCGCGTCGGGTGCGCTGCTGTCCTGCGGCTGTTGCGGGACGGCCGGAACCTCTTCAACCTTCGGAAACTCGAAGGTCGAATAAGGTTCGCCGGCATCGGAGCCGGCATCGGAGTCTTCCTCGGATTCGAGGGCCTTGTCGGCGTCGATCGACTCGGTTGTTTCGATTGCCGCCATCGCGTCGGCACCCTCGACGGTGTCGGGAGCCTCGGCGCGCTCGGGGCGGTCGGCCCCGCTCGACGGGTCGGCGGGGGCGGCCGGAGTTGCCCCGGCCGCCGGCGATTCCTCAGGCGAAGTGTCGGTCATGACCGCGCTATCAGACGTCTTCCATCGCGAACGCCTCTTCGCCGACTTCGAGGAAGCGCATGTACTCCCCGATGATCGTCTCCGGGTCGCCCTGGTCCATCAGTTTGCCCTTGTGCAGCCACAGGCAGTGGTTGGCCATTTCGCGCACCGACGCCATGCCGTGGCTGACCAGGATGATCGTGCGGGCCGCCCGGCACAGCTCGTCCATCTTCGCGGCGGCCTTGCGCTTGAACCGCGCGTCACCGGCCGACAGAGCCTCGTCGACGAGCAGGATGTCGGGGTCCATGTGGACACCGACCGAGAAGGCCAGGCGCTGGTACATACCGGATGAATACGACTTCATCGGCATGTCCATGAACTCGCCGAGTTCGGCGAAATCGGCGATCTCCTCGTACTTCGCCTGCACCTCGGACTCGGCCTTGCCCTGCGCGAGACCGCCGAGGATGACGTTCTCGCGGCCGGTGAGCTGGCTGTTGAAGCCGACGCCGAGGGCCAGCAGCGTGCTGACGCGGCCGTGCACCTCGATGCGCCCCTTGGTGGGCGGGAGGATGCCCGCGATGGCACGCAGCATCGTCGACTTGCCGGCGCCGTTCGCGCCCACGACACCCAGCACCGTGCCGTGGTTGATGCTCCACGAGACGTCCCGGACCGCCTCGATCTCCCGGATCGAGCGCTCGCGGCGCCCGACCCGCTTGATCGCGCTCTTGAGCGTCGGCACCTTTTCGATCGACGTGCGGTACGTGATCGACAGATTGTCGACCTTGACCGCGAGCGGCTGGTCCTTCGGATCGGGGCGGACAAGCGCTGTCTCGCCCGCGGTTTCGGCCACGGTCGACTCCAGGACCTCGGGGTCAGATGCGGTAGGCAAATTCACGCTCCCGGGACAGGAAGAACCAAGCTCCACCGACAAGGGCCACGATCGCCCAGGCGGTGCCGTACAACATGAGCGTCCCGTCGGGCGCGCGGTTCTCCAGGATGACCTGGTTCCACGATCCGATGATCGGGTACAGCGGGTTGGCCTTGAAGATCCACAGCAGCCACTCGTTGCCGGCCAGCTTTTCCTTCGCCTGTTCGACCGTGAACAGCACGGGCGACAGGTAGATCCAGATGCGCAGCACGTACGGCAGCAGGCTCGCGGTGTCGCGGAAGTAGACCGCCATCGCCGCGAAGAACAGCCCGCATCCGAAGCTGAAGACCGTCTGGAGCAGGAAGATCGGCAGCAGCCACAGGAAGGCGACGCCGACCGAGAGACCGGCCGCGAAGTGCGCGATGATGTAGACGACCAGAGTCGGCCAATACATCATGAACGACGCGAAAAGCGACGAAAGCGGCAACAGCGCTTTCGGGAACGCCATGTTCATGATCATCTTGCCGCCGCCGGTGATCGACGTCGACGACAGGTGCACGATGTTGCGCGTGTAGTAGTAGGCGAACAGGCCGCACAGGATGAGTGTGAAGCCCTTCATCGCGCCGTCTTGGTGCGAACCCTGAAGGACCGTCACCAGCATGAAGTAGACGCCGGCGAGCAGCAGTGGGTTGATCACCAGCCACAGCTGCCCGAACACCGTCTCGTAGTTGCGACCCTTCAAGGTCGCGTGAGCCATGCGGTAGGCGAAGCGCCGACGCTGGCTCAGGTCGCGCATGTACGTCTTGAGCGGGGGCAGGTGTGCGGCGTAGGGCTCGTAGACGTGCACAGGCACGCTCTCGGCCTTACCACTTCGCGTTGTGACCTGCGCCTCGGCATCCATGACCGCCACTACCGGTTTCTCCTCGGCTGCGGGGTACACCCCTCGGAACTGACGACCGCGAACCGCTCCGTACGGGTGGATACCGACGATACCGGTGATACCGGTCGGGGGTTGTGGCCGGAGCACACGCAGACGCCCGATCGAACAGACGGCCACGTTGCGGTGCCGCCGAGGTTACCGGATTCCTTGATCGGTGTTCGATCTCGGACGACCCGGATCACACACACTCCTCAGCGTCACAGTGCTGCCTGGCAGGCCGCTCACCGTTCGGCGAACGGACGGCTCCCCGACAGGGGTTCCGGTCGCCTGCCCGCGAGAGCCGCGTACAGGTCCACCAGCACCTGCGCCTGGCCCTCCCACGAGTTCTCGGCCAGAAGCGACTCAGTGTACGCGCCCTGGTATCGCGCCGGGTCGGCGAGCACCTTTCCGGCCGCCTCCGCGAACGCCGCCGCGTCCCGCTTGCGCAGGACCGCGTCCCTGGCCTCGCCGGTCGTGCGCACCGCGAACACCTCGCCGTTGCCCAGCTCAGCGGTCTTCTCCGCCATCGCCTCGACGTCGGAGACCACGATCGGCAGCCGCGCGTGCATGTACTCGTAGTACTTGGTGATCAGGGCGACTTCGTGGTTCACCGTGTGCAGGATCGGGATCACGCCGACGGTCGCGGTCGACAGGAACTCCGGTACCTGGTGCGGCGCGACGTAGGGGACCGTGTGGATCCGGCCGCCCGCGCCCAGCTCTTCCGCACGGGCCACGAGCGAACGCACGTACGGGTCCTGGCGATCGCCGCACACGATCGCCACGTGCGCGTCCTCCAGCAGCGGCAGCGCCTCGACCATCACGTCCACGCCGCGCGCCGGCGAGATGGCGCCGCTGTAGACGAGCAGGGGGACGTCGTCGGCCAACCCGACCGTCTCGCGGATCCCGCGCACTTTGCCGGGGCCCCCGTCGTCCGCGAGGTCGACCATGGGCGCGTTGGCGACGACCGTCGGGCGGCTGCGCAGCCCGTACTTGTCCTTCAGCATGTCCGCGAGCGTCGGCGACACCGTGACCACGGCATCCGCCTTGCGCACGAACTCCCGTTCCAGGCCCGTGTACGCGAGCTTCCGCTGCGTCGGCATGTGCACGCCCGCGACGAACTCGTGGGCGTCGTAGACCACCTTGGGCCGCTTCCCGCCGGCCCTCGTGATGCGGTCGGCGATCCGCACCCCGATGCCCGGGGTGTGCATGTCGTGCGCGTGGATGACGTCCGGCCGGAACTCCTCGACGACCGCGCTCCACGCGTCTTCCAGCAGCAGCAGGTGCCGTGCGGTACGCCGCCAGTCACCGTCGCGGATGTACGCCTTCCACAGCGTCTCCTTGGCCCGGTCCTTGGCCCCGGGACCGCCGGTTCCCGGCTCCTTGACGCTCTTCATGAGGCGGCGGCGCGCCTTGTAGTCCATGCGCGCCGCGAAACTCGCCGCGCGCAACGCGCCGAGCCTGGCCCGGTCGACGGGCGCGGTGCGGTGCGCGTACTTCGCCGCCTGGAGCCGGAAGCGGTTCGACAGGCCCGTGCGCTGGACCCGCGCGGCCCCGATGTGCGTGGCCGTCGACGGAGACGCCGGCGCGTTCGCGTCGTAGCCGAGCAGCAGGACGTCGAAGCCCGCCTCGGCCGCCGAATACGCGACCTTCTGCACCCGGGAGTCCCGGGTGATGTCGTTGGCGACCAGCATGGCCACGCGAGGCCGTGTCACGGAGTGACCCCCAGGAAGTCGGCGAGGACGCGCGCGCTGCGCCCGCCATCGTGGTTTTCGCGGACGTACGCCGGCCCCCGCGCCGCCAGTCGCCCGGCTTCGTCGCGCTCCGCGAGGATGCGTTCCAGCTCGGCGCCCAGCGTATCGGGGTCGGCGTTGACGATCGGCACGTCCGCCGGCAGGTGCTCGGCGACCGAGTCGTGCAGGTAGCACACGGTCACCCGCCCGGCGGCCATGGCCTGCACCGACATGACGCCGTACGACCCGAACACGAACTGGTCGAGGACGATGTCGGCGTCCGCGAGCAGCGCGGGCATCTCGGCGTGCGGCACGCCCTTGATGCGCCGGTACTCGATGAGACCCGCATCGTGCATGCGTTCGACGACCGGCTCGATAAGCCCGGTCCCCTTGGTGAAGGGGCTCGACGGCGCGTGCACGACCACCGGCCGCTCGCGCTCCAGCGGCTTCGTGTCGGTCGCCCACAGATCCGGGTCGACGACGACCGGGAGCCACGTCGCGTCCGGGACGTCGTGCAGCAGGTCGGGCGTCGACACGAACTTCGGTACGTCCATGGCCCGCACGACCGGGGCGAGCCGGTCGACCTTGCTCTGCAAAGCGCGCGTGAGTTCGTGCGCGGGGTCGAACGGCGAGAACGGCACGCGGGCGCGCTGCGCCGCCGGGTCGCGGATCTCCGATCCGTGGAACGCCAGCGCGACAGCGATCCCGGCCGCGTCGAGTTCGGCGAGGTCGAAGTTGGCCCACGGGCCGTTGAGCCGGCCGAAGGGCGGCATCGCGCACTCGGCCAGCACGTGGGTGAAGTTGTCGAGGACGTACGCCAGTTGCCCCAACTGCCAGGTGCGGGACAGCCAGTCGTCGGTGGAGATGCTGCGGTCGGCGGCGAAACCGAACGTGTTGCCGGAACTGAGCGAGAACGTCTCGGCGCGCACACCGGACAATTTGCGCTCCACCGCGCGCGCCCACTCGTATCCCTGCCCGGCCATGTTGGTCGGACCCACCCCGACCACGACGCCCTCCGGCCCGGCGGTCCGCCCGGCCTTGTCGTGCGCGGTCGGGGCGAAGGCGTCGACGTACGGCTGGTACGCGGCCTCGCAGCGCTCGGACCACTCCGGGTCCGCGGCGGCGGTCTGCCACACACGCGAACGCACCGACGCGAGCTTGCGGCGGGCGAGTTTGCGGCGCAGGCCGGTGACAAGCCCAGGACCGGCCAGCGCGGCGAGGTCCGCACGCGCCACCGAGATCTCGGCCGCCGCGTCGGCGTCGACGGGCACGTTGAGCACGCGCAGCACGCCGTTCTTGGTGACCGTCGCCGATGTCGACACCTCGGCGGCCTCGGCGGGAACGGCGAGCAGGACGTAGTTGCCCTCCTCGGCAAGCGAACGCCCTGCGGCGATCGCGGAACCGGCACGGTCGACGGGGGTGTCGGCGGTGAGGACGACGCGCGGGAGGGTGGGGCGGCGGGTGTGGGCGTCGGCGGGGCCGTGCGCGGGCGCCGACGCGGGCGTGCCTGTGCTCTCGGGCTCGGGGGCGGCCGCTTCCGCGGTTCCGGACGCGGGCTCGGACGCGGTTCCGGACGCGGGCTCGGACCCGGGCTCGGACGCTTGGGTGGCCTCATCGCCGACGGGATCGCTCGCGGCTTCGCGTGCGGGAGTCCGCACGGCGTCGTCCACGGGCTCGCCCCCGTCGGTCGCATCGACGTGTGTGGGTTCGGCGTCGGGCCCGTGTGCAGGCTCGTCCGTACCGGGCTCGGAGCGATCGCTCGCGGCGGCGAACTCATCCGCGGCTTCCGGCGCGGACGCGGGCTCGTCATTCGCGCCGCCCGCGACAGCCTCCGCTTCCGGCGCGTCCGCAGACCCGACCGCCGTGCCCTCAGCCGTCGCCCGGCGTTCGGGCTCGGCGGCGGGGGTCTCCGAGGGCTCGGTGGCGACGGATTCCGTTTCGGCCATCAGGACTCTCCCTGGGCTGGTGCAGTGGCGAGGAAAGGCGCGAGTGCGGCGGCCGATCGGCGGCCGTCGTGGTGGAGTTCGGCGAACGCGGGCCCGGCGGCGGCGAGTTCGCGGGCCGCGTCGCGGTCGTCGAGGACCGATGTCAGCACCGTGCGCAACGTCCGTGGAGTCGCCTCCATTTGCGGGACGCCGCCGGCGAACCGGGCGCGGACCGAAGGCGCCGCGTGCCCGATGACCAGACGTCCGGCGGCCATCGCCTGCGCGGCGAGGACACCGATGTTCCCGATCGCGAGCTGATCGATGACGATGTCCGCGGCGGCCACCAACTCGGGCATGTCGTGCGGCGGGACGCCTTCGACGCGGCGGTATTCGACCAGTCCGCGCGCGGCCAGGTCGCCGACGACGGCGTCCACGATCGGCGAGCTCTTCAGCGTTCCGCGCGAAGGCGCGTGCAGCACGACGGGTTTTCCGCGCCGGAGCGGCGGCTCGGTGCCGGGGCTCCATATGTCGAGGTCCACGACGACCGGCAGCCACACGGCATGCGGCCATCGGTCGACGACGAAGTCCAGCAGGTCCGGCGTCGAGACGAAGACCGGGCCGTCCCAGTCCGCCACGTCTTCCATGCGGGCGTCGTGGCGCGGCTGGAGGTCCTGCGAGACCTGGCTGTTGGGGTCGGCGAACGGCGATTCCGGGTAGAGCTCGCGGTGCCGCCGCGGGTCGCGGACGTCGGAGCCGTGGAAGACGAGGCCGACCCGGATCCCGGCGTCGCGCAAGGCTCCCGCGTCGCCGGAGAAGCGCCCGGAGCGGGCGGCCTTGCCGGTCAGCGGCAGACCGGACTCCAGGAGTACGTGCGTCGCGTTCCGTACGACGTGGCGCCGGAGCGTCAGGTGCAGGTCGGCCGACTCCCACCCGCGCGAGGTGAGGTAGCGGTCGGCGGGGAAACGCAGGGGCCCGTCCCGGTGCAGAGCGGTGACCTCGGTGGTGACGTCGGGCAGGAAGCGCTCGGCGGCCTGCGCCCACG
Organism: Yinghuangia sp. YIM S10712; assembly: GCF_051388935.1. Lineage (NCBI taxonomy): Bacteria > Bacillati > Actinomycetota > Actinomycetes > Kitasatosporales > Streptomycetaceae > Yinghuangia > Yinghuangia sp. YIM S10712. The sequence continues at coordinate 49,341 of NZ_JBPKBI010000018.1, forward strand.
CCCATGCCTGGCCGGCCATGTTGGCGGGGCCGATGAAGAGCGAGACCGGTGACCGCGGATCGGCCGCCCCAGGCGAGGCGAAGTCTCCCTGTGCGCCGGTCACTTCGTAACCAGGACGGTCGACGGGGGTTGCGCCCGCCGTGGCTTCGCCGGCGGTCCGGGCCTCGGCCGCAGAACTTTCCGTGGCCACCGGCCTTTCGGCGGAGTCGGCCTCCGCGGCGCCCCCCGATGCGGTCGAACCGCTCCGGCCGGCAGATGTCTTGACGCTGTCGGCCGCATGCACCGCGTTGGCGCGCGGGACGCAGACGCGCTCCAGTGTGCGCAACGCCCGGAGCGCCTGGCGGCTCTGGGGCAGGCCTGTCGGGTCGGCACCCGGCCTGTGGTACTCCACCTTCACGGTGCGGCCGGACTTCCGCGCGCGGGCGGCGGCGTGCGAGGCGATCAGCAGCGCGACCGGGTCGCATGCGTGAATCGTTGCCGGTGCCAGGGCGTCCAACACGGGGGTCAGCGCCACCTCGGCGTCGATCGCCTCGGGCAGCGCGGTGCGCCAGCCGAGCGACGGCAGCGCTGGGAAACGGCCGAACTGCGGTGTGGCGTCGCGGCCGAGGAAGTCCGCGTACGTGCGCACAGCGCGCGTCTGGACCTCGTCGGTCCCGCGTCGGCGGTCGCGGCCCGCCGCGACGGTCCGCGCTGCCGGGACCAGCAGTACCTGTGCGGCGTCAGGGGCCGTCGGCGGCCTCAGAAAGCTGTCGCCGACACCACCCGGGTCGGGGGCGAGGACGACCGTGTCGTGTCCTGCCGCGCGTGCCGAGTCGGCGAGAGCGGTCACTACACCCCGCCGCACTCCCGAGGGCGCGCCGACGAGAACCACCGTCCGTGTTCCGGGCGACGGGGCCGGGAGGCCTTCCCCGTCGGTGAGTTCCGCCGCCGGGCGACGCACGGGCCGGACGGGTTCGGCGGGCGGCTCCAGGAGCCGCACCCGCTGCTCGTGGTCGGCCGCGTCGTGGTCCCGGTCACCGGTCGGCGCTGCCGGAACGCCGGTGGCCGCATCGACGAACTCCGCGCCTTCCGCACGGATTTCGGCTGCCAGCGTGCCGGTCGGCCGGGGCTCGGGGACGAGTCCGGTCAGGCGCTCGTACAGCGCGGCGATGTTCTCCGTCTGGCGGTCCCAGGAGTGTTCCTCCAGGAATCCGTCGGCAGCGTAGGGCTTGACGTACGACTCACGGTCGGCCAGCACCTTGCGCACCGCGGCTGCGAGACCGGCCGCGTCGCCCGCGGGGAAGACCTCGCCGCAGCCGAGTTCGCGGGTGAACGCCGCCATCGTCTTCACGTCGGACACCACGATGGGCAGGCCCGCGTGCATGTACTCGTAGTACTTCGTGATGAGCGAGATCTCGTGGTTCGGCAGGTGCCGCAGCGGGATGATGCCGACCGTCGCGGTGGACAGGTGGTCGACCACCTCGTCGGGATCGACGTACGGCACGAAGTGGAACCGGTCGCCGACTCCCAACTCGGCGACACAGGCTTCGAGTTCCGCGAAGTACGGGCGCCGGTCGCCGGCCACCACGACCGCGTGCGCGTCCGGCAGGGACACCAGTGCCTCGGCGAGCGTGTCGACGCCGCGTTCGGGGGCGAGCCATCCGGAGTAGACGAGCACGGGCACGTCGTCGGGCAGGCCCGCCGCGCCCCGCACACCGCGCCCGGTCGCGCCCGTCGGCCGTGACAGGCGTGGCGCGTTGGTCGCGATGGTCGGGCGGTCGCGCAGGTCATAGCGCTCGCGCAGCATGTCGGCGAGGGTGTCGGAGACCGTGACGACGCCGTCGACGCGCGGGACGAGTTCGCGTTCCAGGCCGACGTACGCCGCCTTCTGCACGGGGTCGGGATACCCCGCGCCCGCGATGAACTCCTGGGCGTCGTAGACCATCACGGACTTCCGCCCGGCGCGCCGGGCGCGTTCGACCGCGCGGGCGCCGACGCCGAGTGCGGTGATGTCCTGCGCGTGGACGATGTCGGGCCGCAGCGCGTCGATCTCCGGCCCGAACGCGGCCTCGAAATCGACGAGTTGGGGCTGGGTCGCACGCCAGCCGGAGCCTTCGGCGAGCAGGCTGTAGGCGACCGCGCGGGCCTTGGCGCCGGGGCGGTCGACGCGCGCGAGCCACGCGGCGTGCCGCCGGGTGGCCTCGCGGCGGACCATGTGGCGGGCCCGCGCGGCGGTGACCCCGGCGCCCTTGAGCGTGTGCCGCACCCGGTCCGCGGCCGAGTCGACGTAGGCCTCCTCGGCGGCTTGTTCGCGGCGCAGGAAGTTCACCGCCACCCGGTCGGCGACCTCGTCGTCCCGCGTCATGAACCCGACGCGGCCCAGCACGCCGCGCATGCGGCGCGACCGCCGGTAGGGCGCCACGACGGCCGGGACGGGGACGCGGATCACCGTGGCGGCGCCGCGCTCCGGGTCGCCCAGCGTGGTCACTTCGCGGGCCGAGGTGCGCGAACGGCCGAGCACGACGACGTCCCAGCCGCGTTCGGCCATGCCCAGGGCGAGCTTCTGGATGCGGGAGTCGCCGGTGATCCAGTTCATGCGCAGGAGCACCAGGCGCGGCTGCGTCGCGGCGGCGGGCGGGGTCGGCGGTACGTCGGCGGCCCCCATCAGCCCACCAACCTCTCGTAGAGGCCGAGGAGTTCGGGGACCTGGGCCTCCCACGTGTGGCGGGCCAGGAGGTCGCCGTCGTACGGCTTGACGTAGCGCTCGCGATCGGCCAGCACCGTGCGTACCGCAGCAGCGAACGCGGTGGCGTCGCCGGCGGGGTAGACCTCGCCGATGCCCTGGTTGCGCGTGAACGCGCCGACCGTGCGCAAGTCCGAGACCACGAGCGGGAGTCGGGCGTTGAGGTACTCGTAGTACTTGCTGGGCAGGGAGAGTTCGTAGTTCGGCGAGTGCAGCGACGTGACGACGCCCAGCGTGCCGGCCGCGAGGTGGGCGACGACCTGGTGGGGCTTCACGTACGGCAGGATGTGCAGCCGGTCGGCGACACCCAGGGCGTGCGCCTGCTTCTCCAGCGCGTCGACGTACGGGTTGCGCGCGGTGACCATCGCCAGGTGCACGTCCGGCAGTTGCGGCAGTGCGGCGACGGCGGTGTCGAGGCCGCGCTCGGGCGCGGTCATGCCGGCGTACACCATGAGCGGTACGTCGGGCCCCAGACCGGCCGCCTCGCGCACGTCGGGGACGGCGTCCGCGTCGTCGCCGGCGGCCAGTTCGGCGACCGTGGGGGCGTTGCACACCACGGTCGGGCGCACGTCGAGGTCGTGGTCGGCGAGCAGCAGGTCGGCGATCGCCTCGGAGACGGTGATGACGCCGTCGGCGAGCTTGATGTACTTGCGTTCCTGCGCCGACATCGCGGGACGGAAGGCGGGGTCGCCGGGGCGCTCCCAGCCGGCGATGTACTCGTGCGCGTCGTAGACGATCTTCACCGGGTGCCCGGCGCCGCGCAGTTTGAGCCCGGCGCGCACGACGAGCCCGATGGTGTCGAAGTCGTGCGCGTGCAGCAGATCGGGCCGTAGTTCGGCGATCACCGGCGCGAACGCGGTGTCGTAGTCGATGAGTTGGGGCTGTGTGAGCCACGCGCCGCCATCACGTCCGAGGCCCACCGCGAGCCGCGTGCGCCCGCCGGGCTGCTTGGCTTTCGCGGCGGAGCGCTCGTACAGCCGGCGGCGCGCCTCGATCCAGTAACCGCGCGCGCGGTCGGCGGCGGTCAGCCCGGTCAGCCGGAGCCTGGCGGCCAGGTCGGGGTCGCCGAGCGCGGTGAGGCGGCGCTCGACTTCGAGGTCCGCGCGCAGAGCCCGGCGGACGTCGATGCGCATGCGTGCCTGCTCGCCCGAGCGGTAGCCGAGCCGCCCGGCGACGCCGCGCGGCGGGTTGTCCTTGCGGTAGGTCTGCGCGGTCATGCGCAGCGGCACGCGGATGACCCGGGCGTCGCCGATCTCGTATTCCTCGCGGGTCGTGCCGCGGGCGCGGCCGAGCAGCACCACGTCCCAGCCCGCTTCGGCGACCGAGCGTGCGGTCTTCTGCACCCGCGAGTCACCGTCGACGAAGTTGCTGACGACCATGACCGCGAGCCGTCGGTTCCGGTCGACTCCGGGCGTGGACGCCTCGGCCTCACTCACTGCGGGTCACTCTCTCTCGTCGAAGGCGTGGGTCGGAGCCGGGGGCGGCCCGGAACACGCCGCAAGTGTGCCACGTCACGGACGTGCGGACCGGGTCAGGAACGCCTACGCAATGCGCCCAATTTGACCATTTTGACCTGTGCGCGCCGACGCACTCCGTCCATGCGCCGGACCAACAGGTGGACGTGCGGGTTGTCTTCGACGCGGTCGCGCACCGTGCGCGGCGGTGTGATCGCGGCCAGGCCGCCCTGTTCGCCGAGTGCCTGGCGCAGCCGCGACACCTCCGCTTCGAGCGCGGTGATCCGGCCGCGTCCTTCGACAACCGGCCAGTCGGGTCGGTCGGCGACGACCTTGACCGGGGGTTCGTGGTAGGCGTCCAGCAACTGACGGGCCACGGTGGCGACATCGTGGCGCTTGGCGGCCCAGGCCACGGACTCCGCGCGCAGCCGGGCGCGTTCGTCGGAGTCGTCGGCGAGGCGGCGTACGACGTCGCCCAGGTCGGCGCCCACCGCCTCGACGACCGGGCAGCCCGGCACCCGCGCGCGGTTGCGCTCGTGCACGTGCGCGATGGCGATGGCCCCGCACGCCATCGCCTCGACCGACACCATGCCGTGGTCGCCGATGGTCAGGCTGTCCACGATCATGTCGGCGCGCGCGAACTCGGCCTTGACCTGGGCGTGCGAAAGCCCGGACAGCGGCCGGTATTCGACCACGCCTTCGTCGTGCAGCGGGCGCAGCGCCGCGTCGACGAGGTGCGAGCCCTTGGTGGCGCGCTTGGACGGCAGGTGCACGACGACGGGTACGCGCGGCTCCGGGCCGCGTTCGGTGCGCCACGCGGCGGAGTCGATCGCGAGCGGCACGAGTTCGGCGTCCGGCACGTAGTCGAGGAGCCCGGGGGTGGAGACGAACATGCGGTCGCAGTGGCGCCGGGCGATCTCGACCATGGCGTGGATCCGGGGCTCGTCGACGACCGCGTCCTTGAGATACGAGTCGGGCTCGCGCTCCATGTGGACGCTGCGCAGGCGCACGTCGGAGCCGTGCCAGTGCATGAAGACCTTCTTGCCGAGCGAGCGCAGCAGCGGCACGTCCCACAGTGCGGGCAGTTGCGGTTCGTGGGCGTTGAGGAGGGAGCGGCCGTACTGGAAGTGGAAGACGTCGAAGCCGCGCACCGCGCGGTCGAGGACCTGCCAGCGGTAGTCGGGGTCGGCGAGGAGCCGGTCGGCGTCCCACACCCGGTCGGGCACGAGGCCGAACGCCGGTTCGCCGAAGCTCCACACCTCGGCGTGCACGCCGAGGGCCCGCAGGCCGCGCGCCCAAGTGCTCGGTTGTCCGGCGATGTCGCGGGGGGCGTACAGCACCCGAAGTGGCGTCATGGCGGCGGTCTTCCTGCGATCGGGGCGGTCGGGCGGGACTCGGTTCGGGACGGGGGCTCGGTCGGACGGTGTTCGTTGCGGTGAAACTCGGTTCAGGCGCCGGTCCGGAGCGCGTCGTAGACGCCGAGGAGGATCTTCGCGTCGTGCTCCCACGACAGCAGCGGCTCCGCGGCGCGGACGTTGGCGAGCAACTGCGGGTAGCGTTCGCGTGCTTCGCCTATCGCGGCGGCGAGGGACCCGGCGTCGCCGGGACGGTACAGCGTGCCCAGGTCGTGTTCGCGGACCACGCGGGCGAGTTCGCGCACATCGGTGGCCACGACCGGGACCCCGGCCCGGACCGCGTGGAACAGCTTGTTGGGCATCGCGAGCCGGTGGTTCTCCCAGCGGTCCGAGTGCGTGACCAGGGCCAGCCCCGCGCGGCGCAGCAGCGCGTCGACCTCGTCGACGGGCAGCGCCTGCCGGACATCGCACGGCCCGCGGTCGAGTGCCGCGAGGTAGGTCTCGTCGGCGGGTCCGACCAGGGTCACCGCGAAGCCGGGAAGCCTGCGAGCGGCGCCGACGATCGCCTCGATCTCGCGGTACGGCGCGATGCGGCCCGCGTACACGGCGCCTTCGGGCGCGGCGGGTAGCGCCACGTCGGCGGCGGCCGTTCCGGACGGGAAGGTGTTCTGCACGACGGTCACATGCGGCCAGCCGTACCGGGTCCGCAGCGCGTCGGCGACGCCCTCGCCGACCGTGATGACGGCGGCGGCGCGGCTGCCCAGGTCGCCTTCGATCTTGGCTTCACGGGCGGCGCGGACCGGGGTCGGACGGCCGACGCGCGGGCGGCCGGACCACAGTTCGTGGGTGTCGTAGACCAGTGGGACCCCGCGTTTGCGGGCGAGTTCCGCACCGAGTTCGAGGGTGTTGAAGTCGTGGGCGTGGACCGCGTCGAAGCCGCGTGCCTCGGCGTCGACGCGGGCGGCGCGGGCCCACGCGGCGAACGCGGAGGCGCGGTGCTGTGGCAGCAGGGCCCAGCGCGCCGCGCGCATGTGCGGTGGAAGCCGGCGACCGGCGCGTTCGGCACCGACGGGTGCGCCGGCCTTCTGGAAGACCGAGGCTCCGCCGACCGACGAGACCGTGACGCCAGGCGGCGGCGCCCAGTCCTCGGGGACCCCGCGGCCGATGATGTGCACGCGGTGCCCGGCGTCGGCGAGGGTCGAGGCCTCGCGCACCACGCGGGTGTCGGTGGCCACGGTGGTGATGACGAGCATGAGGATGTTCACGGCGCCGCGGACTCCGGTGCCGGTGCTCCGGCGGCGTCGGTGCTGTTCGCGGCGACCTGTTCGGCCAGGCTCCGCGGGCTGGTGAGGAATCCGGCCGCCCACGCGCCGTGCATGGTGGCCATCGCGACCGGGAGGCGTACGCGCGCCGAGAGCTCCAGGCCGCGGCCCTCCCACAGGGCCCCGCCGACGATCAGCGCGGCGTAGCCGGCGGGCAGCGCGAACGCGGGCCGGAACCCGGCCGCGCCCGCGACGGTGCCCGCGACGACGCCGACGAGGGCGGCGGGGGCGGCGAGATAGCGGGGGTTGACCGAGCCCTTGTGGTGCCGCGACACGACCCGGCGCCAGCGCCCGTAGTCGAAGTACTGCTTGGCGAGCGCCTTGACGGTGGGCCGGGGGCGGTAGGAGACCCGCAGGTCGGGTGAGAACCAGATGAGGTGCCCGGCCTGCCGGATGCGGTAGTTCAGCTCCCAGTCCTGGGCTCGGACGAACTCCTCGTTGTAGCCGCCGAGTTTGTCGAGGATTTCGCGGCGGAACACGCCCAGGTACACGGTGTCCGACGGGCCGGCTCCGCCTCCGGTGTGGAAGCGGGCGTTGCCGACGCCGAGTTTGGAGGTCATCGCGGCGGCGACGGCCTCCTCGAACGGCGTGGTGCCCTCGGCGTCCATGATGCCGCCCACGTTGGCCGCGCCGGTGTCGCTCAGCAGGGCTACGGCGACGCTGACGTAGTCGGGCGGCAGGATCCCGTGCCCGTCGACGCGGACGACGACCGGGTGGCGGGCGGCTTTGACGGCCGCGTTCAAGGCGGCAGGCGTGCGTCCGCTCGGATTGGGCACGGTACGCACGCGGGGGTCGGCCGCGGCGAGTCGGGCGGCGATCGCGTCGGTGTCGTCGGTCGACGGCCCCAGTGCGATCACCAGTTCGATTTCGCCGGGGTAGTCCTGTGCGAGCGCGCGGCGTACCGCCTCTTCCAGGTGGCGTGATTCGTTCAGCACCGGCATGACGACCGACACCGGGGGCGTCGGCGGCAGGGGCGGGAGGTCACCGGGGCGGTCGGCGACCGCGGGCGACGAAGGCATGGGCTCGGGCGCGGTGGGGTTCATCGAGACCTGAGGGTACTGCGGAAGGGAAGAGGCGTTGACACGGTCCGACCGGTTCGTCCGCAGGACCCGGCAGCACGGCCGATCGAGCGGGGACGCCGCGGCGCGCCCGCGCCGGTCCTCCGGGGTGGTCACCCTAGGCTGTGCCTCGGGGTTTTTTTCGTATCAGCCCGGATCACGCCAGGCCGAGCGGCCCGGTCGGGCGGCGGGCAGGCCGGCGGCCGGGCGCGTGGCGGCCGAATCGGCGCCGGGAACCACCGGGTCGGCCGGGGCGCCGCGTACGACAGGCGCGGCGGGCCGGAGCCAGGCAGTCGGAGCATCGCGGGACCGGCGACGAAGGCCGTCGGGCAACCGGTCGCCGCGGCACGAACGTCCTCCTTTGCGAGGGCCCGGCGGACCGAGAGGACTTGGCGGGCTCAGCGGGCGACAGCAGCGGTGACAGGAGGAGGGAAGACACAGCTATGGCGACACGTGGCACAGCGACCGGCCGCACCCCTTCCCCCGCTCCCCGGCAACGCCGCTGGGGCCTGGCACTGACCGGCTTCCTGGCCGTTGCGATCCTGCTGACCAGCGGAGTCGGCTGGGCGTGGATCAAGTACATGGACGGCAAGCTGCACCGCATCAACCCGTTCTCGACGTCGGGGAACCGCCCCGACACCGGAGCCGAGGGCGACCTCAACTTTCTGATCGTCGGCACCGACAGCCGAGAGGGCGTGCCGCGCAAGACGCTCAACCAGCTCCACGCGGGCGGCGAGAGCTGCGACTGCACCGACACGATGATGATCGTGCACCTCAACGCGAAGCGTGACAAAGCGACCGTGGTGAGCATCCCGCGCGACAGCTACGTCACGTTCCCGGCGCACAAGGACAAGCACTCCGGCAAGGACGTTCCCGAGTCACAGGGCAAGATCAACGCGGCCTACACGCGCGGCGGAGCGGCGCTGACCGTAGCGGCGGTCGAGCGCGCCACCAATATCCGGATCGACCACTACATAGAGGTCAACTTCCTCGCGTTCGTGGCCGTCGTCGACAAGCTCGGCGGCGTCGAGATGTGCTCGCCGATCCCGCTGAAGGACCCCAAGTCCGGTCTCGACCTGCCGGCCGGCACGTCGCATCTGGACGGTGTCGAGTCCTTGCAGTACGTCCGGGCCCGCTACCTGCCCAGCGACCCGACCGGCGACATCGGCCGCACGGAGCGCCAGCAGAAGTTCATGGCGCAGATCCTCGCCCGCGCGACCAGCACCGGCACACTCGCCAACCCGGTCAAGCTGCAAGGGGTCCTCGACGCCGTCTTCTCCTCGATCACCGTCGACGAGGGCCTGAGCGTCAAGGGGCTCCTCGACCTCGGCACGAAGATGAAAGGCCTGTCGAACTCGGGTGTGACGTACGCGCAGATCCCCCTCAAGTCGATGGACCACCACGTGGAAGGCTGGGGATCGACGGTTCTGTGGGACGACGCGAAGGCGCGTGTGCTCTTCGACACGATCCGTGCGGACCGCGACATCCTCCAGCCGTCGAAGTCCCCGTCCCCCGCCCCGAGCCAGGGCTCCGCGGCGCCGACCGGCCCGGTGCCCGTCGAGGTCCCGCCGTCCGAGGTGTGGGTGCAGGTCTACAACGGCACCGCGACGCAGGGGCTCGGCTCCCGCGCCCACACGGAGTTGGGCGCGGCGGGGTTCAGCACGAGAGCCGCCGCCCGCGACGGCGAGACGATCGGCATAAGCGACGCCGAACAGACCGTGATCCGCTACGACCCGCGCTGGGACCGCTCGGTGCAGACCGTCGCGGCCGCCCTGCCGGGGTCGAAACTCCAGCCGATCGAAGGTCTCGGCCGCACGATCGAGGTCGTCGTCGGCTCGTCGTACGCCGGCGTCACCCCTGTCGCGGTCGCCGCCACCCCCAAACCGGTCACCCCTTCGGCGAGCCCGTCCGGCGGGCCGTCCCCGACCCCGCCCATCAAGGCGACGACGGGCGACCAGGTCGTCTGCGACTGAGCGGGGCCGCCGCACGGCACACCGATCGGGCCCCGCGGCGGAGGCCGTGGTTGTCCGTGCGGTCGCCGAGGAGCGCGACCGGTACCCCGGGTTCCTGCGGTTCGGAAGTCGGCGGACCGGTCCGCGAACACCCAAGCACACGTTCGAAATCGGGCACATACGTACCAACCACGCCACAGACACGTCGTAGTCCGGCACAACATTTGCCCGGCCCAGTAAGACGATGCGAAGTTCGGACGCATGAATTCATGGCCGCCCGGCTGGGCCGAAGAAGACGGGCTCCGCGGAGGTCCGCGGCGCGGCGGTGGGCAGGACCCCCCGCCCGCGCAGCCCGGCGAGTCCGATGCCGAGCCGACCGCGGTGCTGCCGCGCGATCGGTTCGGCCGTCCGATACCTCCGCCCGGCACCGTCCCGAACCGGCCGGAGGGCGTCCTCCCGGCCGACGGCGGCGCCGGGCCCGTCCCACCGCCCTCGCCCGACGCGCAGCCGACGCAGGTGATGCCCGGACGGGCCGGCTCGGGCTATCCGCCGCAGCCCTCGCCGCAGGAAGCCGCCGCGCGGGTCGGAGCCGACCCGGACGCGGACAGGGTGCCGCCGCGCCCGCTCACGCGCCCCGGCAGCCCAGGCGGCCCGAACGGACCCGACGCGCCCGGCGGTCCGGAGGCGCCGAGGCCCCCGCGCGGCAAGCCGAACTGGAAGAAGCGGATCCTCATCGGCGTGACCGTGTTCCTCGCGGTCGTCCTGATCTTCCTCACCTGCACGTACTTCTGGCTGGACTCCAAGATCCGCCACGAGGACGTGCTCGGGAACTATGAGGGCCGCCCGTCCGCGACGGCCGGCACCACCTGGCTCATCGTCGGCTCGGACTCCCGCGAAGGGCTCACCGACGAGGAGAAGCGGGAGTTCAAGACGGGCAGCGCGGAGGGGAAGCGCACCGACTCGATGATGCTGCTGCACAAGGGCAAGGGCGGGACGACGCTCATCAGCCTGCCGCGTGACTCGTACGTGCAGATCCCCGCGTACGAGAAGGGCGACGTCAAGGTCAAGGCGCACAAGGACAAGCTGAACGCCGCCTATGCACTCGGCGGCGCGCCGCTGCTGGCCCGGACCGTCGAGATGGCGACCGGGATGCGGCTGGACCACTACGCCGAGGTCGGCTTCGGTGGCTTCGTCGGCATCGTCGACTCCCTCGACGGCGTCGACCTGTGCCTCGACAAGCCCATCAAGGACGAGAAGTCCGGCGCCGACCTGCCCGCGGGCTGCCAGACCCTCAACGGCAAGGAGTCGCTGTCGTTCGTGCGCGCCCGCTACTTCGACCCGACCTCGGACCTGGGCCGCATGCAGCGCCAGCAGCAGTTCCTCGCGGCACTCGCGAAGAAGGCGAAGTCGCCGTCCGTGCTGCTGAACCCGTTCAAGGGCTTCCCGATGGCCGACGCGAGCCTGGGCGCGGTGACCGTCGACAACGACACCGGCCTGTTCGACCTGTACGGCCTGTTCAAGGACATGGGCTCGCTGTCCGGCGACAAGGGCGGCACCATCACCGTCCCGATCGCCAACCCGGACTACGACCCGCCCGGCGATGTCGGTTCCTCCGTCCTGTGGAACGACAAGAAGGCCACCGCCCTCTTCGACGCCCTACGCGACGACAAACCCGCGCCGCGCTGAGGCCCCGAACGAGGGCCCGAGGGGAGGGAAGAGCCATCCGGGACGGCTCTTCCCTCCCGTCACGGGGTCGTGACAGCAGGCGAGACCAACCACGTACCGCCGTCGCCTTCGGCCACGATGGCGTGTTCGCCATCCGCGCCAATCGTGATGCGGTACGCCTCGCGGGTCGGCTGTCCGCGTTCCCGATAGCTCTGCCAGAGCCCAGCCAACAGGCCGGCCAGTCGCCGGGGCCCGGCTTGTCGCGCGGTTCCGTCCTCGAAGATGTGGGCGATCGATCCGTCACGGTGCCAGATGATCAACCCGCCGTCCGACGTCGTATCGGTCAACACGTCGTTGAACGGGAGCGACAACGACACCAGGAACGAGAATCCGATGTCATCCCATGCGCCAAGCGGCATCCCGCAGGGTTCCGCGGGGCCGCCGGGGTCTGTGGGGCGAGTCGGCATGTCGTCACTCCGAGGTGCGCGGAGTTGCATGAAGTACGCCCCGGTCGGAAGGAACCTCCCCTCGGCACTGTGGTCGTCGGCAACATCGAGTACGGCGATGCCCGCACCGACCGGCGCGACGATGCGCCCACCGGGGCGTACAACTTGGCGCCATGGGTCGGGGATCCGATCCACCCCACACGTGGCGATCAGGCGGTCGACGCTCCCGTGACGCAGAACATCGCGGCTACCGCCGTTCGCTTGGACGACCGTGACTGCGGCGTGCCCCGCAGTGTCGAGTGAGGCGCGGGCGGCACCGACAAGCTCAGGCGCGACATCCAACGTGACAACGTTGTCATCGCCCACCAACTGCCCGAGCAGACCGGCGTTATAGCCCGTGCCGGTGCCGACCTCGATCACGGTCATCCCCGGGCTGACATCGAGTGCTTCAAGCATGTCGGCCATGAGAGACGGAACCGTGGACGACGACAGGGGATCCGGCCATACCGAGGTCAAGAGCACCTGATCGGTATAGACCTCGGTCAACCAATTCGGGTGTTCGCGGGTTACCTCCTCGTTGATCCACGCGCCGTCTTCCTTCTGGCGACTACACATGAACCGAGGCGCGTAGACGTGGCGAGGTTCGCTCAGGAACGCCTTTGCCACGTCCGGCTTTTTCGCATGCCCCGCCGCTCGCATGCGCTCCACCCACAGCGCCCGCAGCGTGGCAGCTTCGACTTCGACGGGATCGGTCATTGGCTCGCCGCTTCTTCCAGATGGTCCGCGATGGCACGCATGATTTCGTCGCTGTCGGGCGTGAACGCCCACTGCCCGGCAGGGTTGAGTTCGAGCGCCCAGACGGTTCCCTCAGCGTCGCGCAGAAGATCCCACGCGGCAAACAGCAGACCGAACTCGCGGGTCACGGTCCGGATCGCTTCCTGTACGGAGTCGGGGAGCGTGCCGGGCTTGTAGGTGACGCTCTCGGGATCAAGCGCCCGGATGTCGAGGTAGGGGCTCGCGGTGTGCGCTTCGCTGATGAACAGCCGCTCCCCGACGGCCGCAACGCGGTACTCGGCGACTTTGTCGGCGATCTCGCGTTGCAGGTGGTTGGCCGTCGCCTGCGCGCGAACGTCTCCGAAGTGCTCGTGCGGCACTCGCCCCGTGAACAACACCCGGTACCCATCAGGGCCGTCGTACGCGATGGGGCCGAGAGTCTTGGAAACAGCCGACCCCTCGGCGCAGAACGCGCCGTGATCCTTCGGCTCGTTCCCGATCCACGTGTCCGGGACGAGCAGCCCAGCGCGAGCAAACGCGGCCAGTTGCGCCGGTTTTGTGCACGCCGTGATCGCGTGTGGGTGGTTCATCCACGTCACATCGGGCAGCGCGTACAGCACTCCTCCCATGCCGGCGCGCGCTTCGCGTGAGGCGAACTCACGGACTGGGCCGGGCGCGGCGGTCTCGGCAGCGTACGCGGACGGGCGCCGCCAATACACGGCACGTAACTCCTCCAGTCGAAGCGCACGTGATCCGTTGTCGATTTCGCCGATCCATCCGCTCGTGCCGAGACGCGCCGACAGGGTGACCGAGTCCGGGAACGCTCCGACGTCGATGCGGGCGAGCGGAACCCGGCGACGGTTGAGTTCGTCGATCACCAGATCGGCGGTCGCGTCGATCGGCCCGGTGGCGACCAGGATTCGAGGGCGGTCAGGCATTGGGCGTGGCGTCGTCGGGCTGCCCCGTGTCGGTCGCGCCCTTTGTCCCGTCGGAGCGGACGTTGGACGTCGTGACCTGTCCGCGCAGGGCAGGCGGGATGTCCGAGACCGGAACGCCGTCCCATAGCGAGATCTGACGGACCGTGTCGAAGACGACGTTCATCCCGGCCGGGGCGGGAGCACCGTTCGCGGGCATCGCGTGGTCGAGGTGGAGCGGTGCGAAATTAAGTGCGGTGGGTTCGTGCGTCGGGTCAAGGGGGGCGATTGCCTGCATGCTGTTGTTTCCTCCGTGGTTACGTTTTTTGTTCGATTGTTGTGCTGCTTGAACTCGCCCGGACATCACGGCTCCAAGCCGGACGAAGGGACGCGCAGAAGCGCTCCGCGATGAACTCGTCCAAGTCACGCCGCACAGCGGCGACCGCCCGTTCACGGTCCCCTTGCGGCAGCGACCGCAGCATGTCCCGGGTTGTCTCGATGACTTCCTCGACGGTCAGGAACGCGGCGTCGTACACGTCGACGCGACGCGCTGGAAGGTGAGCGCCACCGCCGCCTACGCGCCGCCCGGCGAGACCTCAACCAGCCGTGCGAGCACCGGAAGGCCCTCCCAGAGGCTTGGACATCGCTCGATGGCAGGGTTCGCACAGCCACCGAGTGCCGCCCGCGCTGGACGGCGTCTCGACCGGCACGGCGACGACAGGAACCCGGGGCACGGCTATGGCAGGACTGCGGAAACGGCAACGGGCGCACTCCCGCATCGGACGCGCCGCGCCCTCCCGGCAACGTGGGCAACGGCACGGCGGCCAAGCGTGCAACGACGGGACGTCCAGCCAGGAGCCGACCACCGCGCGCGGACGCTGGACCTCGACACGCCGCCCGGTAGCGGGGTCGACGCGGTAAACGCTGAGGGTCGTGCGGCGGACCTGCGGGCCGATCACCGGGCACCCCCCGCAACCGCCAGGCGCCGTTCGTGGGCGATCAGGTACGGGCGGACCCACATGAAGCGGTCGAGTTCGACCGTCGCGTTCGGGTCGCCTTGCACCCGTGAACGGAAAACGCGAACGGGCGGTGCCGCCAACCGCACCCTCGCCGTACCGGGCCGGGATCCGGCCCGGTGCCTGCCCCCTCCGGAGACGAGAAATAGCCGAAGCCATAACGCGGTTCGGTTGATGCGCTCCCGCACGCGGGCGCTGCTGCGCGGCGTCGGCCGGCTCTGAGAGCTCTGCCCGCGTGCGGGCAGATCCCAATAAGTGTCGCTCGTTACGGGTGACGCCTTGTCGTTAGTTGTGAGCGAACGGCGCCCGCTCAGACGCTGCTCGGCCCCGCCCGTCGAATGCTCGATGGACGGGGCCGATTTGGTTTTGTCGGCCATGCAACGAACGTAAATTGTGCGCGACCTGACGAAGGCTAGGATTCCTAGCCCCTCGTCGTTCAGCTCGCCAACAAGCCGATCTTCTCGGCCGTCACCGCAGCCCGTGCACGGCGGGCAGCGTTGCGAACGTCCAGTTCCTCCAAGAGGATTCGTCGCGCGAAACTGTTGTACGCAACGGTTTCCGGTGCCGCCTCGTACGCCGAGTCGATCGTTGCGACGGCAACCTCGGGCTGCTGGTCGAGGTAGAACGCGCGGGCCTGTTCGATCCGGTGCCGCGCCCGGCGCGGCCTGGATGGGATCACGGAGGCTTCCGCAGCCTGTGCCTGCCGCACCGACTCGCCACCCTGATGCAACTCGACTGCCACCGTCACCGCATGCGCGGACATGATGGCCCGCGAGAACGACGTCACGGGGTGGTAGTACGACGAGGGAAGGCGCTGAGCGGCCGCGTTCGCCTTGTCCCAGTACCCCCAGGCCACGCCGGCCTCCCCGCGCTGGGCTGCGGTGTACGCCGCTTCGAACAGCAACGCTCCCCAGATCGCGTGGACTTCGACCGGAGCGTCCGGCACAAGCGGTTCCAGGTACGCGGCCGCGCCAAGGTTCACGGCGTCCGCGGCTTCCCAATCACCCGCATCGCGGTGAGCCTGCGCCGCCAACCACGATGCGACACCGATCGCATGCGGATCGCCGGATTCCTGCGCAGCGACCATCCCCCGCTCCGACACCCGCCACAGCAGGTCCGCAGCCGGTTGGTACGCCACGAAGAACTGCGCCAACGAGTACACCTCGCTCAGTACTGCCTGCGCCGCGCGCCGCGCCAACGGAGACTCCGCCTGCCGTACGGCGAGTTGCGCGTCCGCAATCAGGTGCGGCAGCAGTTCCCCCACCACATCGCGGTGATAGGGCGAGGCGTGCCGCACGGCCCACGCACGTGCCAGCCGGGCACGCAGGTCTTCCGAAGAGGCTGCCTCCCGATCCGGGAGAACCGCGAACGCGTTGAGCGCGGCGCGCACTGCCGGTAGCCGCGCGTGGCCGGGACCGCTGAATTGTTCAACCCGGATGGACTGCCCTCCCGTCAACTGGGAGAGGTCGCGGATGCGCAGCGCCTCGGCGATGCGCATGAGTTTGCTCAACTTCGGCATCCCGATGTAGTTGTTCTCCACGCTCTTGACCCAAGCTGGAGACATGCCGATGAGCCCGGCAAGGACTTCGCGGGTCATGCCACGGCGAAGCCGCAGGACCTTCAGTCTTTGACCGAAGCTCAGTTCGTCTCCGGCCGGTGGGATGGCATCGGACATATCGGCCCGCCCTTCCTCGACAAGTCGCATTGCCAGAGTAGGGTGCAGCGCTCCTCAGAGGGCATCGCACAGATGAACTCCCCGGCCACGGGCGGCCCTCGTTGCATCACCTGGCCGCAGACTCCCGTGTACCTGTCCTCGTCACCTGATCAGGGAACAAGTTCGCGAACTCCCCACTCTGGCAGGTCTCCCGCGAGTACCGTCACGCACACTCTCGGCTTGGGGGCGATGTGCTCAAACCACCGCGTTCCGACGCGCCCTTTGCAACTGGGCTGCGTTTGTCCTCGCGGGCGCCGAGGAGCCTTCGTTCGCTGTAGCCGTGACCGCGATCCGGCCAAGACGTTGTTCGCCCAAGCACACCTAGAGGGGGGGAACCGGGGTGTGGGAAGCTGAAAGCCGCCAAGGAAGGGGTGCCGACAATCATGGTCGACAAGTATCGGGACCCGATCCTGACGCCGCTCGAAACGGCGCGCCACCTGCGCATTCCCGACCGGACCCTGCACCGGTGGATCCACGAATCCGCCGACGGTGTGCCGCTCATCCACGCCGTCGCACCGGAGAAGCGCGGCTGGGCGTCGCTGCCGTTCATCGCAGTCGTCGAGGCGTACGTCCTCCAATCCCTCCGCGACCTCGGCCTTTCGCTGTCGAAGATCCGCGAGGCCGCGGAAGCGGTACGCCGCGAATTCCGAGAACCGTACGCGCTGGCGACCCAGCGAATCTGCACGGACGGAATCGACATCTTCGTGGAGATGGCCGATGGCGAGGGAATCCACCGCGTTCGGGACGGGCAGCGGCCCATCCGCGAAGTCATCAGTGGGTATCTGCGCTACATCACCTGGGCGCCCGACGCCTCACCCCAGCGCCTACGCCTGCGGACGTACCCCGACGTCGCACCGGTCATCATCGACCCGCGCTTCGGTTGGGGCTCCCCGGTCGTCGAGCAGAACAAGGTGACCGTCGACGCCATCGTCGACCTGTGGCGCGCCGGCGAACCCTTGGATGTGGTCGCGGACGAGTTCGAGTTGTCGCATGAGCAAGTCGAAGCGATCTGCCGAACCGCCGCCGCCTGAGTTCTGCTTCGACCGCAATCTCGGCAAGTCCGTCCCCGCACGACTCTCCGAACTCGGATGGAAGGTCCACCGCATTTGCGATCTCTTCCCTGACGACGCGCAGCAGATCGACGACGCGACCTGGATTACCGCCTCGCTCACCCGAGGCTGGGTGCGGTATGCAAAGACGGCCGGATCCGCGGCCGGGACCATGAACGCGGGCCGCTGGAAGAACACGCGGGTGTGTTGTTCTACCTCGACAACCAGGGGCTGCCGATTGCCGAGATGGTGCGTCGGCTGCACGCCGCTCAAGGCGCGATCCACCGGGCTGTCGCCCGGTGCGGGCCGGCGACGTACGCGGTACGCGCCGACCGGATCGAGCGCACCTGGCCGTAGCCAAGTCCGCCCTGCCCTCCCGAAGGAAAGCAGGGCGGCTTCGTACTGAGTTCAACTCCTACGCGGGAGTGGTTACGGCAGGTTGCGGGACATCACGATCCGCTGGACCTGGTTGGTGCCTTCGTAGATCTGCGTGATCTTCGCGTCGCGCATCATGCGTTCGACGGGGTAGTCGCGGGTGTAGCCGTAGCCGCCGAGCAACTGCACCGCGTCGACGGTGATCTCCATCGCGACGTCGGACGCGAAGCACTTCGCGGCGGCGCCGAAGAAGGTCAGGTCCGAGTCGCCGCGTTCGGATTTGGCGGCGGCCTGGTAGGTCAGCGCGCGGGCGGCTTCCAGCTTCATGGCCATGTCGGCGAGCATGAACTGGATGCCCTGGAAGTCGGCGATGGCCTTGCCGAACTGCTTGCGCTCGTGCACGTAGCCCTTGGCGTAGTCCAGGGCGCCCTGGGCGACGCCGAGGGCCTGGGCTGCGATGGTGACGCGGGTGTGGTCGAGGGTGGCCATCGCGGTGGCGAAGCCGGTGCCCTCCTCGCCGATCATGCGCGACGCGGGGATGCGGACGTTGTCGAGGTAGACCTCGCGGGTCGGGGAGCCCTTGATGCCGAGCTTCTTCTCCGGAGCACCGAAGGAGACGCCCTCGTCGGACTTCTCCACCACGAACGCGGATATGCCGCGCGAGCGCTTGGCGGGGTCGGTGACGGCCATGACCGTGTAGTACTCGGACTCTCCCGCGTTGGTGATCCACCGCTTGACGCCGTTGAGCACATAGTCGTCGCCGTCGCGGACCGCGCGGGTCTTCATCCCGGCGGCGTCCGAGCCGGCCTCGGGCTCCGAGAGGCAGTACGAGAACATCGCCTCACCGCGCGCGACCGGCTCCAAATACTGCTTCTTCAGCTCCTCGGACGCGGACAGGATCAGCGGCAGCGAGCCCAGCTTGTTCACCGCCGGGATCAGCGACGAGGACACACACGCGCGGGCGACTTCCTCGATCACGATGACGGTCGCGAGCGCGTCGGCGCCGGAACCGCCGTACGCCTCGGGTATGTGCACCGCGTGCAGGTCGTTCGCGGTCAGCGCGTCCAGCGCCTCCTGCGGGAACCGGGCCTGCTCGTCCACGTCGGCCGCATGCGGGGCGATCTTCGCCTCGGCCAGCGCACGGACCGAGGCGCGGAGCATCTCGTGCTCCTCGCTGATCCGGAACAAATCGAAATCGCCTCGTCCTGCCACTTGCGGGCCTGCCTCTCTCGTGCCGCGGTTGCGTCTTGATGTCGAGAATTTTGTTACCGATGGGTAATCGGACGTCCTACGATTCTACGGCGTCCCCCAAGTGCCTTCGGACGGCGGAGCACCGGTAAGAAACAACGCTCGCGGACTACGATCCGAGCGTAGGCACGACGCGAATCACAACGTCTGGAGGCGGTGTGGCAACCACGCCCCGCATCACCGTGATCGGCACCGGCTACCTCGGGGCCACCCACGCGGCGTGCATGGCGGAGCTCGGCTACGAGGTGGTGGGCGTCGACGTCGACCCCGACAAGGTCGCCGCACTCCAGGCAGGCAAGGCACCGTTCTACGAACCGGGCCTCGAAGACCTCCTCGCACCCCACCTCGCGTCCGGCCGACTGCGGTTCACCACCTCCGCCGCGGAGGCCGCGGCGTTCGGCGACGTGCACTTCATCTGCGTCGGCACGCCGCAGCGCAAGGGCGAGTTCGCCGCGGACACCCGCTATCTCGACGAGGCGATCGACGCGCTCGCCCCGCACCTGGACCGGCCCTGCCTGGTGGTCGGCAAGTCGACGGTCCCGGTGGGCACCGCCGCGCGGCTCGCCGAACGCCTCGCGGAGAAGGCGGCCTGCGGCAGCGCGGCCGAACTCGCCTGGAACCCCGAGTTCCTGCGCGAGGGCCACGCCATCCAGGACACCCTCAAACCGGACCGCCTCGTGGTCGGCGTGCGCTCGGAGGCCGCCGAGGCCCGGCTGCGCGAGGTGTACGCGCCGCTGATCGAGGCCGAAGTGCCGATCCTGGTCACCGACTTCGCGACCAGCGAGCTGGTCAAGGTCGCCGCCAACGCGTTCTTGTCCACGAAGATCTCGTTCATCAACGCGATGGCCGAGGTCTGCGAGGCGGCCGGCGCGGACGTCACGCAGCTCTCCCAGGCGCTGTCGTACGACCCCCGCATCGGCGGGCTGTTCCTCAACGCCGGCCTCGGCTTCGGCGGCGGCTGTCTGCCGAAGGACATCCGCGCGTTCATGGCCCGCGCCGGCGAACTGGGCGTCGACCAGGCACTGACCTTCCTGCGCGAAGTCGACGCAATCAACATGCGTCGCCGGTTCAAGATGGTCGACCTGGCCCGCGAGGCGTGCGGCGGCGGGTTCCTGGGCCGCCGCGTGGCGGTGCTCGGCGCGGCCTTCAAACCGGAGTCGGACGACATCCGTGACTCACCCGCGCTCAACGTGGCCGCGCAGGTGCAGCTCCAGGGCGGCGAGGTCACCGTCTACGACCCCAAGGCCATGGACAACGCGCGCAAGATGTACCCGGGCCTCGCGTACGCCGAAACCGCGTTCGACGCCGCGCGTGGCGCGCACGTGGTCCTCCATTTGACCGAATGGCGTGAATTCCGGCGGATCGACCCCGCCGAGTTCGCCGCGACCGTCGCGGAACGCCACATCATCGACGGTCGCAACGCCCTCGACGCCCCGCGCTGGCGGGCCGCCGGATGGACGTTCCGGGCACTCGGACGGCCCTGACACCACTGCGCCGTGTGGTGGTAAGGCGGAGCCGGGTGCACGATTGGCCGCATGGCATACGACGCTGACGGAGTCATCACCGACGACCAGGCGATCAGGGACCTCCTGATCCGCCACAAGACCTGGGCCGTGGTCGGGCTGAGTGCGAACATGGCCCGCCCTGCATGGGGCGTGGCCGGCTTCCTGCAAGGCCACGACAAGCGCATCATCCCGGTGCACCCCAAGGCCGAGACGGTGCACGGCGAGCGCGGCTACGCGCTGCTCGAAGAGATCCCCGACCCCGTCGACGTCGTGGACGTCTTCGTCAACGCCGAGCACGCCGCGGCCGTGACCGCCCAGGCGGTGGCCATCGGTGCGAAGGCGATCTGGTACCAACTCGGCGTCATCAACGACGACGCCGTCAAAACGGCCGTCGACGCGGGCCTCCACGTGGTCGTCGACCGCTGCCCGGCGATCGAGTGGCCGCGGCTCATCGGTGCGTGATGCCGCCTTGCCATGCGAGGCGGCCTTCTCCATCCATCCCATGACCGTGAGGGGCACAGCATGTCGTACGGCGACGACACGACCATCCGGCGCATCCTCTCCCACCGCACGTGGGCGGTCGTCGGACTCAGCACCAATTCGCACCGGGCGGCCTACGGGGTGGCCGCCCATCTCCAGCAGTGGGGGAAGCGCATCGTGCCGGTCCACCCCCGGGCCGAGACCGTCCACGGCGAGCGCGGCTACGCCTCCCTCGCGGACATCCCGTTCCCCGTCGACGTCGTGGATGTCTTCGTCAACGCCTCGCGCGCCGGCGACATCGCCGACCAGGCGGTCAAGATGGGCGCGCAGGCCGTGTGGTTCCAACTCGACGTCGTCGACCTCGCGGCGTACGAACGCACCACGGCCGCCGGGCTCGACATGGTCATGGACCGCTGTGCGGCGGTCAGCATGCAGCGCTTCGGCCTGACCAGTCTGGTCTGACCCAAGGCGCACGCGGACACACGATCCGGGAGGGAAGGTGCCGAAACGGCACTCTCCCTCCCCTTTCTGTCCGTGCTTGCGGCCGTCCCCGACCCGGGCCCGCGTCCCGGTCAGCCGCCCAGTGACTCGCGCAGCCTGCGGCCCTTTTCGGTGGCCTGGGCCTTGAGCCCGGCCTGGAACTCCGTCATCCGGGCGAGCAGCGCCGGGTCGTGCGCGGCGAGCATGCGCACGGCCAGGAGCCCGGCGTTCCGCGCGCCCGCGACCGACACGGTCGCCACGGGCACACCGGCCGGCATCTGCACGATCGACAGCAGCGAGTCCATGCCGTCGAGGTACTTCAGCGGCACCGGCACACCGATGACCGGCAGCGGCGTCACGGACGCGAGCATGCCCGGCAGGTGCGCCGCGCCTCCCGCGCCCGCGATGATCGCCTTGAGGCCGCGCCCGGCGGCGTCGGTGCCGTACGCGATCATCTCCTGCGGCATGCGGTGCGCCGAGACGACGTCGGCCTCGTACGCGATCCCGAACTCGTCCATGACCTCGGCGGCGGCCTTCATGACCGGCCAATCCGAGTCGGAGCCCATGACGATGCCGATCACGGGCCGGGCCGCGGGCGTTGCGCTGCTCACTCGGTGATGCTCCCTCGCAGGTAGGCCGCGGCGTGGGCGGCGCGTTCGCGGACGTCGTCCAGGTCGTCGCCGCACACGGTCACGTGGCCGACCTTGCGGCCGGGTTTGACGTCCTTGCCGTACATGTGGACCTTCACACCCGGGTCGCGTGCCATCACATGCAGGTACGGCCGGTACATGTCGGGGTAGTCGCCGCCGAGCACGTTGACCATCACGGTCCATTTCGCGCGCGCCCGGGGGTCGCCGAGCGGAAGGTCGAGCACCGCGCGCAGGTGGTTCTCGAACTGCGAGGTGAACGCGCCGTCGATCGTCCAGTGGCCCGAATTGTGGGGGCGCATGGCGAGCTCGTTGACGAGGATCCGCCCGTCGCGGGTCTCGAACAGTTCGACCGCGAGGTGCCCGGTCACGTCCAGCTCCCCCGCGATGGTCAGCGCGATCCGCTGGGCCTCCACCGCGCGCTCCTCGGGCAGACCGGGCGCGGGCGCGATGACCTCGTTGCAGATGCCGTCGACCTGGATGCTCTCCACGACGGGGTACGCCACCGCCTGGCCGTGCGGTGAGCGGACCACGCAGGCGGCCAGCTCGCGCGCGAAGTCCACCTTCTCCTCGGCGAGGACGGGGACGCCGGCCTTGAAGGGCGCCGCGGCCTCCTCCGGGCTGCGTACGACCCACACCCCCTTGCCGTCGTACCCGCCGCGCGTCGTCTTGAGGATGACCGGCCATCCGCCGATCTCGTCCGCGAAGGCCGCGACGTCGGCCTCGTCGGCGACGATCCGGTTGCGCGGGCACGGCACGCCGATCGCGGCCAGTCGCTCGCGCATGACGCCCTTGTCCTGGGCGTGCACGAGGGCGGCCGGGCCTGGCCGCACCGCGACGCCGTCGGCCTCCAGGGCGCGCAGCAGCTCGGTGGGGACCTGCTCGTGGTCGAAGGTGACGACGTCGCACGGGCGGGCGAAGGCCCGCAGGTCGGTGAGATCCGCCTCGTTCCCGACCGATGTGCCGGCGACGACCTGGGCGGCGGATTCTTCCGGCGTCGACGCGAGTACGCGGAATCGCACGCCGAGGGGGATTGCGGCCTGTTGGGTCATGCGGGCGAGCTGGCCGCCTCCGACCATGCCGACGATCGGGAAAGTCACGGGAACCAAGGGTATCCGGCCACTGCTCGTCCCCCGGACCGGGCCGGAGCGGGGCCGGCTCCCCGGAGCCTGCCGGCGGTGGCGCAGGAGGCCTGTGGTGCCCGAGGGATTTTTCGGACGGACCCGGCGGTAACGCCGTTCATGCCTATGCACGCGTAAAGACTGTGCAACAGCTACGTCACCGCTCCGAGAGGGCACCCGGCCGTTCCGGCTACCCTCGACGGGTGAGTCGTCTGCGCAGTCAGGAGAGCCGGTGAGTGCCGCCCCCGCGGATCCGACAGCCGATCCGGATGCACAGCAGGGGCGTTTTGCCCGCGCACGTGCCGAGGTCACGCAGTTCCTGATCGCCGGCGGTCTGGCCTACGCGGTGGACGTCGCGGTGTTCAACCTGTGCCTGTACCTGGGCCTGGGCGCGGTCACCTCGAAGATCATCTCGTCGGTGCCGGCCACAATCGTCGCGTACGTGGGCAACCGCTACTGGACCTACCGGCACCGCGAACGCACCGGCGTGACCCGCGAATACACGATGTTCTTCGTGTTCAGCGCGATCGCCGCGGGCATCCAGGCCGCCTGCGTGTTCGTCTCACACCACCTGATGGACTTCACGAGCACGCTGGCGGACAACATTTCGGGCAACATTGTGGGTATGGCCCTGGGGACCCTGTTCCGTTTCTGGGCGTTCCGCACATTCGTGTTCAAGCACAAGCAGCCGGAGGCCTCGGCCCCGGCGGAGCCCGCGATGTCCAAAGCCGGCGGCGACTCGTGACTGGCCTGCGCGGTCTTTACGCGCGATTCGAGACCCTCGTCCACGAGACACTGAAGTTCGGTGCGGTGGGCGGCTTCGGCGTGGTCGTGAACATCCTGGTGTTCAACGTCTGCCTCTACCAGTTCGACCTCGCGCCGGTCCGCTCGTCGATCATCTCGACGGCCGTGGCGATCGGTGTGAACTACATCGGCAACCGCTTCTGGGCCTTCAGGCACCGCAAGTCGGCCGACCAGCGCCGTGAAGTCGTGCTCTTCCTGCTCTTCAGCGGCGTCGGCATGGCGATCGAGGCGGGTGCGGTGGCGGTTTCGCACTATCTGCTCGACTTCACCTCCAGCAAGGCGGACAACATCGCGAAGTACGCGATCGGTCTGCCGCTCGGCACGCTGTTCCGCTTCTGGTCGTACCGCACGTGGGTGTTCACCGGAACGCTCAACACCGAACACCTCGACCGCGAGGCGGCCCGGCTGGTCGAGCAGGAATCCACCGGAACCCGCCGCTAGCTGTTCACTGCGCCGCCGCGGCGGCCGGGGCGGGAGAGATCGCGCCGGGCCCGATGCGTTGCGGCGTCGAGTAGGCCCTGCCGGCCGGTGCGGGCGTCACTGCGGCCCCTGGCGCCCGTCACCGCGCGGTGCCGTTCCCTTCCCGGGGTAGGCCGCCAGGAAGACCGCGAACACCGGCGGACGCAGTTGCAGCAGTTCCAGTCGGCCGCCGTCCGCCTCCGCGAGATCGCGGGCCACGGCCAGGCCGAGCCCGGTCGAATTGTGGCCGCTGACCGCGCGTTCGAAAACCCTTGCGCCCAGTACGTCCGAGACGCCGGAGCCCTCGTCCTCCACCTCGACGACGACCGAGGTTCCGGTGCGCCGAGTCCGGATCGTCACCGTGCCGTCACCGTGCATGAGCGCGTTCTCCAGCAGCGTCGCCAGCACCTGGGCCAGCGCGCCGGGGGTCGCGACGGCTTCCAGGCCGGGCTCGCCCGCGACCTGGATCGCCCGGTCGGCCTTGGTGACCGCGGGACGCCACTCGTCGACCTGCTGGCGTACGACGTCGTCGACGCGCACCGTCACCGCGGAAGCCGTCCTCGGGTCGCGGCCGGCCGCGCCGCGCCGGGTGCTGGTGAGCAGCCGCTCCACGACATCGGTCAGGCGTTCGACCTGGGCGAGGGCGATCGCGGCCTCCTCCTTGACCGTGTCGTGGTCCTCGGTCGCGATGATCTCCTCAAGGCGCATCGACAGGGCGGTCAGCGGGGTGCGCAGTTGGTGTGAGGCGTCCGCTGCGAGGCGGCGTTCGGCGGTCAGCATGCGGGCGATGCGTTCCGCGCTGCGGTCGAGGACCTCCGCGACGCGGTCGAGCTCGGGGACGTCGTACCGGCGTCTGCGCGGTCTCGGGTCGCCGGATCCCAGCCGTTCCGCGGTCTCGGCGAGGTCGGTCAGCGGGCGGGCCAGGCGGCGGGCCTGCCAGATGGCGAGCGCGGCGGCTGCGGCGACCGCGAGCAGGGCGACGCCGAGGATCAGCAGCAGCGATTCGCGTACCTCGCGGCTCACCTTGTCGCGCGATTCCGCGACCGTCACGGTCTCGCCGAACTCACCGCGCATGGTCACGTCGAACACCTTGCCGCCGGGCTCGGTGCCGAACTCCAGGAGGGGACGGCCCGGGATGGTGATCGCCGCGTAGCGGGGCGGCGTCACCATGCGGGCGAGCAGCGGGGTGTCCGGCTCCTCGCCGGCGGCGAGCCGCAGCTCGACCGTCTCCAGGAGACGGGCCGCCTCGGCCTTGAGGTTGTCGCGTGCGGTGGTCTCGATCGCCTTGGTCTCGACGAACGCGAGAGGGATGCCGAGAACGGCCACGACGACGAGCACCACTCCGAGGGTGGCGTTGACAAGCCTGCGACGCACAGTGACGGCCGTTCCTGCTTCCGTTGTCTAACTCTTCTCGAAGCGGAAGCCGACGCCGCGCACGGTGGTGATGTAACGCGGGTTGCCGGCGTCGTCGCCGAGTTTCTTGCGAAGCCACGAAATGTGCATGTCGAGCGTCTTCGTGGAGCTCCACCACGTGGTGTCCCACACCTCGCGCATGAGCTGATCGCGCGTCACGACCCGCCCGGCGTCCCGGACCAGGACGCGCAGGAGGTCGAACTCCTTCGCGGTGAGCTGGAGTTCCTCGTCGCCGATCCACGCGCGGTGCGAGTCGACGTCGATGCGTACGCCGTGCACGCCCTGGCCGACCTCCGCCGCACCGCGGCGCAAAAGGGCCCGGACGCGGGCCAGAAGCTCCGCGAGGCGGAAGGGCTTGGTGACATAGTCGTCGGCGCCGGCGTCGAGCCCCACCACCGTGTCGACTTCGTCGGCGCGGGCGGTGAGCACGAGCACGGGGAAGCCGTGGCCCTCGGCACGCAGGCGTCTGCAGACCTCCAGGCCGTCCATCTTGGGCAACCCGAGGTCCAGCACGAGCAGGTCAACTCCGCTCTGCGCGGCACACTCCAGGGCCGTCGGTCCGTCCTCACGCACCTCGACGTCGTAGCCCTCGCGGCGCAGCGCGCGTGCCAGGGGTTCGGAAATGGAGGCGTCGTCCTCGGCGAGCAGTACGCGGGTCATGGCCCGATCGTAGAACCCCTCGGCCGGATGGTCCCGTACGTGTCCGTACGCCGGGCACTCGGCGGGGGTGGCGATTGCGGGCGTACCGACGGGTATCCCGGGTGCGGGGTTGCCGGTCAGTCGTCCTCGGTGTGTCGGCGCCAGGACATCAGCATCGTCACGACGGCCATGAGGAGCACCAGGGCGCCCGCGGCGATGCCGAAGACGGCGGCACCGGACATTCCGGTGTCCTCGGAGGCCGCGCTGCCCCCCGCCTTGATGGTGGCGCTCGACGGACCGGGCTCGGCCGGGCCCGCGGTCGCGGTCGCCGTGCCGAGGGCGGGCATGTCGGTGGCGGGCGGTGCGGCCGGGGCGGCCGTCGGCGGGAGCTGCGGGTCGGCGGCCTGCCCGGCCGGCCCCTGGACGGAAACGGGCGGCGCGTCCTGGGCGGCGACCTTGACGACGGTCGAGACGCCGGCGGGGGCGATCGGCGTGCACGTCGTGGTCTGGACTCCGAGGACCGTGGTGTTGGTGACCATCTTGCCGGGGGCGAGCGAGATGTCGCCGCGTGCCTCGATCGGGATGGTCAACTCGCCTTCGTAGGCCGGAACCTGGATGGGGTCCGGGTGGCCGGGGATGTCGACGAGCATCTGCGGGCCGAACAGCCGTACCGTGCCGGTCGCCCCACCGGAGAGCGTGACCTCGATCGACGGGGTCAGCGGTGTTCCGGGGAGGGCGATGGGGCTCGTGGCGAAGCTCGGGCCGAGGGTGACGCGGATCTTGACCTTGTCGCCGGGACGCGCGGGCTCGGCGGGAGCGTCGAGGGTCACCAACTGCTCGCCCGTATGCGTGCCTTGGTCGAGCGGAAGCCGGCACGTCACCTGCATGCCCACCGTGGTTCCGGCGGCGGCCTTCGGGGCCGGGCCGGCGAGGGGCACGGCCAGGGCCGGGACGAGCCCCAGGGCGAACCAGGCGGCCTTGCGTCGAGCCATCGGAAATCGCGGTCCTCTCCTCGGTGTTCGGGTCGGCGGGCGGTGTCCTCGAATCCCCGCCGGATCAGGCCGCGTCATCCGGTGCCGTGCATCGCCGGGCACAGAACCGCAGTTCGGCCCGGGCTCGGCCGTGCAAGGGTCCGCGACGCGGCGAGGCATGGTGCCAGGCGGCGCGGCCCCGGCGGGGGTTCGAAGGCACGGCCCAGGCCGGGCTGCGCCTTCCCGGCACGCACAGTACGCGAACGGGTCCTCCGCCCGGGTGTTCCCGAGCGAAGGACCCGGCTCGCGTTTCCTCGATGCGAGGGTGGATCAGCCGTACGTCTCCCGCCCGACTAGCTCCTGGCGCGCACGCGGCGGCGGTAGGGCAGCAGGAGCATCACGCCGACGGCCGCGAGGACGGCGGTGCCGGCCACCAGGGCGAAGGCCCCGAGGGTCGAACCGCCGGTGCCCGTCTTGGCCAGGTCGCCGCCCGAGGTGCCGGTGCTGCCGCCGGTCTTGCCGGCACTGCCGGCCGAGGCTCCCGAGGTGCTGCCGGCCGTGCCGCCGCCGGTCTGCTGTCCGGGCGGGCCGCCGGGCTCGCCCGTCGCGGTCAGCGTCGCCGACACCGGGACGTCGGCGGTCGGTGTGCAGGTGCTCGTCGCGGTGACCGAGATCGGTCCGGCCGACGCGGCGATGACGAGTTGCAGCTCTCCGGGGGTGAAGGAGAACGTGCCGCCGCCGGGCACGTCGAAGGTGCCGGTGAGCGGGCCGCCGCGCATCTTGCCGCCGGGCGACATGTCGACGTCGAACGCCTGCGTGGTGACGGGGATGAAGCCGGGCGCGTTGACCCCGTCGGACACGACGACCTTCATCGTCGGGGTCACCATGCCGTGCAGACCGTTCTGCAGGTCACCCGCGACGCTCGGGATGTCGCTGATCACCCGGTCCTTGAACGCGACCTGCACGTCGACGGTGTCGCCCTTCGCGGCCCTGCTCGGCAGCAGGACCGTGACGCCCAGGGTCGGGGTCATGACCGGCACGTCGATGTCGAATCCGGACACGACGGTCGCGCAGGAGTACGGCACCGTGACCTCGACGCCGTTCGGGTCCGAAGGCGGCGGCGGATCATCCGAGTTCACCGTGTACGCGGCTTCCGCCGACGCACTGCCGGAGGACGCCTTGATCTTCGCGGTGTCCTTGTCGCCCACCGTGTATTCGGCGGAGAAGGCGCCCTGCGCGTCGGTGGTCTTCTCGACCGGCGGGTCGGACGTACGGCTGCCGTCGGCCTTGAGCCCGACGATCTCCACGTCCTGGTCGGCCGGGAAGCCGGTACCGGCGATCGTGGTCTTGGCGCCGACATCGCCGGAGGCCGGAGTCAACGTGATGGCCGGTACCGGCGCCTGCTCCTCGGCGACGGTGAGCGCGGCTTCCTTGACCTTGGCCTCGGCGCCGGTGCCTGCGGTGACCTTGACGGTGTACGAGCCCGGCTCGACGGTGCCGGCGAGCACGGCGGATCCGGACAACTTGCCGTCCGCGGCGATCGCGGCGGTCTGCGACGCGAACCGGTCGGCGACGCAGTCCGCGGCCGCGCACAGCTCGACGGTCGGCGTGCCCGCGGGCCAGCCGGAGCCGCCGAGTTCGACGGTGCCGCCCGGCTCCACCTCACCGGGGGTGACGGTGAGCGTCACCTCGCCGGGGGCGAGCGGTTTGACGGTGAACGAGGCCACCACGCCGTCGCTTCCCGACTGCGGGGTGAACGTGCACGGCGCTTCCTGCCTGCCGAAGCCGGAGACTTCGGTGACGTTGACGGTGCCCTTGGGCACGAACTTGAGCTCACCGTCGGCCGCGCCGCCGGGAACGACGAAAGTCTTCGTGAACGGGGCCGGGTCGATCGGCACGTTCGCCGGGATGTCGAGGGTGACCTCCGGGCCGGCCAGGTCTATCTGGCCGGTCGCGGCACCGGACATCGTCAGTTGCAGGGTGCTCTGCGCCTTGGCGCCCGTCAGGGCGAACGGACTGGTGATCGGCGGCGGGCCGAGGTCGACCGTGGCGGTCACCGTGGCGCCGGCCGGGCCCTCGGTCGTGTCGAAGTCGACTTTGATCTCCTGGGGGCCGTTCTTGTCCCCGATGACCGGCACCTTGCACGCCGCGTCCATGGTGACCGTGCCGGCGTATGCCGAAGGCGCCAGCGCCGTCAGGCCGGCGGTGCCGGCGATCGTCACCGCGCCCAGAAAGGCGGCGGTTCTCCTTTTGGCTTTCCTCATAGGATGGAATTCCCAATCTCCGAAGTGGATTGCTCCGTGGGGCACTTGGCGTCAGCCGGAGCGGAGGCGCCTTCGGCGGTTCGGAAGGGCCAGGATCACCGCGAGGCTGCCGAGCAGGAGCGACGCGGCCAGCAGGGCGAAGGCGAGGACCTTCGATCCGCCGGAGCCGGTCGGGGCGAGGCCTCCTCCGGTGGAGCCGGAGGAGGTGGTGCCCGCGGGGGCGGAGGTGGTCGGCGCCGCCGTGGTCGGGGCGCCGGTGGTGGGCGCCGGGGTCGTGGGTGACGCGGTGGGCGTGGCGGTGGACGTCGGCGACGTGCTGCCGGAGCCGGAGACCTTGACGCCCTGCTGCAACGTCTGCGGCCCGGACGCCGCCGGTGACGTGCTCGCGGCGTTCACCATGAGCGCCGGCCAACTGCCCGCAGTGCTCTGGGCGTTGCACTCCAGGGTGTGCGTGCGGCCGGCGGCGGCCCGGTCGGTGAAGGAGAACGCGACGCGGTCGATGACGAAGGTGTGCGAGCCGGTACGCGTCAGGTCGTACGCCTGCCGGAAGTCTCCGGGGGCGACGGCGCCGTTCGCGCCGACTGCCCTGCCGTCGCCGGATGTCGCCAGTGTCACGCCTGGGGCGGCGGTCTGCCCGACGGCGGCGGACGCGGTCAGCGTCGCGCCGGTGTAGGCGAGGTCGTACCGGGTGGCGCCGTTCGGGAGGCTGAACTCCCCGATGTGCACCGACAGTTCGGCCTCATCGCCGATGTCGGCGGCCGGGGTGACGTCCAGTGCGAGTTCGGGGCTGATGGTGAACGCGGGTCCGTACGGGCTCGCGCCCGTGGGCGGCTGCCACGCGCACGCGAAAACGACCTGGGCGGTGCGGGTCGACGGCGCGGCGCCCGCCGACGGTCCGAGGGCCAGGACTCCCCCGGCCGCACACGCCGCACTCACCCCCGCGACGAGGGCGGCCCTCAATCTCCGTGTGGCCATCGGACTGCGTACTCCCTTCTCCGGGGCGGGACTTGCCCCATCGCTTCGTCCACCCGGCCGGTCGCGGGATGCGGCGGTCAGGTCAAAGTCAGCAGCAACGTCGCCGAGTAGTCGCCGGATCGGGCCGACCCGGCGGGCACGGGCAGCCGGAGATCGGCGCCCACGTCGAACTGACCTCCGGTCACCCCTCGGGTCGAGGGGGTGGAGCAGAGCAGAGCGGTGCGCCCCGCCGGGACCGGCGAGCCGGCGACGGCGGTGCTGGGGTACGGTTCGGCCGGCCCGGGATGGGCGCCGCATTTCGGCTCCCAGGCCAGGCGGCCGGCGTCGAGCGTCGCGCCGCCCGGGCCGACGAAGTCCGACATCGTGGCGGTGAGCGACCATCCGGTGGTGGAGCCTCGGAAGTCCTGTACGAGCAGCGGATCCAGGCGTCCTCGGGCGGTGCCGCTCGTCCGGTCGACCTTGAGGAATCCCGTCCCGGCGTTCGGGACGGGAGTGAGGACCCGCAGGGGGCCGGCGTGGAGCATCGCGCTGACCTCGCCCGAAGCCGCTTGGGGAGCATCGGACGGGGACGGCGGGCCCGACACCTCGGTGGAGAACCGCAGGCCGGGGTCTCCGGGGGCGGTCGGGGAGCCGGCCGACCCGGGTGAGCCGGACGGGTCGCCGGGGCCGGGTGCTTCGTTCGGATCGTCGCCGCCGGTGCCCGTGGGCGCGTTCCCGCCCGGCGACGGTGAGCCCGACGACGGTGTGCCCGGCGTGGGAACGACCTGCGTGATCGCCTGGACGGTCGGGTCGCTCGCGGAACCGCACTCGTCCCCGTTGCAGCCGCCGCCCGGGAACAGGAAGAACGTCGCGAGGACCGCCGCCGTGACGGCCACCGCGAAACCGGTGCCCGCGAGCGCGGCGGTCCCCTGGCCGGGCCGGTGGCTCATGGTGTCTCGCGCTCCTCTCCCGGTTTCCCGGCCAGGACGCGCGTGGCCTCGGACGGCCGCTCGGCGGCTGCCGTCCCGGCGACCGCGGAGCGGACAGGCGGCAGGACGCGCGTCTCCGCCTCGGGGGCGGTGTCCTGGGCGGGCGCCCCATCGGCCGAGGAACTCCGCTTCTCTCCAGGCGAGTTCGAGAGGCCGTCGGCCTCCCCGACGGAGGGCGGGAACAGCGGTGTGCCCACGATCAGGGGCTCTTCGACGCACCGCGTGGGGCCTGCGGCTGCCGGGACGGGAACGGGTTCGGCGTCGGGACGGTCCGCGTGCTCCCGTCCGGCGTCCTCGTCGTCCGCCCCGTCCGGGTCTGACGGGTCGGCCGGTTCCGAAGGGTCGGGCGGTTCGGTCGGCTGCCGGAGCCCGGAGGCGCCCGGCGCGCCCACCTCGCGGCTTCGTTCCGCGGAGAGCTGCCGCCGGTGCTCCTTGACCGCCCGGACCAGATTGCCGCCGAGGCGCCACACCGTCATCGGTACGACGACGATGGCCAGCGCGCCGAACAGATAGACGCCCCAAGGTCGTCCGACGTCGAGGACGACCTCGTCGACGACCTTGTCCCCGTACATCACGCGGTAGCGGAACTCGCCGTGCTGACGCGGCCTCAGCTCGATGGGCAGGCTGACGGTGACGCGTCGGCCCGGCTGGATCGTGCCGTTCCAGGTCTTGTCCTCCCACGTGGGGGCGAAGACGCCCTCGAACGTCCCGATCCTGAACACCGGGTTGGTGATGGGCGTTTCGCCCATGTTGCCGACCTCGATCCGGAACCGACGGCTGACCGGCGACCCGAACCACGTGAAGATCGTGTCCCCACCGGTCATTTCGCTGCGGATGAAGGTGAGGCGGCCGGGTGACTTGCCGGTGTCGGACAGCGGCGCGTGGGGCGCACCGGGGATTTCGAGCGGCGTGGTGCGCTCCGGCGCCGTGCCGCCGGTGACCGTGACGACGCGGATGACGCACGGGCAGGGCACCGGCGGCGTCTCGACCTTGAGCGTGGCCTCGATCGTGCCGCCGGTGGGAACGGTCGTGCTGACGGACGTCGCGACCGAGCACGATTGGCTGCCGCCTTGGCCGTTCCGGCCGCAGACGGCGATGTTGACCATCGAGCCGGGGCTCCACCCCGACCCCGTCACCGTGACGTCGGACCCGGGTGCGGCGGTCGCGGTGCCGACTGCGATCTCGGCCCCGCCGTTCGCTGCGGGCGGCGGTTGGGGGGCGGGGGTTGCGGCGTACGCTCCCGGCGCGGCCACCAGCGCCAGCACCAACAGGCATGCCGGCAAAAGCAGTACGCGCCACGCGCTCGTGAGCCGCGCGGACGAGGCGTGCCGAAACGCGGCGTGCCGGGACGCGGCCGGTTCGGTGGTCGGGACAGACGCGAACGCACCCCTGGAGGACCGGTGTTCGACCGGCCCTACCGGGGTGCCGCGGTAGCCGTGCGGAGTCAACGAGGCACCCCCGCGGGATCGGTGGCCCCGTCGCCCTTGCGCAGGGGAACGATCTCCTTGGTCGTGTCGTCGGCCGGCTCGTCCTTCTCGGCCTCGGCCTTCGCGGAGGCGTCCGACGTGGGGGACTCCGTCTCGGGGGCGTCCTTGTCCGCGTCGTCGGGAGCGGACGCCGACTCGCCGCCGGTGGGCTCCTTCGGGTCCTTGTTCTCGGCCTTGTCGTCGCCCGGACCGCCGCCGTCCCTGCGGTTGCGCAGGAGCTGCCACGACACGCCGCCCGCGATCAGCACGAAGGCAAGGGTGAGCAGCGCGGGCCACGGCACCGCGGTGTACGACGTGCCGGCCTTGTCGCTCAGGGCTACGCCGTCCTGCTCGCCGACCGCCTTGACGTCGATGTCGACCCGGTCCAGGCGCGGTGCGTCGTTCCAGGTCTGCACCAGCTCCACGGACTCGCCGGGGAAGATCTCCAGCGGGTTCTGCGGATCGCTCTTGCGGGTCAGCAGCGAGCGGCCGAACAGCCCCGAGACCCCCAGTTCGAGCTGCGGACGGACGATCACGTTGCCGCGGTTGACGACCGTGTAGTGGATGACCGCCCGGCTCGACCCGAAGAACTCCCCGAAGCCGGCGTCGCGTTCGACGCGGACGTCGCGGACTTCCATGGCGGGCAGGGCCGGTCCGTCGACCTTGAGGTAAATCCGCGCGCCCACCTGCATCTTGAGGTCGACGCGGAGCTGCCCCTCCTGCTGTTGGCCGACCGGCTCGGTGTT
Organism: Yinghuangia sp. YIM S10712; assembly: GCF_051388935.1. Lineage (NCBI taxonomy): Bacteria > Bacillati > Actinomycetota > Actinomycetes > Kitasatosporales > Streptomycetaceae > Yinghuangia > Yinghuangia sp. YIM S10712. The sequence goes on from NZ_JBPKBI010000018.1 coordinate 83,343, forward strand.
GAGCGCGAGGATGCCGCCGATGTGGTCGCCGGGGCGGGCGTTGGCGGGGATGGCGATGCTGAACGGCACCGCGAGCCGGGTCTTGGGCTGGAGGGTGACGGTGTCCTGTCCGGCCGGGACCTGGAGCCACAGGCCGATGCCCTTCTGCGGGTCGTCGATGCGGCGTACCGAAAAGGCCCCGTCACGCGGCGTGTTGAACGCGTCGGCACCGAAAACCTTGAAGGTCATGGGCCGTTCGCTGGAGTTGGTGATCACGACGGTGTCGCTGATGGTGTCGCCCGCCGAGCCGTTCAGGAAGAAGTAGCGGCGGTTGTTCTGGTCGCCGCCCGGCGGCACGTACGGGTCGACCGACCATTCGCCGTTGCCGGCGGCGTGCGCGGCGGGCGGCGGGACGACGAGGAACGCGGCGAGGACCGTGCCCAGCACGGCGAGGAGGGACAGCGCCCGGGAGCGCAGGCCGGCGCGCGGGAGCGGCGTGGATCTGTCCCGGCGCGAGGTCGGCGTGTCCGTCATGTCGGTTCTCCTGCGGCTCTTGAGTCTGCGGAGCGGCTTGTGCGGCGGCGTCCCGGGAGCGGAAACCTGGGGCGTCGTCCGGGTGTTGCGGTGCCGTACCGCCGCGCGGGGCGGTACGGGTTGCGGTGCCGGTGCCGGCGGGTGGGTGGAACGGGCCGGTTTGCCCGTCCCACCCCTCCGCTCTGCGCCGATCCGCAGCGGCCTGTCATCCCGGGGCGGACAGCGGGTGGCTCCCGCTGACCGGTGCCGGGGTCAGGCCGTTCGGGGTCCCGGTCGGGGAGGCGCCGGCCGGGAGGCCTTCACACGCTCAGGCGATGTGCTCGGTCGCCTGGGTACGTCGATGGCGCGGGGGGTGCGGACCGCAGACGGTCGCCCTTCCCGATGCGCCGATCGCGGTCCGTGGGAGGCCAGGCGGGAACGGTGCCGCCGGGCCCGACTTCCGGTCGGGGCCCGACGGCACTGTGGGTTCGCGCGGGATCAGGCGGTGTTGTTGCGCGAGGCGCGGACCTTCCGGGTGGCGATCAGCACGGCGCCGATGCCGAGCAGGCCGACGGTGCCGCCGACGAGGCCCAGCGAGAGGGCGTCGTCCATCGGACCGGTCTTGGGGAGGCTGCCGGACGTCGTCGCGCCCGAGCTGCCGGTGGCACCGCTCGATCCGGTCGAGCCGGTGGAACCCGTGGAGCCGGTTGAACCCGTGGACCCGGTGGAGCCGGTCGAGCCGGTCGATCCCGTCGTGCCCGACGTGGTGCTGCCGGTGGTGCCCGACGTGGTGCTGCCGGTCGTGCCGGACGTCGTGCTGCCGGTGGTGCCGGAGGTCGTGCTGCCGGTCGTCCCGCCGCCGGAGACGGTGATGGTGTGAACCTTGCCGGCGCCGTTGACCGTGCAGTCGGCGGTGAGCGCCCCGATCCCGGGCACCTCGACCGCGTTGCCCAGTTTGGTCGGGATCAGGTCGAGAGCCCCGGAGGCACCCGCCGGGACCTTGAATTTGCCCGTGAAGGGCGGTGCCGTAATGGACTCGTTCGCCTTGACGTTGATCGTCGTGGCCGGGCCGGTGACGGTGACGGTGCCGCTGCCGACCTTGAACTCGATCGACGGCGTCAGCTTGACGCCGTCCAGCGCGACAGGACTCTTGGCCGGGCTTTGTCCGAGCGTCACCTTGACGTCGATCTCGGCTCCTGCGGCGGCCGTGGCAGGTGCCTCGACGGTGATCTTCTGCATGCCCTGTGCTTCGCCGGCGCCGGCCGGCAGTGAGCACTTGACATCGGCGGTGACCTCGCCCGCGTGCGCCTGGGGCGCGAACACGAGTGCGGAGCCGACCGCGACGGCCGAGGCGAGCAGGCTGCCGGCGATCCGCTTCGTGGGCTTGACCATGGGGGTGGTTCTCCCTTCGGGGACTTGCCTGTCGTTGTCCGACGGCCGTTGCGGTCCCGTACGTGGCGCTCGGGCCGCCGTGCCGTCCTTGACGTCCTGCACGGACCGTTCGCGCCCTCCGGGGCACCGGAGTTCGCGATGGTTCATCCGCTCGGACCCCGTGGTTCCGGAGCCCGAAACGGACTCGGCGGCCCGCACCGACGAACGCGCAGGCCCTGGGCGGCCCGTCGTTCCGGGCGTGGGAGCCGGACCCGGCCGTACCGCCCCGAGAAAGCAACATCAAGACTGTGTCATTCATTGATGGCACGTCAGATCATGGGGTGACGGTACGGCAAGAGACATGAGCGAACAACAGTCATGGCCAGAAAAAACGCGCCGTCGCGGGCGTGGCGCCGGCAGCGCCTTGCATGCGTGAAATCGCTTTTGCGGCAGGGCGATTGCCGCACTCGCGCTCCATCGCCGACAGTCGACACGTGTCACTTTCTGCCGTCTCGGTCACCGCCGGACCTTGGAACACGCCACCCAACGCGCAGCGACAGCAGGGCTCTTCACATCGACCTCACCGGCCCACGGAGCACCGTGGACGCCGACGGAGCCGGACCACACCTGCCCCACAAGCGTCTTGACAGAACGTCAGGGCATCGGATGAATTGCTGTCTGAGGATTTCTCCGACAGTCGTCGGATCGCGGCTCGACGAACAGCAGGGCGCGGGAAGGGGTATCCGCAGCATGTCCGCACGGCGTTCCGCACTTCTGGCCGGCCTCGGGCTCGTCGCCGTGGCGGCGGGATTCGGAACCGGGAGCCCGTCCGCGGGGGCCGCCGTGGTCACCAATACCATGCAGTGCGTGCCTCCGCCGCTCAACGGGCCGGCGTTCACGTGGCAGCCGCAGGTCGAACTCACCGTCGCACCGGTGAAGGAGGCGTACGCGGTCGGCGACGTCGTCACCGTGACGTGGAACTGGAAGACGCCGCCACGCAATCCGTCGAGCTGGGTGTTCTGGGGGGAGAACATCGCGCAGCCGTCCGGCGTCGTGAGGCTGACGGGCGCTCAGACCGGCGACGTCGCCGTGACGGGGCCGAAGCAGAATCCGGCCGCCTGGGGTTCCGCGCCGTTGCATGTGGCAGCCATGACCGGCACGTTCACGGTCGAGAGAGATGGCCGCATCGATCTCGCGCCGGGTGCGTACGCGATCGACTCGTGGCTGATCGGCGATGCGTCGGTGTGCACACCCACAGGGACGCCCGCCGTGTCCACCGGGATCACGGTCGGCAAGCCGTCGGTACCAGGCCCCGGTAACCCGACGGGCGGCCCGGGAGGCGGAACTTCGTCGGGAGGAGCGTCCGGCGGCACACTCCCCGCCCCGGGCACTCCGACCACGTCCGGGCCGCCGGGCACCCCCGGCGGCCCGAACCCTCCGGTGGCGTCCGGCGGTCCGCAGGCGCCCGCCGCCGGTACGCCCGGCGCCCCCACGACGCCCGTGTCCGGCCTGCCCGGCACCCCCGCCCCGACGGACCCCGCGGCGCAACCCGCCGGGCCACCCGTGCCGGGCACACCCGAAGCCATCCCGGCTGCCCTGCCGCCCGCCTCGAACAGCCCGGCGCCGCGCGGGCCTTTGTTCATGACGCCCTCTCAGGAAGGCGTTGTCCTGGGCGACTTGGCGCCGGGCAGCGGCGCGGGCCACGTCACGGGAGAGCTGAAGCCGCTGACCGTCACCGACGACCGCGGCAGCACGCTGGGCTGGACGCTGACGGGCCAGATCGGCGACTTCGTCGCCCCGGACGGGTCGGCGATCCCGGGATCCGCGTTCCGCTGGACGCCCGGCTGCACCGCGGCGGGCACCGGATCGAGCGCGGTCTCGGGCGGTCTGCCCGGTACCGCGCGGGCCACCCCGGAGCTGCTGTGCCGTCAGAACCCGAGCCTGGGCGAGGTGACCGGCGGCGAGTTCCGCGTGGACGCCTCGGTGGAGATCAGCCTCCCGGCCCCCACCACCGGCCCCCAGCCCTACACCGCGCAGCTCACCCTGACACTGATCTGACGCCGCGTGACGAGGGTGGAAGCCGGAAACGCAGCCCACCGACGAAGCGGCGTCCTGTCCCGGGCGTTTGGCGGGCTCGCCGCGCCCCGTACGCGACGGTCGTCTTCTGCGTCCACACTCCCACGGCGGTCCGGAAGATCACCGGACGATCGCGAACCGTGCGGCCGGGGCCGCGTCTCTTGACTTCGCAACGGATGCGCGGGTGAATGTCTCCGGGAATTTCTGCAACACGTTTCAGTCGTGCGGTCGGTCGGCTCTCGAACAGGGGCCGGGAGCCCCCGACCGTGCCCGTTCAGGAGCCCGGCCTCGCGGGCGCTCCCGGCCCGCGGGAGGGTCCGATGCCACCCCGCCCCGCCCGTGGTTCACCGCAAGGCGTCGGGCGCGGCGCCGGTGTCCCCGCCGGGTTCGGCCAGATCCGCCCAGACCGTCTTCCCCTGCCCCGGGCGGACGACCGCGCCCCACTCCCGCGAAAGCCGCCGCACGATGAGCAGCCCATGGCCGCCCGTCCTCAGCCCGGCGAAGGGGTCGCGCGGCTCGGGCCGCGCCTCGGTGCGGTCGTCGACCTCGACGCGGACGCCGCCGTCGTACCTGACCACACGCAATTCGATCGGCCCACCGCCGTGCAGACACGCATTGGTCACCAGCTCGACCGCGACCAACACGATGTCGTCGGCGGCGAGTTCCGTCGCCTGATCGGCTGCCGGGCGCCAGCCGTACGCCTGCATCGCGGTCCGCAGGAACGTCCGCGCGCGCCTGACCGCCCCCGGCTCGGCGCCGAACGGGAGCCGCCGCACCTGCCGCAGCCCCACCCCCGCGCCACGCGGATCCCCGCCTTCGGAGGCACGCGACCGTATGGCGCTCATCACAGGCCTCCGGAACTGATCGTGATCGCCGCCGAGCTCCAGCACGCCGCAGGACGGCCGAGTACGACGGAGACGTGGGGCAGCGCACCGGGCGCGCGGAAAGCAGGGTCTGTCGGGGCGACGCGAGACCGAGGGGCGCCGCCCCGTCCCACACCGCTCATCCGGATCGGCAGTCGGCTGCGAAACAGGCGGCTCGGCCCGCGAGGGGAGGATCCCGCTGCTTCGGTCGGGGGAGCTGTCAACTGGGCTTCCACCTCACTCGGGGCTGCTGGTGCCGGGTCGGGGACGGCCGGGAGCCGCTGAACGGCTGCCGGCTTTCGGAGCAGGTCATCCGTCTACCCGCGAAGATCCCCGGTACCGGGCCGACACGAATCCCCTGTCCCGGATCCGGCACGCGGAACGCATTGCGACATGATCTCCGAGCGCGCCATGCTATGCGGAGTCTTCGAACCCCGCCGGGGCCGTGTGCCGGGGGGCCACGCGGGTTCACGGGCGCCGCCCGGGTTGCACCCGACCGCGTCGCGTCCGACTCCACCGCCCGTTCGTCGTGCGAGGACCTTGATGACGACCGTCGATCGGCGGACGGCCCGGCACCGTACCGCCCAGCTCACCGCCGCCCCGGCGGCCGTGCCGCAGGCGCGCCGCCTGCTCACCGAGGCCCTCGCCGACTGGGGTGTGGCGCCCGGCACCGACCTGGCCTACGACCTGCGGCTGATCGTCTCGGAGTTGGCGGCCGTGTCGGTCCGCAACGCCGACCGCCTTTCGCCGACCCTCACCCTGACCATGGTCCTGGGCGACGGCCACATCGGCGTCGGCGTCCACGATGCCGACCCGCGTCCGCCGGCGAAGCACTGCGACGGCCTCGGCGTGGTCCACGAGGTGGTCGCCGAGGCGCACGGGATCGCCGAAGTCCAGACGACGGAGGACGGCGGCATGACGATGTGGGTCGTGCTGCCGCTGACCACCGCCGGACCACCGCCCGGGCGGTCCGAGGACGGCTGACCCCGCCGGTTTGCGCCAGGCCCGCCGGCCGGGCCGAAGGCCCCGGGTC
>NZ_JBPKBI010000018.1:89287-113851 GCF_051388935.1 Yinghuangia sp. YIM S10712
AAGGCCCCGGGTCCGGCCCCGGCGCGCCGGGGCCGGGCGAGCGTCAGCTCTGCGGGGGCTCGAACTTGCTCGTGCGGGTCATGCCCGCCGCGCGGCCCTTGGCCGAGATGACCAGGGCCATCTTGCGGGACGCCTCGTCGATCATCTCGTCGCCGAGCATCGCCGCGCCCTTGGCGCCGCCGGCCTCCGACGTGCACCAGTCGTAGGCGTCGAGGATCAGCTCGGCGTGGTCGTAGTCGGCCTGCGAGGGCGCGTACACCTCGTTCGCGGCGTCGATCTGGCCGGGGTGCAGCACCCACTTGCCGTCGAAGCCGAGCGCGGCGGACCGGCCGGCCACGCGGCGGAACCCGTCGACGTCCTTGATCTGGAGGTACGGGCCGTCGATCGCCTGGAGGTCGTGCATGCGCGCGGCCATCAGGATGCGCATCAGGATGTAGTGGTACGCGTCACCGGTGTCGTAGCCGGGCGGCTGCTCGCCGACGACCAGCGACTTCATGTTGATCGACGCCATGAAGTCCGCCGGGCCGAAGATGATCGTCTCCAGGCGAGGGGACGCCGCCGCGATCTCGTCGACGTTCACCAGGCCGCGGGCGTTCTCGATCTGCGCCTCGATGCCGATGCGGCCGACTTCGAGGCCGACCGTCTTCTCGATCTGCGTCAGCAGCATGTCGAGCGCCTTGACCTGCGACGCGTCCTGCACCTTCGGCAGCATGATGCAGTCGAGGTTGGCGCCGGCGCCCTCGACGACGGTGACGACGTCGCGGTAAGTCCAGTGGGTGGTCCAGTCGTTGACCCGCACGACGCGGATCCGGTCCCCCCAGTCCCCGTTGTTGAGCGAGTCCACGATGGTGTGGCGCGCGCCCTCCTTGGCGAGCGGCGCGCAGGCGTCCTCCAGGTCGAGGAACACCTGGTCCACCGGCAGGCCCTGGGCCTTCTCGATGAAACGGGGGTTGCTGCCCGGAACTGCCATACACGAACGGCGGGAACGCAGGCTTCGCGATGTGGCGGCCATGAAGTGGTCCTCCCATTGCATGCGGGATCGTGCGGTCAGGCTACTTGCCGCCCATGAGGGCGGCTATGCGGGGTATGCCGCGTCCGGCATGTGGGACGCTGGCGTCCATGAACGGTCCCGGGACTCCGTCCGCCGACGAGTTGTTCGACGCCGCGCTGGTCGAAGAGGCCGCCAAGAAGTCCGCGCTTTTGTGGATCACCACCGCCGGCCGACCCGCACGGCCGGTCTGGCACGTGTGGCACGACGGGGCGGTCCACATCCTCCTGGCCCGCGACGCGGACGGCACCGAGCAGTACGTGCCGGACCTGGCCGAGGCCGCCACCGCCGAGGTGACGCTGCGCAGCAAGGACAAGGGCGGCCGGTTGCTGGCGTGGACCTCGGACGTCACCGTGCTTCGCCCCGACGACGCAGCCTGGGCCGACGCTGCGGCGGCCCTGCACCGCGAACGCCTCAACGCACGCGACGGCGAGGCGCAGCCGGAACGGTGGGCACGCGAGTGTGTGATCGTCCGGCTGGGCCCGGCACGCGCGGTCGCGCACGGCGGCGCCCTGCCGAGCACCGGCCACGCGGCGGCGCCGGTCCCCACGCCGGCACAGACACGCGGTCCGCTGCCGCGCAACTTCTCGTGGGGCAAACGGCTGCGGGGCCGCTGACGCGCCGGCCGCCGCATCAGCCGACCTGACCGGAGCCCGGGCGGAAAAGCCGGGCGGCCTCCGCCCGCCCCGGCTGCCGCAATGCGGCGCGCTCTTCCGACGCTGCGTCAGTCGTCCGAGACGGAAGGGCTCCTGGTCGCCCCCGACGAGCCGGACGAACCCGACGACGACCCGCTCGTCGCGGGCGGGGTCCTCGTGCTGGTCGGCTTCCGGGTCGTCTTCGACGAACCGGTCGGCTGCGGCGACAGGTCCTTGTCGACGACCTGGTCGGGGTCGGGCGCGGTGATGACCGTGCGCTCGTTGTAGCCCAGGAAGTCGACAGCGCCCTTGGTCTTCGATTCCGGCGCGGCCTCGAACCGGATCAGATACGGCGCGCCCTCGGTGGCCACCCAGATCGTGCCGCCGCCCGCGCCGCGCACCACCAGCGCGATCGCCTTGCGGCCGTTGACCTCGCGCTTCTCGCCCTTCTCCAACTCCCCCGGCTCACCGAGCAACTTGGTGACCAGGCGCTCGACGTACGTGTTCTCCACGATGCCCGCGTACTTCTTGTCGTTCACCGGGATCTGGATGAACTTGTCGCGGTTGGTGAACTCCTCCTGGGCGCTGCTGCCGGCCTCGCCCCAGAACCGCGGATCGCCTTGGAACCACACCTGGTTCTGGACGCGCGTGACCCGGGCGGTGACGCCGTCATCGACGAGCGTGCCGTCGCTTCCGGTGCTGGTGAAGCGCATGTCGACGGTGAAGGGCGACCTCGCTCCCTCCTTGGTGATCTCGCCCCTGATGTGCACGAACGCCGCTGCCGCGGTGGCCGCTTGGGCGCGTTGCAGAATGGCCGCGGGGTCGAGGCTGCCGACCTGGTTGCCGAGCGGCAGGCCGACCGACGGCTCGTCGCCGGGGTCGGAGAACGAACGGTGCGCGGGCTTGCCCACGCTGCAGCCGGCCGCGAGCACCGCCGCCACGACCGCCGCCGTCGCCGCGATTCCCGTGCGCCGGCGGGCGCTTCGTCGAGTCACCGCCAAGTTCCTTACGTTTCAGACATGCCGGACGTGCGTGCGAAGTGTGTACGGGAGTTCGTACGGATCGAACCGGTGGAACCGATCCGGTCGAGCAAGTGCGTCGCCACCGTATCCCGGGCGGTGCGGCGCGAGTCACGGTGCGCGCGTACTCATCGCATCGGCCGGCTACGTCGCGCTGCGTGTGGGCTTCGGGGACGAACTCGAACCGGACTTGCCGGTCCCGCTGGGGCTCGGCGACGCGGAGCCGTCGGTGTCGGTGTCGGTGCCGGTGGAGGGGACGGGCGTCGGGTTGAGCGAACCGTAGTCGACGAGCTGGTCCCCGGTCGGCGCCGCGACGGGGAAGTCCTGGTCGTACTCGTACAGGTCCAGCCGCCCGGAGTTGGTGCCGGGGCTGTAGCGCATCGGGAAGGGTTTGGCCCCGAGCGAGACATAGACTTCGCCGCCGCGGCCGGAGTCGGCGACCAGGGCGAGGGTTTCGACACCGCGCACGTCCTTGCGGCCGTCCTTCTTGATCGTGCCGCTGAGCTGGAACAGGTCGTCGAGCAGCGGGTGGAGCTGCGTGAAGCCGGCGAAGCGGGCGTAGGCCGGGTCGTCGGAGGGGACCTTGACGTACTTGTCGCGCAACACCTGCGCCGATGCGGCGGCATCGGGGTCCTGGCGCCCGTCGTTCGGCTGGTAGAGGCTTTCGTCGCCGCGCACGAACAGGTCCGCCCCGACCCGGAGCAGCCCGATCTTGGTGTCGGCGGTGACGATCTCGCCCACCGCGCCGTCCGCCTTGATCCGCATGTCGATCTGGTATTCGACGCGCTGGGTGATCCACGTGCCGGTGATGTGCACCGCGGTCGCCGCCTTGGCCGCCGCCCGGGTCTGTTCGAGAATCGTGGCGGTGGGCTCGGACGCGAATCCCTTCGGCTCGTCCGACGAGCACGCGGACACGAACATCCACAGCAACAGGACCAGGACGACGGGCGCTCGCAGACGTCGGCGCAACGGTTCCCCTCGGACGGTGGCAGACCTGGGCTCAAAGGATTCTCACGCCGCACGGGGCCGGAGTTTCCGGACAGCGGCCCGTGAGCTCCCGGACGCGGCACCAGCAGGGTACAAAGCGCGGGGGCGGGCATCACATCGGGCCGGTCCGGGCACACGCGAAAACGGGTGTCCGATCTTCCGCAAGATCGGAAAATACGACGGCCCGGTACTGTGCTGTCCGCGTGGCACCGGAAACGGGAGGGCGTCCGCGTCCCGGCATGCGGCGGCCGGACCGGCTGTACGGGGGTTCGGGCGGAAGGAGGCGGTCATGACCGGCACACCGGGGCGCGTGTTCATCTCGCATCTGTCCGCCGTCGCCGTCTTCGACCCCGGAGGCGACCAGGTGGGCCGGCTCCGCGACGTGGTCGTGGCCATGCGCACCGCGGGCCAACCACCGCGCGTGCTCGGGCTGGTCGTCGAGGTCACCACGCGGCGGCGCATCTTCCTCCCGATGACCCGCGTCACCAGCGTCGAGACGGGCGAGGTCATCACCACCGGGCTGGTCAACCTGCGCCGCTTCGAACAGCGCCCGACCGAAACTCTCGTCCTCGCCGAGATGCTCGACCGCCGGGTCACCCTCACCGAGACCGGCGAACTGGTGACGGTGCTCGACGTGGCGATGAGCGCGGGCCGCGGACGCGACTGGTTCATCAGCAAGCTGTTCGTGCAGAAGCAGAAGCCCGGCGGCGGCTCCGCCCTGCGGCGGCGGCGCGGCGCGACGCTCACCGTCGACTGGCACGCGGTGACCGGATTCGAACGCCCCGAAGACCAGCAGGGCGCCGCCAACCTCCTGGCGACGTTCGAACAACTGCGGCCCGCCGACCTGGCCAACGTGCTGCACAACCTGTCCCCGAAACGCCGCGCCGAGGTCGCCTCCGCCCTCGACGACGACCGCCTCGCCGACGTCCTGGAGGAGCTGCCCGAGGACGACCAGGTCGAAATCCTCGGCCAGTTGCGCGAGGAACGCGCCGCCGACGTCCTGGAGGCGATGGACCCCGACGACGCCGCCGACCTCATCTCCGAACTGCCGGAGGAGACCGCGGAACGACTGCTCGACCTGATGGAGCCCGACGAGGCCGAGGACGTACGCCGGCTGCTCACCTACTCCGACGACACCGCGGGCGGCATGATGACCACCGAACCCATCGTGGTGGAGCCGGACGCCACGATCGCCGAGGTCCTCGCGATGGTCCGCAACCCCGACCTCTCCCCCGCCCTGGCCGGACAGGTGTACGTCACCCGCCCGCCGACCGAGACCCCCACCGGCAAGTACCTCGGCGTCGTCCACTTCCAGCGGCTGCTGCGCGACCCGCCGTTCACCCTCGTCGGCGCGGTGGTCGACACCGACCTCCAGCCGCTGCGCCCCGACACGCCGCTGGCCGAGGTGGCCGGCTTCCTCGCGGCGTACAACCTGGTCGCGGCGCCCGTCGTCGACGAGGACGACCACCTGCTCGGGGCCGTCACGGTCGACGACGTCCTCGACCACCTGCTGCCGCAGGACTGGCGCGAGGGCTCGGTGCACGGCGACGCCCGCGTCGCGGCCCCGACCGCGGTGAGGAGTCGCGTCCATGGCACGTGAGCCGCAGAGCACCCTCCCCGAGGAGCGGCGCCGCAGGCCGCGCCTCGACCAGCCGACGCTTCCCCGGCGGCGGCTGAGCCCGTTCCCGAAGTACGACCCGGAGTCGTTCGGCCGGTTCTCCGAGCGCATCGCGCGCTTCCTGGGCACCGGCAGATTCCTCGTCTACATGACCGGGACCGTCATCGTGTGGGTGACCTGGAACATCGCGGTGCCGGACCGACTCCGCTTCGACGAGTTCCCGTTCATCTTCCTGACGCTGGCGCTGTCGTTGCAGGCCTCGTACGCGGCCCCGCTGATCCTGCTGGCCCAGAACCGCCAGGACGACCGGGATCGCGTCAATCTCGAACAGGACCGGGCACGTAACGAACGCAACATCGCCGACACCGAATACCTCACACGGGAGGTCGCCGCGCTGCGGATCGCCCTCGGCGAGGTGGCCACCCGCGACTTCCTGCGCTCCGAGCTCCAGGCGCTGGTCAAGGAGCTGGACGGACGGCGGGAGACCGACCACGTCCTCGCCTCGTCCACCGACGTGACGGCGGACATCGGCGACGGCGGCGTCGACAGGGACCGCCCGGGCGGCCGCGGTGGCGGCCGGGACGGCAGTGGCGCCGTGGGCCGGGACGGCGGCCGAAGCGGACCACCTCGGCGCGGTGGACCCCGTCCGGGGACGTAAGCTCACTGGTATGGCAACCCTGGAAGATGGCGAGATCCGTACTGTCTCGGAAGACGCCGTACGGGACGCGCTGGCGACCGTCGACGACCCTGAGATCCACAAGCCGATCACCGACCTCGGCATGGTCAAGTCCGTCGACATCGCCCCCGACGGGCGCGTCAAGGTGGCGGTCTACCTGACCGTCGCCGGCTGTCCGATGCGCGACACCATCACCACCCGCGTGACGGACGCTGTCGCCGCGGTCGCGGGCGTGACCGCGGTCGACGTCGAGCTCGACGTCATGAGCGACGCACAGCGCAAGGAGCTGGCGTCCCAGCTCCGCGGCGGCCAAGCCGAGCGCGAAGTGCCGTTCGCCAAGCCCGGCTCGCTGACCCGCGTCTACGCGGTCGCCTCCGGCAAGGGAGGCGTCGGCAAGTCGTCCGTCACCGTGAACCTCGCCGCCGCGATGGCCGCGCAGGGCCTGAAGGTCGGCATCGTCGACGCGGACATCTACGGCCACTCGGTGCCGCGCATGCTCGGCGTCGACGGACGGCCGACCCAGGTCGAGAACATGATCATGCCGCCCTCGGCCCAGGGCGTGAAGGTCATCTCGATCGGCATGTTCACACCCGGCAACACGCCGGTCGTATGGCGCGGCCCGATGCTCCACCGGGCGCTCCAGCAGTTCCTCGCCGACGTCTTCTGGGGCGACCTGGACGTCCTGCTCCTCGACCTGCCGCCCGGCACCGGCGACATCGCGATCTCCGTCGCACAGCTCGTGCCGAACGCCGAGATCCTCGTCGTCACGACCCCGCAGCAGGCCGCCGCGGAGGTCGCCGAACGCGCGGGCACGATCGCCGTCGAGACGCGGCAGACCATCGCCGGTGTGATCGAGAACATGTCGGGCCTGCCGTGCCCCCACTGCGACGACCACATCCTCGACGTGTTCGGCAGCGGAGGCGGCCGACAGGTCGCCGACGGCCTCTCCCAGGCCACCGGCACGAAGGTGCCGCTGCTCGGCCAGATCCCGATCGACACGCGCCTGCGCGAGGGCGGCGACACCGGCGCCCCGGTCGTTCTCGACACCCCCGACTCCGCCGCCGCGGTCGCCCTGCGGGCCATCGCCGACAAACTCGGCAACCGCTCGCGCGGCCTGTCCGGCATGCAACTGGGGCTGACACCCAAGCGGAAGTTCTAGGACGGTCGCCGCAACGCCTCGGTGACGCTCTCTTCGGTGCCGAGGCGTTGCCGCCGGGATGGAGCCGGGCCGCGGTCCCTGAGCGGGTCGGCGGGCGCCGGCACGTCCTTCGCGCCGGCGGCGGGGCGTGCGGCGCTCACCGCTCGGGAGGTCAGGCGTACGTCTTGAGCTCGGGCACCGCCGAGATGCCGAGGCCGTAGGCGCTCACGCCGTGCCCGTACACCCCCAGGTAGACGTCGGCGGCCTGACCGGCCATCACCCAGCCGTACTCCGATTCGCGGTAGCGGAACCGGTTGGGCACCCCGTCGACCGGCAGGGCGAGGCCCGTCCAGCCGTCGCCGTCGAGGTCGTCGGCCAACTCCCAGGCCAGGTACGTCTGCTGCTCCATCCACTCCTGGCGCATCTCGCGTTCGAGCTCCCACGGCCAGGTGTCGGCCAGCAGCCCCACCCCCGCGACCGATGCCGCACTCGCCATCGACGTCGCTTCGAGCATCCCGGCCCCGTCGCCGCTCCGCCTGCGTTCCCGCCGCGGCACGGTCACCACCGAGACGAATTTGCGGGGCGTCGGGTCGCCCGGACGGCGGCTGGGCGAGTCGCCGTGGCCCAGCGTGCCGTACTCCAGCCCCTCCCGGCCCTCGCACACCGAGGCCAGCCAGCGCCGGCCGCTCCACCCCTCGTCCAGGCCGTACCACGGGAAGTCCGCGGCAAGGTAGCGGTCGAGCAGCGACGACCGCGTCTCCTTGTCGTTCGGATCGCCCACCGCCCCGTCGCCCGGCGTCTGTTCGGTCACGCCTGCGTGGCTCATCGTGTCCATTGCTTAAGCCTTGTCTGCTCGCGCGGCGCTCAGCGGTGCCCGCCGGCACCCGTCCCCGCTCTCGGACGACGGTACGGCCTGTGCCCGTGCACGCGGGCGGCATTCACCCACGACCCGCCGTTTTCACGCGTCGGCACAGCCGACGGAGCGGTCAGGTCGCGTCGAGGTCGTACGGCGGGCGCTCTCCCGGCTGCACACGCGAGCCGTTCTTCTCCATGGGGTGCGCGACCGAACGCGTGCCGCCCGACGAGCCGCCGACGTCGTCGTGGTCGAGGCTGAGCTGTCGGGTCAGATCATGCCGCAGATCGCCGAGCTCCTTGAGGCCGAGATCGTCGTCGTCGCCCATGAGGTTCTTGCGCACGAACGTCTTCGGATTGAGGTCCTCGAACTTGATGTTCTCGAACTCGGGCCCGAGCTCCTTCTTCAGATCCGAGCGCGCGTTGGTGGAGAACTCCCGGAATTTCCGTATCGTGCGCGCCGCTTCGCCGACCATCTTGGGCAGCTTGTCAGGACCGAAGATGACGATCGCGAGGACAATGAGCGCGACCATCTCCAACGGACCGACGTCGAACACCAGGGACTCCACGGGGGCAAGCGCACCAACGGCCGATCGGCCGACCGGACCCCGACAACAGTAACCGCCGCCGTCGAAGACCGGCAGCGTCCCTCCGCAATCCACCGCCCGAAATGCCCGGCTGGCCCGAAGATGTGACCGCCCGGCCACCATCGCGCCATACGTCCGTCACACCGGCGGCGAGATCAGCCGGTCTCCGCCTCCAGGGTCAGCGGCACGGTGAGCTCGCCGCCGCCGCGCTGGATCGTGAGCTCGACGGTCTCGCCCGGCGCCCTGCTGCGGACCGCGACGATGAGTTCGTTGGCGTCGGCGACCTTCTTGCCGTCGATCGCGGTGATGATGTCGCCCGGTCGCACGCCGGCCCGGTCCGCCGGGCCGCCGGAGCGCACGGGCGCCTGTCCCTCGTTCTCGCGGTCGGCCACCCGCGCGCCGACGCCCTCATACCGGGTGTCGAGCGTCACACCGGCCACCGGGTGCACGGCCTTGCCGTCGTCGATCAACTGCTGCGTCACGCGCTTGGCCTGGTTGATCGGAATCGCGAAGCCGAGGCCGATGCTGCCGGCCGTACCGCTGCCGAACGGGTCGGCACTGCCGCCGTCGTCCGCCGCCCGGATCGCCGAGTTGACCCCGATGACGCGCCCCGACGCGTCGATCAGCGGCCCGCCGGAGTTGCCCGGGTTGATCGGGGCATCGGTCTGTAGCGCACTGATGTACGACGCCTCCTCCCCCGACCCGCCCGCACTCACCGCGCGCTCCTTCGCACTGATGATCCCGGCGGTGACGGTGCCTTCGAGGTTGTACGGCGCTCCGATCGCGATCACCGGATCGCCCACCTGCGCCGCGTCGGAGTCCCCCAACGGCAGCGGCACCAGGCCCTTGACGTTCTCGACACGGATCACCGCGAGGTCGTAGCCGGCGTCGCGGCCCACGATCCGCGCCTGGATCTGCTCGCCGCCGTTGAACACCACCGTGATGGAACCGCCGTCGGCGGCACCCGCCACGACGTGGTTGTTGGTAAGGATGTAGCCCTGGGTGTCGAGCACGAATCCGGTCCCGGTGGCCTGCTCGCCGCCCTTGGACGCGTGGATGTAGACGACGCCGGGCAACGTCGTCGCGGCCAGGCCCGCCACCGAGTCGCGCGGCCTGTCGGGTTCCGAAGACGAGGGCTGCTTGAGCGTCACCCCTTTGTTCTCCCGGTCCACCGACCAGGCCGCGACACCGCCGCCGAGCGCCCCGGCCGCGAGCGCGAGGCAGGCGAGGCCGACCGCCGCACGCCACGTCCAGCGCATCGGCGCCTGCGGGGGCTCCGGCTCGGCCGGGAAAGCCCACGGCGTCGCGACCGGCTGCCCGGGCACGTACGGGAAACCCCACGCCCCGGGGGCACCTGGTCCGTGGGGAGATTGCCCGGAGGCGAACGCGGCGGCCGGTTGATCCGCCGGAGGCTCCGGCGGGGCGTCCTTCCCCATCCGCGGCCCGTCGCCCGGCAGCAACTGCTCCGCAGGTGCCGGTCCGTCCATCCCACTGCCGAGGTGCCCGGCAGGCTGCCCCGCGGTCTCCGGAGGCCGCCACGACGGCTCGCCCGCTGCCTCAGGAGGAGCGGACGGGGATTCGCCGGGGGCGCCCGGCCTTTCGTGTGCGTCGCCCTGGTCCTCGTCGCCGCCTTGAGGGGCGTCGCCGGGCACGTCGTTCATGGGGGTCCTCCGCTGCGGCCCCTGGCCGCGCCTCTCCAGGTGGGACGCCTGCGGCGCCCCGTCACGGGGACAAGTGTCCCCGGCAGGACGCCTTCGCGCAGCGCAGCCCCACAACACGCGGGGCGCCCCGCCGAAGCGGGACACCCGGGAACCGGGGAAACATCCGCCAACGCGGCTTTTGCCGGGCGGAACATGGCGCCGGCGACCTTTCGGAAACGGCTGTCGAATCCGGCGTCGAGTCGGCGCCGGCCGGTCGATCGGTTGAGCCCGCGCCGAATCCCCACTGGCCCAGACCAAGCCGACCGTCAGCCCGCGTCGAGTCGGCGCCGGCCGGTCGATCGGTTGAGCCCGCGCCGAATCCCCACCGATCCGGACCAGGCCGACCGTCAGCCCGCGTCGAGCCCGCCGACGCGGGGCCGACACGGGGCTTCGGGGTCAGATCCGTTCCTCTGTGGCGTCCAAGGACGTGCCCGACAAAGTGCGGCCGACCCCTGATGCCAGGGTTGCCGGGCTGACCTCGGTCGTTCCCACGGCGGGGGACGTGCCGACCGTGCCTGCCTGTTCTACGAGGTTGCGTTCGACGATCGGGGCGGCGGGACGGCCGGGCGATCCGTTCGCCGAGCCGCCGGCGATCACCGCGCTGCTCAGCGCCACGGCCATCATCGAGAACGCACCCGCCGCGGCGAATGTGAGCCGCCGCCTGCTGACCGGCGGGCGGACGCGCGGCGACGTGTTGTTCGGGCGCCCCGCACGCGGTCCGGTGCCGCCACGCGGTCCGGTGCCGCCACGCGGCCGTGGCGCGGCGGGGCCGCGGTTCACGGGCTGAACGGACCCCCGGGCGCGCGGAGGGGCGACTATGTCGTCGTCGGAAGCACCGGGGCCATCGAAGCCGCCCGCCCCCAGCGCGAAAAGACGGCCCATCAGGTCCGCGGACGGGCCCGGTTCGGCACTGTTCGCGAGCAGGGCTTTGACGCGCCGTTGCTCCTCCGCCTCGGCGCGGCAATCGGCGCACTGCGCCAGATGTGCCAGGACCTTCTCCCTGGCATCATGCCCCAGCTCGCCGTCCACGTAGGCGGCCAGCTTGTCCTCGGGGTGGTTCACCGGCCGGCCACCTCCCAGGCCCGGCCTACCACCTTGCCGGCGGTCGAACCAACGATCACGGTGCCCTCATCTCTGCACCGACGCACACCCCGGGATCTCCTCGCGGTCGACGGAGGTCCGGGGGGCACGGTGCCGCAGCGCCGCCCGGAGCTGGGACCTGCCGCGGTGGATGCGGCTGCGAACGGTCCCGAGTTTCACACCGAGCGTGGTGGCGATCTCCTCGTACGACAGGCCCTCGATGTCGCAGAGTACGACCGCGGCACGGAACTCCGGGGCAAGCGCGTCGAGCGCCTGCTGGATGTCCGCGTCGAAGTGCGCGTCGTCGTACGCCTGTGCCGGGGAGAGCTCGCGTCCGGGCAGCCGCTCGGCTGCGTCGTCGGCGAGGCCCTCGAACCGGATGCGCTGGCGACGGCGCACCATGTCGAGGAACAGGTTCGTGGTGATCCGGTGCAACCAGCCTTCGAACGTGCCGGGCGTATAGCTCGACAGCGATCGAAAGACCCGGACGAACACCTCTTGTGTGATGTCGTCCGCGTCGTGCGGGTTGCCGCTCAGGCGGTAGGCAAGGCGATATACCCGCGCCGAGTGGGTGCGGACGATGTCCTCCCACGACGGCGGGGTCCACGCGTCGTCTCCCGGTCGGGCGGTCGTGCCCGGTGCGGAGAGCTCCTGCGTGAAGGCCCCCGAGGCCGCCTTGGTGTCGGCGGGAGCGGGGGATGTCATGCGATCGGTGGTTGCGTTTGCGGCTTCGGCCACGTGATTTGGCATCGGCGCCCCAGCGCGAGGAGCGCTCTGTCCCTCGCGGTGGTCGTCCACTGCCACACCTCCTCTTTCGAGTAGCGCAACCACCTTAGACAACCTGCCTGTTAAGCCCGGATAAGTGCTTCCAACGCCTCTTCGGCACCTCAAACCTGTTTTTGCCTGTTCCACAGAGGTCAACGACCGGTGTGCGCCCGGGGTTCCCGGCGACCGTCCCGGCATCGCCGCAATCGGCGGGCGGCGGAACCGCCGGGGGCGCGCTCGGCGTCTTCAGCCCGGCAGTGACGCGCCGGGGGCCGCCGCAGGCCGTACCGGCCCGCTGTGACCTGCCTCGACGCATGGCCGTGCGCCGCGACGGCGCGTGAAGGGCGCCGTGGCTGTTGATTACTCTTGCGCCATCGGAGGTCGCCGGGTCCCGCGCGGCCGGACGCGAGGAGGAAGCCATCTCCAGCAACCGCCAGGCCCGCTGGGAGTTCGCGGAGGCGTACGCGAGCGAGGACGCCGTCCTCGTCGGGGCCCGCCACCGTGCCCGTGAGGTCGGCGTCGTGCCGATCAGCCCCGGCGGCGGTTCGGCTCTGGGCTTCCTGGCCGCCGCCACCGGTGCCCGCGCGGTCGCCGAGATCGGCACCGGCACCGGCGTGTCGGGCGTCTACCTGCTGCGCGGCATGCGTCCCGACGGTGTGCTGACCACCGTGGACCTGGAGCCGGACCACCAGCGAATCGCCAAGGAGACCTACGCCGCGGCGGGGTTTTCCGGCGGCCGGGCGCGCTTCATTCCGGGCCGGGCCGTCGATGTCCTGCCTCGGCTCGCGGACGGCGGCTACGACCTCGTCTTCTGCGACGGCGACAAGACGGAGTACGGCGACTACCTCGCCGAGGCGCTGCGCCTCCTGCGTCCGGGCGGCGTCGTGTGCTTCGACAACGCCCTGTGGCACGACCGCGTGGCGGACCCGGTTCACCGCGACCCGGAGACCCAGGCCGTACGCGAACTGCTGCGGTCCGTGCGCGAGAACGACGCCCTGGTGTCGACGCTGCTGCCGGTGGGCGACGGCCTGCTGTGTGCGGTGCGGCGCGGCTGAGCAACCGCCTGACGTGCGGACATACGACGGCCCCGGCCGGTACGTTCTCACAGATGCGCCCCGATCCGCAGATCGGGACTCCCCTGAACACATACCGGCCGGGGCCGCTGCTCACCGCGACTCGGTCGAGGGTGGCGCCGGGCTCGTGGCCCCTCCTCAGGAGGCCTTGGCACCCGTGGCGTTCGCCAGCGCCTCGCTGAGCGCACCCGCCTCGTCGGGGGTCAGCTCGACCACGAGCCGCCCTCCGCCCTCGAGCGGAACGCGCATGACGATGCCCCGCCCTTCCTTGGTCACCTCGAGCGGGCCGTCGCCCGTCCGCGGCTTCATGGCCGCCATGCTCGTTCCCCTTCCTGCATATCGACACACCGGTGCTCACCCGGCCACCGGTCTTCGAGCGCATTGATCAGGCCCCATTATCCCGCATTCGGCGGCGTCTTGAGCAACATCGGTCAGGGAGGACCGTCCCCGGGTGCCCGGCGGGAGCGGAATTCCCGGTCTGTCCGGTCGGATCCGGCCCGTCCGGCCGCGACCGGTCCCGACCTGCGCCGACGCTGCACGGCCCGGATGCGGCGGCCGGGGCAGCGACGGGCCGGGCGATGCGGTCCGGCATGCTGAGGGCATTCGCGGGCGCGCGGACCTGCCTGCGCCCGCACCCACCGACGGGAGACCTTTCGTGGCCGACAACGTTCTGTACGACCTCGCCGAGGGCGTCGCGACGATCACCCTCAACCGCGCCGACGCGATGAACGCGCTGGACACCGACACGAAAGCGGCGCTGCGGGACGCCGTTCAGCGCGCCGCCGAGGACGACGCGGTGCGTGCGGTGCTCCTGATCGGGACCGGGCGGGCGTTCTGCGTCGGCCAGGACCTCAAGCAGCACATCGAGTTGCTCGACAAGAGCCCCGAGGTGACGTTCTCCACAGTCAAGGACCACTACAACCCGCTCGTGACGGCGATCACGACGATGCGCAAGCCGGTGGTCGCCGCCGTCAACGGCGTCGCGGCCGGGGCGGGCGCGGCGATCGCGTTCGCGTGCGACTTCCGGATCGTCGCGGACACCGCGGGCTTCAACCTGGCCTTCGCGGGCGTCGCGCTGACCGCGGACTCGGGTGCGTCGTGGACCCTGCCGCGCCTGGTCGGCCACGCAAAGGCGACCGAGCTGCTGATGCTTCCGGAGACCATTCCGGCGGCGAAGGCGTTGGAGCTCGGCCTGGCCAACCAGGTGGTTCCGGCCGACGAGGTCGCCACCACGGCCGGCGCTCTCGCGCGGAGGCTGGCCGAGGGTCCGACGGTCGCGCTGGGTGCGATCAAGGAGTCGCTGGCGTACGCGGCGCACACCTCGGTCGTGGACGCGCTCGCGAAGGAGGACGAGCTCCAGCTCAAGGTCGGCAAGTCCGACGATCACCGCATCGCGGTGGACGCGTTCCTCGCGAAGCGGAAGCCGGAGTTCACCGGCAAGTGAGCCGGCGGGCCGGCGCACGCGGATGTCGGGCGGCCCGGCCCGGTGCGGCCCAGGCTGTGTCCGGGTTCGCGCCGGGTCGCGCCCGCGTCGCGCCGGGGCCGGCATCGCTCTTTCACGCTCGCGAGGCGCGGCGCCGCGGCCTGCGGGCGCCCGGCCACCGGAGGAATGTGCGCGGGGGCGCCGATTTCGTCGCGGACGTCACCGGCACCGGCGCGCATCGCGCCAAACAGGGTTCGCCCCCGCCGGCGCACCCATCCTCAAAGCCGGGTTCGGGCGCCGCTCCCGCGTGGGCCGCTGCCGGGACGCGGTCGGCGTCTCACACCGGCGGGCGTCTCACACCGGCAGGCGCCGCGCGTGGCAGTCGGCGAGGTGGTCGTCCACCAGGCCGCAGGCCTGCATCATCGCGTAGGCCGTGGTGGGCCCGACGAACTTGAAGCCCTTCTTGCGCAGGTCCTTCGCGAGCGCCTCGGACTCCGGGGTGGTCGCCGGGACGTCGGCGACGGTGCGCGGGGCCGCGCGTCGGGCATTGGGCTTCGGGGCGTGCGACCAGATCAGTTTGTCGAGGCCGCCCGGCAGGTCGCGGGCGACTTTGGCGTTGGCGATGCAGGCGACGATCTTGGCGCGGTTGCGGATGATGCGTGTGTCGTCGAGGAGCCGGGTCACGTCGTCGTCGCCGTACTCCGCGACCTGCTCGATGGCGAACCCGTCGAACGCCTCGCGGAACCCGACACGGCGGCGCAGGATCGTGAGCCACGACAGGCCCGATTGGAACGCCTCCAGGCACAGCCGCTCGAACAGGGCGTCGTCGCCGTGCAGCGGCACGCCCCACTCGGTGTCGTGGTAGGCGATGTAGTCGTCGGTGGAGATCCCCCAGGGGCACCGGGCGAGTCCGTCCGGGCCGACGACCGCGGCGCCCGGCTCGCGCGGGGAGTCGGGTGGGGTTTCGGGGGCGCCGGGTTCCGCTTCGGCCGTCACGCCCGGTCCTCCCCGGTGTCGTCCGATTCCCGGCCCGCCGCGTCGGGGGTGACCGCGGCCGGGGCGGCGGCCTGGTCCGTTTCGGCAGGCTGCGACGGCGCCTTGGTGAGGGTGGGCCCGGGCTGCGGTACGGCCGCCGCGGGTCCGTTCGGCTGCGGCAGGTTCGCGGGCGCGGCGACGCCGGGTGGGAGGACGCCCGCGAGGCGGTACTCCAGGTCCATGATCCGCGCGTCGCGCGCGGACAACTCGGCGCTGAGTCGGTCGAGCATGTAGTCGACCTCGCTCATCCGGTAGCCGCGCAGCACGACCGGGAAGCGGACGCGGTCGATGTCCTCGACCGTCAGCGGCCGGTCGGGGGCCGGCGACAGGTCGGGGCGGTCCTGGTGCGCGTCCGGCAGGGATCCGCCGGCGCCGAGGACCACGGCGGCCACGACGAAGACCACGCCGGTCACGACGACAAGCTGGATCCAGAACACGGAAGCTCTCCCCAATGTCGGCGGTTGTCGACGCCGCGGGTGCGGCCCCTGTCGGCCGTGCCCGGGACGATCGTGCCACGATCTTAAGGAGGTGGCGTAAGCCCGTCGCCCCCCGAACGCGAAGCACCGGGCACGCGGGGGACCGTACGCGGATGCGGGCGGCCCGGAAACGGACATGCCCGGACACCGGGTACGGACTGGAGGCATCGGTGGCGACGCTGCGGCTGGGCGCGCGGGAGTTCGGCGACGACGAACACGTGATCATGGCGATCGTGAACCGCACTCCCGACTCGTTCTTCGACAAGGGCGCGACGTTCGACGACCGTCCGGCGCTGGAGGCGGTGGACCGCGCGGTCGCCGACGGGGCGGCGATCGTGGACATCGGCGGGGTCAAGGCAGGGCCCGGGGCGGAGGTCGACGCCGCGGAGGAGATGCGGCGTACGGTCTCGTTCGTCGCCGAGGTCCGGCGGCGCCACCCGGACGTGGTGATCAGCGTGGACACGTGGCGCCACGAGGTCGGCGAGGCGGTCTGCGCGGTCGGTGCGGACCTCCTCAACGACGCGTGGGGCGGTGTGGACCCGAAGCTGGCCGAGGTCGCCGCGCGGCACGGCGCGGGCATCGTGTGCACGCACGCCGGCCGCGCGCGTCCGCGCACCCGCCCGCACCGGGCCGGGTACGACGACGTGATGGCCGACATCCTGGACGTCACGGTCGGCCTCGCCGAACGCGCCCTGTCGTTGGGGGTACGCCGCGACGCGATCCTCATCGACCCGGGCCACGACTTCGGCAAGAACACCCGCCACTCGCTGGAGGCCACCCGCAGGCTCGGCGAGATGGCGGAGACCGGGTGGCCGGTCCTGGTGTCGCTGTCGAACAAGGACTTCGTCGGCGAAACCCTCGACGCCCCGGTCGACGACCGGCTGCTGGGCACGCTTGCGACCACCGCGGTCTCGGCTTGGCTGGGCGCGCGCGTGTACCGCGTGCACCAGGTGCGCGAGACGCGGCAGACCCTGGACATGGTCGCGACGATCCGGGGGCAGCGCGAACCGGCGGTCGCACGGCGGGCGTTGGCGTGACGGGTCCGGCGCGGGCCGCGCGGATCGACAGGTTCGGCGCGCGGTTCGGGGGCGGCCCACCTGGGCGGTGACGCGGCCGCTGCCTGCCCTCGGCGCTGCCCGTCACGGCCCCGGAACGCCCGCGACCGCCCGGCCTCATCCGGAGGCCGGGCGGTCGCGGTCACGGGTCACGAAGGAGTGCGGGGCGCGTCCGTCACTCCTGTTCGCCCGCGGTTCGGCGGCACGCGCCAGGGCTCGCGTGCCGCGGCCGAGCAGATCAGAGGTCGCGGTGCCGGCGCCACGGGCCGGTGATCGCGTACATGATGCCGGGGCTCTGGATGCTGGCGAACAGGATCTGCCCGTCGAGGGAGTAGGTCGGCCCGGCGAACTCGCTGTCGTTCAGGTCGTTGCGCGCGATCGGGTAGGAGCGGTTGTCGCTCGTCGCACCGACCAGATGCGACACGCCGTCGCCGTCCTCGGCGAGGATGACGCCGCCGTGCGGCGACACGCTGATGTTGTCCGGGCCGTCGAAGGGGCCGTCGACGTCCGGCGTGGGGTTGACGCCGAAGCGCAGCTTGAGCGTGATGCGGCTGCGGTTGGGGTCGTAGAACCACACCTGGCCGTCGTGCGGCGTGCCGGGGCTCTCGGCGCGCGCGAAGCTTGTGACGACGTACGCGCCGCCGTCGCCCCACCACATGCCCTCGATCTTGCGGCCGCGCGTGATGTCGCTGTTGGCGAACTGCTTGCGGGTCGACGTCGTGCGCGCGTCGCGGTCCGGGACCGGGATCCACTTCACGTCGTACCGCGTGCCGATCTCGGTGGCGCGCGACAGGTCGTCGACGTGGTTGCCCGCCGCGTCGATGCACTTCATCGCCGCGAACACGCCGTCGGTGTCGCCCAGCCGCTGGAGCCGGCCGCGGCCGCCGCGGTAGCCGCGCGGAGGCTCCCAGCGGTAGAGGAGGCCGTTGGGGTTGGAGGCGTCCTCGGTGATGTAGATGTGGCCGCGCCACGGGTCGACCGCGGCGGCCTCCTTGGCCATGCGGCCGAGCGCCTTGATCGGCTTCGGGTCGCGGTTGGCGCGGCGGTCGTACGGGTCGACCTCGAACACGTAGCCGTGGTCCTTGGTCGCGACGCCCTGGCCGGCGAGGAGCTCGGTCTCCTCGCAGGTGAGCCAGGTGTCCCACGGCGTCTTGCCGCCCGCGCAGTTCACCGCGGTGCCCGCGACGCCGACGTACTCGCGGGTGCGGCGACCGTTGCGGTCGGTCTCGACGACGGTGCAGCCGCCGCCCATGGCCGGGTCGTAGGTGTACCCGGCGAGGGCCGGCACCGGCAACTGGCTGGAGGTGATGGCGCCGATTTCGTGGTTGTTGACCAGTACGGTCCCGCCGCCGCGCAGGTGGAAGGCGCCCGTGCCGTCGTGCTTGTCCGGCGTGAACTCGCCCGACTCCAGCTTGGTGACACCCGCCTGCGTGACAATCTGGTACGAGAAGCCTGCGGGCAGTGCCAGCTTGCCGGCGGGGTCGGCGACCACGGGTCCGTAGCCGAACTCCGGGCGATTCGGCCCCCCGCGCCCGTTGTCGGACGCGGCCGACGCACCCGGAGCGAGCAGCATCTCCGTGCTGCCGACGAATGCGATACCGGCTCCGGCGACAGCGGAGCGGCCCAGGAAGCCTCTACGGGACAGCGACATCGGTTCTCCTGCTCAGAGAGGACAGATGCGCGAGAAGACCAAGCGCATCTCCGGCACGGCATCGTCTGTGGCGCCGGCCGACTCACAGTCGCGCGCGGCGGTGTCGGCAGGGTGAACGCGACGGGGCAAAGGCATGCCGGTCAGACGACCGTTCGTCCGTCTCTGCCGGGCTTGTGACAGCCCGTGCAGGCCCGGGAACACGGGGGAACGGGACGGAAACCCCGGGTGTCCCCGGGGTGTTCCGCGACTCGTGCGGCCTCTCGTCAGTGCCCTGCGCGCCGCTCGGCTTCTTCCTTCGCCTGGCGTACCGCGGCCTCGGTCTCGTCCAACACGGCTCCCGCGTCGACGATGATGCGGATCGCTTCCTCGACGTCGTCGGTCAGGTGGATCAGGTCGAGGTCCTTGGGCGACGCCTTCCCCTGCGCCACGACGCGATCGCGCAGCCAGTCGACCAGGCCCGACCAGTAGTCGCGGCCGATGAGGACAAGGGGAAAGTGCGTGACCTTGCGGGTCTGCACGAGTGTCAGCGCCTCGAAGAGCTCGTCGAGGGTGCCGATGCCGCCGGGCAGCACGACGAAGCCCTGCGAGTACTTGACGAACATCGTCTTGCGCACGAAGAAGTACCGGAACACGAGCTCGATGTCGCAGTACGGGTTGAGCCCCTGCTCGAACGGCAGCTCGATGCCGAGCCCGACGGACGTGCCGCCTGCCTGCTGCGCGCCTTTGTTGGCGGCCTCCATCGCACCGGGACCGCCGCCGGTGACCACGGCGTACCCGGCCTCGACGAGCGCCTTGCCGACCTGCTCGCCGATGGCGTACTCCGGCGAGGCCGGTGGCGTCCGTGCCGAGCCGAAGACCGCGACTGCCCTGTCGAGCTCGGCGAGGGCGTTGAAGCCGTCGACGAACTCCGACTGGATGCGCAGTACGCGCCACGCCTCGGCGCCGAGATGGCGCACCGCGAGGGGGTGTGCCGCGGCGACCTCCGCGGGCGTGGCGAACTCGGGGGGCTCTGCGGGCGTGTAGCGCGTGTCCATGCCGACCACACTGGCACGACAAATGATCAGCCGTGCGGAATTACCCAACCGTCGTGATCGCATCATCCGATCGTGGCCGCGAGGTCGGACGGCTTTCATGTTTTCCGCACACGCCGCGCGGGTTCGACGCCGCCGGGTCGACGTGCGCGCGGGTGACGGCCGGCTGCGGGATGGTCGGGTCGTGCGGTGGGCGGGACGATCTGCCGGCTCTCGCCGCGCAGGGCCGTGACGGCCCACCGGCTGCGATCCGCAGGGTCCCGTCGTCCGGGTGCGGACCGGGGCGTGGCGAGCGTTCCGGTCAGGGCGCGGTCAGGGCGCGAGCCAGGAGAGAAGGCGTTCCTCGGCCTGTCCCACGGCGGCGATCTCGACGTACTCGGTCCTGGTGTGGGCCTGTGCGGGGTCGCCGGGGCCGTAGTTGACCGCCGGGACGCCCAACTGCGAGAAACGGGCGACGTCCGTCCACGCGACCTTGGCGCGCGGTGTGCCGCCCACGGCCGCGACGAACGCGGCGGCGGCGGGGCGGCCCAGGCCCGGCAGCGCACCCGGCGCGGAGTCGGTGATCTCGATCGTGGCGCCGCGCTCCGCGGCGGGCGCGAACACCTCGCGCAGGTGCGCTTCCGCCTCGGCCTCCGAACGGTCGGGGGCGAAACGGAAGTTGACGGTGACCGAGCAGGCGTCGGGGATGACGTTGCCGGCCACGCCGCCCTGGATGGCGACGGCGTTCAGGCCCTCCCGGTATTCGAGGCCGTCGATCACCACGACGCGCGGCTCGTACGCCTCCAACGCCGCGAGGATCGGCGCGGCCTTGTGCACGGCGTTGTCGCCGAGCCATGAACGCGCCGAGTGCGCGCGGAGCCCGGCCGTCGTCACGCGCACGCGCATCGTGCCCTGGCAGCCGCCCTCGACGACGCCGCCGGTCGGCTCCATGAGCACCGCGAAGTCCGCGGCCAGCCAGTCGGGGTGGTTGCGGGCGAGGCGGCCGAGGCCGTTGTGGACTGCTTCGACCTCCTCGTTGTCGTAGAAGACGTACGTGATGTCGCGGTTCGGCTCGGTGAGGTGGGCCGCGAGGCGCAACTGCACCGCGACGCCCGCCTTCATGTCCGAGGTGCCGCAGCCGAACAACAACCCGCCTTCGGCTCGCGAGGGAACGTTGTCGGCGATCGGCACGGTGTCCAAGTGCCCGGCCAGCACGATGCGTTCGGCGCGGCCCAGGTTGGTGCGGGCCACCACGGCGTCTCCGTCGCGGTCCACGGACAGGTGCGGCAGGCCGCGGAGGGCCTGTTCGACCAGGTCCGCGAGGGCGCGCTCGGCGCCGCTGACGGAGGGGACGTCGACGAGTTGTGCGGTCACATCGGCGGCATCGCGCGTCAAGTCCAGAGCAGCAGGCATACCGGTCACCATAGTCTTCGGGGTGTGGGTCAAAGAAAACGCAGTTCGGAGCAGACGGAGCGGTCCGGAATACTCGGTTGGGCGGTCGCCCTGCTGATCGTCCTCGGATTGTTCGCGGGGGTCGGCGTGGCCGTGGTCAGGATGTGGCCCGACGGTGCCCCGGGCAGCGACGAGTGCACGGTCGAAACAGCGGACGGCGACGTCGAGTTCGACCCCGGCCAGGCGGCGAACGCCGCGACGATGGCGGCGGTCGCGCAAGCTCGCGGACTGCCGGAGCGGGCGGTCACGATCGCCATCGCGACGTCCATGCAGGAGTCGAAGCTCTACAACATCACGTACGGCGACCGGGATTCGGTCGGGCTGTTCCAGCAGCGGCCGTCGCAGGGCTGGGGCACGGTGGAGCAGATCCAGGACCCGGTGTACGCCGTGGGCAAGTTCTACGACGGCCTTGTGAAGGTGGAGGGCTACCTCGACCTGCCGCTGACCGTCGCGGCGCAGAAGGTGCAGCGCAGCGCGTACCCCGACGCGTACGCCCAGCACGAACCCGAGGCGCAGGCGCTCGCCGACGCCCTGACCGGGCGCGTGCCGGCGTCGCTGGCCTGCCGTCTGAAGGGCGACCCAGCGGTGGTCGCCGCCGAGCCGCTGCGGGCCGCGCTGACGACGGAGTACGCGCCGGTGCTCAACGGCGGCTCGATCACCGAGGCCACGCCGGGCACGCTGACGGTACGACCGGGCTCCGGCGAAGGCCGCGGCTGGTCGATCGCGGCCTGGGCCGTCGCGCAGGCCGCCGAACTCGGCATCCGCGAGGTGGCGTTCGACGGCAAGGTGTGGACCCGCAACAAGGGCGGCAAGGGCTGGCGCGTCGGCGAGGCGACGGGTGCGCAGGGCGCGGAGGCACCGCCGGCGGACCCGTCCGTGGTGAGGATCCGCTTCGCGGACTGACGGAACACCCGAGGGACGACACGGCCCGACGGGCGACACGGGCTGACGGGCTGACGGGCTGACGGGCTGACGGGCGACTGTCGCAAGCCCGTCGGGTCCAAGCCCGTCGGGTCCAAGCCCGTCGGGTCCAAGCCCGTCGGGCCTGAGCCCGTCCGGCCTGAGATGCCCGACCGTTTGCCGGCGAACCTCGGCGCATACCCCGATCGAGCGCTCCACACCTGTTCCGCGCCGAGAATTCAACCACTCGGACGGGCTACAACCCGGAACCTTCGCGTGCTCGCGCCGATATACCCGGTGTCCGGTTCGTCCGAGCCGGGCACCGCAACCTCGCCTGCCGAAAATTGAGGAGCGCGATGTCGAGCACTCTCCCGCGCCGTGTGGTCCAGGCCGCGCTGCTGGTCGCCGCGGGTGCCGCGCCTGTGGTGGGCGCGGCGTCCGCGCACGCCGCCGCCCTGCCGTTGGGGAATCACCCCCTCGACCTTCCCGGGGTCTCGCAGACCAACATGAGCGGCGTGCCGTTCACCGTGGACGGTGTCACCGACGCCGTGCAGCCCGCCGTCGGCGTGCCGCTGGCCGGGGCCGTGGACAAGGTCACCGAGCCCGGCGCGGTCCCGCGGGCCCTGAACACGGTCACCGAAGCCGCCGATGTCGCCGAAACCGGCGCCGTACCGCTGCTCGACCGGGTCAGCCCGCAGGTGCCGGACCTCCGGGAGGCCCCGGTGGTCAAGGCGGTCGGCAAGGTGCAGCATCTCGCCGCGCAGCCCGGCGTGACGAAGCTCGTGCAGCCGCTCGTCGGCCAGGTCGCGCACCCCGAGGCGGGCCTGCCGTCGGTCGACGGCGTGACCGCGGGCAGCGACGCGGTCGCGCGCCGTCTCCAGGCGTCGGTGCTTCGGCCGGCGGGAATGGGTCTCGGTCCGGCGCTGCCGATCACCGGCTACGCGACGGACAAGTCGGTCAACGCGGCCATGCCCACGATGGACACCGAACTGGCGCGCGGCACGCACGGCCACATCGTGACGGACGCCGCGACGACCGTCGAGGGCCTCAGCACGCCGCTGCGCGAGATGCCGCGCCTCATCTGACGCTCGCGTCTCCGGCCCCGCCCGTGCCGCAGGGCGAGGCCGCGGAGAAGTTCGCGGGCTCGGGGTGCCGGCAGGCCGAGGTGGCGCCCACCCGGCGTTTATCGGGTGGGCGCCACCTGGAGGCCACCGAGCAGGTCAGTCCGACTTGAGTCGTTCGACGGCCGCCGCGACGCGTTCGTCGGTCGCAGTGAACGCGATCCGTACGTGCCGTGCGCCCGCCGCGCCGTAGAACTCGCCGGGGGCCACGAGCACCCCGCGTTGGGCCAGCCAGGCGACCGTGTCCCAGCACGCCTCGTCGCGGGTCGCCCACAGATACAGGCTCGCCTCGGAGTGGTCGATGCGGAACCCGGCCGACTCCAGCGCGTCGCGCAACTGGGCCCGCCGCGCCGCGTACCGCGCCTTCTGCTCGGCGACGTGGGCGTCGTCGCCGAACGCGACGCGCATCGCCTCCTGCACCGGGCCCGGCACGATCATGCCGGCGTGTTTGCGGACGGCGAGCAGCTCGCGTACCACCGCGGGGTCACCGGTGACGAAACCGGCCCGGTAGCCCGCGAGGTTCGAGCGCTTCGACAGCGAGTGGACGGCGAGCAGGCCGTCGTGCGAGCCGTCGCACACGTCGGGGTGCAGCACCGAGACGGGCTCGGCCTCCCAGCCGAGCTCGATGTAGCACTCGTCGGATACGAGCAGCGCGCCGACCGACCGGGCCCACGCGACGAATTCGCGCAGTTCCGCAACGGTCCGCACGGCGCCGTGCGGGTTGGCGGGCGAGTTGATCCACACCAGGCGTACGCCGTCGGCGTCGGGTGTCTCGCCGTCGGCCGTCGGCACGGGCTCGGCGCCGGCGAGGCGCGCCCCCACGTCGTATGTCGGATACGCCAGCGCCGGGTGCACCACCTTGTCGCCGCGGCCGAGGCCGAGGAGGCCCGGCAGCCCGGCGACGAGTTCCTTGGTGCCGATCACCGGGAGGACGGCGCCCGGGTCGGCCCCGGTCACGCCGAGGCGGCGGCGCAGCCATCCGGCGACGGACTCGCGGAGTGCCAAGGTGCCGTAGGTCAGCGGGTAGCCCGGCGAGTCCGCGGCGGCGGCGAGCGCGTCGCGGATCAGTTCCGGTGTCGGGTCGACGGGTGTGCCGACCGACAGGTCCACGATGCCGTCCGGGTGGGCCGCGGCGGTCGCCTTGGCGCCGTCCAGACGGTCCCAGGGGAACTCCGGCAGACGCGCGGAGACGCGGGGGGGGGGGGGGGGGGGGGGGGGGGGGGGGGGGGGGGGGGGGGGGGGGGGGGGGGGGGGGGGGGGGGG
>NZ_JBPKBI010000018.1:113899-128016 GCF_051388935.1 Yinghuangia sp. YIM S10712
CGCCGCGCCGCCCACCCCCGGTCGGGAGTGGGCGGCGCGGCGCCGCCGTGCGTTGCGTTCACGCCGGTCATTCGCCCTGCGGGGGCAGGGCGGCGATCAACGCGTGGTCCTTCTCGATCAGGCCGAGCTTGGAGGCACCACCGGGAGAGCCGAGGTCGTCGAAGAACTCGACGTTCGCCTTGTAGTAGTCCTTCCACTGCTCGGGCACGTCGTCCTCGTAGAAGATCGCCTCAACGGGGCACACAGGCTCACACGCGCCGCAGTCCACACACTCGTCGGGGTGGATGTACAGCGCACGCTCGCCCTCGTAGATGCAGTCGACGGGGCACTCCTCGATGCAAGCCTTGTCCTTCACGTCGACGCAGGGCTGCGCGATGACGTACGTCACGTGGGATTCCTCCTCATGGCGGGATCCGCCTTTGGTCGTTACGGGTGCGCGGGAGCGCGGCAACGTCGATGCCCGTCACTAGTATCGCGGTGGTCCGGGGCTAACTCCTAGCGGCCCCATATCAGCAGAGACCAAGGTCTCTTTTCAGCAGCGATCAGGGAGCACACCAGGTGAACCGGATCACACCGGAGGACGTCGGCAAAAGGGTGTCGGTTCGCCGCACCCTCGCGCCGAACGGCACGCCTGGGACGGGCCGGACCGAGTACGGCGACGTCGTCGGCGAGCTCACGTCCTGGGCGGATGGCGTCCTCACGATCACCCGAAAGGACGGCTCGGTCGCGCGCGTGGCGGAGCGCAGCCTGGTCGCGGGGAAGGTCGTGCCGCCGGTTCCGGTGCGCGGGCCGTCGGCGCTGCCGGTCGAGGTTCTGCAGGCGGCTTCGGACCGCGCGTGGCCGGCGACGGAGTACGCGCAGCTCGGCGGGTGGCGTCTGCGCGCGGCGGCGGGTTTCACCCGGCGGGCGAATTCCGTGCTGCCGCTGGGCGACCCGGGGATGCCGCCGGACGAGGCCGTTGCGACGGCGGAAGAGTGGTATGCGGCACGGGAGTTGCCGGCGTACTTCCAAGTGCCCGTCGGCTCGGGCACCGACGTGTTCCTGGCCGCTGCGGGGTGGGCGGAGGAGGCGCTGACCGTCGTGCAGACCGCCCGGCTGGCGGCGGTCCGCGACCGGGTCGGACCGCTTCCGGAGCTTGCGGAGTTCGCCGTGGAGGTCGCAGAGGGAACGGACCAGCCGGATGCCGGCTGGCTGGCGCGCTACAACCGGGCGCTCGCCGCAGGCACCGTCCCGGGGCCGACGGCCGCAGCCGCGCGGGCGGTGCTCGGCGGCGTCGGCGGCTTCGGCGGGGCGGACGGTGAGGCGGGTGGCGCTGTGCGCCACGCGTTCGCGGCCGTGCGTGCGCCCGGCCTGGAGGTTCCGGTCGCGATCGGCCGCGTCAGCGTCGATCTCGGCGCGACGACCGGGCCGCGCGGCACCGGCCTGCGGGTGGCGAGCTTCACCGCGGTGGAGACCGATCCGGCGTACCGGGGCCGGGGTTTCGCGCGGGTGGTGATGGCCGCGCTGACCGAGCACGCGCTGCGCGCGGGCGCGACGACGGCGCTGCTCGGGGTCGAGGCCGACAACGCCGACGCACTGCGGCTCTACGCGGGGCTGGGCTTCACCGAACACCACCGGTACCGGTATCGCAGGAGGGCGTGAAGCGGGTGCGGACCGGCGGCGGGAGCCCGGCAGAGCCCTCTCCGGACCGACCGGTCGCGGCCTCGCGCCGCCCATCGCAGCCGGACACCACAAGTCTCAGGGAGCCGTGAGGTTGAACGACCCGAGTGATGTATCCGCGCGGCGCGCGCGGTTCGCCGAAGTGGTCCGTACCGAGCCCGTCGACCTCGCCGAGGCGTGCCTGCTGATGGGCGCCGAGGAGGATCGGGAGGTGGACACCGGGATCGGCCGGGCCGAACTCGACCGGCTGGCGCACGCGGTCGCGGCGAAGTTGACCGAGCCGGCGGAGGAGACCGACCCGGCGCAGGCGGCGGCGGTCCTCGCGCTGGTGCTCGGGGCGCGGGCGGGTTTCGGCGGCGCCCAGGCGGACTACGCGGACCTGCGTTCGTCGTTGCTGCACCACGTGCTGCGGCGGCGGCGCGGGCTGCCGATCCTGTTGTCGGTGGTGTGGATGGAGGTCGGGCGCCGTGCCGGCATCCACGTGTACGGCGTCGCGTTGCCGGGGCACTTCGTGGTCGGGATCGGCGATCCCGACGGTGACTTCGTGCTCGCGGACCCGTTCCAGGGTGGTCGCCTGCTGACCGTCGACGACGCCCGCACCATCGCGCTGGGAGCGGGCGGTTCGCCGGACGACCCGCATCTGCTGCTGCCCGCGCAGCCGACGGCCGTGCTGCTGCGGATCCTCAACAACATCCGGGCCTGGGCGCAGAACCCGCATCAGGCGCCGGAGCGGGCCTGGACGCGGTTGTGGGCGGTCGAACTGTCGCTGCTGCTGCCGCGGCACCCGGCGGTGCTGCGCCGCGAGCGCGGCACGCTGCTCGTGCTGACGGGCGACTTTGCGGGCGGCGCCGCGGAGTTGGAGGAGTTCGCGGATCTGGTCGGCGCGATCGACGGCGAACTCGCCGAGACGGTACGGCGCGAGGCGCGGGAGGCCCGCTCGCGTCTGAACTGACGCACCGGGCACACACGGCAGGCATCCCTCGGCCCCCGGAAACCGCCCCGTCACCGGCGCGGCGCCGCCGTCGGGCGTCACCGCTCCCCGTGGGGGCTTTCCGTCGTACGGCTGGGCGGCGGCTGGGTCGCCGCCGGTTCCCTGGAGCCCTGGACGAAGGCTTGGAGGAACGCGTACGGATCCTGGAGGACTCCGCTGCACCCCGGGTCGGCGGCCGTGGCGCCGGGCGTCGGACACGGCCGGTCGCGGGCCGCGGACCACCATGAGAGCCGACCCAGGTGCCGCTCGTTCGCGAAGCGCGCCAATTCCCGTGCGTCGTCGAGCGTGAAGACCTCGCCGGGCACGTCGTCCACCCCGATCATCGGCGTGACCGAGAGCTTCTGCCACGCCTGGGCTTCCGTCAGTGCGGGCCACAGTTGGCGGAGTTGCCCGTGCACCGCGCGCGCCGCGTCGGTGGCGTACCGGCCCATGCGACCGGCCGGGTCGGGGGCGTTGGCGGGCCCGTAGTCGCGGGCGAGCACGTTCACGGTGTCGACGTGGACGCCGCGTTTCGCCGCGTCGCGCAGCAGGGCCATGGCGTCGTCGCCGAGGCCGGTCGGCAACACGGGGAGGCTGTAGGTCACTTCAAGTGCGCCGCCGTCGCGGCTGATGCCGTCGGCGAGCAACAGCAGGGCCTGGTTGCGGCGTTCGACGATGTCCGGGCGGCCGAGCGAACGGCCTTCCACGTCGAGGTCGATCCGGCTGACCTGGTACTGGTCCACGACTTGCCGGTACGCGGCGGCCAGAGCCTCCGGCGACGCGCAACTCGCTGCGAGATCGGTGCCGGCCGCGCCGCCGAACGAGATCGCGGCCTTGCCGCCCAGTGCCTTGAGCTCGGCGAAACGCTGCGCCACGGTCGGGTCGTCGAGGCGGATGCCGCCGCCCCACGTGGGCCGACAATCGCCGCCGTCGACAACGAACGCGAGGATCCAGTCGGTGACTCCGGTCGTGCGGATCGCGGCGGCGAGGTCGTAGGAGCCGGGTGCGGCGAGGTCGACGTACGGGCGCACGGGTGTCGTCACAACCGGTGCCCCGGTCGCGGGAGCGCCTGTCGGGCCGGTGCCCGGGCCGGGCGTCGAAGCTCCGGCGCCGGGCTGCGGGGCGCCGGCGGGCGGGGTCGTACGGGCGGGGCCGGGCGCCGGGGGCGCCGCGGATCGCGGGCCTTGGCCGGGGGTGGCGCCCGGCGGGGTGCCGGTTGCCTCGGTCGGCGGCCCGGCGGCGGCCGCGTGGTCGCCGGTGGCCCCGACCGCGCCGACGACCTCGCAGGCACGGCCGTTGATGGTGCACTCGACGGGTTGCGCGGTCGACGTCATGGCGGCGGGGTCGACGCGCCGGACCTCGAAGCCGACGACCGCGCTTTCGCCCGGCCGAAGATCGCGGTTCCAGTCCTGGTCGCGGATCGTGTAATGGCTGCCGTCGCGGCTGGAGCGCCCGTTCCACAGCGACGTGATCTCGCCGCCTTCGGGCAGCCGGAATCTCAGGGTCCAACCGTGCGCGGTCTCGTCGCCGGCGTTGCGCACGATGTATTGCGCGCTGAAACCGGTGTCCCAACTGCCGGTACGCACGTACTCGGCGGTCAGGCGCGTCGGTTCGCCGTCGTCCGCGAGCACGACCACGAGCACCGCCGGCATCGCCGCGAGGACGATCGCAGTGACCGCCCAGCGCACACGCCCGCGCAGGAGATCCCGGAGACGCCGGCCCGGCGTCGGCTGTCTCCTCGGCGCGGTCGCGCGGCGCAGCCCCATGGCCCTGCCTCCGAAGTGCTGCACAGATCCGGGGGGTTCGGTCCCGAAGCCCCGGCCGGTGTCCGTCGGTCGTCTGGGTCGCCGTCCGTGGCGCAAGGACTCTACTCGCTCGTGTGCGACCCGTAACCGGAACGCCTGGTATGCCGGGTCGGTTCCCGGCCATCCCAAGATCCAATGTCTCACTATGCAAGAAAGTAGTCTCAAAATATGACCACGACCCTTATCCTGCAACGTATGAGCTGGAATTCAATGCAGTACGACAACAACTTCTCCTACGTCTCGGCGCACGGCCGGGGCGTGGTCGATCTGCTGGATGCCCGGCCCGGCGAACGCATCCTGGACCTGGGCTGCGGCACCGGCGACCTGGCCGCCCGGATCGCCGCGAGCGGCGTGACCGTGCACGGCATCGACGGTGACCCGGACATGATCCGCACGGCGGTCGACAAGTACGGCGACGCGCCCGGCACACCGACGTTCGCGGTTGCCGACGGGCACGCGTTCACGGTCGACGAGCCGTTCGACGCCGTGTTCTCGAACGCCGCACTGCACTGGATGCGGCGCCCCGACGAGGTCCTGGCGCGCGTGCACGCCGCCCTGGCCCCCGGCGGACGCTTCGTCGCGGAGTTCGGTGCGAGCGGCAACGTGGCCGCACTGATCGAAGGGCTGCGCGTCGCGGGCGGCGAACTGGCTCCCGAGGTGCCGATCGAACTGCCGTGGTATTTCCCGTCGACCGCGGAGTACGCCACACGGCTGGAAAACGCGGGCTTCGAGGTCGCCACCACCGCCTGCTTCGCCCGCCCCACCGCCCTGGCCCCCGGCGACACGGCCGCCGACTGGTGGCGCATGTTCGGCCCGACGGTCCTGGCGGCGTTCCCGGCCGACGTGCACGAGCCGCTGCTGGCCCGCGTGGACGACGTCGTACGCGACCGGATGGTGGGCGCCGACGGGATCTGGGTCGCGGACTACGTGCGGCTGCGGTTCGCCGCCGTACGCGTTCGACCCGCCCGCGACGTGCCGTGACCCGCGCGCCCGGCCCGTGCGTTTCCCGACGCCCACAGCCGCCTCGCAACCCAACTCAAGCGTCCCACAGCGCCGGTACGTGCAGGCAGCGGACGGCTTACCGCCGCCGGAGCCCGAGCTCGGCGGAGTAGCGTGCCCTTCATGCTGCACCTGACCGACGCCCGGACCGGCCACCCGCAGCCCGCCGCCCCACCCGGCACCAGGCGGCTGCGGGTGGCCTACTGCCCCGGATCACTCCGCGCCGCGCTCACCGCCGACGTCATTCGACGCGCGGCGGAGCGCCATCACCTCGTCGTGCAGGTGACCCGGCACGACTGCACGGCGGCCGGGCTCGCCGCAACCTCGAAAGCAACGTGGCACACCGACCCGATGCGCTTCAACATTCATCCCGCGCAAGGGACTTCCGGCCCGGACGACCCGTCCCCCGACATCCACGTCACCCCCGCCCCGGACCACATCGCTCCCCCGCCGCGCGTGCTCCTCGTCGTCCCCGCGGATCCCGGCCCGCAGACCCCTGAAGCCGCCGCCTGGCAGGCCGCCGACCCCTTGGCACTGCGGCTCGCACTGCTGGCCCGCGAATCCCCCGACAGCATGCCGCTGTCCGAGGACGACCTCGCCCGTACGACTGATCACCTCGGTGAACTCCGCACCGACGTGGCGCACTTCGCCGAAAGCCCATCCGCCGCCCCGCCCGCCGGCCGCATCGCCGAAGTACACGCCGCGGTGGACGACAACCTGGGCACCCTCCGCGCCCTGAACCTGACCGACGCCCTGCGCACCGACCCCGGCATCCCACCAGGCGCCCGCTTCGAAGCCCTCATCCACCTGGACCGAACCTTCGGCCTGGACCTCGCCCGCGACATCGGCCGCTGACCGGGCCCGCCACTGCACAGGCAAAAGCCCCGCGGTACCCGGAACCGGTCCGGGCGCCGCGGGGCTTCACCGACTGATCGGGCCGGTTACTCCTCCCCGTCCCGAGTCGACGAGGCCCTGGGCGACGGAGCACCCGACGCGCTGCCGGTCGGAGCAGATCCGCTCGGCGGGGCGGACGCGCCACCCGGGGCCGGGGGCGCCGCCGGGGCGCAGATGATCTCGTCGGCGGGGTCGTACTTGGTGTGGAACTGCTCGCGGCGGACTTCCTTGCCGTTGTCGACGAAGATGCGCGTCACGTCGATCTTGAAGCCTTCCGAGGCCTCCTGCGGGACGCAGCCCTCGCGCGTGTCGTTCACCTTCTTCGGCGCGATCGTCGCGTACTTCGCCGAGCTTGCCGACTTGATCTCGTCGTACTTCTTGGTGCCCAGCAGCGTCACGGTGATGGACGAGTCGGTGTACGAGGTGTCGATGTAGACCGGCTTGCCCGAGTCGTTCTGCCACTTCAGGTCGAGGGACGGCCACGCGACCGTCGCCTCGCGTCCCGCCGGGTAGCGCTCGATCCAGAAGCTGTGCGGCTTGTGCATGACGTCCTTGAGACCGCCGAAGAACACCGCGTTGAACATCGTGGTCGCGACCTGCGAGACGCCGCCTCCGTAGTCCGTCTCGAAGCGGCCGTTGTTGATGATCGTGCCCTTGGCGAAGCCGTTCTCCGCGGTGCGTTCGCCGACGGTCTTGTTGAGCGACCACGTCTCGCCCGGCATGACCACGCCGCCGTCGATGAGGTCGGCCGCACGGTGGATGTTGGTGAGGCGGTAGGCGGCGTACGGGTATTCGGTCGTGTACGTCGACATCACCTCGGTGATGCCCAGCGCCTCGGCCTTCGCGGTGGTGAACTCCGGCTCGACGGGCCCGAGCGTCACCTGCACGGTGCGACCGCTGGTCTTGGGAAGCACGTCGAGGAGCGCCTTGGCCGCGGTGTCCCCGGACACGCCCTGGCCCGGCTTGTGCGGCACGACCGAGACCTTGCCCGCGTCCACCTTGAAGGTCGCGTCCACCGGCTTCTCGCCGACCGCGGAGAACGTGTCGCCCAGTTCCTTCTGGAGCCCGGCCGTGTCGATCTTCGGCTGGAGGCGGCCGTTGGCGTCCGGCTCCATCGTGAGGTACTTCGCGAGGGTCGCGGGCGTCATCTTGAGGCTGGCCTTGCCGGCCTTGAGCGTGACCGGCCCGGACATCGCCGGGATCGCGAACTCCCGCATCGCGCGGTCGACTTCCTCCTGCGACACGCGCGGCGTCGACAGCTTGGTCGGCAGCACGACCGGCCCGCTCCGGTTCGGGTCGAGGAACGCGTCACGGACCACGGCGACCGCCGCCTGGGTGTCGAGCACCTGAACCGCCTGGGGAGTTATGGCCGTCGCCGTACCGCCCGCGAACGACACACCGCCCTCGCGCTGGTGCTCCCCCGCGTCGGCGGCGAGCTGTTCGAGCGCCGCGGCGAGCTTGGCCGGGTCCTCGATCGTGCGCGGCTCGACCTCGCGCTTCTCGCCGAACATGGCCGGGATGGAGTCCAGCGGATTCAGGCTCTTCTCGGCGGCGCGGTCGACGGTCGCGCGCGCGTCGAGGATGAGTCCGGCGTTGGGCGGGTCGAGAATCAGCTCCTTGTCACCGAGCTTGACCTTGAAGTCCTTGTACGCGCGCTCGGCGAGCACGGTCTCCAGTGTGCGGACGGCCTCCGACTTCGACCGGCCGCCGATGTCGACGCCCAGCACCGAGGTCCCGCGCGGCACACCGCCGCCCGCGTACGCCAGCGAGCCGCCGTAAATCCCACCGACCAGGGCGAACACCGCCGCGCTCGCGATGATCGCCAGGCGCCGCCGGCGCTTGCCGGACGGCCGCGGCGGCTGGCTGTCGTCGGGCTCGCGGCGCGCGGCGGGTCCGGGAGGCTCCCCCGGGCCACCGCCGTACGGGGGCTCACTCGCGAACCCGTGCTCGTCGAAGTCGTCCCACGCCTGCGACCCACCGCCCGCACCGTCGGGGGATCCCTGCTCGTCGCTCTCTTCGTCGCGGGCGAGCCGCGCCTGTCCGCGCAGCACGACCGGAGGGATCGGACGCGACCCGGGGATCTTGATGCTGACCCGCGTGGTCATCGACGGCTCCGCGCCGCTGCCGTCCGGCGTGACCGCCGCGGCCCCGGCACCCGGACCCGCGCCCGCACTGTCTCCCGCCGCGGGCGCCTGGGGCGCCTGGGGCTGCGGCGTCTGCGCCGCGGCGGACGGCGCACCGAACGCGCCGATCAGACTGCGGCGCCCGGCCCGCCTCGGCAGTCCGGCGGCCGTGCGGTCCTCCGACCCGTCCTGCATCGCGGCGCCGGCCGCCGGGTTCTGCGGCGCGGCCGGGGCGGCGTATCCGCCCGTGTCGGGCCCCGGGTGGCCAGGGACCGGTCCGGTCCCGTAGCCGCCCTGGTCCGGATACTGCGGCACCTGCGGGCCGGGCTGCGGCACACCCGCGTCTTGGGGCTGCGGATGCGGCGGTGGCCCCGGATGCCGCGGCGGACGGCTGAAGTAAGGGTGCGGCTCCTCAGGCGCGCCGGAAGGCGTGGTGGGCTGGTCGTTGCTCACGACGAACGAACTCTCCGTTGCGAATATCGACCGCCCCGGAAGGCGGCCACCGTCGACCGGTTGCGTCTGACGACGCCCGCGACCGACCGATTGGTGATCGTGTGCGGCACGTCGTAGCGGGACGGAACCGCGTACTTCCACGGCCGTACGAGGGCCGTGAGGTCGTGACTCCTCCCCCCGGAGGAACCCGGGAGGCTTCTCCTGTCCGTGGCCGGGCCACATCGGGAAGGGCCGGCCCGGTCCAGAATGGACAAAAACTCTTGGCCGCTACAGGCGGAGCAACGAATGCGGCGCGCTGGAAGTTACGTTCGCGCGCCAGGCGGTTGGCGCCCCGCCGTCGTACCAGGAGCATGGGCGGACGGTACTTCTAGTTGCCGTTCCCGGGCAGGCGTTCACCCGAAAGAAGTAGCGGATGAGCGCTGCCGCCCCACGGCTGCATCGCGATCATCGCGCCCACGATGGATCCTCCCAGCAGGAACAGATAAGACGTGATGCCGCCTGTGAACACCCAGTCGCCCTCGGCCCGGGGGGCCGCCGCGATGTAGAACACCGTGATCAGCCACCCTGCGGCGGGCACCGCGGCGCCCGGTCTCGCCTTCATCAGCAGTCCGCCGGCGACGAACAGACCGCCCGCGCCGGCCAGCGCCACGATGAGGCCGCCCGGCCGGTACGCCCCCTGCGCGAACGCACCGAGCCAACCCGCCGCGCAACCGAGCACGAACCAGGCGACGTAGGCCGCGATCCGGCCGGCTTTGTACAGCACCGAAGCACCATAGTCGGGCGTGTCGGCCCCGTCACGCCCGCCCCCCGCCCCGGAACCCGTCCCGGCACCCGGCGGCGGCCTGCCGACGCCGGCCGCCCGGGAGGCACCGCCGCCGCCCGGGCCGCGCTTCGTGCCGCCCGCGCCGCCGCTCATCCGCGCACCCCGGCGAACAGGTCGTCTTCGCGCCCGTCCGCGCCGGCCGGGCCGCGCTCGCCCTTGACGAGCCGGTAGTGCTCGACGCTCATGATCGACTGGCCGATGTTGTTCGACAGCGCGAAGAAGGCGTCGTCCGTGGAGATCTGAGTCGGGTACGCGTGCAGCGCCGCCACCTTGGCGTCGAACCACTCGCCGGCTTCGACCGCCGTCGTGACCACCGCGTCGTCGACGACGAACGGCAGGTCGTCGACGTCGACGAAGTCGAACGGCAGTTCCTTGCCGTCGGCCTTCATCTGCTCGAACCCCGCGGCGACGACGGAACGCGGCATGGCGTTCCAGTAGATCTTCGCGATCTCCCACGGCTCGCCCTCGCCGTACGCCGGATCCGCGGCCAGTTCGGCGGCCCGCATCGCGACCCGGTGGGCCTGGATGTGGTCGGGGTGCCCGTAGCCCCCGATCTCGTCGTACGCCACGAGCACCTGCGGCCGGACCTCGCGCACGATCGCCACCAGGTGCCCGGCGGCCTCGTCGACGTCCGCCTGCCAGAAGGAGTCGGGCCGTTCGTTGGGCGATGTGCCCATCATCCCGGAGTCGCGGTACCGGCCGGGGCCGCCGAGGTAGCGCTGGTCGTGGATGCCGAGGGCCTTCATGGAGTCGGCCATCTCGGTCATCCGGTGCGGCCCGAGCCGGTCCTCGCGGTCCGCCGCCAGATGCGCGAGCCCCGGCACGAGGACTTCGCCCTCCTCGCCGAGCGTGCAGGTCACCAGCGTCACATGCACGCCCTCGGCGGCGTAGCGGGCCATCGTCGCACCGTTGTTGATGACCTCGTCGTCGGGGTGCGCGTGGACGAGGAGCAGGCTGAGCGGGGTCGCGGGCGGGGTCGCGGGCGCAGTCATGAAGGCCAGCCTACGTGCCGCCGAAGCGGGCTGTGGCCGCGCCGGATCCTCCTGGGGCAAGGCACGAAACGGGCCGCCGGGCGGCTGTTGTCACCCGCCCCGGGTCCGCGCGGAGGATCAGTCCCGGCGGTGGACGAAGACCCCGTAGCCCGCCGCCGCGTCCCACGGCTCGCGGTCCCAGCCCGCGTGACGTTCGACGCGGTGCAGTCCGGCAGCCTCGCACGCCGCCTCGTACGCCTCGGCGCTGACCGGCGTACCGCCCTCGCCGCCGTCGAAGGAGAAACCCGCGACGACCAGACCTCCGTGCGGGCGCACGCACGCGGCCAGCGTCGCGACCGCCTGCGCCTCGGTGCCCGGGGTCAGGTAGATCATCACGTTGCCGGCCGCGACCGCGAGATCGTAGGCGTCCGGACCGTCGACGGCCTTGGGGTCGAGGGTCGCGAGGTCGCCGGCCACCCAGGTGAGGCCGGGGGCGGCGGCGCGGGCCTCGGCGAGCATCGAGGTGTCGATGTCGACGCCGACGGCCTTGTGGCCGAGCCGGGCGAGCTCGATCGCGACGCGCCCGGTGCCGCAGCCGGCGTCCAGGACCCGGCCGCCGCGCGGCAGGAGGGCGTCGCAGAAGCGGGCCTCGCCGTGCAGGTCGCGGCCTTGCGCGGCGAGTTCGCGGAAGCGGGCCGCATAGGCGGGGCCGCGGGTTCCGCCGGTCACTTCGAGCCAGCGGTTGGCGGGGGTGCGGTCGTTCGTGGGCATACCGCCACGGTACGGCCGCCGTTGCCGCGCCCCGCACCCGCGTCGGGCTCCGATGGCGGGCATCGGGGCCGAGGCGTCGGAACCGGGTGCCGGGCGCGATCGGGGAAGCGCGGCGTCAGAAGTGGATGCCGTTGACGATGCCCGCGAAGCTCATGCCGGCGTCGTGGATCGACGGGGCGAGCGAGGTACTGGCGAGATAGAAGCCGAGCAGGACGCAGACGACGGCGTGTACCGGACGCAGGCAGGCTTTGCGGATCAGGAACAGCGTCACGATGCCGAGAAGCAGCACCACGGAAACCGAAATCGCCATGAGTGCGCACCTCCAATGTTTCGACGGACAAGAACACCCGTTGGTCGAAACAATTCCAGACACGGTGAGTTACGCAACGCACACGGCTCGAAATCACTCGATCAGCGCGTTACCGGCGGTACGTTCCGAACACCCATTCCCCAGGCCCTGTCCCCCGTAGGCTGGCCCCCATGAGCTCGGAGATCACGTTTCCCCGGCAGCACGCCCGCACGCAGCGCTTCACTCTCGGGGTTCCTCGCGCGTTCACGGTCACCGGGGGCGGCGGCGCGGGTCCGACGGTCCTCTTCCTGCGGTCGCGCTCCGGCGGGGACCGTGCCACGTGCCTGTGGGCGTACGAGCCGCGTCTCGGCGAACGCGTCGTCGCCGACCCGGCGGTCCTGCTCGGGGGCGCCGCCGAGCACCTGTCGCCCGAGGAGCGGGCCCGCCGGGAGCGCAGCCGCGAGGGCTCGGCCGGCATCGTCGGCTACGCGGTGGACACGGCCGGGAAGACCGTCGCGTTCACGCTGTCCGGGCGGCTGTTCGTCGCCAACCCGGTGTCCGGGGCCGTCACCGAGCTGGGCACTCCCGGGCCGGTCATCGACCCTCGGCCGTCGCCCACCGGCCGGCACATCGCCTATGTCGCGGGCGGCGAACTGCGCGTGATCGGTGCGGACGGCTCCGGCGACCGTGCGCTGGCGAGTCCGGAGAACAGCGAAGTCACTTGGGGTGTCGCCGAGTTCATCGCCGCGGAGGAGATGCAGCGGAGCCGGGGCCACTGGTGGTCCCCGGACGGCACCGCGCTGATCGCGGCCCGCGTCGACAACGCCCCCGTGGACCGCTGGTGGATCGCGGACCCGGCCAATCCGGCGGCCGCGCCGCACGAGGTGGCGTACCCGGCGGCCGGCACGCCGAACGCCGACGTGACCGCGTCGCTGATCGACGCCGTGTCCGGTGAGCACACCGAACTCTCTTGGGACCGCAAGGAGTTCCCGTACCTCGTCAACGTGTCGTGGAGCGCATCCGGGCCGCCGCTGCTGGTGGTCGCGACGCGGGACCAGCGCACCGAACGGGTGCTGTCGGCCAATCCGATCACCGGCGAGACGACCGAGGTGCACACGCGCACCGACCCGGTGTGGATCGACATCGTGCCGGGCGCACCGGCGTGGACTCCCGGCGGCGGGCTGCTGCGCGTCGAGGACGCCGGCGACGCGCGGCGCGTGGTGGTGGACGACCGCGTGCTCACCGACGCGTCACTGCACGTCCGCGCGGTCCTGGACAGCGGCGCGACCGATGTCCTGGTGACCGCGTCCGCGGGCGGCGCGGCTGCCGACCCGGAGACCGGCGAGGTGCACGTGTACCGCGTGACCGCCGACGGCGCGGAACGGATCAGCGCCGAGCCGGGCGTGCACACAGCGGTCCGCTCGGGCGGCACGACGGTGCTCGTGTCGTCGTCGCCGGACCGCTTCGGCCCGAAGGTGACGGTGTTTCAGAACGGTTCGCCGGTCGGCGAGATCGCGTCGTTCGCGGAGACACCGGTGCTGACCGCGAAGGTCGAGTTGGGCACCGCGGGCCCGTCGCGCATCCCGTACGCGGTGCTGCTTCCGCACGGCTTCGACCCCGCCTCGGGGGAGAAGCTGCCGGTGCTCATGGACCCGTACGGCGGTCCGCACGGGCAGCGCGTCGTCGCCGCCCGCAACCCGCACCTGACCTCGCAGTGGTTCGCCGACCAAGGCTTCGCGGTGATCGTCGCGGACGGCCGCGGCACGCCGCACTATTCGCCCGCGTGGGAGAAGGCGATCGCGGGCGACTTCGCCGGTGTGACGCTCGACGACCAGGTCACCGCGTTGCACGCGCTCGCGGCGGACCGGCCGTACCTCGACCTCGCGCGCGTCGGCATCCGGGGCTGGTCATACGGCGGCTACCTGGCCGCACTCGCGGTGCTCCGCCGTCCGGACGTGTTCCACGCGGCGGTCTCCGGGGCGCCGGTCACCGACTGGCGGCTCTACGACACGCACTACACCGAGCGCTATCTCGGCCACCCCGA
This sequence comes from Yinghuangia sp. YIM S10712, assembly GCF_051388935.1. NCBI lineage: Bacteria > Bacillati > Actinomycetota > Actinomycetes > Kitasatosporales > Streptomycetaceae > Yinghuangia > Yinghuangia sp. YIM S10712. The sequence goes on from NZ_JBPKBI010000018.1 coordinate 127,701, forward strand.
GGAAGAGCACCGCGTCTATGCGGCGAACTCCCTGGTCGACGGCGGCGATCTGGGACCGGTCGCGGAGCCCGCGCGCCCGCTGATGATCATCCACGGCCTTGCGGACGACAACGTGGTCGCGGCGCACACGCTCCGCCTGTCCTCCGCGCTGCTCGCGGCGGGCCGCCCGCACGAGGTGCTGCCGCTGTCGGGCGTGACGCACATGACGCCGCAGGAACAGGTGGCCGAGAACCTGCTGCTGCTCCAAGTCGACTTCCTCAAACGCTCACTGGGGCTTTGAACGCGCCTGGGCCGGGCCGCGACACGTGGCCCGGCC
>NZ_JBPKBI010000019.1:0-14627 GCF_051388935.1 Yinghuangia sp. YIM S10712
GGGGCGAACCGGTTCTTGCATGACCGCCTAGACGTACGGCGGCAGTTCGTCGAGTCCGGGCGGGAGCTTCCCGCTGTGCACGACCCCGAGGCGCTGGGTGGCCCGGGTCAGTGCGACGTACAGATCGTTGGCGCCGAAGTCACCCGGCTCCACGACCACGACCGCGTCGAATTCCAACCCCTTGGCCTGCCGAGGATGCAGGAGGACGACGGGCAACGTGAGTTCGGGCGCCACGCCGTACGCCGCGTCGGGCAGTGCGGCCAACAGCGCGTCGAGCATGTCGCGCGGCGCGACAACCCCGACGCGGTCCGCCGGGTGGGCCGCTACCAGGTCGGCGACAACGGAGGACACCGCGCCGGGAACGTCCGTGGCGCGGTGCGCCCACGGCGTCACGCCCGTCGACCGCACCGACTCGGGCGGCTCGAATTCCGCGTCGACCGCCCGCCGGACGCGCGCGGCAACCGCCATGATCTCGCTCGGTGTCCGGTAGTTCACCCCGAGCCGGAAGCGCTCCCACCGGTCTCCCACGAACGGCGTGAGGATCCGCTCCCACGAGCCGCAGCCGCCCGGTTCCGAGGTCTGCGCCGGGTCGCCGACCAGCGTCATCGACTTCGTCGGACTGCGGCGCATCAGCAACCGCCAAGCCATCGGGGACAGTTCCTGCGCCTCGTCGACGACGATGTGGCCGAACGACCACGTGCGGTCGGCCGCCGCGCGCTCCGCCGCCGTGCGGTGGTCCGCCTCCTCGTGGCGTTCCGCGAGCCGTTCCGCGTCGACCAGGTCGTGGGCGCCCAGCACTTCGGACTCCTCGTCGCCCCGGCCCTCGAACTCGTGCGTGCGTGAGCCGTAGGACATGTCCAGCACGCCCTGCGCGTAGGCGATCTGGCGACGCCGCTCGGCCTCGGCCGCAGCGCGCGCCAACGAGTCGTCCTCGCCCAGGAGTTCGGCGGCCTCATCAAGCAACGGCACGTCGGAGACAGTCCATTCGCCGGTCGTCCACGTGCCGAACACCGGGTCGTGCACGACGGGGCGCCGGATCGCCCGCGCCTCGTCGTCCGGCAGGTGCACCGGATCGTCGAGGTAGTCGGCGATGAGCTGCTGCGGTGTCAGGCGCGGCCACAGGACGTCGATCGCCTTGTGCACCTCATCGCTCGACGCGACCGACATGCGCAGCTCCGCGACCTCTTCGGAGCCGAGGAAGTTCGGCCCTCCGTACGGGTCGGCGCCCAGCCGGTCGATGAGCTGTGCCGACAGGCCGTCGACGACCCGCGCCGCGAAGTGCGGCCGGGCCAGATTGTGCGGCAGCAGCGTCTCGCGGGCCCGCCGCCGGGCCGCGGTCGCGATCGCGGCGTCCAGCAGCAGTTCGCCGTCCTCGTGCGGGATGACCAGCGGCTCGTCGGGAACCGTCTGGCGGTCGGCGACGAAGCGCGCGAGGATCTCGGCCATCTCGGCGCGCCCCTTGATCTCGGCGGCCTCGGGCATGTCGGTGGCCGTCGCGGTGACGCCGGGGAACAGCTCTCCCGGCGTCGCGAACAGCACACCCGTCTCGCCGAGCGAGGGCAGGACGTCCTCGATGTACGTCAGGAACGCCGGGTTCGGCCCCACCACGAGCACGACCCGGCGCGTGAGCTGCTCGCGGTCGGCGTACAGCAGGTACGCCGCCCGGTGCAGCGCGACGACCGTCTTGCCGGTGCCCGGGCCGCCTTCGACGACGAGGACGCCGCGGTGCGGTGCGCGGATGACGCGGTCCTGCTCGGCCTGGATGGTCTGCACGATGTCGTGCATGCGCCCGGTGCGTGCGGCGTCCAGCGCGGCGAGGAGGACCCCGTCGGCGTCGGGCCCCTCGTGGCCGGTGCGCCGGGTGTCGGCGAGGTCGAGGATTTCGTCGTGCAGCGCGACCACCCGGCGGCCGGCGGTGGTGATGTGGCGCCGTCGCCGCAGGCCCATCGGGGTATAGCCGGTGGCGAGATAGAAGGGCCGCGCGACATCCGCCCGCCAGTCGATGACCAGCGGGGTGTGCTCGGCGTCGTCGCGCCGGATGCCGATGCGTCCGATGTGGTGGTCGGCGCCGTCCCGGAAGAAAAGCCGCCCGAAGCACAGCCCGGCGTCGCCGGCGTCGAAAGCGGCGAGCAGGCTCGTATGGTCCGCCACCGCGATGTCGCGCTCCACGCGGTCCTGCCGGGTGCCGGACTCCCGGCCAAGGGCGGCAGCCACCCCGGCCTCCGCTTCGGCCTGCAGCTCGCGGAGCCGGGCGTGGACGAGGTCGAGGAATTCCTGCTCGTTGCGCATTTCGGTGTTTTCGGCGCGTTCGGCGTTTGACAATTCAACTCCCGGCCGGATATCATGACCGCACATTGTTTTTCGTGGTCTCTTTTCTGTGTCCGTCATTCAAGGCACAGAAAGCTTCAATATATGCGGGAAACGGCCTCGGGCGTCAAGCGTCCGGGGCTTTTGTGGTTTCCGGGGGACTTCGCTGCCGGCTCTCGTGCCGTTCCCCCGCCGCAGCCCCGCAGCGCCGGGCCGGGGCGTGCCCGGCCCAGTGGTCGTGAGGCCGCCCCGGACTCCGCAAAACAGCAGGTCGGCGCCTTCGAGCACGTGTCTGCGCGCCTTGCGTGCCATGGCTGATCGTGCGCCGCGGCGGGAGAATGGGACCGCACCCGGTCAGCCCCGACAGCAGGCGAGGAACGATGAATTCTTCCGACAGGGCCGGCTCCGAAGAGGTGCCGTTCCTGATTTGCGGGATCGAGGCCGGCGGAATCGAGGCCGCCGCGGTGGTCCTGCACGCGCGCGGCGGCATACATCTGTGGACGCCTGCCGCGCGCCGGCTTTTCCGGGAAACCGACGGCGAGCGGATCGCCGAGAATCTGCGGCGCGCCCTCGCCGTGGGCCACCGTGACGACGGCGGCGCGCACCGGGGCAACGCCGTACTGCCCTCCGCGTCCGGCGTGCCCACCGAATTCCGCTACACGGCCCACCCGTTGTCCCGGCTCACCGGCCCCGACCAGCCCGGTCGACCGGCCGACGGGAACTGGCTGGTCGTCCTCGTCCCCAGCCGCCGGGCCGTCGCTTGGGAGGCCGCCCGCGAACGCAGCGAACGGTACGCCCGGCTCAGCCACGCGGCGGCGACCGGAATCGGCGCCACGCTCGACCTCGTGGACACCACCAACCGTCTCGCGCGGGTCCTCGTCCCCGAACTCACCGACCTCGCCGCCGTCGATCTGACCGAACCGGTACTGCACGGCGAAGAACCGCCGAAGGGCGACACCGACATCCGCATCCGCCGCGTCGCGATGGCCGCGGCCGACGCGAACGGCGGGGTCACCGGTCAGGAGGGATGGCCGGACGAGGTGGTCGGCCTCGGGCACCTTCTGCCGTGGGTTCCGGAAAGCCCCCTGCTCCACCCGGTCGTGGAAGGCGCCGCTGTGGTCGTCTCCGACATGGAGCAACTGCGCGAGGCCCTGAGCATGACGCCGCAGGAGAGCCGCGCCATCATCCCGCGCGGGGCGCACTCGCTGATCGTGATCCCGTTGTTCGCCCGCGGCCTGATCCTCGGCACCGTCACCGCCTGGCGGGTCCAGACCGAGGCCGACTTCGACGACGCCGACGCCGGCATGCTCGCGGAGATCACCTCGCGCGCCGCACTCAGCGTCGACAACGCCCGCCGCTACACCCGCGAACACCGCACCGCCGTCGCGTTGCAGCGCAGCCTGCTGCCGCGCCCGGTTCTGCGTACCCCGGCCGCCGACACCGCGGGAACCTACCTTCCCGCGGAAGGCGACGCGGGTGTCGGCGGCGACTGGTTCGATGTGATCGCCTTGTCCTCACTGCGCACCGGATTCGTCGTCGGCGACGTCGTGGGCCACGGGCTCGGCGCCACCGCGGCCATGGGACGCCTGCGCACCGCCGTGCAGACCCTCGCCGACCTCGACCTGGAACCCGTCGAACTGATCAGCCACCTCGACGACTTGGTGCTCAGCTACTGGCCCGAGCACGACCCCGGCGACCCGACATCCGAACTCGCCGCGCAGGGAGCCACGTTCCTGTACGGCGTCTACGACCCGGTCGGTCGCCGCTGCGCGATCGCGAGTGCCGGCCACCCGCCTCCCCTGGTCGCACTCCCCGGCCGCGAACCGGAGTTCGTCGACCTCAGCCCCGGCCCACCGCTCGGCGTCGGCGGCATGCCGTTCGAGTCCGTCGAGCTGGACCTGCCCGACGGGACGCTGCTGGCCTTCTTCACCGACGGTCTGATCGAGCGCCGCGACGCCGACATCAGCACCCTGCTGGGGGAGTTCCGGCGCAGCATCGACCGGAACCGAGACCGCCCCCTCATCGACATCGGCCCCGAGGTGCTGGGCACTCTCGACCCGTCCCGCGAAGACGACGTGGCCCTGCTGCTCGCGCGCACCCGCAGTGTCCCCGAAGACGCCATCGCGGATTGGGAGTTGCCCGCGGATCCCTCGGTCGTCAGTCGCGCACGCGAACTGGCCACGCGTCAGCTCTCCGCCTGGGGCCTGGACGAGCTGGTGTTCAGCACCGAACTCGTGGTCAGCGAACTGGTCACCAACGCCATCCGCTACGCGGGCGGCCCTATCGGCCTTCGGCTGATCCGCGACAACATCCTCGTCTGCGAGGTGTCCGACCCCAGCAACACCCAGCCGCGCCTGCGCCGTTCGGTCGCGACCGACGAGGGCGGGCGCGGTCTCTTCCTCGTCGCGCAACTGGCGTCGCGCTGGGGCAGCCGCTACCGGCGCACCGGCAAGACGATCTGGACCGAGCAGGGCATCGAGACCATGCACGCGCTCGGGGCGTCGGGTGGGGAGTCCGGAGAGGAAGCACTGCTCAACGCGTTCGACGTCGAGTGGTGAACCCGCCGCCGCGTCGGCCGAGGAAGGAACCGAGACCATGAGAGCCCTGCAATACCGCAGCGTGGGTGCGCCGCCGGAGCCGGTGAACGTCCCCGACCCCGAACCAGGGTGCACGAACTGACCGGCGGCCTCGGGGCGGAGGCCGTCTTCGACTTCGTCGGCGCCCCCGCGACCACCGCGATCGCGGGGGCGTGCGCGGCGGTCGAAGCCGACGTGACGATCGTCGGCCTCGGCGGCGGGACGCTGCCGGTCGGCATCGGAGCCCTGCCGTACGACGTCGCCGTGACCGCGCCCTACTGGGGCAGCCGCGGGGAACTCCTCGAAGTCCTCGATCTCGCCCGCGCCGGGGCAGTCGAGGTCCACGTCGAGACCTACACGTTGGACGAGGCACCCCTCGCGTACGAGCGCCTGCACGCGGGCCAGGTCAACGGGCGCGCGGTGATCCTCCCGAACGGCTGACCGGTCGGACGGCCGACTCGCCCGGGCCCGATCGGCCCGCCCGAAGCCTACGGTTTTCGGGCCCGGCTGGGTTGGACGCGGGCCGGTTCCCCGGGCATCTTCGGATGGTCCGGGGGATAGGGCAGATCGCCCGAGCCGCTGTCGTGGGTCTGGCGGTCGGACAGAGCCAGGGCGGAGCCGAGGTCGAAGGCGTGCCCGGACATGTCGGCGTGCACGTCGCCCAGCCGCGCGAACCGCTCGGGCATGGTGGCCAGGTCGAAGTCGTCCGGATGCGCGTCGTCGACTTCGTCCCAGGTCAGCGGGGCCGATACGGTCGCGCGCGGATTCGCGCGGACCGAGTACGCGCCGGCGATCGTCCGGTCCCGGGCCATCTGGTTGTAGTCCACGAAGACCTTGCGCCCGCGCTCTTCCTTCCACCACGCCATGGTCACGTGCTCGGGCATCCGGGACTCCAGCTCCCGGCCAAGCGCGATCACCGCGCGGCGCACCTCCACGAACGGCCACGACGGACGCAGCGGCACGTACAGGTGCAGACCCCGGCCGCCGGACGTCTTGGGCCACGCGGTCAGGCCGTGCTCGTCGAGGACGGCCCGCATCTCGTGCGCGGCGCGGACCGCGTCGGCGAAGTCGGTGCCGGGCTGGGGGTCGAGGTCGATGCGCAGCTCGTCGGGATGCTCGGTGTCGCCGCGCCGGACCGGCCACGGGTGGAACGTCAGGCAGCCCAGGTTCGCGGCCCACACCAGAGACGCGACGCTGTCGGGGCACAGCTCGTCGGCGGTGCGTCCGCTCGGGAAGCGGATACGGGCGGTCCTGATCCACTCCGGCACGTATTTCGGCACGCGCTTTTGGTAGAACGATTCGCCGCCGACGCCGTCGGGGTGGCGTTCGAGCGTCGTGGGGCGGTCGCCGAACGCGCGGAGCATTCCCGTCCCCACGGCCATGACGTAGCGGACGACGTCGCCCTTGGTGAAACCGCGTTCGGGAAAGTACACCTTGTCGACGTTGCTGACCCGTACGGAATGACCGTCGATCTCGATCTGCTCGGCACTGCTCATGCCCCAGGGTAGGCAGTCGTGTGAGTTTTCGTCCTGGTATGTCTTGTAGGTCAGCGTAGGCTGGCGTAGTGCCGCCGGCCGCCCGCCGAGCGGCAATTCGTTGGAAAACGCAGCAAACTATGGCGTATGCGCCTCCCCGTCATGCCGCCGGTCAAGCCCATGCTCGCCAAGTCGGCCGCCCGCATCCCTCCGGGCATGCACTACGAGGCCAAGTGGGACGGCTTCCGAGCGATCGTTTTCCGCGACGGCGACGAGGTCCTGATCGGCAGCCGCAACACCAAGCCGCTCGACCGCTACTTTCCCGACCTGGTCGACGCTGCCCGGCGCCTGCTTCCGCCGCGCTGCGTGCTGGACGGCGAGATCGTCATCGCGATCGGCGACCACCTCGACTTCGACCGGCTGCAGGACCGCATCCACCCCGCCGAGTCACGCGTACGGCACCTCGCCGCCACCACACCGGCGTCGTTCGTGGCGTTCGACCTGCTCGCGCTCGGCGACACGGCGTACACGGACCGGCCGTTGACCGAACGCCGCGCCGCGCTCGAACAAGCGCTCGCAGACGTGCCCGTGCCGTTCCATCTCGCGCCCGCCACAACCGATCCCGAGGTGGCCCGCGCCTGGTTCGAGACGTTCGAGGGCGCCGGGTTGGACGGCATCGTGGCGAAGGACCCGGCGGGGACGTACCTGCCCGACCAGCGGGTCATGGTCAAGGTCAAGCACGAACGCACCGCGGACTGCGTCGTGGCCGGCTACCGCGAGCACAAGTCCGGCCCGGTCGTCGGCTCGCTGCTGCTGGGGCTGCACGACACCGAGGGACGCCTGCAACACGTCGGCGTCACCTCGTCGTTCACGATGGCTCGCCGGGCGGAGCTGATCGGCGAGCTGGAGCCGTACCGCCTCGACGACCTCGCCGGGCACCCGTGGGCGCGGTGGACCGACGCCGAGGCCCACGAAAGCGACCGGCTTCCCGGGGCGGTCAGCCGGTGGACCGGGGGACGGGTGCTCGACTGGATCCCGCTGCGGCCCGAACTCGTGTGCGAGGTGGCGTACGACCACACGCAGGGCGACCGGTTCCGGCACACGACGCAATTCCGCCGGTGGCGCCCGGACAAGTCGCCGGCCGACTGTACGTATGAACAGTTGAGCGAACCCGCGCGCTACGACCTGACGGACGTCCTTGACGCGCGGTGACCCCTTGGTTCACGCCGCCGACGCCGGGTAGACGCGGGGCGACCCGGCCCCGGCACGGGCACGGCAACGACCAACGAGGAGAGCCATGACCCAGACGGTCCGAGAACTCATGACCACTGAACCGGTCACGGTCGAACTGCGAACCTCGGCGACCGAGGCGGCACGCCGGATGCGGGACCTGGGCATCGGCGACGTCCTGGTCACCGACGACGGCGAACTGCGCGGCGTGCTCACCGACCGGGACCTCGTGGTCCGCGGCCTCGCCGAGGGCAAGGACCCGGACAAGACGACCGTGCACGCCCTGTGCAGCGACGAGGTCGTCACCGTGGCCCCCGACGACGCGGTCGACCACGCGATCTACCTGATGAGCACGAAGGCCCTGCGCAGGCTGCCGGTCGTCGAGGAAGGACGCCCTATCGGCGTCGTCTCGCTGGGAGACCTCGCCATGGAGCGCGACCCGACGTCGGCCCTCGCCGACATCAGCGCGGCAGAGCCCAACCAGTAGACACAGGCCGGACCGACACACCGGTCGGCGCCGCGCGAGGGCGGGCGGGATGTACGGGTCGGCGCGGAGGGGACAGGCCGGGCGCTGGTCGGCGCGGCAGAGGCAGGCCTTCATGTGACTCCCGGGCGGCGCCCGCACGCCTTGCGCGGCATCACGGCCGTCGCGCCGAGGAGACGCGTGCGGGGCCCGCGTCGAGGGGGTTCCGGGCCTGCCACGTCGTCTCCCTGGGGAGCCAGCCGTCCGAATCGGACGGATCCGGGCGCAGCAGGACCAGTTCGGCGGCTGCGCGCATGCCGCGCGACACCGCCGCGGCCCGCTGGCGTTCCGCGCCTGTGCCGGAGGCGAGGACCTTGCCCACCAGGCGGCGGACTTCGACGCGGTCGCCGAGTTCGTCCAGGGCGTCGTCCGTGTGGTCGAGTATTTCCTGGAGCAACTGTCGTGCCGGAACCCGGCGTTCGCGGACGGGATGCACGCCCGGACCGCCCAGTCCGTAGCGGGCCGCGGACCACAGAGCCGCCTCGCAGACCGGCGGATCGAGCTTCGGCGCCTCGCGTCCCGCGGTGAGGTCGGCGCGGGCCCGGACCACCAGCGCCCTTGTCAGGCCTGCCTGCAGCACCGTTTCGTCGACGGTCGCCAGCGCGTCGGCCGCCCGTACCTCGACCGTCGGGGCGTGCTCGGACGGTCGCGCGCACCAGAAGGTCATGCGCGCGTCGGCGGTCGTACCGAACTCCGCCTGGCGTTCGAGGGCACGGTCGTACGCCGCGACGTCGGCACACCACGGGGGCACGCCGAACCCCGGGAACCGGCCCTGTGTCACCGCCCGCCAGCTCGCGTAACCCGTGTCCCGGCCGCGCGCGAAAGGGGAGTTGCCGGACAGCGCCAGCAACGTCGGGAGCCAGGGCCGCAGATGGTTCACCACCGCGACCGCGGTCTCGCGGTCCGGTACCCCGACGTGGACATGGCAGCCGCACGCGGCGTAGTCGGGGATCACGCCCGCGTACAACTCGCCGATCTGCCGGTAACGTTCGCCTGCCGCCAGGGCGAGCGGCGCGTCGTCGGGGGTGACGAATGCGAACCCCGCCGACGTCACCGCGAGCCCGCGCGCCGCGGCGGCGATCGCCAAGGAGCTTCTGGCCTGGGCGAGTTGCACCCGGACCTCGGCGAGGCTCCCGCAGACCGGGGTCGCGGCCTCGACCTGGGCGGCCAGCAACTCCGGCTTCAGTTCGGCGGCTACGGCACTCGGCGGGATCGCGGCGATGATGTCGGCGACCGCAGGAACCGGGGCCCACGTGGCCGGGTGCACGGTGAGGAATTCCTCTTCGACGCCGAGGGTCGCGCCGAACGCCGGCGCGTGGGCACCGCTCATGCGTCCGATCACCCTTCGTCGTCGATCGTGTGCACGGCTGCTTCCTCCGCGGACGCCGCACCGCCGTCGATTCCCACGTCGCGCCCAAGAGTTCGGTCGCCATGCGTGGCGGGATCGTCGTCCTCGGTGAGTCGCCCGGTGCGGGCACCCCCGACCTCGTCGTCCAACGGCTCGCCTTCGCCGTCGGCGAGGTCGCCGATTCCGTCGCCCGAATCCGGCTGGGTGTCGGGTTGTTCGCGGGCGAGGCGCCGGTCCAGGTTCTCCCCGGCGTTCTGTTCGCCCTGGGTCGTGCCGTAGTCCTCGACCGCGAGCGGGCGTTCCGGCGGGGAGTAGCCCTCGTCCAGCGTGGTGTCCAGGTCCCTTTCGTCGAGGGCGTTCTGCATGTCGAGAGCGTCGTCGGGCGGGTTGCCGACATCGGATTCGGTCGGCTGGTAGACGTCGTCTCCCCGTGCTGCGTCGCCCTGTGCCTCGTCCGCCATCGCTCCGTCCTTTCGTACGGTTGGCCCCGAGGTTCCGCATCTACCCGCGAACGACGCACATAACGGTGCCCGTGACCGTGCCGGGCGACGGCGCTCACAGTGCCGCCAACGGGCCCATGTGGGACGGCTGGCGCGAGGCGCACGGCGGCAAGGGCAGGGCGTGCAGGCAGCGCTGCCCGTGGCTGTCGGTGCCGACGAGCGGTTGGGCGACGCCGCCGACGATCTGAACACGGAACAGGCCCGTGTCGTCGACGTAGACCGGGAAACGGCCGGGTCCGCGTGCTTCCGTGCGGTGGACGATGACCACGGTGGCGGGAGTGTGCGGGCCATGACAGCCCGGAAGAGTGATGGCATAGCGCGCGGGCTCGGTCATGGCGCCAGCCTCCTGGGGGTCCCCCCGGCCGGACGTTCTCCTTTCCATTGTGGACCCTGCCGGCCGCGTATCACAGGCCTGCGGACCGGGTAGCCGCGAAGCCGCGAGATCCGAGGACGGTCAGGCACGAGCAAGTTCGGCGTGAGCGCGTGACCCGGTGGCACTGAGGCCCGGCGGGCAACGCGCATCCCGTCCGCAACTTCCGGGCGGCCGGCCCGGGTCGGATTCGGCGCCACGCACATTCGGCGACGTCGGCCGTCGAACCAGTACTCGAAGCAGCGGTTGCACCAAGCAGGAGGGCCAACATGCGTCGACACACGAACCCCCGCACGAACACGGGCGGAAACGCAGCGGACACGGGTGATGCGCGAAGCACGCGCAGCGACTCCGCACCCGCCCGGCGCGGAACCGCCGGTGTTCCGGACGACCAGGTCGGCATACGGGGGGTGCACGGCAACCACGGTTCCTCGCCTGCGGCCTGGACCGGCGTCATCCTCATCCTCGTCGGTCTGTGCGTCGGCGGCGCGGGCATGATCGCGGACCAGCCCTGGCTGTTCTGGACGGGCATCGGCATCGCGCTGCTCGGTGCGGTGGGCGGCAAGTTGCTCTCCGTGATGGGCTTCGGGATCGCCCCGGGCTATCACCAGGAAGGCGACACCGAACTCCGTGACCAGGTGTTCGGCGAAGGGGGCCGCGAAGAGACCCCGCGGATCCCCGGAGACCCCCACGAATGGCACGGCGAGGTCCCGGAGCGGAAGCGGAGCGGTGGCGGGCGAACCTGAGGGGCAGAGTGCGTCCGGTCGCCGGCACGAGTGAATCTACAGGTTAACCCTCAGTAGGGCAGGCGCAAAGATTTGGTAAAGTCGTTGGACAGTTGCCAATTGCGCGATGCGGCCGGCTCATGCCTGCTCGCGCCGGGGTACGCGCCGGCGCGACGTTCGGACCACCGAAGGCAGGTTGTGCCGGCCGCTTCTGCCGTGCCCGTTGCCCGTGCCCGTCGCCCGTGACCGCCTGGCCACCTGTAGCCGTGGTGTCGGCCTCCATCCAGGCCTCGCCGCGGAGCCTCGGGGCGGGATGACCCGGGCGTGCATGCCGCGCCGTCATGGAATTGAGAGCTGCATGACCACTGCCGTCCGCCGAGCCCTCACCGACTGGACCTTCCTCGCCCCCGTGCTCGCCGCCGTCGTTCTCGGCCTGACGTGGGGACGAGATCTCCCTTACGGCGCGGCAGGGGCGGTCGGCGTCTTCCTCGTCGCGGCCGTGCTGGCAGCGGTCCACCACGCAGAGGTCGTCGCGGAGCGCGTAGGGGAGCCGTTCGGTGCCCTGATCCTGGCCGTTGCGGTCACGGTGATCGAAGTCGGGCTCATCGTGACCCTGATGGTCACCGGGGATGAGGACAAGACGGCGACCCTGGCCCGCGACACGGTGTTCGCGGCGGTCATGATCACCCTCAACGGCATCGTCGGGCTGTCGCTGCTGACCGCCGCGCTCCGACGCCGCGTCGCGACGTTCAACGCCGAGGGCACGGGCGGTGCCCTGGCGACCGTGGCGACGCTCGCCACGCTCAGCCTGGTGTTCCCCACATTCACGACCAGCGAGCCGGGGCCGCAGTTCTCCGGCAGCCAGCTCGCGTTCGCCGCCGTCGCGTCGCTCGCGCTGTACGGGCTGTTCGTGCTTGTGCAGACCGTGCGCCACCGGGACGACTTCCTGCCGATCGATACAGACAACAACGTCGTCGACACCGACACCGACACCGACACCGACACCGACACCGACACCGACGGCCACGGCGAGACACCCAGCAATCGACAGGCATGGCGGGCCCTCGCGCTGCTGCTGGTCGCCCTGATCGGTGTGGTGGGACTCGCCAAGGTCGACTCACCCGCGATCGAGGACGGCGTCGCCGCCGCCGGGTTCCCGCACTCCGCGGTCGGCGTCGTCATCGCGCTGCTGGTCCTGCTGCCGGAGACTCTTGCGGCCGTACGGTCGTCGCGGCGCGGCCAGGTGCAGATCAGCCTCAATCTGGGCTACGGCTCCGCGATGGCCAGCATCGGCCTGACCATCCCCGTCATCGCCCTCGCGTCCATCTGGCTCGACGGCCCGCTCGTCCTCGGGCTCGAACCGACCCAGATGGTGCTTCTCGCACTGTCGGTCGTGGTGGGCGTCCTCACTGTCATCCCCGGTCGCGCGACGCTGCTTCAGGCCGGCGTCCACCTGGCGTTGCTGTCGGCCTTCATCTTCCTGGCACTGAATCCCTGAGTCGATCACCTGGTGTGCGTCAAGCGGAAGCGACAGGGTAGCCGCCGGATATGGAGACTCAACTGCTCGCGGCAAATGACATGGGCGCGAAAATCGCCGCCATCTTCCTGGTCGCGGCGATCATCGCGGGCCTGCTCATCTGGCCCGTCGTACGCGGTGTCCGGCTGCGCCGACCGCCCCCGCCCCGCAGCCCGCGGACCGAGGCGTGGACGGCGCACGACTCCACGGTCTCGGCCCGCCGGGAACCCAACGAGATGCCTCGCGACGGAGTACGCCGCCTCCCGCACGAGCTCGCGGGTTTCGGAACCCTCGGCTCGCGCCCACGCGAGGAGAAGAGACCGGAGGACGAGGACGAACAACGCCGCGACCAACCCCGCGACGAGGGGCAGCGATGACGGCACGGCCGCTGCCGGCAAGCCGAGATGCGCGGGTACGCGCTGTACGCGTTCTGTACGCGTGATGCGCTGACGGCGTGGGTGGGGCGCCTTACGTCCGTCACGCGGCACCGGCTGACAACCGGGGTGGGGGGGGGGGGGGGGGGGCCCCCCCCCCCCCCCCCCCCCCCCCCCCCCCCCCCCCCCCCCCCCCCCCCCCCCCCCCCCCCCCCCCCCCCCCCCCCCCCCCCCCGGTTTCCGTTAGGCACAGCACCGTGGTGTGGGCACCCGCGATCGACGAAGCGACGCCGACAGGCCGACACGACGATTGACGCGGTGAGGAGCGGCGACTGACGCGGGGCTTGTCGCCCCGCTGCTCATCAGCGCCTTGATGCCGCCCCGGCGCCGGTCTCGGCCGGGCACCGGGAAACCGGCCCCTGACCGGTGCCCCGCCTCGGAGGGTGTTGAGGGGTCAGGCGGCGGTGGCGAAGTGCCGTACGAGGGCTGTGTCGAAGGCCGGCAGGTCGTCCGGCTTGCGGCTGCTGATGAGGGTGTTCGGGCCGTCCGAGTCGACGACGACTTCCTCGTCGCGCCAGTCCGCGCCGGCGTTGCGGATGTCGGTGGCCAGGCTCGGCCACGAGGTGATGCGCCGGCCGGACAGGACACCGGCCTCGACGAGCGTCCACGGGCCGTGGCAGATGACCGCGACCGGTTTGCCCCGGTCGAAGAACGACTTGGCGAAGGACACCGCTTGCGAGTTGGTCCGCAGGAAGTCCGGATTCGCCACGCCGCCGGGAAGTACGAGTGCGTCGAAATCGTCGGCGGTGACCTCGTCGACGACGGCGTCCACGGGGAACGAGTCGCCGCGATCCAGGTGCTTGAACGCCTGGGCCTTCCCGCGCGTCGTGGAGACCAGCACCGGGCTGCCGCCGGCGTTCTCGACCGCTTGCCACGGCGACGTGAATTCGACCTGCTCGAATCCCTCGGGAGCGACAAGGAACGCGACCTTGAGTCCTTCGAGTTCGGCCGTCATGGGATCATCCCTTCCATGCGCGGCCCGCGATGCGTGTCGCTTCGCGGGTGGGGTCTGCCACGCGTGCGGCTGCCCGACGTCATAGGCGACAAACACCCGTACGACGGCTGCCGGAAGGGGACGGCGGGGGACTGTGACTACGGGGAATGCGTGTCGGTTGGCGCAGTGTGCTGATCGACGGGTGTCGAAACGGGGGCGCTTGCACGGTGGAGCATCCGGTGCAGAGAGCGCCGCGCGTATGACCGCTGGGTGGGTGGAGCGAGCGGTTCGCCTACAGGACGCGTGATCGGGCTGCGAGGGCCGCCGCGGCCGTAATCCGCACGATGAGAGGCGCAGCGCGGGTGGGCGGCCGGAGGGGCGAAGTTTCACGTGAGGATCGGCCGGCAGAAATTCAAAGGAATTCGAACGGGGTTCCCGGGCATTCGATGAACATGATTCCTCTGATACTCGTCCTCCTTCTCGCTCTTGTCCTCTTCGGCGCCGGATTCGCTCTCAAGGTGCTCTGGTGGCTCGCGGTCATCGTGTTGGCGGTGTGGCTGTTGGGATTCGTTTTCCGCAGTGCCGGCACCGGCGGCCGATCGCGCGGCCGGTGGTATCGCTGGTAACAGCAGCAGAGCGCACGTAAAGAACCCGATCACAAGAACGGCCGGGGGGGGGGGGGGGGGGGG
>NZ_JBPKBI010000019.1:14754-113410 GCF_051388935.1 Yinghuangia sp. YIM S10712
CCCGGCGGGATATCCCGCCGGGCCCCCGGCCGTTCAGTGCGTCATGCAGAACTTTCGGTTCAGCTCTTTTCCAGCAGATTGAGCATGTCGTCGGCGTGCTCCTCCTCGACGGACAGAATGTCCTCGAAGACCCGCCGGGTCGTCGGGTCGCCGGTGCCGAGCCAATTGATGATCTCGGTGTACGACTGGATCGCGATGCGCTCCGCGACCAGGTTTTCCCGGATCATCTCCGTCAGGTCGGACGAGGTCTCGTACTGCGAGTGGGCCCGGGTGGCAAGCGTCGTCGGGTCGTAATCGGGCTTCCCGCCGAGTTGGGCGATCCGCGCCGCGAGTTTGTCGGCGTGCTCCTGTTCCTCGTTGGAGTGCACGAGGAATTCGTTGGCGACGGTCTCGCCGTCCAGACCTTTCGCTGCGAAATGGTGTTGCCGATAGCGCAGAGTGCACACGACCTCGGTGGCCAGCGCGACATTGAGGACATCGATGACGCGGTCCACATCGGCGCCGTACGCCTCGGTCACCGGGCCCTTGTTCAACTCGCGCCGGGCCTTCGCACGCAGTTCCTCGACGTCAGTGAGGAATTCGGCCATGGATTTCCACCTCGCTGGTTTTCCCGCGGTCCGGTCGACCGCGTCGGTGAGTGGTTTCGCCCGGTCACCGCTACCCCGGACGGCCGACTCGAACCGCCTGATTGACCGCGATCCTCCGGGGCAGCGTGCTGGAGGACCGGGCCCGAAAGGGCATCCGCACGTCCGGAGGAAGACAGCCGATGACGAAGATCGAACAGTCGGTCGATGTGGCCGTTCCGGTACGCGCCGCCTACGACCAATGGACGCAGTTCGCCGACTTCCCGCGCTTCATGGCGGGTGTCGAACGCGTCGACCAGATCGACGATACGCATACGCACTGGGTCACCAAAATCTCCGGCGTCGCGCGTGAGTTCGACGCCGAGATCACCGAGCAGATCCCTGACGAGCGCATCGCCTGGCGGGCCAGGACCGGCCCCGAACAGGGCGGTGTGGTGACGTTCCACCGCCTGGACCCGACGCACACCCGGGTCATGCTCCAGCTCGAACACGACCCCGAGGGGCTCGCCGAGAACGTAGGCGACAAACTCGGCTTCATCTCGCGCAAGGTGCGCGGCGACCTCGACCGGTTCCGCGAATTCATCGAGACACGCGACGGCACGCCGACCGGGAAGTGGCGCGGCGAAGTCTGAGGAATCCGCCGCGCCAACCTGCTCCGCCGCGCCAACCTGCGGGGCAGGTGGGGGAAGCGGATGCTGCGAAGGGGCGTACGGCGATCAGCCGTACGCCCCTTCGGCGTTTCTTCACGCCCGCCGCGTCGGCAGCCGCTGCCGAGCCCACCCGTCTGTGCTGCCGCTGTGCCGGTCCGCGCCCAGTCTGCCCGGCTCCGACATGCCCGGCTGTGGGCATTCCGCAGCTGGGCAGACCGGGGCGTGTTTCTCGTCCTTGTTTCCGTCCTGCCCGGGGGCCGGCTCTACGCGCCTTCGCCCAGCGTCCCCAATACCGCCGCTTCGATGGCCTTCGCATCGATGCGTGCGGCCCGGAGCTGCGCCTCGGGGGACGCCGAGGCCGGCATATGGCGGACCGCGAGGCGGACCAGACGCGGCATGGGCCGGGCCGGTGCCGCCGGGTCGACGTCCGCGAAGGCCTCGGCGACCGCGTCGCCCAGTCCGCCTTCGGGATGGTGGTCCTCGACGCTGATCAGGCAGCCGGTCACCTCGGCCGCTTCGCGCAGCGCATCGGCGTCGACGGGTTTGA
The DNA here is from genome assembly GCF_051388935.1 of Yinghuangia sp. YIM S10712. Taxonomy (NCBI): domain Bacteria; kingdom Bacillati; phylum Actinomycetota; class Actinomycetes; order Kitasatosporales; family Streptomycetaceae; genus Yinghuangia; species Yinghuangia sp. YIM S10712. The sequence continues at coordinate 16,536 of NZ_JBPKBI010000019.1, forward strand.
CCGAGTACAAGTCGAGGACGCGTACCGGAATGCCCCGATCCGCCAGTGCGTCGGCGGCGGTGACGGCCTCGTGCACGGTGATTCCGGCGGCGACGACCGTGGCCCGGTCGTCGGAGCCGCCGCGCAGCAGCTTGCTGCCGCCGACGGGGAACTGCTCATCGGGGCCATAGATCACCGGCGTCGCGCCGCGCGTGGTGCGCAGGTAGCGGATGCCGGAGCCGGCGGCCAGCGCGCCGACGAGCTTCGCGGTCTGGTTCGCGTCGCAGGGGTACAGCACCGTGCTGCCGTGCAGCGCCCGGAACATCGCCAGGTCTTCCAGCCCCATCTGCGACGGCCCGTCCTGTCCGATCGACGTGCCTGCGTGCGAACCCACCACGCACAGGTCGGCGCGCCCGATCGTGGCCATGCGCAGGAAGTCGTGTGCACGCGTCAGGAACGCGGCGAAAGTCGACGCGAAGGGCACCCAGCCGCGCGTCTGCAACGCGACCGCGGACGCGATGAGCTGCTGTTCGGCGATGTAGCACTCCAGGAACCGCTCAGGATGCCGGTCGGCGAAGGCTTGCAGCCCCGTGGAGTCCCCGACCTCGCCGTCCAGGGCGACGATGTCGCCGCGTGCGGTGCCGAGTGCCGCGAGTGCTTCGCCGAACGCCTTGCGGGTCGCCAGCGAGCCGCCGACCTCGAACGTCGGGGCCGCGGCGTCCGCGTGGCTCGTACGCCGGGGCGGCGCCGCGTCGATCGGCGGTCGCGGGTGGGCGCCGACGCGGTCCTGCGGTTCGCCGCCCAGCGCGGCGATCGCCAGGTCGGCGTGCGGCACCGGCTTGCCGTGCGCGCCTTCGCGGTTCTCGACCTCCGGGACGCCCTTGCCCTTGAGCGTGCGCGCGATGATGACGGTCGGCCGGCCGTTCGTGTCCATCGCGTCGGCGTACGCGTCGTCGATCGCGGCCGTGTCGTGCCCGTCGACGGTCCGCGTGTGCCAGCCGAAGGCGTTGAAGCGGGTCGCGTACGCGTCGAGGTCCCAGCCGTGCCGTGTGGGCCCGCGCTGTCCGAGCCTGTTGACGTCCACGATCAGGGTCAGGTTGTCGAGCCGGTGGTACCCGGCGAATTCGGCGGCCTCCCAAACCGAGCCCTCGGCGGTCTCGCCGTCGCCGCTGAGCACCCACACGCGTGCGGGCCCGTCTTCGAGGCGACGCGTGGTCCAGGCGAGCCCGGCGCCGAGCGGCAGGCCCTGGCCGAGCGAGCCGGTCGCGAAGTCGACCCACGGGAGCCGCGGCGTCGGGTGTCCTTCCAGGCGGCTGCCGGCCTGGCGGAACGTCATCAGCTCTTCGTCGGTGACGGCACCGACCGCGCGGTACATCGCGTACAGCAGCGGGGTGGCGTGGCCCTTGGAGAAGATCAGGTGGTCGTTGCCGGGACGCCCGGGATTGTCGAAGTCGTAGCGCAGGTACCGGCCGAGCAGCACCGCCATGAGGTCCGCCGCGGACAGAGACGAAGTTGGGTGACCGGAACCGGCGGCGTCCGCCGCGCGGACGGAGTCGACGCGCAGCTCGCGGGCGAGTTCACCCAGTTCGCGCGGCCCGGCCAGGAGGGCGGCACCCGGGGAGGATCGGTCGGACATGGAGGTCCCCTTGATCGTCGTCGCGACAGGCTCCCAACGCGGCTGCCCTGGTGGTCCCGGACGAAACGGCTGCCCTTCCGGCGACGCGGACGGCCTTCCGGCGAGACGTGAGAACCGGGCGATCGGGTCCGCCCCTCCGTTCGCGGCCGGGACTCTTGTGCTTGCCGGGCGTGCGGCAGCAAGCGAACAGCCGTGTGTGCGGGTGTGGCGACCGCGGCGGGACGGACGTCGCACACGCGCCGCCGCCGAGTGCCGTGTCGATGCCGCGACATGCGGAGTCACCGGCGAACACACGTGGCGAAGGCAACCGCCGACACGATCGGTCGGCGCACCCGACCGGTGGTGCCTCAATCGTCACGTCGGAGTTTCGGCGCCGGTGAAGCTGCGGCAACAGCCCTGTCCACGTGCGCAGTTCGTCTCGCTCGGCGGCGGATTGCAGGCGCTGTACCGAAGTTCATGACGGGTGTCGGCGACACGACCGGGCGGACCATCCGGAGACCGGTCCGGAGCGGCGGAGGGCACACGTTCTGTGAGCCCGTCGCAGTCTGTGCTCGGGCCGGTTCGTGCCGCGCTACTCCCCGCGCCAGACGGGCGAGCGCTTTTCGGAGAACGCGGTGGCACCTTCCCGTGCGTCGGCTGAGGAGTTGACGGCGTCCACGACGGCCTTTTGACGGGACCAGGCCTCCTCGGCGGGCCACGAGGGTGCGTTGACGATGATCTCCTTGGTGGCGGCCAGGGCGAGAGGGGCGTTGGCGGCGATACGGGCGGCGAGCCGGCGGGCTTCGGCGAGCGCTTCACCCGGGGCGGTGAGGTGGTTGACGAGGCCGTGGCGGTGGGCGTCGGGGGCGGACAGGAAGTCACCGGTCAGGGCGAGTTCCATCGCCACCTGATACGGGATGCGCTGCGGCATGCGCATCAGGCCGCCGGAGCCCGCCGTCAGGCCGCGCCGCACCTCGGGCAGGCCGAACCGCGCGTCGTCCGCCGCGACGACCAGATCGCAGGAGAGGACGATTTCGCAGCCGCCCGCGAGTGCGAAGCCCTCGACGGCGGCGATGATCGGCTTGCGCGGCGGCAGGGCAGCGATTCCGGCGAAGCCGCGTCTCGGATGGATGGGGTTTTCGCCGGCGACGAAGGCCTTGAGGTCCATTCCGGACGAGAAGGTCCCGGCGGCGCCGGTGACGATTGCCACGCCGAGGTCCTTGCGTGCCTCGAACTCGTCCAGGGCCGCGGCCATCCCGTCGCTGACCGCACGGTTGACCGCGTTGCGGACCGACGGGCGGTTGAGAGTGATCAGCGTGACGCCGTCGGCGTGTTCGACCAGTACCTCGTCGGGCATACGAATTCTCCTCGGAAGGCAGCCAAGTGACGGTGCGTCAGCTCGCAGGGCGCGGCCTGGGCAATCCTCGGCTCGGGTCGGACGCGCGTCCGCAGCCGTGGCGATATTGGCTTTCGTCAAGTTATGGCGCCGTCACGGCCGTGACAAGATCGGCGAAGTGTGGCCTCCCACAGAGAAGTTCGCGAGCTGGAGGCGCTCACGGTGTCGACGGCCACGCGTACCGGCGCAGACGGGCGGCGACCACTGATACAGGTACTGCGCCATGAGCGGGAAGGCCGCGGCCCAACAGAAGGCGACCGCCGGGGACGCATTGTCTGGTCGGGACCAAGCGGCGCGAGCTTTTCGTAGGTCCGGAACAGCCGCGCATTGGATGACCCGACCAGGGCGACCGCCGCCTTGCGGCGCTTCCCGCACCGGACGGCGCTTGCGGCGCGCGGGGCGGACACGGTCGACTACGTCGGTCGCGTCGACTGAACCGAACGAACCGTCGTGTCAGCCGCAGGAGTTCGCGGGCAAAGCAAATTGGGCTACCTGATTCCGCGGATTGTCCAGGCGCGCCGGGATGGGAGTCGGCCGAAATCGGTCCCGGTTCGCCGATGAGTTCGCCGGGGACACGCGGTCTGTATTCGGTGGGAGTCGCGCCGAGGCGCTCGCCCACACACCCACCGACAGACTCAGCCACACGCTCAGCCACACACGAGGAGGACCGAGGATGGGCAAGGCCATCTCGCAGGACGGCACGGTGATCGCGTTCGACCGGCAGGGCGCCGGCGATCCGGTGGTCCTCGTCGGCGGTGCTTTGTGCGACCGCGGAATCCACCGCGAACTCGCGGATTTCCTCGCACCGCACTTCACCGTCGTCAACTACGACCGCCGGGGGCGCGGCGAAAGCGGCGACACTCCGCCCTACGCCGTCGAACGCGAGATCGAGGACATCGCGGCGCTGATCGGCGCCGCGGGCGGACGGGCGGCGGTGTACGGCATCTCCTCCGGCGGGGCGCTCGCCCTCCGCGCCGCGGCGGCCGGGCTGCCCGTCACCAAGGTGATCGCGTACGACCCGCCTTACGTCGTGTCCGAGGACGCCCGCGCCGCGCAGTCCGCGCAGGGCGCCGCGGTACCCGAACTCATCCGGCAGGGCCGCGCCGAAGAGGCGCTGGAACGCTTCCTGGCCTCGACCGGCATCCCGGCCGAGGCCGTCACCGCCATGCGCGGCACCCCCGCGTGGGCCGGGCTCGTCGCCGTCGCACCCACGCTGGCCCACGACTTCGCGATCATGGGCGACAGCCGGGTGCCGACCGAACACCTCGCCGCCATCACCGCGCCGACCCTGCTCGTCGACGGGGCCCTGAGCCCGCCCTTCATGCGCGACGCCGTCCGCACGACCGCGCTCGCCGTCGACGGCGCCCGCCACGTCACGCTGCCCGGCCAGGGCCACGACGTGTCCGCCGACGCGCTGGGCCCGATCCTGATCGAATTCCTCGCCGAGCCGTAGCATCGCCCGGGGTACGGGGGCAACGCCCCCGGCCCCATCCGGAACACTTGGCAAACGCATGCAGGAGACGCACATGGCCCGTGTCCGCGGCGACTTCGACGCCGTGATCGTCGGCGGCGGACACAACGGACTGGTCGCCGCCGCCTACCTCGCGCGCGCCGGACGCTCGGTGGTCGTGCTGGAGAGCAGGCCCGAGGTCGGCGGTGCGGCGGTGTCCAGCCGTCCGTTCGCCGGCGTCGACGTGCGGCTGTCCCGCTACTCGTACCTCGTCAGTCTGTTCCCCCGGCGCATCATCGACGACCTGCGGCTCCCGATCGAGCTGCGTCGGCGCCGCGTCGGCTCGTACACACCGCGCGGCGACACCGGATTCCTCGTCGACGCTCTGGACCCGGCCCGCACGCGCGACGAACTGACCCGGTTCGCCGGTAGCGCCGAAGCCGACGCCTGGGCGCGCTGGGGAGCCATGACCGGCCGCCTCGCCGTGCGCGTCTTCCCCACTCTCACCGAACCCCTGCGTACGAAAAAGGAGTTCCGCCGCATCGTCGACGACAACCACGCCTGGAACGCATTGTTCGCATCCCCGCTGTCCGCGGCGCTGGAGGCCGAGTTCGCCGACGACACGGTACGGGGCGTCGTCGCCACCGACGCGTTGATCGGCACATTCGCGCCCACCGACGACCCGGAACTACGCCCGAACCGCTGCTTCCTCTACCACGTCATCGGCGGCGGCACCGGGGACTGGGACGTCCCGGTCGGCGGCATGGGGGCGGTGACCCGGGCGCTCGCCGACGCCGCCCGCGCCGCCGGCGCCGAACTGCGCACCCGCGCGACGGCCACCGCGATCACCTCCGACGGAGAGGTGACGTACACGACCGAGGACGACGAACTCCGCGTCACCGGAAGGCACATCCTCGCGGCTGTCGCACCCGCCACGCTGCGCCGCCTCCTCGGCGAGGCCCCCGACGCCCCGCCGCCCGAGGGCGCCCAGCTCAAGGTCAACATGGTCCTCGCCCGCCTGCCCCGGCTTCGCGACCCGCGCGCCGACCCGCGCGAGGCCTTCGCCGGCACCCTCCACGTCAACGAGGGGTACGACCAACTCGCCGCCGCATACCGGGAAGCCGCGTCCGGCCGAATCCCCGCTCCGCCGCCCGGCGAGATCTACTGCCACACGCTCACCGACCCCACGATCCTCGGCCGCGCGGAGCGCGAGCGGGGCATCCACACCCTCACACTCTTTGGACTCCACATGCCCGCAAGGCTGTTCGCCGCCGACAACGACACCGCCCGCGCGCAGGCCCTGCGCGCCACCCTCGACTCGCTGGACGCGGTCCTGGCCGAACCCGTGGAGGACTGCCTGCTGCGCGACGCCGACGGCCGCCCCTGTGTCGAGGCCCGTACGCCGGTCGACCTCGACCGCGAACTCGGGCTTCCCGCCGGGCACATCTTCCACCGCGACCTCGCCTGGCCGTACGCCGAACACGACCACGACGCCGGCGCATGGGGTGTGGAAACCGCCCACGAACGCATCCTGCTCTGCGGAGCCGGCGCCCGGCGCGGCGGCGGGGTGAGCGGCATCCCCGGCCACAACGCCGCGATGGCGGTGCTCGGTTTTTGAACGCGGCCGACACTTTCGCCGAACGGCCGCCGCACATCGTCGTGATGGGTGTATCCGGCACCGGAAAGACCACCGTGGCGGCCGAGTTGGCGGCACGATGCGGCGCCGACCTCGGCGAGGGTGACGACTTCCACCCCGAGGCCAACATCGCCAAGATGCGCAGCGGGCAGCCGTTGGACGACACCGACCGGCAGCCCTGGCTCGACGCGCTGGGGGAGTGGCTGCGCAGGCGGTACGAAGCGAACGCCGGTGCGGTGGTGACATGTTCGGCGTTGAAGCGCGCGTACCGCGACCGGCTGCGCCGGGACTGCCCCGACGCGTTCTTCGTGCACCTGGACGGCCCGCGCGACCTGATCGCGCAGCGCCTCGACGGCCGCCGGGGGCACTTCTTCGACCCGGCCCTCCTCGACTCGCAACTTGCCGCGCTGGAGCCCTTGGGCCCCGACGAGGCGGGCGTCGTGGTCGACATCGGCGACGACCCGGCGGAGATCGCCCGCGCGGCCGAACGCGCGTGGCGGCGCTTCGCGGAGGAGTGACGGAGCGAAGACGTCGTTGGCCTGTCCACCGCAGACTCGCCGTTTGCGGGCCAGGCGCGGTGTGGGCGTTCGGCGATGCGGGGCGGCCGATTCGGCAGGTCCGCGGGGTGGCGCCGCGCCGTCTGCGCCCCACACGCGAGGGACATCCCGCTGTCCCCCCATACGCGCGTTCCGACATACTGCTTCGCGGACTCGGCACCGGGCGCGGCGCGCATCGCGGTGCCCATCCGTGTCATCCGCGGGGCCGTCGTGCTCTCGCGACGCAGGCAACGGTGAGACAAGGACGAATCTCTTGAGCCATGTGCCCCCGCCCTGGCAGCCTGCCCCGCCACCCCAGCAAACCGGTCAATTCCCTCACCAGCCGAGTGGATTCCCGCCATACGGGGGCGGACCGGCCGCCGGGGGTGGACAGTTCGTCCCCGCTCCGCCGCGACCTCCGCGCGCGCCGCTGTTCTGGCGCTTCGTCCAGGTCATCAATCCGTCGAGTGCCGCCAAGGCCGCGCTGAAGGCGCAGAACCGGTTGGCGCCGCCCGACCCGCGCATCGAACACGTCCGGCTCATCAGGACGTTGCTCGGCATGGGCGTCGTGGCGTGGGTCGCGCTGAAGTACGACTCCGTCGAGGCGGAGAAGATCTTCAGCGAAGCCATCATGCACGTGACCATCTCGGTGGTCGTCGCCGTCGTGGCCGTACCGCTGACCGCGCTCATCCTCGTGCTCCTGACCGAGCCGGCGAAACGCCGGGAAACGCGCCGGAGCATGCGTTACCCGATGAAGTCGATGGGTGCGTTCATCGGCGCCGGCGCGGTGCTGACCACGCTGGCGCTGGTCGGGGTCGTGGAAATGCGGCCGGGCGGCGCGTTGATGGTGCTGGTCGTGCTGGGGTGGATCGCACTCATCTGGTGCGGCTTCTTCGCGATCACCGCTTTCTTCATGGTCCCGCGCCACCTGTTCGCCGCCGCCGACGGGCACTTGCTCATGCCGTGCCTCCTCGCCCCGACCCTGTCGTGGGCCGTCGCGGCGGTCGACCTCGCGGCGCCCGGCCACAACCGCGTGCCCGCCGTCGTCGCGGCCATCGTGACGCTGGGCGCACCCGTGACCATCACCGCGATGTCGGTCTGGGAGGCCAAGCGGGTGCGCCTGCTGTACGGCGTGACCTTCCGCAGCGGGTCGCAGCCCACGCGGCTCCCGCCAACCGCCGCCGCCACCGCCGGCGCGTCATGGGTTCCGCCGCAGGTCGCCAACGCGTCGACCGCGCTCGGCGGCAACCTCGGCGGGCACACCATGGGGGGCGGCCAACCGGGTTACGTCGCCCGGCCGTTCCCGCATACCGTCCACGTCATCGGGGTGCTGTTGAGCTGCGGCATGTGGACGGTGGGATACCTGATCTCGTACGCCGTGTGGAAGAAGCGCCAGGCTGCGGCCGTCCCCGCGCCCGGTGGCTGGGTCTGATCGGGCCACGGTTCACGGGCCGAGTCCGGCCCCGGCCCACAAACGGGTGAACTGGTCGAACGCCAGGACGAGGAACCCGCCGGCCGCGCCGACGAACGTCGTGAACAGCCACGCGAACGCCCAGCCGTTGTCGGCCCGCTCCGGTTCGGAAGCACGCAACCCCGGGAGCGCGAGCGCCAGTCCGACGACCCCGGCGGCCACCGCCAGCACCAGGCCGAACAGGGCGCAGGGGAACGGGCCGGCGCCGCCACTCGGCAGGCCGTACCACATCAGGGTGAGCGCGCCGATGTTCACGGCCCAGAGCAGCGCGAGCGCGACGCAGCGGGCGCGGGTGGCGGACCGGTCGGCGAAGTCGGCCACCGCGCGGAGGAGCGAGGTCACCGAACGACGGGATGACGTTTCTGGTTCGTCCCGCGAGTCGCCGACCGGATCGGCTGACGCCGGCGCGGAATTCGCCGGCTCCGGGGACTTCGCGACCGAGCGTTGGGATCGGGACACCGGGCCTCCCCGCCAGCGTTGGATGAGCAAGTGCCGTGGCCGGAAAAGTTCCCCGTCTCGCGAACGCGCGAGGTAGTGACGGTCCTCCCGCCGATCGCGCCTCGGGCGACGAGAGGAAGGGCCGTCAGGGCCCAGTGCGACGAAAACCGGCGAATTGTCCGGGTTGCGGCATGACTTCGACGGTAGGCGCGCCGAGAGCGCCGGGCAGCCGGGGAAGGCCGTTCGAGTGAACGGACAATCCATCTGGTTGCGTAAATGCGGACAAGATTGGACGTGTAATGATTCGCCCGGCGGGCGGGTCATGAGCAATTCAGATCTTTTTCGGTCACCGATCCGTCACGGTCACTCTGCGGCATATCCGCATGTCATCCCGGGGTGTCCGAAGCATCCCCGCAGGTGAGACCAGGCCGAACGCCGCCTTTACGCACCTGTGATGCACGGCCGGCGAGTTGTGGACGACAAGGCGATTTGTCTAGCGTCACCCCCGGTTTCGCCGACCACGGCGAAATGCGCCGACCGGAACGCCGAATCCCGTCCCCGGTCCCGGCGCGCGCGAGAGCACTTCCGGACGGGAGCGGGGGAACCAGGTGGTACGCCGTACCCGACACGTCGGGTCCGGCTCGGGGTGAAGCCGTGCGCTCGCGCGGCCGGGCCGTCTCCGGTCCGAATCCGACAGCTCACCTCGCAGGCGGCAGGAGAGGAACGACTTCATGCTGTCTGCCCACAGCGTCCGCCGCCTGGTGGCCGCCGCCGGCATCGCCGGCCTCGGCACGGCCTTCACCGCCACCGCCACCCACGCCGCTCCGGCCATGGCCCAGCCGGAGGCCGCGACCACCGCTGCGGCCCCCACGGACCCCGCCGCCGAGACGGGCGCCGACACCGGATCCGCCGCCACCTCCACCGCCGCGACACACACCGTCGTGTCAGGTGACACCCTCTGGAGGATCGCCGACGCGAACGGGGTCGCCGGCAGCTGGCAGGCCCTGTACGACCTGAACCGCGACCAGCTCACCAAAGGCCCGGACTGGCTCGACATCGGCCGGATCCTGAAGCTGACCGGCACCGCACCGGCCGAGACCGGCAGTTCGTCGCAGACGGCCACCCGGACGGCCGCGACCACCGAGACGTCCGAGACGACCGCCCCGACCACGCAGTCCACCGCCGGTTCGACGGCGACGCAGGTTGCCGCCCCCGCGGCCGGCAAGGCCGCCGCCGCGATCGCGTTCGCGAAGGCCCAGCTCGGCAAGCCGTACGTCTACGGGGCCGAAGGGCCCGACGCGTACGACTGCTCCGGCCTCGTCCAGGCGGCGTGGAAGGCCGCGGGCGTGTCGATCCCGCGCGTCACCACCGACCAGTACGCGGCCGGCGACAAGGTCGCGATATCCGACCTTCAGCCCGGCGACCTGGTGTTCTACTACTCCGGCATCAGCCACGTCGGCATGTACCTGGGCGACGGCCAGATCATCCACGCCCCGAACTCGCGTTCGGTCGTGAAGATCGTTCCCGTCGACTCGATGCCCATCGCGGGCGCCACCCGCCCCGCCTGATCCCCGCGCCGCCCGACGGCCCCACGGACCGGCCCCGCGCGGACGGCGGACCACGTTCTCAGCCGTGTCTCCACCGCCCGCGCGGGTGCCGCCGGACGACCATGCACGCGGGTATGACCAGGCAGAACGACCGGTATGCCCGTCCCTTCCGCGCGCACACGGCCAACGAATAACTCCACATCACCCGGGCAGCGTAATGACAGTTCCGTCACCATGTCCCCGTCCGGAGGTGGCGACCATGCCCGGCGGCCCCGCGCTCAGCCGTCGTGAGCGGCAGCAGCTGCATGCCATCGAACTCGAATTGCAGCGCGACGCCGTACTCGACCGGCAACTGCGCACCATGAATCTCGTCAGTCCGCCCAGCGGCCGAGCACCGGCCGGCAGATTCCGTCGGCAAGTGCGCGTCTACAGCCTGATCGTCCTGTGCCCGCTGTCCCTCGTCATGCTCGCCGCGACGCTCAGCGGCGGCCCGGTGTCGATCGCCGTCGCCGCGGCAGTCGTATGGGCCGCAACGCTGGTGATCGCGGGCGACTGGCTCTGGGCCTGGTGGCATTCCACACGCCGCCAGGAGCCCGGCTAACGGGCGATATCCCGGCGGCGTCCGCCGGGAAGCCACCACGGTGATGCCACGACGCGGCACCCACAGGCCGACGTGTGCCTGTTCCGGCCGGTGACCCGTCCGTACGCCGGGGCCCGCGCACCGAGACATCCACCGGTCAGGCCAACTGGCCCGCATGCGCCACCAACAGCGCCACCGCGAGTGCCGCGACCAGGACCGCCGCCCGGAACGGGGCCGCCGAACGCCCCGCCGGCGCCGCCGCGCCCACCGCCGCCACCAGCGACGCGACCATGAGGACGAACCACGCCAACGGACCCGGGGCGCCCGCAGGTCCGAACGCCAGGACCGCGACCGCCGAGCCCAGCACGACAGCGGCGATCCGCCGCGACCAGCGATCCCCGAGGCGGTGCGGCAGGCCGCGCACGCCGGTCGCGAGGTCGGCGGCGAGGTCCGGCAGCACGTTCAGCAGATGCGCGCCCACCCCGAGCAGCGCCGCGCCGGCGACCGCCCACCACGCCGGCCACGGCGCCCCCGGCAGACCCAGCGTCACGAAGGCGGGCAGCGACGCGAAACCCACCGCGTACGGCAGCGGAGACACCGCCGTGCGCTTGAGGCCCAGGTCGTACGCCCACCCGCCGAGCAGCACACCTGCCATGTGGACGGCGGCGGCCTCCCAGCCGCTCAGCAGCGACAGTGCCACGCACGCCACGAGCGCCACCGCCGCCGCGACGCCCACCACCCGCGCCGGCAACTCGCCCGTGGCCGCCGGTTTGTCGGTACGCCCCACCTCCGCATCGCGCCGCGCATCGGCCGCGTCGTTGCACCAGCCCACCGACAACTGACCCGCCAGCACCGCCGCCCCCACCCCCGCGGAACCGGCCGCGCCACGACCCGCGGCGACCGCGACGACGGTCACGAACACCGTCACCGCGACCGTCGGCAGAGGATGGCAGGCCCGCCCCAAGGCCCCGACCCATCGGCGCACATCGTCCTCCCTCGTTCGCCCGAACACCCGACCCGCCTGACGCAACCTCCGCCGCGACGCGCGTCGGACCGACGCAGGCGGGTAGTCGCCCACCGCCGCAGAGCCCGAACCGGGGCGGCGCCGCGATCATCCGCCGAGCGCCGCCGGGACGGCACGGGCGCTGCGACCCGGGCAGGAACACGAACCCAGGGCGACAACGCGACGAGAGGCAACGTCCGATGCGCAGCTCGTACCGACACCAGGCCACCGGCACGATCGCCGCAGTCCAGACCGCGTTACCCCCGCACCGCTACCACCAGCACGAGATCACCGAACACCTGCGCCGACACTGCCTGCCGCCCCGCGCCGACCCCGCACTGCTGCGCCGCATCCACGAAGCCGCCCGGGTCCAGACCCGCCACCTCGCCCTGCCGATCGACCGGTACGCGGACCTCCACGACTTCGACCGAGCCAACGACGCCTGGATCGACGTCGCGCAAGACCTCGGCGAGGAAGCACTTACCGGGGCACTCAAACAGGCCGGACTGGCCCCCGACGACGTCGACCTCATCGCCTGCACCTCCGTCACCGGCCTCGCCGTGCCCTCGCTCGACGCCCGGCTCGCGGTGCGCCTCGGCATGCGCCCGGACGTCAAGCGGCTCCCGCTGTTCGGCCTCGGCTGCGTCGCCGGCGCCGCCGGCCTCGCGCGCGTCCACGACCACCTGCGCGGCAACCCCGGCGACGTCGCGGTGCTGCTCGCCGTCGAACTGTGCTCCCTGACGCTGCAACGCGACGACGCGTCGCCCGCCAACCTCGTCGCGGGGGCGCTGTTCGGCGACGGCGCCGCAGCGGTCGTCGCCCTCGGCGCCGAGCACGTCGCCGGCACGACCGCCGACGGACCGCGCATCGTCGACTCGCGGGCCGCGCTGTATCCCGGCACCGAGCACGTCATGGGCTGGGACATCGGCGCGCGGGGCTTCTCCGTCGTGCTCAGCCCCGACGTCCCGGCTGTCGTCCGGGGGCACCTGCGGGAGGGGGTCACAAAGTTCCTCGGCGACCACGGCCTCACACCGGACGACATCGCCACGTGGGTCTGCCACCCGGGCGGCCCGAAGGTTCTGGACGCCGTCGCCGAAACACTGCAACTCCCGGACGGCGCGCTCGACGTCACGTGGCGGTCACTGGGCACTGTCGGCAACCTGTCGTCCGCGTCCGTGCTGCACGTCCTCCAGGAGACCCGCGACGCACACCGGCCGCCGCCCGACTCGTGGGGGCTCCTCCTCGCGCTGGGCCCCGGCTTCTGCTCCGAACTGGTGCTGCTGCGCTGGTAGTTCGCGTCCCAACTCACCCCCTTCCTACGAGAAGAGCCGCCCGTGAACTGGTACTACCTCCTGATCGCCGCCGTCGCCGCCGAGCGTGTCGCCGAACTCGCCGTCGCCCGACGCAACTCCGCATGGACCCTCGTCCGCGGCGGAGTCGAGTACGGCCGCGAGCACTACCCGTGGATGGTCGCCCTGCACACCGGCCTCCTCGTCGGCTGCATCCTCGAACCCGGCGTCACCGCAAGCCCGTTCATCCCCGCCCTCGGATGGACCGCAGTCGTCTTGGTCGCCGCGTCGCAGGCCCTGCGCTGGTGGTGCATCCGCAGCCTCGGCCCCTACTGGAACACGCGCGTCATCGTCGTCCCCGGTGTGCCGCCCGTCCGCCGCGGGCCCTACCGCTTTCCCCGGCTCCGCCACCCGAACTACGTCGCCGTCGCCGTCGAAGGTGCCGCGCTCCCGCTGGTCCACGGCGCCTGGCTGACCGCCCTCATCTTCACCTGCGCGAACGCGGCCCTGATGTCGGTGCGAATCCCCTGCGAGGACACCGCACTTCGCCAACCGGCCACGGCATGAAGGCAGTTCACGACGTCGACATCCTCGTGGCCGGCGGCGGACCGGCCGGACTCGCCGCCGCCCTGCACGCCGCGCGCGCCGGATTCTCCGTCGCGGTCGCCGAACCGCGCCCCACTCCCGTCGACAAGGCCTGCGGCGAAGGCCTCATGCCCGGCGGTGTCCGCGCCCTGCACGCGCTCGGCGTCCACCCGCCGGGCCTCCCGTTCGCCGGAATCCGCTACGTGCAAGGCCGGCACACCGCCGACGCCCGCTTCCGCTCCGGGACCGGACTCGCCATCCGCCGCACCGACCTCCACCACGCGCTCGCCGACGCGGCGGCGAAAGCCGGAGTGCCGATCCTGCCGCTCAAGGTTACCCGTGTGGACCAAGACCCCTCGGGCGTCACGGCGTACGCCACCCCCCAGGCCGCGCAGGTCCGCGAACTCCTTCGCGCACGCTGGCTCGTCGCCGCCGACGGGCTGCACTCACCGCTGCGCCGCGCCCTCGGCCTCGACGCGCCGACCGGCGCACCGGCGCGCTACGGACTCCGCCGCCACTACGCGGTCGCGCCCGCTTCGGAGTTCGTCGAAGTGCACTGGAGCGCCCGGGCGGAGGCGTACCTCACGCCGCTGGCCCCCGACCTGGTCGGCGTCGCCCTCCTCACCTGCGAACGCGCCCCCTACCACCGGCAGCTCGCGGCGTTCCCCGCCCTCGCGGCCCGCCTCGCCGACGCCGAGCCGGTCACCGAGGTGCGCGGTGCCGGGCCGCTCCGCCAGGCCGCGACCCGCCGCAGACTCGGGCGCGTACTCCTCGCGGGTGACGCCGCCGGCTACGTCGACGCCGTCACCGGGGAGGGTGTCGCGCTCGCCCTCGCCGGCGCGGAAGCGCTCGTCTCCTGCCTGGTTCGCGGCCGCCCCGAGGCGTACGACGCGGCCTGGCTCCGCCTGACCCGCCGCTACCGCCTGCTCACCGGGGCACTGCTGGGTGCCCGCCGCCACCCCGCGACGGCCCGCCGCATCGTGCCCGCCGCCGCACGCTTCCCGCGCGTCTTCACGGCAGCGGTCGACGCTGTCGCGCGTACGTGACGACGTTTCCCCGCCGGGCGCGCGGGGCAGCGCGCACACCGGCGCCGGAACCAGGCACGCGCACGGGTCCCTCCCTGGCCTGGCGGCGAACGGAGGAACAGCGTGTCGACAACCGTGGAGAAGACAACCGTCACCACCCAGGTCCCCGCCCGCCTGGACCGCCTGCCCTGGTCGGGTTGGCACAACAGGATCCTCATCGGCCTCGGCGCCGTGTGGATCCTCGACGGACTCGAAGTCACCGTCGTGGGCAACATCGCCGGCCGGCTGTCCGAGCCCGGCAGCGGACTCGACATCACCTCCGCCCAGGTCACCGGCCCGGCTGCCGCGCTCTACGTCGCGGGCGCGTGCACCGGAGCCCTGGTGTTCGCGTGGCTCACCGACAAGTTCGGCCGCAAGAAGCTGTTCATGGTCACCCTCGCGGTCTACCTGGCCGGCACCGCGCTGACTGCGCTGTCGACCGAAGCGTGGATGTTCTTCGTCTTCCGGTTCATCACCGGGCTCGGCATCGGCGGTGAGTACGCCGCGATCAACTCGGCTATCGACGAACTCATGCCCGCCCGCTACCGGGGCCGCGTCGACCTGGGCGTCAACGGCACCTTCTGGCTCGGCGCCGCGGGCGGTGCCCTGTTGTCCGTCCTCATGCTCAACACCGCGATCTTCCCCGCCGACGTCGGCTGGCGGCTCACCTTCGCGCTCGGCGCGTTCCTCGGCTTCGTGATCCTGCTCGTCCGCCGCCACGTCCCCGAATCACCGCGCTGGCTGTGCATGCACGGCCGCGCCGAGGAAGCCGAAGAACTCGTCGACGACGCCGAGGCCCAGATCCGCGAGCACGCCCACAAATCGACCGGCAAGCCCCTCGAACTCGCCGAACCGCAAGGCGAACTCACCATCGACGCGCGCAAGGCCCCCGGCCTCGGCACGATCGCACGGACCGTCGTACGCGACTACCCCAAGCGCACGGTCCTCGGCCTCTCGCTCTTCATCGGGCAGGCGTTCCTCTACAACGCCATCACCTTCGGATTCGGCTCCATCCTCGAAACGTTCTACGACGTGCCGAACGGCCACACCGGCTACTACTTCGCGGTCATCGCGATCGGAAACCTGCTCGGCCCACTCGCGCTCGGGCACCTGTTCGACACCATCGGCCGGCGCGTGATGATCAGCACGACGTACATCGGCAGCGGCCTCGCGCTGTTCGTCACCGCATGGCTGTTCGGCCAAGGGCACCTCAACGAGGTGACGCTGACCGCGTGCTGGTGCGTCGTCCTGTTCATCGCCTCGACCGGCGCGAGCAGCGCGTACCTGACCGTCTCCGAAATCTTCCCGATGGAGGCCCGCGCCTCCGCGATCGCGCTGTTCTACGCGGTGGGCACCGCCGCCGGCGGCATCACCGGGCCGCTGGTCTTCTCCGATCTGACCGAGACCGGCGTCGTCGCCGACACCGTGCTCGCCTTCTGCATCGGCGCGTCGCTGATGACCGCCGCCGGTATCGTCGCGGCGTTCCTTGCGGTACGCGCGGAACGCCGCTCCCTTGAGGACATCGCCTCGCCGCTCCAGTCGGTCAACCGCGATACGCCTCCAGAAGCCGCAACCACACTTCGCTGATCGTCGGATACGCCGGAACCGCGTGCCACAGTCGGGCCACCGGGACCTGGCCGACCACCGCGACGGTCGCCGAGTGCACGAGTTCGCCGACGCCGGGGCCGACGAACGTGACGCCGACGAGGATGCCGCGGTCCTCGTCGACCACCATGCGCGCCCGGCCCTGGTAGTCGTCGGCGTACAGGCCCGCGCCCGCAACCGCGCCGAGGTCGTGGTCGACGACGCGGATGCGCAGGCCCGCCTCCTCCGCCTGCCGCGCCGACAAGCCGACCGCGCCGACCTCGGGATCGGTGAACACCACCTGCGGCACGGCCGCGGAGTCCGCCGTGGCGGCGTGCGCACCCCACGCGGACATGTCGGCCGTACCGCCCGCCGCGCGCGTGGCGATCGCCGAACCCGCGATCCTCGCCTGGTACTTCGCCTGATGCGTGACGAGCGCACGGTGGTTCGCGTCGCCGACCGCGTACAGCCACCCTTCGCCGACATCGGTGACCCGGCAGCTCTCGTCCACCTTGAGCCACGTGCCCGACCGCAGCCCGACGGTCTCCAGGCCGATGTCGTCGGTACGCGGCGCCCGCCCGGTCGCGAACAGCACCTCGTCCGCCACCACCGAACCGCCGTCGTCCAGGCCGACCGTGACCGGCGCGTCGGGCCCGGGCCGCTCCACCGACGCGGCGGACACCCCGATGCGCACGTCAACGCCCGCGCGGGCGAGCGACTCGGCGACCAACTCCCCGGCGAACGGCTCGTATTGGGGCAGCAGGCCGGAACCGCGCACCAACAGGGTCACCCGGGACCCCAACGCCTGCCACGCCGTCGCCATCTCGACGCCGACCACACCTCCGCCGACGATCGCCAGGCGCTCGGGGACCTGTTTCGCAGAGGTGGCCTCGCGGCTGGTCCACGGGCCGATCGCGTCCGCGCCGGGCAGGTTCGGCACCAGCGCCCGGCTTCCGGTCGCGACGACGACCGCGTGCCGGGCGGCCAGCCGCAGCGGCGCGGCACCCGACCGCTCGACGGTGACGCGGCGCGGACCGTCGAGGCGGCCGCGCCCGCGCACGAGTTCGGCGCCGATGGCCGCGACCCAGTGGACCTGCCCGCTGTCGTCCCAGTTGCCGACCGTTTCGTCGCGGCGGGCCAGCGTCGCCGCGGCGTCGAGGGAACCGGCGACCGCCTGCGTCGCCCCCGCCACCCGGCGGGCGTCGGCCAGCGCCTGCACCGGGCGCAGCAGCGCCTTGCTCGGCATGCACGCCCAGTACGAGCATTCGCCGCCGACCAGTTCGCTTTCGACGACCGCACACGACAGGCCTCCGGCACGGACCCGGTCCGCGACGTTCTCACCGGCCGGCCCGGCGCCGAGCACGATCACGTCGTACGTCGTGTCCGCTGCCTCGGTGACGTCCGCTTGCACGCCCGAACCCATCATTTCCTCCTGAGATACCGCAAATCGGATCATCGCGACGATACGGGAACGTCGTGGGCGCTGCCGGTTTGGCGCGATGCGGCCGATCCGAACAGCGGCGAGCGGCCCACACGTGGGTCTCACCCGACAGGCGGGACGGAAACCGGGGGATGCCGCATCGTTCGGCTGCGGGGTTCTGTGCGCCAACACTCTTTGCCAACCGAGGAGTTGAGGCGAACGTTTCGGGGGTGCGCCGGCGGTTGCCGGGTGACGGTGTGTCGGAGAGGTCCGCGGCTTTGCGGCGACGCCAGGTGGCGTGGTCGCCGGAGCGGCACGGGAGGGGTCCGGTGCGTGGCATCGCAGGGCCGCGGAACGGGAGCCTGCGTCATCGGCTCGCGTCATGTACCCGCGCCACCGCGATGCCGCCCCGACCAGCCGTAACGCGTTGACCCGGCCGGAGTTGTCGCCGGTCATTCGTCGTATATCGGGGGCTCGCCGTCGTCGGGGACGTCGGCGTCCGTCGGCATGTCGTCGAATGCCGCGTCGTCCGGTTCCGGCGCGCGTCCGGCCGCGAACTCCGCGAGTTCGTCAAGGATTTGCTGCCCGTATTTGGCGAGTTTGTTCTCGCCGACGCCGCCGACACCCGCGAGCTCCGCGAGGGTCTTGGGGGCCGTCGCCGTGATCTCCCTCAGCGTCGCGTCGTGGAAGATCACGTACGCGGGCACCCCCTGCTCGCGGGCCGTCGCCGCCCGCCACGCGCGCAGGCGCTCGAACACAGGCAGGGCCTCGTCGGGCAGGTCGGCGGGTGCGGCCTTGGCACCGCCCTTGGCGGCCCCGGCCTTCGCGGTCGCCTTGGGCGCGCGCTGGGCGCGTTCGGGTTCGCGTCGCAGCATGACCTCGCGGCGGCGTCCCAACACGTCGCCGCTCGCCTCGGTGAGCACGAGGGTCCCGTAGTCGCCCTCGACCGACAGCAGGCCCTGCGCGAGCAGTTGCCGGACGACGCTGCGCCACCCGTTGTCGTCGAGCTCCTGGCCCACGCCGAAAACGGTGAGCGTGTCGTGGTCGAACTGGATCACCTTCGCGGTCTTCTTGCCGCGCAGGATGTCGATCACCTGCCCCGCACCGAACTTCTGCCGCCGCTCGCGCGCGAGCCGGAACACGGTCGACAGCAGCTTCTGGGCGGCGATTGTGCCGTCCCAGGCCGCCGGAGGGTCCAGGCACGTGTCGCAGTTGCCGCACGGGCCGGACTTCTCCCCGAAGTAGGCGAGCAACTGCACCCGGCGGCACTCGACGGTCTCGCACAGCGCCAGCATCGCGTCGACGTGCGCGCTCTGCCGGCGCCGGTGCGCGGCGTCGCCCTCGGAGTCGTCGATCATCTTGCGCAACTGCACGACGTCCTGGAGCCCGTAGGCCAGCCATGCGGTCGACGGCAGCCCGTCGCGTCCGGCCCGGCCGGTCTCCTGGTAGTAGCCCTCGACGGACTTCGGCAGGTCGAGATGCGCCACGAACCGTACGTCGGGCTTGTCGATGCCCATCCCGAACGCGATCGTCGCGACCATCACCACGCCGTCCTCGCGCAGGAACCGCGCCTGGTTCTCGGCGCGCGTGCGGCCGTCGAGCCCGGCGTGGTACGGCAGCGCGGTGACGCCGCTCTGCACCAGGAAGGCGGCGGTCTTGTCCACCGACGCGCGCGACAGGCAGTAGACGATTCCGGCGTCGCCGGGGTGCTCCTCGCGGATCAGGCGCAGGAGCTGCCGCCTGGGCTCCTGCTTCGGCTCGATGCGGTACTGGATGTTCGGGCGGTCGAAGCTCGCGACGAAGTGCCGCGCGCCTTCGAGGTTCAGGCGCGATGCGATCTCGGCGTGCGTGGCCGGAGTCGCGGTCGCGGTGAGGGCGACGCGCGGCACCTTCGGCCAGCGTTCGTGCAGGTCGGACAGGGCCAGGTAGTCGGGGCGGAAATCGTGGCCCCATTGCGCGACGCAGTGCGCCTCGTCGATTGCGAAGAGCGAGACGGTGCCGCGGTCCAAAAGCCGCTGCGTCGCTTCCAGGCGCAGTCGCTCGGGGGCGAGATAGAGCAGGTCCAAGTCACCTGCCAGGAAAGACTGTTCGACGACCTGGCGTTCGTGGGGGAGCTGTGTCGAGTTGAGGAACCCGGCGCGTACGCCCAGTGCCGTCAGGGCGTCGACCTGGTCCTGCATCAGTGCGATGAGCGGGGAGATGACGACGCCGACGCCCTCGCGGACCAGTGCGGGGACCTGGTAGCACAGCGACTTGCCGCCGCCGGTCGGCATGAGCACGAGGGCGTCGCCGCCCGCGACGACGTGGTCGATCACCGCGTGCTGGTCGCCGCGGAAGGAGTCGTAGCCGAAAACGCGGCGCAGGGTCTCGTGCGCGGCGTCGGCGTCGTCGAGCGTACTCATTCGGGAAGTCTAAGGAGGCGGTCCGCCAATCGGGTGGGGGCGATGCGCTGCCCTGTCCGTTACCAACCGATTCGTGGCATCACGCTCTCGGCGAATTCGCAAAGGGGTTCGAGGTGTTCAAGTGGCCTGTGGGACCCGGCGCTACGTCTGGCGGCACTTCGGGACGAGGGGAGCGGGGCGATGTCGGGCGAGCGCAACGAGGGCCGGAGCGGCGAGGGCGACGGGGGGCAGGGAAGCGTACCGGCTGCCCGACGGCGACGAGGAGATCGGGAGCGGGCCGCGCAGTGCTGGGTGTACGGAGGGGTCGCGCGGGTCTGAGGCGCGCGGCGGGGGCCCTTTCTCCAGGGCGGCACCGTGTCCGCCGATTGTTCGCGCGGTCGCCTCACGGACGATGCCTGAAGTCCGTTTTGTCAGTGGTTGTTCCGCTGGTTCCCGGGCGTGGCGCATGGCTGCCCGGGGCTGTGGTTAGGCTTGCCTAACAAGCGGTCGAGGCGGTAATCCCGTCGGGTCCCCGCCCACGTCGCCTCCGGCCGGTGGAGGAGACCTCATGAGCAACCCCAGCACGCCCGGTGCCGGTGAGCCGGCCAACCCGCCCGCCGCCCCCGCCCGCAGGGGCCGCGCGGTCATCGACCTCGTCGTCCGGGAGACCCGGTGGCTCACGCCGCACATGGTGCGCGTCACCGCGGGCGGTGACGCCTTCGCGCGGTTCGTCGACAACGGCTACACCGACGCCTACGTCAAAGTCCTGTTCCCGCGTCCCGGGGTGACCTACCCCGAGCCCTTCGACATGCAGGTCATCCGCGCCGAGATGCCGCGCGAGCAGTGGCCGCAGACGCGCACCTACACCGTGCGCGACATCAACCCCGTCGCGCGCGAGCTGAGCATCGACTTCGTGTACCACGGCGACGAAGGCCTCGCCGGCCCCTGGGCGGCCGGCGCCAAGCCGGGCGACCCGCTGCGCCTCCTCGGTCCCGGCGGTGCGTACGCCCCCGGCCCCGACGCCGACTGGCACCTGTTCGTCGGCGACGAGGCCGCTCTGCCCGCGATCGCGGTCTCGCTGGCCCGCGTTCCGGAAGGCGTGCCGGTGCGGGCCCTGATCGAGGTCGCCTCCCCCGAAGAGGAGCAGGAGCTGACAACCGCAGGCGACGCCCGGATCACGTGGCTGCACCGCTCGAACGGTTCGTCGCGCCTGGCCGAGGCACTGCGCGCGATGGACTTCCCGCCCGGCAGGGTCCAGGCCTTCGTGCACGGCGAGGCGGACACCGTGAAGGTGATGCGCCGTCATCTCCTGGACGAACGCGGCGTCGCGCGCGATGACCTTTCGGTGTCCGGATATTGGCGTCGCGGCCGGGACGAAGACGGGTTCCAAGCGGACAAAGCCGCCGAGCGTGAGGCCGGCGCCAACTGACGGGCGCACCTTCCATACGCCTAAGTACGGCTTTGTCACGGTGCCTGCAACCGCATGAAAGCCTTCTGAAAGCGACATCCGACGTTCTCGAACCCATATCCGGTCGCGCGACTTGCGCACGGCGTCACGTGACGAAATTGTAGTCGTCCAGTGGCCTACCGCGATGATCTTGCGGTGGGCCTCCGACGCGTCGCCACATTGCGAAGTCCCAAGCGATAGGGCGATCTTGGCCGCACCGGATGCAGAACTCATACGAGCCAATCTGGATCTGGTCGCCCCTCGGGCGGCCGATCTGACCGCACATTTCTACGCGTTGCTCTTCCTGCGGGAACCGTCGCTGCGCGACTTGTTCCCACCCGCGATGGACACCCAGCGCGACAGGTTGGTGCAGGCGTTGATCCGAATCGTCGGCGACCTGGAGAACGCCGACGCACTGTCCGGGTATCTGGGCAGGCTCGGGCGCGACCACCGCAAGTTCGATGTGGTCACCGAGCACTACGCACTGGTCGGCGAATGCCTGGTCGCCGCGATCGCCCGCTTCAGCGGGGACGCGTGGGACCAGGCGACCGCCGACGCGTGGGGGAGGGCCTACGCCGCGGCGGCGGCCCTCATGATCGGCGCGGCCGAGGCCGACGCCATGGTCAATCCCCCGTACTGGACCGCCGAAATAGTCGCGCACGAACGTCCCGCCGACGACATCGCCGTCGTCACCGTGCGCCCCGAACAGCACTTCCCGTACCGAGCCGGGCAGTACACCACGATCGAGACACCGTGGTGGCCGAGGGTTTGGCGGGCGTACTCGATCGCGAACGCGCCCGACGACAGCGGTCTGCTGACCTTCCACATCCGCGCCGTCCCCGCGGGCTGGGTCAGCAACGCGCTGGTCCGCAAGGCCCAGCTCGGCGACCGCATCAAACTCGGGCCGGCGCTGGGCGAGATGGTCGTCAACCACGATGCGGGGCACCCCGTGCTGTGCGTCGCCGGCGGCACCGGGCTGGCACCGCTCAAGGCGATCGTCGAGGAGATAGCGCACACCGGGCTGTACCGGGCCGTCGACCTCTTTTACGGAGCCAGCGAACACAGCGGCCTCTACGGCCTCGACGATCTGCTGCGGCTGTCCCAGCGAAGTCCCTGGCTCACCATCAGACCCGCGGTCGACGACCTCGCCATCGCGGGCATCAGCGGGGCGGTCTCCGACGTGCTCGCGGCCTACGGACCGCGCCACGACTGGGACGCGTACTTGTCCGGACCGCCCGAGATGGTCCTCGACAGCGCCCGCGTCCTGCGCCGCCTCGGACTGCCTCCCGAACAGATCCACCACGACCCGGTGCTCACCCGCTTCGGACCGCCGCCCAGCGCGGACCGCATCGGGGCGGCACGGTGACGCCTCGCGGTACACCCCCGCGGCACATCGGCCCCCGCGGCCGCTCCGGATGCCGACTTCGCGCCACGCCCCCCGTCGCGAAGACGACTCCGTTCCCGCGGACCGACCCGCCCGTCCGCGCCCAGTGCCTCCCAAGTCCCCCAACCCGACCGGAAATTCGCACAGCGCAAGGAGCACGTTGACCGAGCAGAGCATTACGCGCTTCCCGCCGCCCCGTCCGGCCGTTCCACCGGCCCCCCATCCGCCCTCGCCTCCGGTCGGCGATCCGGTGGACCCCGCCGAGGCGTACGCCTTCCTGGAGGAGTTCCACCACGAGAACGGCCTGGCCGGACTCGAACAACGCCGGCACGAGGTCCGCCGCCAACTGGAGGCCACCGGAACCTACTCGCACACCACCGCGGAACTCACATGGGGCGCCAAGGTCGCGTGGCGCAACTCCGCACGGTGCATAGGCCGCCTCTACTGGAACAGCCTGCACATTCGCGACCGCCGACACGTCGGCCGGGCCGACGAAGTCGCCGCGGAATGCTTCGAACACCTGCGCACGACGTGGCGCGGCGGGCGCATCCGGCCGACGATCACCATCTTCGCACCGGACACCCCGGCCGGCCGCCGCATCCGTATATGGAACGAACAGCTCGTGCGCTACGCCGGATACGAGCACGACGACGGCACCCGCACCGGCGACGGCCGCAACACCGGCATCACGGCGTACGCCCGGAAGCTCGGCTGGGAGGGGGCGGGAACCGACTTCGACATCCTGCCGCTGCTCATCGAGACGGACCACGAGCCGGTCCGCTGGTTCCCGCTGCCGCGCGACGCCGTCCACGAAGTGCGCATCGAGCACCCCGAACTCGCCGAGTTGGACCTGCTTGGCCTCATGTGGCACGCCATTCCCGCGATCTCCAACATGTGCCTGGAGATCGGCGGAGTGTCCTACGGTGCCGCGCCGTTCAACGGCTGGTACATGGGAACCGAGATCGGCGCGCGCAACCTCGTCGACGCCGACCGCTACGACGTGCTGCCGCAACTCGGGGCGCTCCTCGGCCTCGACACCTCCAGCGAGCGCACGCTGTGGCGCGACCGCGCGCTGGTCGAACTCAACCGCGCGGTCCTGCACTCCTTCGACCGCGCCGGCGCGACCATCACGGACCACCACACCGAATCGGAGCGCTTCCTGCGTCACGTGCACCGCGAGGAGGAGGCGGGCCGGGTCTGCCCGGTCGACTGGAGCTGGATCGTCCCGCCGGTCTCGGGCGGTCTCACGCCCGTGTACCACCGTTACTACGACGAGGCCGATCTGACACCGGCGTTCCGCCTGGACGAACCCGCGATGCGTCGGGCGCGCGGGGAAGTGCCCGACCGGCTCTGAAGCGTTCGTGTCGCGGCCGACGCCTACCGGTCTGCCGTGCCGCCGTTGGCGAAAAGGCGAAAAGGCGAAAAGGCGAAGAGGCGGAAAGGCTGAAAGGCGAAAAGGAGGAAGGGCAAGGGGGAAGGGTCTGCGCCGGGTGTCCGGTGCAGACCCGACCCGCTTGGCGCCTCCGTCACGCGGGTCACCGCACGGCGCGCTGCTGGGCGCGAACTGTATGGTCTCCCAACGAAGTTGCGCGTTCATGCAGTCCGGCGGCACCGCGGACACCCCCAACCCGCCTGCCGGAAAAGGGACTTGCCCTGTTACGCGTCCTACGAGCGTGGCGAGGCGAGTTCGCCGGTCGACGCCTCGATGTCGGCCGCGGCGGCGTGCAACAGGCGGTGCGCGAGGTCGGAGAGCGCACGGGCGGCGGCCAACTCGTCGCCGATCTGCGGCACGTCCCGGTCCGCGGGGTGCTTGCGGGCGTTGCCCCATCCCCGCATGGCCTCGCCCTCCTCGGTGCTCAGGCGCGCCTCGGCGTGCGTGCGTACCGTGACCCCGCTCTCGAACTCGTCGACGCCGGTCTTCTCGGTCAGATGGATCTCGACCGTCCAGTGCTTCATTTCGGACATGCTGCCCACCTCCGATGGATGGCTCGGGTCCTTTCATTGTCAAACTCGATCGCGATGCAGGGAACCTCCCGTTTTGTCGGAATTTCCGACGCCATGTCCACCGGCTGGTTGTCCGGGCCGTCACCCGCCGCAACGGTTGCCCACGCGGCGACGGGGTAGCGGTGCGGCATGCGCAGCACCGCGTTTCCTCGGCCGAGCATCGGAGTCGAAGAGGAGTTCTTCCTCGTCGGACAACACAGCCGTGTCCTGGAGGACCGGGCTCCCCAGGTCGTCAAGGCGGCCAAGGACGCCCTCGGCGACCAAGTGCAGGCCGAATTTCTCACCTCGCAGATCGAGGTGTGCACACAGCCGGTGACCAGCCTGGCATCCCTGCGTGCCGAGCTGACCCGCCTGCGGCGATCCGTCGCCGCGGCCGCGGCTGCGGAGGGCTGCCGCGTCGTCGCGTCCGGAACGCCCGTCCTCGCGCCGGACCGTGCCGTGCCGGTCACCGACAAACCCCGCTACGCCCACATGGCCGCCCGTTTCGGCGCCCTGGTCGACCAGCTCGGCGGAGGGCTGTGCGGCTGCCACGTCCACCTCGGCACCTTCGACCGGGCGGGCGCGCTGGCCCTCGGCAACCGCCTGCGCCCGTGGCTGCCGGTGATCCAGGCGCTGTCGGCGAACTCGCCGTACGCCGCGGGGGTCGACACCGGGTACGCGAGCTGGCGCTCGGTCATGTGGGCGCAATGGCCCACCGTAGGCCCCGCGCCACCGCTGGACGAAGAGAACTACGAACGCCTGGTCGACGCCCTGGTCGAATCGGACACCATCCTCGACCGCGCGATGCTCTACTGGCACTCCCGGCCGTCGGAACACGTGCCGACCCTGGAAATCCGGGTGGCCGACGTGTGCGCCGACCCGGACACGACCGTCCTGATCGCGGCGCTGCTCCGCGGGCTCGCCTCGGCGCTGCTGGCGGACATACGCGACGGCCGCCCGTCGCCCGCGGTGTGGACGCCGCTCCTGGCCGCCGCGCACCGCCGTGCCGCACAGACCGGGCTCACCGGCCTCGGGATCGACCCCGTGACGGGAACCCCTACGCCGACGTCCGTCCTGCTCGACCGCCTCGTCGCCCGCGCGACGCCGGCGTTGGAGGCGATGGGCGACCTGGAGACCGTGTACGAACTGCTGGACCGCGTACGCGACCACGGGACCGGCGCGGACCGGCAGCGTGCGGTTTGCCGGCGGTCCGGGGGACTGATCGGTGTCGTCGACGCGCTCGCCGACGCGACGGACGCGGCAGCGCCGACGACACAGGGGAAGGGGGCGGAGGCCCCCGGCCGGCCGGGGGAGCCGCAAGGGGCAGACCCCGTTCAGCCCGACGAAGTGGCGTGAACGGTGGTGATCCGAGAGTGGGCCCTACGACGTGGCGTGGTAGGCGGTGATCCGAACACGGTGATCCGAACCGAGAGGGAACGAGGGGGAGCTGTGGGGCCGCACGACTGGCGTGATCGGCAGTAGTCCGAGAGCTGGCTATGGGCCCCACAATGTGGCGCTTTTCGAGGACGGACTCGCTGCCGACGCGACGGTCCCTGTTCGGCCGGGTGCCGCGAGGGCGGCATCGTGCGGTGCCGGGTCCCGCCGTGTTGCGTCGCTGGTCACGCCGGCATCCGCACCCACACGTCGTTGCCGTCGTCCAGGCGCGTCTCGAAAACCGGCTGAGGAGCCGTCGCCGGGCCGTGGACGACTTCGCCGTCCGACAGCCGGTACGTGCTCTCATGCCAGGGGCAGACTACGCACCCGTCCTCGACATCGCCCTCGGACAAGGGGCCGTCGAGGTGCGCGCAGCGGTCGGCGAGGACGTCGACGCCGTTGCCCCGGCGCACCACGAGCAGCGGCGTGTCGCCCAGGTGGCGGCGTACCGCGCGGCCGTCGGGAAGGTCTTCCAGCGGCCCCACCGCGTGCCACTCGTGGTCGTCGACGGTGAACGAGACGTGGTCGGCGTGGTTGGCTCCCGTCGCCTGGCGGTAGGCCAGATGCCCGCCGAGGAAACCGCCGGCCGCCACCGTGATGAGCCCGGCCGTCGACCACTTGCGCGCCCGCCACGGCCGCCGCCGTATGCGCGCGATCAGTGACGCGCTGTACAGCCCGACCGCGGCGACGTTGCACGCCGCGTGGACGACACCGACCCGCTGCTGCGGCTTGCGGGTGGCTGCCAGGTCCACCACCCCGGCCGCGGCGGCCGGCGCCGCGCCGCCCAGGCCCACCGCGATCAGGAGCGCCGACGCCGGGCCGGTACGCGGCGCGAAGTCGAGGATGGACGCCGAAACCCACGCACCGATCGGAAGCTGCACCGCCGCCGGATGCATCGGGTGTCCGATCGGCACGCCGTGCAGGGTGTCGCGTACCGGCCCGCGCGGGATCTTCGCCGCAAGCTCGCGAAGCCACGACGCGGGGCGGTCCAGGGCCTCCGCGTTCTCCAGGGGTGCCATGACATTCGTGATCCTCATGACCTGCGGCTGCCCCGCC
The DNA here is from genome assembly GCF_051388935.1 of Yinghuangia sp. YIM S10712. Classification (NCBI taxonomy): domain Bacteria; kingdom Bacillati; phylum Actinomycetota; class Actinomycetes; order Kitasatosporales; family Streptomycetaceae; genus Yinghuangia; species Yinghuangia sp. YIM S10712. Next base: position 43,814 of record NZ_JBPKBI010000019.1, read on the forward strand.
TCGGCCACGCGATACGTGCGTGTCGTCGCGGTGCGAGCGGGCAGCCGCCCCGTCAGGGAATCCACGCGTGGTGCGGGCGTGCGGGGACGCCGCGCACCCCAGCACCGGGAGTCGAACGTGGACGCGTACGCGCAACTTATCGAGGACAACGACAGTTTGCGGGCGCTGATCCAGCGCTGGCGCTCGACACCGCGGAACACCGCCGAGCTGCTGCCTGACATGGCACGGGCACTGCGTACCACGGCGGCTGCCAAAGAGGAGGTTCTCTACCCGGCCATCCGCCGCCACGACCCCGCGCGCGGCGAGCTGATCGACGACGCGAGGCGCACCAACATGCAGGTGGAAGGCTTCCTGTCGGCGGCCCAGCGCCTCGGCCCGGAGGGCCCGGGGTTCCTTGACCAGGCCCATTCCGCGGCGGCGGCCGCCGACGAACTGCTGCTCCACGAACGCCGCGACCTGTATCCGGCGCTGCGGGGCAAGTCGCTTCGGGAGACCGAACTGGCCCGCATAGTCGACCGTTTCCACACCGCCCGCGCAATGCACGAGGAAGATGCCGGGCCGCCGCCGCGGGCGGTGGGCCGCGTGGGCCGCGACGGAACGCACTGACAGGGAGCGGGACTTGTGGTCGGCGCCGGTGGGACCCGGAGGGACCGACAAGTTGCCGTGGCTGCGGGGCCGTTCGCCGGCCGACCGGGGACGCGATCGGGCGCGCATGAGCGCCCACTCGTCGAGCGGTCGGGCATGTCGGCGTCCGAGTATGCCCGGACCGGCGCTCGTTGCCTCCGGCGTCCCGACCCGCGCCTCGATTACGCATGGGGGCACCAAACCGGCGGTCTCTCGGCGTGTCGTCCGGCTGTTAGGGTCGCCGCATGAGCTCACGCCCCTCTGCGGTCCCGTCCGCCGCGCGGTCGGACGAGGTCGTTCGGACCCTTGACCTCGTCGCGGCTGTCGCACAGGAGTTCGGGGACAGGTCGCGTGGGCTCGCTGACGCGTATCAGGAGCTCTCGGACCTGTATCGGACCGGCGGTGCGACGCCCGGTGACGCGCGGTTGACGCGGGAGCACGTGCACGCCTATCTCGTCGCCCGTATGCCCGCGACGCTGGCGGTCGGTCGGGCGGTCTTCGGCGCGGTCGCGGCCCGGCGGCCGGAGTGGGGACCGGCCACGCTGCTCGACCTCGGTGCCGGGCCGGGAACCGCGACATGGGCCGCAGCCGAGGTGTTTCCCTCGCTCACGGCCGTCACATGTGTCGAGCAGGCGACCGCGATGATCGACGCCGGGCGGCAGTTGGCGCGGCGGTCCGCGTCGTCCGCCGTGCGTGACGCGCAATGGCACCGCACGTCGGTTGCCGAGCCGCCCGAGGTACGCGCCGACCTGGTCGTCGCGTCGTTCGTGCTCGGCGAACTCCCCGACGCGGCAATCGCCGACGTGGTGGCGCGCTGGTGGCGGGCCACTCTCGGCGAACTCGTCGTCATCGAGCCGGGCACCCCCGCCGGGTTCGGGCGACTGCGCCGCGTTCGCGATCTGCTGATCGGAGAGGGAGCCACGATCACCGCCCCCTGCCCGTCCGACGCGGCGTGCCCGATGGCGGGTGACGACTGGTGCCACTTCGCCGCGCGGGTCGCTCGGTCCGGCGTTCACCGTGCCGTCAAGGGCGGCGAACTCGGTTTCGAGGACGAGAAGTTCGCGTACATCTCGGCCTCCCGCCAACCACCCGCGCACGCGGCGGCGCGGGTGCTGCGCGCTCCCCAGGTGCGTTCCGGCCACATCCGCCTCACCGTCTGCGAAGCCCCCGACAAGCGCGAGGCCGTGGTCGCGCGCAGTCAGAAGGACGCGTTCCGCTGGGCGCGCAAGGCGCACTGGGGCGACGAGGTGCCGCCGGGAGCACTGCGCGGTCGGCGCAAGGAAGACTGACCGCCCGTCTCCCCGCCCGGCGCATGACGAGGCCCGGGGCGCGGCGAAAGCGCCGTGGCCCGGGCCGACCCCATCCACACAAGGCACAGGTCTACCGGCCGGAGCGGCTTGGGCGGGTGCGACGCGCGCCGTGTTTTCCGCGGATCGCCCCGCAGATCACCCATCCGTACCAACCGTTGAGTTGAGGATTGCCTCGTTTGGCGGAGGTAAGAGCGGCTAGCGCTCCAAGGAGTCCGGCGCACTTGCCTTCGCGCACCCATGCGCGATCCGAGCCGGACGAGCGCCGCCGACAGTGACCCGGCCCGAAGCCGGCGGCACCGGGGCCGGAGGACCGGCATACCGGCGACTCGGCGATTTCGGGCGACTCGGACGACGCAGTGACCAAGCCAAGCCAGCGAACAAGGAGGTCGGCATTGTGTCCACGTCCACCAAGGTTTCCGACTACATCCTGGGACGTCTGCGGGCATGGGACATCGAATATGTCTTCGCCTATCCCGGCGACGGCATCAACGGCCTGCTGTCCGCTTGGGGCCGTGCCGACAACAAGCCGCGCTTCATCCAGGGGCGGCACGAGGAGATGTGCGCGTTCGAGGCGGTCGGCTACGCCAAGTTCTCCGGACGCGTCGGAGTGTGTGCGGCGACCTCGGGACCGGGCGCGATCCACCTGCTCAACGGCCTGTACGACGCCAAACTCGACCACGTGCCGGTCGTCGCCATCGTCGGCCAGACCGACCGCAGCGCGATGGGCGGCTCCTACCAGCAGGAGGTCGACCTCGCGAGCCTCTACAAGGACGTCGCGGCCGAGTACTGCCAGACGGTCACGGTGCCCGAGCAACTGCCCAACGTGCTCGACCGGGCCATCCGCACCGCCTACGCCCGGCGGACCGTCACGGCCGTGATCGTGCCCGCGGACGTGCAGGAGCTTGAATACGAGCCGCCCGCCCACGCGTTCAAGATGGTGCCGTCGAGCCTCGGCCTGCCGCACTACGCGCCCGTGCCGGACGAGGACGACCTCGCGCACGCCGCCCAGGTCCTCAACAGCGGCGAACGCGTGGCGATGCTCATCGGCCAAGGTGCCCGGCGCGCACGCCCGCAGGTGGAGGCGATCGCCGAACTCCTGGGCGCCGGCGTCGCGAAGGCGCTGCTCGGCAAGGACGTCCTGCCGGACACGCTGCCGTACGTCACCGGCTCGATCGGCCTGCTCGGCACCCGGCCATCGTACGAACTCATGCGCGACTGCGACACGTTGCTCACGATCGGGTCGAGCTTCCCGTACACGCAGTTCCTGCCCGAGTTCGGCCAGGCACGCGCCGTGCAGATCGATGTCGACCCCTTCATGGTGGGCCTGCGCTACCCCTTCGAGGTCAACCTCGTCGGCGACGCGGCCACGACGCTCGACCGGCTCATGCCGCTGTTGCGGCGCAAGACCGACCGCGGCTGGCAGGAATCGGTGGCCGACAATGTCGCGCGCTGGTGGCAGGTCATGGAGCGGCGCGCGGCCGTCGAAGCAGACCCGATCAACCCCGAATACGCCGTGCACGCCCTCGACCACCTGCTGCCCGACGACGCGATCGTCGCCGCCGACTCGGGCTCCGCCGCGAACTGGTACGCACGGCACCTGCGCATGCGCGGCACGATGCGCGGATCCCTGTCGGGCACGCTGGCCACAATGGGGCCGGGCGTGCCGTACGCGATCGGCGCGAAGTTCGCCCACCCGGGCCGCCCCGCGATCGCCGTCGTCGGCGACGGCGCGATGCAGATGAACGGCATGAGCGAACTGCTCACCGCGGCCAAGTACTGGCGCGAATGGGACGACCCCCGCCTGGTCGTCGCGGTGCTCAACAACCGCGACCTCAACCAGGTCACCTGGGAGATGCGCGCGATGCAGGGCGCCCCGCAGTTCCTGCCGTCGCAGGAGCTTCCGGACGTCGACTACGCGGGCTTCGCCGAGTCGATCGGCCTGGTCGGCGTCAAGGCCGAGCACCGCGACGAGGTCGAGGGCGGCTGGGTCCGGGCCCTGGCCGCGGACCGGCCGTGCGTGTACGAACTGCGCACCGACCCGGCTGTACCGCCGATCCCGCCGCACGCCACGTGGGACCAGATCGAGGCCGCGGCGGCAGCGGTGCTCAAGGGCGACAGCGACCGGGCCGCGATGGTGAAGCAGGGGATGAAGGCGAAGGTCCAGGAGTTCCTGCCGGGCGGCCCGAAGTGACCGACCGCACAGGGGAGTTGCATTGCGACTGACCGCTGACCGCTGACCCGGCGCCACAGCCAGGTGCCAAGATCCGCCCCCGATCGAGCCGCGGCTCGGCCGGGGGCGGATCGCTTGTCGGCATGCATCGGCATATTGTCGGCACTCTGTCCGTCAGAGCAACGTCTCTGGGCGCAACACAGCTTCCATGAGAGCAACGTCCGTCCGAGCGAACGAAGATCCCAGCAAACGACGAACGGCCAAGGCACGAACACGGTTCGCATGTTCGCGCCTTGGCCGTTCGTCGCGGTCTCAGGCCGCGCTCAGCCCGGAAGTGGCCGCGCCCGTGGTCCCGGAAGGGGAACCGTCGCGCGGACGATCTTCCCGTCGTGGACCGGGAGCACATGGATGCCCGCGGTGAGCCGCGCCACGATGAGGAGCCCGTAGCCCCCCGCCGTGTCGCCTTGCACGAGCCGCAGTCGGCCCCGGCCGGTGTCGCGTACCGCGACGTCGGCGCCGTGCTCGGACAGCGACACGGTGAGGCGGCACGGGCCGGGCGCGTGACGGCATGCGTTGGCGACCAGTTCGGCGACGACGAGCAGGATGTCCGTCGTCGTGTCGGTCCCCATGCTGGGCCCGCCGGCGGTCGTGGCGCGGGCCAGAAAGTCGGCGCAGGTGCGCCGGGCAACGCGTACCGAGCCCGGCGTCCCGCCCATGTCGACCATGAGCAGGCGGTTGCCGTCGCGGGCGACGATGGTCGCCGGCTCGCGGGTGTAGGAGGCGCTGCCGGGATTCATGCCGCTGCTCCTCGGGAGAGGGCGCGGCCGTTGTTGGTGGTCGGCTCGTCCGCTTCCAGGCGTTCCCGCAGGTAGGTGAGTGTCTGGGAGAGGAGACGCGAGACGTGCATCTGGGAGATGCCCAGGCGTGCCGCGATCTCCCGCTGCGGCAGTGCGTGCCAGAAGCGCAGTTCCAGGAGTAGCTGTTCGCGCCGGGACAGCGTTCCCATCAGGGGTTTCACCGACTCCCGGAAGTCGACGAGGTCGAGTTCGCGGTCGTCGTAGCCGAGCCGGTCGGTGAGCGGGGTGCGGCCCTGCGGGCTGCCCTCGCCCTCGTGGTCGCCACCGCGTCCGGCGTCGAGCGAGTCGACGAGGTACGCGCGTCCGGCGTCGCGGCCGTCCTGTACCTCTTGCGGCGTGACGCCCAGTTGCTTCGCGATCTCCTCGGTCGTCGGTTCGCGTCCGAGCTTTTGTTCGAGCCGGTCGGATGTCCGTGTGACGGCGAGGAAGCGTTCCTGGAGGCCGCGGGCCACGTGGACCGGCCAGGACGTGTCGCGGAAGAAGCGCTTGATCTCCCCCGAGATCGTGGGCAGCGCGAAGCTGGCGAACTCCACGCCGCGGTCCACGTCGTACGCGTCGACCGCCTTGATGAGGCCGACGATGCCGGTCTGCAGGATGTCCTCGTACGCCTCTCGGCGGTGCCCGAACTCGCGGGCGGCGTAGCGCACGAGAGGGAGGTTCAGCTCGACTATCGTGCCGCGCAGCTCCCCGTACTCGACGGCTTCGGGGTCGAGCGCCCGCAGGCGGCGGATGAGCGTGTCGCTCAGCGCCCGGGCCTCGTACTTGCCCATGCCGCGCAATTCGTCCGCCGTGAAGCGGGTTGCGGTGTCGGTACCGGGCATGGCGCGGTCGGCCAGTGCGCCGGCTGCGTGGGTCTGGTCGGCGCGGTGTCGTTCGGGGCGGTGGCGTTCGGAACGGTGCGGTTCGGAAGAGACGCGCGGCGCGGTTGTCGCCGTCGAGCGGGAGTGCGCGGGCATGGTTTCGGCTCCTTGCAGCTCCGATCGGCCACGCGGGAGGCGGCCCGGAAGGGCGCGAGTGCGTCACCGTGGGCGCCTTCTCGCCGTGGCACGGAGGGCTCCCGTACGCCCGGCTCCTTCGGGCGGGCGGGATGCCCCGGCAGTGGATGCCTTCGGGGGACGGCCTGTCGCCGCCCAGCATGATCGGCCGGGCCCGGGGGCTCGGCGCGGGCCTGTCGGCCACATACGCTGCCTACCCACTCCGGCCCCGCGAAACCGGCCCGAAACGATCAAGCCGAAATGTCTCGGATTTCACCTGGATTTTGCCATAACGCCTGACCAGGCGATTTGCCTCCGCCTTAACGGGTAGCGACTGCGTTATGACCCGATTGAACGTAATCGCGCCCAAGCGCCGCCGCCGGGCGGGAGCGACGGCTGGGGCCCTGGTGCTTGCCGCGGCGTTGGCCCTGGGCACTGCGGCATGCAGCGACGAGGACCAGCCGCAAGACCTCAACGACGCGGCGTCCTCGGTCGAAAGCGCCCTGAACCGGGCCGGCGACGAATTCAACGACATCACCGACGGCATCGACGCGAAGAACGACGTCAAGGTCGGGTCGGTCACCATCGACGGCGACGGACGCGCGACCGCCGAGGTGACGGCCACGAACACCGGCGACTCGTCGGCGGACTTCCTGATCCAGGTGGAGTTCCGCAAGCCGAACAACGATCTCGCCGACACCGTCGTGCTGACCGTCAAGGACGTCGCTCCGGGCAAGACGGGGACCGGGACCGCACGCAGCCACTTCGACCTCGACAGCAACGTGACCGCCTCGGTGCCCCGGGCACTGCGGCACTGAGGCCAGGCAAGTGACCTGACGTCGGAGCGGGCCGCCACCCGCACCCGACGTCAGGTCAACGACGTTCTACCCCAGATGCCTTCGCTCATGGATGAGGGGGTGCCCCGGCCGGGTCGGGAGTCGTGTCAGGCCGGGGTGGGGTCGACGTCGGACGCCGTGCCGAGGACCTTGTCGAGGAACGCCGCGACCTTGCCGTGGGTCCGGGCCACCTGCTCTTCAAGGCTCAGGGACTCACGGAAACGGCCGCCCGGCTCGGGGGCCTTGATACCGCGCACGTACAGAGAGCAGGCGAGGTCCGCGCACATGTATATGCCGACCGAATTGCCCTCACGACCGGCCTTGCCGGCCCTGCGCGCGGTCATCAGCGACACGCCGTTGCCGGGGTGCGTGGTCAGGCACAGCGTGCACATGCTGCGGTGCAGGAAGCCGCGCTGCCCGGCGGGGAAGCGCAGCGCCACGCCCACGAGCCCGCCGTCGCGCTCGGCCACCAGGTAGCTGCGGTCCGGTGCGGACTGGTCGCGCCAGCCGAGGAAGTCCAGGTCGTCCCAAGGGCGTTCGGCCAGATCCCGGGGGACGGCCAGGCGCTTCGCGTCGCCCTTCGAGCAGTTGACGAAGGACGCGCGTATCTCCGGCTCGGTGACTGGTTTCATACCCGCGACGCTAACCAATCCTGGAACCCCTAGGCAAATAGTTAATCGCCCAAGGTTTCGGCAGTCGAAGCCCGCCTCGGCAACAGTCTTGCCGGATTGTGGTTTTTCGCCCGCGTGGGCGATGGCCACGCGCCGCGGCGGCGGTGTATCCCGGAGCGAATGAACGCCGACCACTCCGGGGGAACGCCATGAGCACGTCGCACGACATCATCCGCGCATCCGAGAACACCACCCGGCCCGACACCGCCCCGCAGGTGCAGGAAGTCGCCGACGGCGTCTTCGCGTACATCCAGCCGGACGGCACGTGGTGGATCAACAACACCGGCTTCCTGGTCGGCGGGGGCGGCGTGATCGCCGTCGACACCTGCGCGACCGAACACCGCACCCGCGCCTACGCCGACACCATCGCGCGTGTGTCCGGCGGCGCGCCCGTGCGCACTCTCGTCAACACCCACCACCACGGCGATCACACGCACGGCAATTGGCTGTTCCCGGCGGCGACCATCGTCGGGCACGAGGAGACCCGCACGGAGATCCTGCGCCAGGGCCTGACCGACTACGACGCGGTGTGGCCGGGAGTCGACTGGGGTGAGGTGCGCGTGGCGCCGCCCTTTCTGACCTTCCGCGATGCCGTGACGTTGTACGCGGGCGACACGCGCGCGGAGGTGCGCCACTTCGGTGTCGCGGCGCACACCACGAACGACTCGGTCGTGTGGCTGCCCGACCACGGCGTCGTCTTCACCGGCGACCTCGTCTTCAACGGCGGCACGCCGTTCCTGCTCATGGGGTCGCCGGCCGGCTCGCTGCACGCGCTGGAACAGCTGCGCGCCTTGGGCGCGCCCACGCTCGTGCCCGGCCACGGCCCGGTATGCGGTCCGGAGCAGATCGACGTCACGGCCGGTTACGTCCGCTTCGTCATGGAGACCGCCGAGGCCGGCCGCGCGGCGGGTCTGACGCCGCTCGACGCCGCCCGCGAAGCCGATCTGGGCGAGTACGCGGCGCTGTCCGACCCGGAACGCCTGGTCGGCAACCTGCACCGCGCGTACGCCGAACTCGACGGCCGCGACGTCGACATCGAGATCGCGGTGCTCGACATGATCGTCTACAACGGCGGCAGGCCGCTGAGCTGTCGCGCGTAGCCCGGGACGCGCGGGGACAGGGTGCGCCGGAGCCGGGGCGCCGGAGCCGGGGCACCGGAGCCGGGAAGAAGAGGAGTCGGCGCCGGATCCTGTGCTCCCCGGCTCCGGTGACTGTCAGGCGCGGTGACGCGCCTGCGCGTACCGGTGCTCCGACCTCGCCTGCGGTGCGAACCTGCGTGCCGCCGACAGGTCGTGCGGCTCGTACTTGTAGCCCACCCGGCGCACGGTCGTCAGCCGCCTTCGGTGCCGCGCACCGAGCTTGCGCCGCAGGCGCGCCACGTGCACGTCGACCGTCCGGCCGCCGCCGATCTCCGGGTAACCCCAGACGGTCTCCATCAGTTGGCGGCGCGTGAATACCTGGCGCGGGTGCAGCAACAGGTAGGCCAGCAGCTCGAATTCGAGATACGTCAGGTCCAGGGCCGTCTCGCCGACGGTGATCGTGCGCTGGTCGAGGTCGATCCGCAGCCCGTCGTCGACGAGCAATCCGGGTGACGTGCCTCGGTGGTGGCGCCTCCGGTGGCCGTGCGGTCGGCTCGCCGTGCCGACCGAGGCGAGGAGGGCGCGGGTGGGTGCGTGGGTCATGCGCGGTTTCTCCCTCGGATTCATCGGTTCGGGGGAGCACCACCGACGCCACGCGCGGAAACACTCCGCCCCCCAAGGTGTCCTGACGGCTGGTCGGACAACCGTCACTGTGTGTTTCCGGGGCCGCGTAGGCGGTTCCGTGGGCGACGGATCCGCGTGCGGCTGCCCGTGCGGGCCGGGGCGACCGGGCCTCGGCCCGCCCTGCGGTCAGTCGTCTTTGCCCGGCAGATGCGGCTCCTGACCGGCCAGGGACTCGACGAGCAGGTCGTCGTCGGTCGCGCCGCGCCGCCAATAGCCGGTGAACGTCACGGATTTGCGGTCGTAGCCCCGGTCGCGGACCAGGTTGCGGCGTACCGCGCGGACCATGCTCGCCTCCCCGGCGATCCACGCGTACGGCGTTCCCTCGGGCAGGTCGGCTGCGGCGATCGCCTCCGGTATCGGGTCGCCGGATCCGTTGCGGACGAACCAGCGCACGTTCGTCCCGGCGCGGCCGGGCAGTTCGCGCCGGTCACCGTCGTGCGCGACCGAGAGCCACACATGTGCGGGCAGGCCGCCGGGGAGCCACCGCAGTATGCCCTCGACAGCGGGCAGCGCGGTTTCGTCGGCGGCGACGAGCACCCACGGTGCGTCTTTCGGCGGGGCGAAGTCGGCACCGCCGTTGTCCGTCCGCTGCGGGCCGATCGCCACGAGCCGCGCGCCCGGGACGGCGTTCGCGGCCCACCGCGACGCGGGGCCGGTGTCGCCGTGCATCGCGAAGTCGATGTCCAACTCGTCCGGGTCGCGCCGCGCGTCGCGTGCCGTGTAGGTGCGCATGATGCCGCGCTCGCCTGCGTCGATCGCCATCCACGCCGCGAACCAGTCGTCCCCCGCCTCGACGGGCACCACCGGCTCATCCTGGCCCGGTTGCGGGAAGAACAGTTTGAGCCGCTGGTCACGGCCGTCGCTCACGAACGCCTTCAGGTCCTCGCCGCCGAACGTGACGCGGACGAAACCGGGGCCGATCTGCTCGGTGCGCAGCACGTGCAGGTGAAAGAAGCGGAACGGATTCTCGGAGGTCGTCATGGGCGACTCCTGTCGTCGTGCGGACCCCGGCCGCCAGGGCGGCCGGGGGAGGGGTGTCACGTGAGCTTGCGGGACTTCGCGATGGCGGCGGCGAGTTCCTCGATGAGCGGGGCGACGCCGGCGTAGGTGAACCGCGGTTCGCTCACCCAGGGGACGACCTGACCCGCCTTGACGGCCGGGAGTTCGTTCCACGTCGGCTTGTTCGTGAGGTCCTTGGGCTGGAGGGCGACCGAGCGGTTGTCCATCATGATGAGGTCCGCGGCGTACTTGCCGGCGTTCTCCCAGCTCAGGATCTCGTAGTAGCCGTCGGCCTCCAGCTTGTCGGGGATGACGAACTGGATGCCGAGCTCCTTGAAGTAGCGCAGGTCGGCGGACGGGTCCGGGGCGGAGGCGTAGAACTGCTCGGCGGCGGCGGACGCCGCGAGCACCTTGAGGCCGCCGGCCGCCTTTGCGGCCTGGCGCAGCGTCTCCGACGCGGTCTCGAAGCGCTTCTTGGCGTCGACGGCCTTGGCGCTGTTCAGGTCGGCGCCGAGCGACGCGGCGAGTTCGGCGTTGCGGCGCAGCGGTTCGGTGAGCGAGACCTTGGCGACGCGGATGCCGACGCTCGGCGCGAGCGGCAGGATCTTGTCCTTGCTCTCGTCCGGGACGTACCACAGCGTCTCGTCCTCGTAGACCGGCGAGACGAGGAGTTCGGGCCTCAGTCCGACGTACTTCTCGACGGAGAACTGGCCCCACTCCTGGCCGAGTATCTCCACCTTGGACACGTCGACGTCGCCGGCCTGGACGTCGGGCTTGCCGTCGGCGCCCTTGGTGGGACCGAACACGCCGACGCAGTCGATGTCGTAGTCCTTCAGGGCGGCGGCGCTGCCGATGAAGGCGACGATGCGCTTCGGCGTCGACTTGGCGCTCACGTCCTGTCCGCGGTCGTCCCGGAAGCTCCACGCCCCGCCCGTGGAACCGCCGTTCGGAGCGCCGGTGTTTCCGGTACCGCCCGAATTACCGGTGTTCGTCCCATCCTTGTCGTCGCCGCAGGCCGCGGCGAGCGCACCGATGCCGAGGGCGGCGCCCGCGGCGAGGATTCTGCGCCGGGTCGGGGAAGCGGCAACGTTGGGCATGGGCTTGCTCCTTGCACGTGCGGGGGTGCGCGTCGCGGCGCGCGTGTCCATGCGCGCGCCGTCGCTCGGTCGGGGCGGAAGGCGGGTGCCTGCCTGCGGGTTCGGAAGCTTAGGTTAACCTAACCTGACTTTGTGTCCAGAGGGTCGGGAGCAGCGTCACACCCGGCCGGTGTGCGAACGGAGCACGTGAGTGAGACCCGCGCCGTCGAGCAGCCCGCCGCGTTCGCGGCCGGCCGAGTCGGACGCAGCCGCGTCGGACGCATCCGAATCGGCTGCGGATACCAAGCAGTTGGCTAAGCCGGTGCGCCGTATTCCGACCGCCGCCGGCATCACGGTGTCGCTGGTGCTCCTGTGCGCCGCCGCGGTGCTGAGCCTCGCGCTCGGCTCCCGGCACCTGAGCCCGGGGCAGGTGTGGGACGGCCTCGTCGACCCCGAATCCGCCGGGTACGCCGTCGTCCACGACATGCGCCTGCCGCGTACCTTGCTCGGCCTCATCGTCGGCGCGGCGCTCGGCATCGCGGGCGCGGTCATGCAGGCCGTCACCCGCAACCCGCTCGCCGACCCCGGACTGCTCGGCATCAACGCCGGTGCCTCCGCGGCCGTCGTCTCCGCCATCGCACTGCTGGGCGTGAGCACCTTCAACGGCTTCGTCTGGTTCGCGTTCGCGGGAGCCGCCGCCGTCTCCGTGCTCGTGTACGCCGTCGGCGGCGGACGCAGCGCCACACCCGCCCGCCTCGCCCTCGCCGGAACCGCCCTCAACGCCGCCCTGATCTCCTACGTCCAGGCCGTCATGCTCCTCGACAGTTCGGCCCTCGACGACCTGCGGTTCTGGACCGTCGGATCGCTCGCCAACGCGGACATGCGCATCGCCGGCCAGGTCGGCCCGTTCATCGCCGCCGGAACCGTGCTGGCCCTGGCCATCGCACGCCCGCTCAACGCCCTCGCGCTCGGCGACGACGCCGCACGCGGACTCGGCGGGCATCCCGCCCGCACCCGGGCCGCCGCGATGGTCGCGGTCACGCTGCTGTGCGGCGCCGCCACCGCCGCGTGCGGGCCACTGGTGTTCGTCGGGCTGCTCATGCCGCACGCCGTCCGTGCCTTCACCGGACCGGACTTGCGGCTGCTGATCCCGTACTGCGCCGTACTCACGCCGGCGTTCCTGCTCGGCACCGACATCATCGGCCGCCTCATCGCGCGGCCCGCCGAGGTCCAGGTCGGCGCCGTCACCTCCGTCATCGGCGGCATCTGCTTCCTCGTGCTTCTCCGACGCGCGAAGGTGGTGCGCGCATGAACCCCGTCCGAGCGTCCTTCCGGGCCTCCGTCCGCATCGGCGGGACGCACGCCTCCCGCGATCGCTCGCTGCGCGTCGGCGCGTGGTCAGTGCGCTTCCGCCCGCGCGCGATGGTCGCCGGGACCGCGTGCCTGGTCGCCGCGTTGGCCCTGGCCGTCGCGTGCATCGGAAGCGGCGACTACGCGATGGGATTCGGCCGCGTCGTCGACGCACTCCTCGGCCACGGCAGCGCCGCCGACGAGTTCGTCGTACGCGAACTACGCCTGCCGCGCGCCGGGGTCGCGCTCCTCGTCGGCGCCGCACTCGGCCTGGCCGGAGCCGTGTTCCAGGCCGTCGTCCGCAACCCGCTCGGCAGCCCCGACCTCCTCGGCTTCACCGCCGGCTCCGCGACGGGAGCGCTCTTCGCGATCGTCGTGCTGGGCGGGAGCGCGGGCATGGTCGCGTTCGGCGCCGCCGCGGGCGGCATCACCGCAGGCATAGTCGTCTACCTGCTGGCCTGGACGCAGGGGGTGCATGGATTCCGGCTCATCCTCACCGGCATCGGCCTGACCGCGATCCTCACCGGCGTCAACGGCTACCTGCTCACCCGCGCCAAACTCGCCGAGGCGTCACGCGTCATGCTGTGGCAGACCGGCAGCCTGGACGGCCGCGACTGGGACGACGCCATGCCTCTCGCGATCGCGATGCTCGTGCTGGTCCCCGCGCTGATCATCGGCTGCGGACCCGCGCTGCGCATGCTGGAGATGGGCGACGACGCAGCCGCGGCCCTCGGCGTCCGGGTCGAACGCGTACGCCTCGTGCTGCTCTCCGGCGCGATCCTGCTCGTCTCGCTCGCCGCCGCGGCCGCCGGACCGGTCGCCTTCGTCGCCCTGACCGCCCCGCAATTGGCCCGCCGCCTCACCGCGGCACCGGGCCCCAACCTGCTGCCCTCGCTGTGCATGGGCGCCGTCCTTCTGGTCGGTTCCGACTGGATCGCCCAGCGCGCGTTCGCCGACGACCCGCTGCCTGTCGGCGTCGTCACCGGCCTGCTGGGCGGCGGATACCTCGTGCTGATGCTCGCGGCCCAGCGCCGCGCGGGAAGGATCTGACGGACCGTGACCACCACCACCCCCAAACCCGCTTCCGGGCTCGCGGACCCGAACGACGCGGCCGACGGCGGCGCGTCGCGACTGCACGGCGACAACCTGACGCTCGGCTACGACAAACGCACCATCGCACGAGACCTCACCGTCGCGATCCCCGACCGGTCGTTCACCGTCATCGTCGGCCCCAACGCGTGTGGCAAGTCGACCTTGCTGCGCGCCCTGGCCCGCATGATCAGACCCACCGCAGGACACGTGCTGCTCGACGGCCGCGACATCGCGTCCATGCCGGCCAAACAGGTCGCCCGCACCCTCGGGCTGCTGCCGCAGACCTCGATCGCGCCCGACGGCATCACCGTCGCCGACCTGGTCGCCCGAGGCCGCTATCCGCACCAGAAACTGCTGCGCCAGTGGTCGCCGGACGACGAACGCGTGGTCACCGCGTCGATGCGGGCCACCGGCGTCCTCGAACTCGCGGACCGCGCGGTCGACGAACTGTCCGGCGGCCAGCGGCAGCGCGTGTGGATCGCCATGGCACTCGCGCAGGAGACACCGCTGCTGCTGCTCGACGAACCCACGACGTTCCTCGACATCGCGTACCAGATCGAAGTCCTGGACCTGTGCGCGCGGCTGCACCGCGAGGAGAAGCGCACCCTCGTGGCGGTCCTGCACGACCTCAACCAGGCCACCCGCTACGCCACCCACCTCATCGCCATGCGCGACGGCCGCATCGTGGCCGAGGGCGCGCCCGGCGAGGTCGTCACGGCGGAACTCGTCGAGGCGGTCTTCCGCGTGCCGTGCCGCGTCATCGACGACCCGGAGACGGGAACACCGCTGGTGATCCCGGCCGCGCCGGGGACACGGACGGGCGCGGCCCGGTGTGACGAGTAGTCCCCGGGCCGGCCCGAGGCCGTGATCCGCGGGGCGGGCCGCGTGGCGGCCGGTCGGTCGGGAACAGGCGGGCGCGCGACCTGCGTGAGGCCGCACCCGCACGGCGCCGGCCGGCCGGGGCAGGGTCCACCGTCAGTGCGTGCGCGGGACCGCGATCGCCGTCGCGGCGATGCCGGACGCGATCGTCCAGCGCCCCGCGAACACATCGACCGGGCGGTCCTCGGCCAGGATCCTCGCCCGGAACGCGCCGGCCGCCGCGTCGAACTCGACCTCGGCCTCCTCGAAGCCCAGCCACCGGTGCGTCAGCGGGAACCACGCCTTGTAGACGGACTCCTTGGCGCTGAACAGCAACCGCTCCCAGGGCACCTCCGGGCGAAGCCGGGCCAACGCGGCCAGATGCGCGCGTTCGTCGGCGGACGAGATCGAGTCCAGGACTCCCTCGGGCAGCTCCTCGGCGGGCTCCGCGTCGATGCCGATCGTCCACATCCGCGACGCCGGGGCGACCGCCGCCGCACGGTAGCCGACGCAGTGGGTCATGCTGCCCACGACCTGCGCCGGCCAACTCGGGGCACCGCGTTCACCCGGGACCAGCGGGGCCGGCGCAACCCCCAGCCGACCGAGGGCCAGGCGCGCACACCGGCGCACGGTGGTGAACTCGCGGCGCCGCTTGTCCACCGCCCGCACGAGGCAGGCCTCCTCCTCGGGGAACAGCACGGTCCCCGGCGGGTCGTCGAAGCACTCCTCGGCCGCCACCGCCGTCGGAAGGATCAGCGGCAGCAACGCGGTGCGTGCGGCAGGTGCGTCCCGTGCGGCGTGGTGTACGGGGGCGGGCGACGCGCCCTGCTCCCCGGCGGCATGCGCGCCGCCGACCGTCCGCGGTGACTCGCGCAGGGCCTCCGCCCCACCGCCGTCGAGTCCGTCACCGATCATGCGTCCCCCTCCTCCGCCGGCACGATCCGGCGCGGGATCGGCCTGCGCAGGCCGTTGCGTCGTTCGCGAGGGTAGCCGAGCGACACTTCCTCGAAGCGGACGCCGTCGTACCACGTCGTGCGCGGGATGTGCAGGTGCCCGTAGACCACGGCCGTGGTCGGGAACCTCATGTGCCAGTCGGCCGTCCGCACGGTGCCGCACCACTGCGCGAACTCCGGGTACCACAGCACGTCCGTGGGCGCGCGCACGGTCGGGAAATGGTTCACCAGCACGAACGGCGCGGCCGGGTCGGCGGCTTCGGCAAGCCGCGCCTCGGTGTAGGCGACGCGCTCCTCGCACCACGCCTGACGGCTCGGATGAGGCGCCGGGTCGAGCGTGAACTCGTCCGTGCACACGACGCCCGACTTGTAGGCGACTTCCAGGGCCTCCTCGCGCGTGGTCGTGCCGGGGGGCAGGAAGGTGTAGTCGTACAGCACGAACAACGGTGCCACGGTCACCGGACCGCCCGGGCCGGACCAGACCTCGTACGGGTCCTCCGGGGTCGCCACGCCCAGGTCACGGCACAGTTCGACCAGGTGCCGGTACCGCGCCTCGCCCCGCAGGCCGGGCCCGTCCTCCTTCGCCGCCCACAGCTCGTGGTTGCCCGGCGTCCACAGGACGCGTGCGAAGCGGTCCGCGAACAGGCCGAGGGTCTTGGCGATGTCGTCCGGGCGCTCGGCAACGTCGCCCGCGACGATCAGCCAGTCCGCGTCCGTTCTCGGCCGGACACCCTCCACGATCGCGAAGTTCGCCGGGATCGCGGTGTGCACGTCGCTGACGGCATACAGCGCCGGCTCGTCGGTCGTGGGCAGGGGAACGCTGGTCATCCCGCGACTTTATGCGCCCGAGGGTGCCGCCGGGGGGCGGGTGGCGGGTGGTCCGTGGCACCGCCGCAGTTTCACCCGAATGTCCGCACCGGGGCGCCCCGTGACGCGGCACGGACCCGCTTGGCGCCCAACAGTCGTGCGTAGTGCGGCCGTTTCGCGAATTCGGCGTACGACCAGATCGCCGGGACTCCGATCTCACGGCACAGGTGCAGTATCCGGTCTGTGCCGACGTGCAACCCGACGTGGGCGGCGTACCCTTCCTCCCGGTCGGGCCTTGCGCCGCCGTCGAACAGCACCAGGTCGAACTGTGCAGGCTGCGGAACGAGTTCGGTCGACAGGCGGTCCGCCCAAAGCTCGGACGAGCGCAACGGCGGTACCGGCAAACCGACATGGGCCAGG
The DNA here is from genome assembly GCF_051388935.1 of Yinghuangia sp. YIM S10712. Classification (NCBI taxonomy): domain Bacteria; kingdom Bacillati; phylum Actinomycetota; class Actinomycetes; order Kitasatosporales; family Streptomycetaceae; genus Yinghuangia; species Yinghuangia sp. YIM S10712. The sequence continues at coordinate 60,574 of NZ_JBPKBI010000019.1, forward strand.
ATCGCGTAGGCGTACACCTGGCAGTTCGCGCCGCCGGACAGGTCTCCCGGTGGGGTTGCCCCGGGGTGTCGTGCGGACACGTATGGCACGGAACGGAATTGCGGTGGCAGCGATTCGAGGGTGAGCACGGCGACCAGTCTCGCAAGGTGACGTGACTCCGCGACGACTCCGACATCGAGGCGTCCGCGAAGGAGAGCGCGCGGGCGCGGTGCCGCCGGGATCGCCGGGGCACCGCGCCCGCGACGGGCAGGCGGGTCGGCGGCGGCGCTCACACGCAACGCCGCAAAGGCCGCAGGCGGGCACGTCTGCGCGAACGCGCCGATTGCTTGCGGTGTTGCCGACCGGGTGCGCGGCCGTCCGTACTCACTCAAGCGCCGCCGTCGCCCCGCTGCCCCGCCCGTGCGCCGCCCCTCAACTCCTCCGCGCGCCGCCGTGCCGCCGCGGCCTCCGCCGCGCGGCCCAACCGCTCGGCGAGCCGGGCCTGCGTCAGCCAGTTGTAGGGGCTGCTCGGCCGCACCCCAAGGCGTTCGCTCAGCAGCGTCCGGGCGAGGTCGTCGCGCCCGCCGCGCAGCGCCGCCTCGATCAGTGTCTTCTGCACCGCGTCGCGTTGCGCGTGACTGCCGCCGTAGGTGTTCAGCCGGTTTCGCAACGGCAGCAACAGGTCCACGGTCTGGTCGTAGTGGCCTTGCGTGAACGCGATCAGCGCGCGGCATACCGGGACGCCGATCTCGTGCGTCATCGCGTGGTTCGCCACTCCCGGGTGGGGGGTGTTCAGCCACGCCTTCCGGTCGCGGACCAGTGCCTCCGCGTCGGCGAGGCGTCCCGCGCCCAGGTACGCCATCAGCGCGTGCACGTCGTTGAACGCGTAGAACGGCCCGTCGTGGCGGGCCGCCCAGGCGTCCGCGAGCCGGCTCCAGCGCGCGCTCTGGTCGTCGCCGGCCAGCAGCAGACGCCACAACAGCGCCGAGGCGTCCAGGAGTTCCAGCGCGTAGCCCTGGGACTCGGGCGTGTGCAACGCCGCGTCGTAGATCTCCAGCGCGCGGTCGGTGTCGCCGGCCTCGATCGCGTACAGCGCGTAGTGCCACCAATTGTGCACGGTAAGGAAGTTGCCGCTCGACCATGCGCTCGTCCGCGCGTCCAGGTAGGCGATGCCCTCCGCGAACCGGCCCTGCATCTCGAACGTGTGCACCACCGCGTGGATGCCCCACACATCATGCGGATTCGCCTCGACCGCCGCCCGGCCCACCGCCTCGGAGCGGTCGTAGAGCCCTGATTCCTCCAGGCCGAACGCGTACATGCCGGTCAACGGCCCGTGATGCGGATCCTCGGGGTCCCACGCGGACAGCGCGCCGCCCACGCGGTCGCGCAGCCGCACCGCGTCGCCGGTGAAGAAGTCGACCTGGTGGCCGACCGCGAGCGCCATCACGTCGCGCGGATACGCCACCGCCAACTCGCCCAACACGCGCCCGGCTTCGTGGATGTCACCGGCGAGCCACGCGGACGCCGCGTCGATGTGCGCGCGTTCGCGCGGCGTGGCGCCCGACCGGTCGAACTGGGCCCGGAACCGCTCGAACCGCTCGCGTGCCGCAGCCGCTTCCTTCTCCTCGGTGCCCAGCAGCCCGAGGTACGCCGCGAACGCCTGCGCGAGCGGCGACCGGGGTGCCGCCGCCACCGCGGACGCCGACGCCTCGACCATCTCGGGGCGGAAGAACAGCAGCGCTTCCAGGGCGCGTTCGAGATGACCGGCGGCCTCCTCGCCCGTGTCGGTCATCGCGTACCCGTGCCGGTCCCTGTGCCGGTCGGAGGTCATCCCCACTCCCATCCCGGGCGACCCCGTGCCACCCGTTTTCCCACCCAACGATTCAACCGCCCGATCGGCGCGGTGACGCGGTGACGGGCGCGCGTGGCGTTGCCGCCGAGCCGAACGGGCACGTACCCGCTCGCACCGCACCGGTCGAGGGGCCGCACGGGGCGCACGAGCCCACGCGCGGAGACAACTTCGTCCTGGTGCGTATGCCGGACGCACCACTGCGGCCGACGCCAGGCGGCGACGAGCCGGGCGCGGCAGGGCTCCGGTCGTCGTCCGCCTCGATCGCATCGGTGCCGGGGTGGGGGAAGGCGGCGGTCGAACGTGGGGCTAGGCCCACCCCGGCTCGGCGGCTGGCGGCAATGTCCGTGGACCGCCGCGCCAACAGACTCGACTTCGTGAAGGACACGTCGAGAGCCACGCACAGCTCGAACGCACCGAGCACGCCGGACAGTTCCGCGACACCGCATGCCGCGCCGCCGCCTTCGAACCTCGCGGCGGAGCGGCACACGCCGCACCGACACCAACCGCGACACAAGGGGGCCGCACAGTCATGAGGGCGCAGCACACACGGAAGACACCGGCCACCGTCCGCCTCGCGCGATGGAGCGCGACCAACCCCTGGCGCGCGATCGGCATCTGGGTCGCACTGGTCGTCGCCTGCCTCGTCATCGGCAGCGCGGCGGGCACCGAGAAGGCCGGTGCGAGCGACCTCGGCGTCGGCCAGTCCGGCCGGGCCGGCGAGATCGCCCGCGAGCACGGGCTGGTCGCTCCTGCGGCCGAGAACATCCTGATCACCGCGAAGGCCGGCGCGCTCGACCGGGACGTTGCGCAGAAGGCCGCCGCACGCATCACCGACCAGGCGCGTTCCCTGGAGGACGTCGCCGAGGTCGGGGAGGCGACGGCGTCCGACGACGGCAGCGCGTACCTCGTCTCGGTCGACCTCGCGGGCGACCCCGACAAGGCCCAGGACCACTTCGGCGACCTGGCCGACGTCCGCAAGGCGGTGCAGGAGGAGTTCCCCGACCTGCGCATCGAGCAGATCGGCGACGGCTCCGGCGGCAAGGCCATCGAGGAGCAGATCGGCAAGGACCTCGCGCAGGCGGAGATGTTCAGCCTGCCCGTCACCCTCGTCATCCTGATGGTCGCCTTCGGGGCGCTGATCGCCGCCGCCGTCCCGGTGATCCTGGCGATCACCGCCGTCGCCGCGTCGATCGGGCTCTACGGCCTCGCCTCCGCGGTGTTCCCCGACCCCGGCAGCGCCGCGAACATCATCATGATGATGGGCATGGCGGTCGGCGTGGACTACTCGCTCTTCTACGTGCGCCGCGAACGCGAGGAGCGCGCCAAGGGCCGCAACCGCCTCGACGCCATCGAGATCGCCGCCGCCACCTCGGGCCACGCCGTCGTCGTCTCCGCGCTCGCGGTCGCCGTCTCCATGGCGGGCATGTACGTCGCGGGCGACGCCATCTTCTCCGGCCTCGCCACCGCCGGGATCATCGTGGTCGTCGTCGCGTGCGGTGGATCGCTGACCGTGCTCCCGGCCCTGCTCGCCAAGCTCGGCGACAAGATCGACCGGCCGCGCGTGCCGCTGTTGTGGCGGCTGAGCGCGCGCGAGGACCGCGAGCCGCGCGTGTGGAAGGCGATGCTGCGTCCCGCACTCGACCACCCGCGGGCGACTCTCGGCATCTCCGTGATCGCCCTCGGAGCGCTCGCGCTGCCGACGTTCGGGATGAAGTTGCAGACCACGTCGTTCGACGACTTTCCGCGCGAGATGTCGGTGATGCAGACATATGACCGCATGACCGCGGCCTTCCCGAACAAGCACGCCGCCAGCAACATCGTCGTGCTCGCCCCCGAGGGCAAGGCCGCCGAGACACGTGCGGCACTCGACGAGGCGGTGGCACAGACCCGCAACCACCCGCTGTATGTCAAGGACGACACCGCACCCGTCAGGGTCGCGCAGGACGGCCGCGCCTTCTCCGTGCAGGTCACGTCGCCGTACGGCAGCGCCGGCGACGAGGCGGTGGACGCCCTCGACGTGCTGCGCGACGAAATCCTCCCGAGCACCGTGGGCAAGGTGGCCGGCGCCGAGTTCGCCGTGGAGGGCGAGACCGCGGAGAACGTCGACTACGCCGACCACGTCAAGGACAAGCTGCCGCTCGTCATCGGGTTCGTGCTGCTGCTCACCTTCGTGATGATGGCGTTCACCTTCCGCTCCGTCGTGATCGCGGCCAGCGCCATCGCGATCAACCTGCTGTCCGCGCTTGCCGCCTTCGGACTGCTCGTGGCGGTCTTCCAGAACACCTGGGCCGAAGGCATCCTCGACTTCACGTCCAACGGCGCGGTCATCTCGTGGCTGCCGCTGTTCCTCTTCGTGGTGCTGTTCGGATTGTCGATGGACTACCACGTCTTCGTCGTCAGCCGAATCCGCGAGGCGGCCGAGCGCGGCCTGAACACCCGGGACGCCGTCGAACGCGGCATCACGAGTTCGGCCGGCGTCATCACCAGCGCGGCCATCGTGATGGTCTCGGTGTTCGCGGTCTTCGCGACGCTCAGCATGATGGACATGAAGCAGATGGGTGTCGGTCTCGCCGCGGCGGTGCTCATCGACGCCGTCGTGGTGCGCATCGTGGTCCTGCCGTCGCTGATGGTGCTGCTCGGCACGCGCAACTGGTGGCCGGGCAAGGTCCCCGGCGCCCGGGCCGCGGCGCGGTACACGCCGCCGAGGCCGCCGTACGAGGTCCCCACGCGCTCGGTCGGCTGAACCGGCGCGGCGCGAGGCGGAAACGCCGATGAGGCCCCGGGTGATCCGGGGCCTCATCGGCGTTTCTGTCGTTGCTTCCCCAGACTTTCGCCGGATTCTTCGGCTGCCGCCGGATTCGTTGGGTTTCGGCCCGTAGGTGACGACGCGCCGGGGGGTGGTGCGGGCCATTCGGAACCGGGGCGGGAAAAATGCCGGTACGCCGACGCAACATTCCGGGGGCGTACTTCGTCCTCTTAAGCAACAAGACCATGACCGAGGGCCGAGGGGGCGGTGCCGTGACTCCGGACGAGGAGGAGGCGTTCACCGAGTTCGCGACGTCCCGCTACGGCGCTCTGCGGAGGACGGCGTACCTGCTCTGCGGAGACTGGCACAGCGCCGAAGACCTCGTCCAGATCACATTGGGAAAGGTGTACGCGAAATGGCACCGCATCCGTGACCCCGCCGCCGGGCCGGCCTATGCGCGGCAAGTGCTCGTCCGCGCGTATGTCGACCACACGCGCAAGCGCGGTCACAGCGAGATCCCCGTCGGCGAAGTACCCGACAGAGCCGGGCTCTGCGTCGACTCCGACCGGCGTCTGGCGCTGCTCGCGGCCCTCGCCGAGGTCAGTCCGGCCTATCGTGCCGTGCTGGTCCTGCGGTTCTGGGAGGACCAAAGCGTGGAGCAGACCGCGGAATTGCTCGGCAAATCCTCCGCCGCGGTGCGCTCGGCGACCACGCGCGGGCTGGAGCAGTTGCGCGGCATCCTCGGGCCGACCCTCGTCGACTTCGCGCATGCGTAAAACGCGTCCGTCGAAGCCGGCCCACACGTAGTCGGCGCATCAGCAGCCGTCCGCACGGCGGCTGTCGCAATAGGCAGTCAGCGCCCGCGCAGGCGTCTGAGCGGGATACCTGGAACAGAGACTTTCCTCACCATGCGAAATGCGCCCTTGATTCACCCCGTCCTCATCCGGTCCGAAATCATCCCTCGGATCCGATTCATGCATCCGACCGCCGAATGCGACATATGAATCGACCCATGAATCCGATCCTGGCAACCGACGCCCCGGGAGGTGAGACGACCATGCCGCAGGACGACGAACTCGCCGAATTCTTCCGTGCCGTGCTCCCGGAGCAGGAGCCCCCCGTACCGCTGAGGTTCGTTGCCGACGCCCGCCTTGCGGGGAAGCGCATCAAGGCGCGCCGCAGAATACAGATCGGGCTCGCTGCCTTCGCCGTCACCGCGGTCATGGCCGGCGCGGGCGCCGGCGCGTGGATGCGGGACTCGGCCGAGCAGGCGACGACCCCGACGGTCGGCCGCGATTCGGCCGGAGGCTCCCCCGCGCTCGACCGACTGGCGCTGGCCGTCCAACGGAACCTGGCCGAGCACATGCGCGAGCTGAACATCGACATCGCGGTCATGCCTGCCACGGCTCTGACCGAAGTCCGGCCGGTCGTCTGGCGCATCGACCTCCACACCAGGGGTGCGCGCACCGGTTGGATCGATATCGTGCTGCATGACGGGGGAGGAACCGCAAAATCGCGGCAACTCCTTTGCCCGGTAAGCGCGTTCGACCTTCGTGAGGGGCAGAATGTCCCCTGCGCCCTCAACCCCGACGCGGGCCGGCGCGTCCCCCCTGGCACCTCAGCCCCGCCCGACCCGATCGAGACGCTGGCGGTCGGTTCCCCGACCGGCCTCCAGGTCGTCGTGACCGCGCACCCGCAACCCGAGCCGACGGGAGTCGCCGAAGTGATGTCCACCGAACCGCACAACGACGGCGTTGCCCCTCTCGACGCGCTGGAGATGCGGGACATCCTGCGCCATGGCGACGCGCCCGCGGCATTGACCGCGCTGCTGGGCATAGGGGCGTGACGCTGTGGGTACCGCCCGGTGCCGACAGCGCCTTTCACCGAGCCCTTCGCCCGGCCCTTCGTCGAGCGCCCCGACTCCGGATCCCTGAAGCACCCCGTCCGGTTCCCCAGCCGGAACGCACACAAGCACGCCCCGAGCCAGGAAATTTATCCCGGTTTCAACCGTTTCGTGAGGTTTCCCCGTGCTTCTGAAGTCAACTCCGCCTCAGCAGAACACCCCACCGGTCCCGGTTCCGTCGGCGCGCGACACTCCCGAGCCGACGCCGACATGGTCCCGCCGCATGGCCGTCCTCATGCTCGGATGCGTGGCCGTCGCGGCGTACACCGGGTTGCGGATGCCGAGCCGGTGGGCCGTGACGCTCCAGGCGGTCTCGCTTCAGGACGGTTTCCATCGGCGCTTCCTGGTCGGCAGCGTGCTGCGCCCCTTCGCGGCGCCGACCGGTTACCCGTACGAGTTGTACGTCGCCGTCTCGTTCGTCGTCCTCGCGGCGCTCGTCACGGTGCTCGCGACACTTGCCGTCCGTACCCGCAAGCCTTTGCAGCGTCTGCTGGTCATTGCTTTTCTGCTGCTCCCCACGGGGGGCTACCTGTTCCACGAGATCGGCTACTTCGACCAGTTCCTGTACCTCGGCCTGTTCGGCGCGTTGTGGTTGCTGTTCCGCGGCAAGTGGATCGCCGCGTCGGTGACCATGGCGGCGATGGTGCTCATCCACGAGATCACGCTCGTGACCGTGCTGCCTTTGTTCTTCCTGGTCGCGATGCGCGAACTCCCCGTGCGCCGCGCCCTCATGGCCATCGCGCCGACGGTCGTGCTCGGCCTCATGGTGTTGATCGTCCCCGGGTCCGAATCCGGTGCCCCGGCCCGGTTCGAGCGCATCTTGATCGGGACCGACTTCCCGTTGCGACCCGACGCCCTTGCGCTGTTCGGACGCACCCAGTCCGACAGCTACGACTACTTCGACCCGTGGGACATCTTCGTCTACCTGTGGCCGCTGATGGCACTGGCCGCCGTCGGCATGCTGGTGTTCGCCCGGATGGGACGACGCCCGATGCGGCTGACCGCGTTGTCGATCGCGGCCGCCATCGCACCGATGGCCCTCTCCGTCGGCGGCTGGGACCAGGAGCGGTGGGCATTCCTGCTGATCGCGAACGTCTGCGTGGTGCTGTGGCTCTGGCTGGACGACCACGGCACCCACGAGGTCACCACCGCACAGGCCGGCATCATCCTCGCCGTGCTGCTGGTCGCCTCGCACGTGCCGCTGACCTTCTTCGACGGCTACGTACCCCGGCCGCTCACCGGAGAGGGACTGGACGTCCTCTGGCACGAACTCAGGTCCGGGGTGTTCTTCGACACACCACGACGATGAGACGCGACGGACTCGGTGCGTCGTCTATGTGAGGGCGGGCCCTGTGCCCGCCCTCACATGAGCACGCGATGCGGAGCGGTTCCCCCTCTGCCTCGTCGAGGAAGCCGCACCCGCGCGCGCCTGCGCAGCCCCGCGCAAGGGGGATAGTGGCGGGGCGTCGCGGCGCGTTAAGTTCCGTTTCGTTCACCGGAGTTCGTTGAGAGGGGAATCGCGCATGCGAACGCACCGATCCCTGCGGGAACGGCGAGCCCTCCTGGCCGGCGGGCTTGCCGTCGTGCTGCTGGGCGGCGGCGTCACCGCGCAGGCCACGGTCGGCGGCGGCCTCTCCGCACACTTCGCCGGCGACGGTGACGGTGGCAGCAAGGACAAGGGCGACCTCCTCCGCAACGGCGACTTCGAGCGCGGCACGGACTTTTGGTGGGCCTCCGGACAGGCCACCGAGAAGACCGTGTCCGGCGCGGGCATCGGCAGCGGCAAGGCGCTGAGCGTCCAGGCCCCGGCGGGGGAACAGCCGTGGGACCACATGGTCGGGCAGACGGGCTTCGGCCTGAAGAAGGGCAAGCCGTACGTCCTGCGCTTCACGGCGCGGGCGAGCGAGCCGGTCACCATCCGGGTGACCGTGCAGCTCGAAACCGCGCCGTACACCACGGCCCTCGACGGCTACGTCCCGCTGAAGAAGGAGGGCACCGAGGTTGCTCTCCCATTCACCGCCACGCAGGACATCAAGAAGGCCGCACTCACCTTCCAGCTCGGCGGCGCGAAGGCTCCGGTCACGGTCGTGCTGGACGACGTCTCGGCGAAGCCCGGCGGCACCGCGTCGAAGGACACCAAGAGGCCGACAACGCCGAGCGCCTCGCCCTCGGATACCGGCCGGGAAGCAGACGAACCCGAGGAAACGCCCACTACCGCGCCGAGTGCGAGCGCGAGCAGCAGTACTTCCCCGAAGCCGGCCCCGGCTCCGCCGACGACGGCGCCCGACACGTCGGAACCGGCCGCCGGCAATCCCCTCGCCGGCACCTCGGGGTTGTACGTCGACAGCGACTCGAACTCCGCCAACTGGGTCGCCGCCAACGCGGACGACCCGCGCGCCGCGCGCATCAAGACCGCGATCGCCGACAAGCCGGGTGCCCGCTGGTTCGGCGGCTGGAACACCGACATCCAGGCGGACGTCGAGGCCTATGTGGGCCGGGCGGCGAAGGCCGACAAGATGCCGGTCCTGGTGCCGTACAACATTCCCGGTCGGGACTGCGGCAGCTACTCCGCGGGCGGCGCCGCGACCGACGCGGCGTACCTGACGTGGATCGGGCAGTTCGCGCAGGGAATCGGCGACGAGCGCGCGATCGTGATCGTCGAACCGGACGCCGTCGCGCAGATCGACTGTCAGCCGAACGCTGCGGCGCAGGACGCCAGGCTCGCGCTGATCCGCGGTGCCGTACAGCGCATCAAGGCCGCCGCGCCCAACGCGTACATCTACATCGACGCCGGCAACGCGACCTGGAAGGACGCCGGAACGATGGCCGACCGGCTGGTCAAGGCCGGTCTCGGTGATGCCCGCGGCTTCGCCGTCAATGTGTCGAACGATCTCGCCACCGCCCAGAGCGCCGACTACGCGGACGCCGTCAACGCGGCCCTCAAGGCGGACGGCGGCAAGGCGGTCCCGTACATCGTCGACACCAGCCGCAACGGCAACGGCGACGCCAACCCGGGCGCGGGCGAGGCCAGTTGGTGCAACCCCGCCGGCCGCAAGCTCGGCCAGACCGGGGGAGTCGGCAGCGGTGGTCCCGAACTCGTGCTGTGGATCAAGGCGCCGGGCGATTCGGACGGCACCTGCGGCATCGGACCCGACATCCCGGCAGGCCAGTTCGACCCGGCTCTCGCCATTCGGCTGATCGACGGCACCTGATCCCCAACGGCCGCCCCGGCCTGGGGCGTTCGAAAGCGTTGGCCGCGAAGTGCCCGTCGCGGCGGGAAGATTGCCGATCGACACGCAACGGTGTCGGAGGCGGTTTTCCGGACAATCGGTTGCCGAGCCGACGGGGCTGACCGAACACGACTGTCCTGCCGGGTTGTTCGGCTCGGTCCGGGGCGCGCTGCACCCCTCAGACGGTCAGCACCACCAAGCCGCCGGCGACCAGCCAGCCCCACCGCAGCAACAAGAGCGTCGGCTGGGCGTGGGCCACGCCGCTGAGCAACAGAAAACCGCACACCCACACCACGGCGGATACTCCGGGGCCGGCCGCCCCGATCAGCAGGAGCAGGCCCAGATAGCCGAGCGCCGTCACCAACAGCGCCGGCACGATCATGGCGACATAGTCACCGACCGTCGGTTCTCGTCGGACGTACTGGTAGCGCGAAGTCGGACGCCGCACGTCGGTTCCCCTTCCGTGTCCCGGTGGGACGCCGGAGCGGTCCCACCCGGAGACCGTGCCCGGGACCGGGCCGTGCAGTCATCGCACAGCGGAGGGGGAACCTCGTGCGAAGCCTCTCAGGGGCAGGTGACGACCTGTCCCGCCCACGACAGGCCGCTGCCGAAGCCGAAGAGCAACACGCGGCCTCCAGGGGCGATTTCGCGCCGCTCCACGAGCTTGGCGAGGGCCATCGGCACCGACGCGGCGGAGGTGTTGCCCGAGTTCACGACGTCACGCGCGATCACCGCGGACTCCGACAGACCGATCTGGCGCACGAGCGCCTCGATGATCCGCAGGTTCGCCTGGTGCGTCACCACGCCGTCCAGATCACCCGGCGCGATGCCGGCCTTCGCGCACGCTTCCCTTGCCACGTGCGGGAGTTCGCCGGTAACCCAGCGGAACACCGCCTGTCCCTCCTGCGCGAACTTCGGATGCCACTCGTCGACCAGCCGGACCGCGTGGGAGCGCGTCGGATCCGATCCCCACACCACCGGACCGATGGCGCCCTCCTCGTCGCCCTCGGTCGCGCTGATGACCGCCGCACCCGCACCGTCGCCCAGCAGCACGCACGTGCTGCGGTCCGACCAGTCGGTGATGTGCGACATCTTCTCCGCACCGATGACCAGCGCGTGCCGGGCCGCGCCCGCGCGCACCGTGTGGTCGGCGCAGGCGAGCGCGGTGCAGAAGCCCGCGCAGCCGTTGTTGAGGTCGTACGTGACGGCGTTCGGGATGCCGAGGCGGCCCGCGACCTGCGCGGCCGTGGACGGCAGACGGTCGATCGCGGTGCACGTGGCCACGGTCACCAGACCGATGTCCGACGGCGCGAGGCCGGCCGTCGCGAGGGCCTTGGCCGCCGCCTCCGCGGCAAGGTCGGTGACCGATTCGGCGTCGCCCGCGATGTGACGGGTCGCGATGCCGGTACGGCGTCGGATCCATTCGTCGCTGGTGTCGACCATTGCGGCCAAGTCATCGTTGGTGAGCACACGCGTCGGCTGGAAATGACCCAAAGCGGTGATGCGGGAACCCGGCACGGACTTGTCTCTCCTCGGCTCGGCGGCAAGGGGGTGGACGGTGCGTGCCGGGAGAATAGCAACCGATCGATCGGACGCTGAATTTGTTCGCGTCGCTAGCATGACCGCCATGAGCCCCCGTAAGACCGCCGCCGAGGCCCGCACCACCCGCGAACGCATCGTCAGCCACAGCGCCGCGATCGCCTCGGTCGAAGGGCTCCAGGGGCTGACGATCGGACGCCTGGCCGCGGACCTGGGCATGAGCAAGGCGGGGGTCCTCGGTCACTTCGGAACCAAACAGGCACTCCAGCTCGCCGCGCTCGACGGTGCCGCGGCGGTCTTCACCCGGCTCGTGTGGGAGCCGGCCGCGGACGCCCGCGCCGGACTCGAACGCCTGAACGCCGTCTGCGAGGCCTGGATCACCTACCTCGAACGCGAGCGCGAAGCGTTCCCCGGCGGGTGCCTGTTCACCACGGCGTCGATCGAGTTCGACGCCCGGGGCGGCCCCGTGCACGACGAGGTGGCCCGCTTGTTCCGCATGTGGTGCCGACGCCTGACGGAAGACGTCCGCATCGCGGTCAACAACGGCGAACTCCCGGAAAACGCCGACCCCGAACAGATCGTCTTCGAACTCGTCGGCGTCTACATGGCCTTCAACCAGGCCATACAACTCTTCGCCGACCCCGAGGCCCCCAACCGTATGCGCCGCGCGATCCGCCGCCTCTTGGCGGCGTGAGGGGGAGGGGGCCCAGAGCTGCCCGAGTGGCGGGCGGCCATGCGGCGCGTGACATTGGGTGGGTCCGCATCCACCATCACCATCCACCCGGAGGCGGTTCCGCATGTCTGTGATCACCGCACCTTACGTCCAGGGCACGCCCTGCTGGGTCGACCTCATGGCGCCCGATCAGCAGGCCGCAATCGACTTCTACTCCGACCTGCTCGGCTGGCACGGCGAGATCGGGCCCGCGGACTTCGGCGGTTACGCGGTCTGCGAGCTGCGCGGCAAGGCCGTGGGCGGGATCGGGCCGTCGATGTCGTTGGACGGGGAGCCGCCTCCGCCGACGGCGTGGACGACGTACCTGGCCGTGGACGACATCGAGGAGACCGCCGCCAAGGTGACCGCGAACGGCGGGACCACGCTGATGCCGCCCATGCAGGTCGCCGACCAGGGGCACATGCTGGTCTTCGCCGACCCGACCGGCGCCGTTGCCGGGGCCTGGCAGCGGCTGGAGTTCGCCGGGGCCGAACGTGTGAACGAGCCCGGGGCGCTGATCTGGAACGAACTCAACACCCGCGATCTCGACGCGGCCGTTCAGTTCTATCAGGCGGTGTTCGGCACACGGTTCGAGTCGATGCCCGAGATGCCGAGCTACAAGGGCATGCTGGCCGCGGGCCGCGTCGTCGGCGGCGCCCAGGTCCTCGGCGACGCACCGCCCGAGATCCCCGCGCACTGGCTCACCTACTTCGCGGTCGACGACGCCGACAGCACCGTCGACGCGGCCGTACGCGCCGGGAGCACGCTGCTCGTGGCCCCCTTGGACATGGCCGCAGGCCGCATGGCGGTGCTCCAGGACCCGCAGGGCGCGGTCTTCGCGATCCTGAAGTCGTCCATGGAGTCCGACGCCTGACGGGACGTCAGGTCGTCGGCTGAACTTGCCGGCGCAGTAACCCCCGACGCCCGCGAACGCGAGCTGCCCGCCCGTGCCGGCGATCCGGACGATCGCGCCCCGGCCGGTCGCCCGCATGTGCGGAAGCACGGCCCACGTGGGCGCGGCCGGGCCGAAGAAGTGCAGTTCCGGCCCCCGGGGCACGCGCCGAGCCACACCCCGCTTCTAGACTGTGCGCCGTGACAGCATCGCTCGGAACACCCATCGGGCTGGTCATTTTCGACTGCGACGGCGTCCTCGTCGACACCGAGCGCATTGCCGTCCGCGTGCAACGCGAAGTCCTCGCGGCGCTCGGCTGGGCGATGAGCGAGGACGAGATCATCCACCGATTCATCGGCCGGTCCGCCGAGGCGATCTGCGTGATGGTCGACGAGCGGCTGGGCCCGGGCACCGGCGCTCGGTGGCACGAGGCGTTCCACCGCCGCCACCGGCAGGAGGTCGACGCGGGCCTGCCGCTCGTCGACGGCATCGCGGACGCCCTGGAAGCCATCCTCCCGGCCTTCGCCACCTGCATCGCCTCCGGCGGCAGCCACGTCAAGATGCGCCACACCCTCGGCGTCACCGGCCTGTACGCACACTTCGAAGGCCGCATATTCAGCTCCTCCGAGGTCCCGCTCGGCAAGCCCGCGCCCGACGTCTTCCTGCACGCCGCCGCGCGTATGGGCGTCGACCCCTCCACGTGCGTGGTGATCGAGGACAGCCACTACGGCGTCCAGGCCGCGCGGGCGGCCGGCATGCGCGCGTACGCGTACGCCGGCGGCCTGGTCCCGGTCGACCGCCTCACCGGCCCCGACACCATCGTCTTCGACGACATGCGCATGCTGCCCCGACTCCTCGGCCTGACCGACCGGGCCGCACAGGATCCTCGGGCCCAGGATCGGCGGGCCCAGGATCCTCGGGCCCAGCAGCGGCAAGGACAAGAGCAGGCATGAGCGAACCCACCCGGGAAGACCCGGCCGCCGAGCCTCCGGCCGGAACGGTCGTCGCCGTCAGCAGCAACCCCGCCTACTCCTTCACCAAGCCCAACCGCGAGCGCGTCACGCTCCTGCGCGGCCTCGGCGTCGAGGGCGACGTGCACGCCGGCGTGACCGTCAAACACCGCTCACGGGTCGCCCGCGACCCCGGTCAGCCGAATCTCCGTCAGGTCCACCTCATGCACGACGAACTGCACGAGGAACTGCGCTCCGCCGGGTTCCCCGTCACCCCGGGCCGACTCGGCGAGAACATCACCACACGCGGCGTCGACCTGCTCGGCCTGCCGACCGGAGCCCGGCTGCACATCGGCTCCGAGGCGGTCGTCGAGGTCACCGGACTGCGCAACCCGTGCCATCAGATCGACGGCGTCCGGCACGGTCTGCTCGCCCGACTGCTGTATCGCGACGACGACGGCACGGTCGTCCGCCGGGCGGGCGTCATGGGCATCGTCGTGTCCGGCGGCGACGTCGCGCCTGGGGACGTCATCCGCGTCGTCCTGCCGGCAGAGCCCCACACGCCGCTCGCCCCGGTCTGAAACGCGCCCGTCAGGAGGCCTTGCCGCGTCGGGGGCGCCGCACGAGCCACGCCGCCACACCCACGGCGAGCACCGCCGCGCCCCAGACCACCGAGCGCCAAGGGAGCGTCGCGGCAAGGGTGAAGCAGCCCACCAGCCCGAGCAGCGGAACCACACGCGGGGGCGGGTTCTCGTCCGTGCGCAGACGCAGCGCGGCAGCGTTCGCGATGGCGTAGTAGACGAGGACGCCGAAAGACGAGAAACCGATCGCGCCGCGCAGGTCCGCGAGCGCGACGAGCAGCACCACCGCCGCACCGACCACGAACTCGGCGTGCCGAGGCGCCTGACGGCGTTCGTCGATGGCGGCGAGGGCGCGCGGCAGGTGGCCGTCGCGGGCCATCGCCAGCGTGGTACGCGACACCCCCAGCAGCAGCGACAGCAGCGCCCCGAGCGCGGCGACCGCCGCACCGACGCGGACCACGGGTGCCGCGCCCTGCCAGTCGGTCGCGTTCACCACCGCGTCGAGGGGCGCGGTGGCGTGCGCGAGAACACCGGCGCCGACGGCCAGCAGCGCGGAGACGGCGACAGCCGCGTACACCGTGAGGGTGATCGCCAGCGAAATGCGTACGGCCCGCGGGATCGCCCGCTCCGGGTCGCGGACCTCCTCGCCCAGCGTCGCGATCCGCGCGTAGCCCGCGAACGCGAAGAACAGCAGCCCCGCGGACTGGAGGATCCCGTAGGCGCCGGAGTCCGGGAACGGTTCGAGCCGCCCCGGGTCGGCCGCGGTCAGGCCCGCGGTGACGACGAACGCGAGCACGGCCAGCGTCGTCACCACGATGACGCGGGTCAGCCACGCCGCCTTCTGGACCCCGCGCATGGTCAGCATCGTCAGCACCGCCACCGCGGCGACACCGGTCGCGCGGGTGTACTCCGGCCACACGTACGCGCCGACCGTCATCGCCATCGCCGCGCACGAAGCGGTCTTGCCGACCACGAACGACCACCCGGCGAGGTAACCCCAGAACGGCCCGAGCCGCTCACGGCCGTACACGTACGTCCCGCCGGACTCGGGGTGCCGGGCCGCGAGCCGTGCCGACGAGGTTGCGTTGCAGTAGGCGACGATCGCCGCGATGCCCAGTCCCACGAGCAGTCCGGATCCCGCCGCGCGCGCCGCCGGGCCGAACGCCGCGAACACTCCCGCACCGATCATCGACCCGAGGCCCACCATCACGGCGTCGCCCGTGCCGAGCCTTCGTGCAAGCGTCTCGGGCACGGCCGGGGGTGTCGCGTCAGAAGTACTCACGCGACGTAATTACTACCAGCCGCGTGCGTCGGTGACATGAACCGCCGTTGAACGCGCCGCTCGCCGGCCCGTGAGCCGTCCGCCCGGCTTGCCGAGGTGTGGGGCGGGGCGTTGGCTGGTGGCCCATGGACTACACCACGCTCGGCCGGACCGGCCTCCGGGTCGCACGCCTCGCCCTCGGCACCATGAACTTCGGCGCACTCACCGGCGAGGCGGAAAGCCACGCGGTCATGGACGCCGCGCTCGACGCGGGAGTCAACTTCTTCGACACCGCGAACGTCTACGGCGGCATCGAGGACAAAGGCCTCACCGAGACGATCGTCGGCTCGTGGTTCGCCCTCGGAGGGGACCGGCGCGACAAGGTCGTCCTCGCCACCAAGGTGTACGGGAACATGACCCTCGGCGACCGCCCGGCGTGGCCCAATCACAACAAACTCTCCGCCGTCAACATCCGCCGCTCCGTCGAGGACAGCCTGCGGCGGCTGCGCACCGACCGCATCGACCTCTACCAGTTCCACCACATCGACCGGAACACGCCCTGCGAGGAGATCTGGCAGGCGATCGACGTCCTGATCACCCAGGGCAAGGTGCTGTACGCCGGATCCTCGAACTTCCCCGGCTACAAGATCGCCCAGGCCAACGAGATCGCCGCCCGCACCGGACGCCTCGGCCTGGTCAGCGAGCAGTGCCTCTACAACCTCGCCGAACGCCGCGCCGAGATGGAGGTGATTCCCGCCGCACGCGAATACGGCGTCGGCGTCATCCCGTGGTCGCCGCTGCGCGGCGGCCTCCTCGGCGGAGCCCTGCGCAAGCAGCGCGAAGGCACCGGCGCCCGGTCCGCGACCGGCCGCTCCGCCCAGGCGCTGGCGAATCCGCAGCTGCGCGCACGCGTCCAGGCGTACGAGGACCTGCTCGACCAACGCGGGCTCGACCCCGGGGAGGTGGCCCTGGCATGGCTGCTGACTCGCCCCGGCGTGGCCGCGCCGATCATCGGCCCGCGGACCGTCGGCCAGCTCGAAGCCGCCCTGCGTGCCGCCGAGTTGCGCCTGCCCGACGACCTTCTGGCCAAGTTGGACGAGATCTTCCCCGGTCCCGGCCCGGCACCCGAGGCGTTCGCCTGGTAGCACCGGCGGTTGCGATCCCGGGGCCTGCGATCATGGTCGCGTTCTCGGCCACGCGTCGCGCAAGGAGGTTCCGGATGCGGTTCATCGTCCACGGAGCGGGGGCGATCGGCGGTCTCGTCGGCGGGCGCCTGCATGCCGGGGGTCACGACGTCGTGCTGATCGCGCGGGGCGAGCACGCGGCGGCGATGCGCGCACGCGGGCTGCGGATCGTGGACCCCGAGGGGGAGCAGACGGTCGTGGTGCCCGTGGTCGAGCGGCCCGACGAAATCACGTTCGCGGCAGGCGACATCGTGCTGCTGAGCGTCAAGACCCAGGACAGCGCCGACGCGCTGCGCGATCTCGCGCTCGCGGCACCGGCGTCGACGCCGATCGTGTGCGCCCAGAACGGCGTGGCCAACGAGGACATGGCGCTGCGCGCGTTCGACAACGTGTACGCCGGGAACGTCAACTGCCCGGCCCTGTTCGTCGAACCGGGCACCGTGCAGGTGCATTCGGCTCCTGTCGCCGGGACGATCGACCTCGGCCGCTACCCGCGCGGCGTCGACGACACCGCCCTCGCGATCGCCGCCGCACTGTCCGACGCGACCTTCCTCGCCGAGGCCCGGTCGGACATCATGCCGTGGAAATACGGCAAGTTGCGCTACAACATCGCGAACGCCGTGGAGGCGCTGTGCGGGCCGCAGGCCCGGCGCGGTCCGGTCGCGGACCGCCTGCGCGCCGAAGCCGACGCCTGCTACGCGGCCGCCGGGATCGAACCGCTGGTCGAACCGGCCGACTCGCCGCGCCGCGGGGTGCTCGTCGACCTGCCGGTGCGCGGCGCGGACCGGGTCGGCGGATCGACGTACCAGAGCCTGTTGCGCGGCACCGGTGCCACCGAAGTCGACTACCTCAACGGCGAGATCGCCCGACTCGGCCGACTGCACGGGGTGCCGACCCCGGTCAACACCGTGGTGCAGCGCCTCGCGAACCGCCACGCGCGCGACCGCGTGCCACCGGCGACTCTCACCGACGCGGACATCCTGCGCGAGGCGGGTGTCGACGCGGACGGCTGAAGTTTCGTGTGTCGGACAGCGATTCCGTCCTGCCGCGCATCCGTTGTCGGTGCCGGTCGTTAGTGTTCACGCCATCACATCGAGGAATCTGCGCCTCGGTGACGGTGTCGGGCCCGCCTCGGATCACTCGCACACGAGGCGGGCCTGCGTCATCACGGAACAGCCCTGCCTGGCACACCGGTTCGCCGCTCACTTCAGGCGGTCGTGGACCAATCCCGTGAAGCGGTCCATGGCGCCGCTGGTTCCGGTGAGGAACAAGTTGGGCTCGATCAGTTCGAGTTCCATGACCATCGGCGACCCGTCGTCGGCGAGCGCGACGTCGACCCGGGCGTACAGCAGCGGGTCTTCGGTAGGTGCTGCGGCCAACGCCTTTGCGGCGAGCTCCAGTTCGTCGCTGTTCGGGTCGTGCGGCAGGATGCCGGGGTGGGCGACGCGGGCGTTGTCCACCACGCCGATGTCCGTCAGCACCGGCTGCTTGCGGATCGCGTGGCTGAACTCTCCACCGAAGAACACAAGTGCGCGCTCGCCCTCCGCGATACGGGTGACGTACGGCTGCACCATCACCGTGGCGCCCCGCGCGTGCAGTGCGGCGACGTGCCGCGCCGCGGTGTCGCGGTGCTCTTCGGCGTACCGCGCGGTGTTGCGGGCTCCGGCGGACACGGTCGGCTTCACGACGTACTGGCCCGCCTCGGGGAACACCGGCTTCTCGCCCGGCGCGAAGAAGCGCGTCGGGACCACCGGCACTCCCCGGTCGGCGAGGTCGCCCAGGTAGGTCTTCCGCATGTTCCACCGGACAACCTCGGGCGGATTGTCCAGCCGGGTGACCGCGCCGACCGATTCGACCCAGTCGATGAACTGCTCGACGTGCTCCTCATAACGCCATGTCGACCGGATGACGACGGCTGCACACGACGACCACGCGAAGTCGCCGTCGTCCCAGGCCACGGCGACCGCGTCGACGCCGCGCTGCCGCAACGCGTCGACCACCAGCGGGATTTCGGTGTCCTTGGTGAGTCCGAAAGCCGATGTGGCCACTGCGACTCGGCGGGTGACGGGCATGTGGCTCCTCCGGGAGGGGGTCAGCGGGCGCCGAGCGCGGCCAGCGCCTCGCCGGTGAGGCGGTAGACGGTCCACTCGTCCTGCGGGGTCGCACCGAGGGCCTTGTAGAAGCCGATGGCGGGTTCGTTCCAGTCCAGCACGGACCACTCGACGCGCCCGTGGCCGCGTTCGACCGCGATCCGCGCCAACTCGGCGAGCAGCGCGCGGCCGTGGCCTGCCCCGCGGGCCTCGGGCGTGACGTACAGGTCCTCAAGGTAGAGGCCGGGGCGCCCGAGCCAGGTGGAATATGTGGTGAACCAGAGAGCGAAACCGACCGCTCGACCGGCGTCGTCGTCCGCGATCAACACCTGCGCGGCGGGGGCGGGGCCGAAGAGGTCACGGGCGAGATCCTCCTCGGTGGCCTTGACTTCGTGCACGGCCCGTTCGTACGCGGCGAGTTCGTGGATGAAGCGCAGGATGGTCGGGACGTCGTCGCGGACGGCGGTTCTGATCATTCCGCAACAGTACCGGCGGGTTTGTGAGTCGGTCCCGGGGATTTCCGTGGCCCACCGCACAGGCGTTCGGACTTGCGGTGCGGCGGCTGCTCCGCGTGGACTGTCCTGCGCAGGGAACCGACCGGCCGTTCCCCGCATCTGGCATGTCGACACCGTCCGTCCCCGTGAAGGAGTTCGCCGTGACCGCCGCGCCCGTTTCCTGGACGCTGGACCACCTCACCGCCCAGGAGGTCGCCGTACCGGCGATGCGGCAGACGATTCGGATGCTCTACGCCGAGGTGTATGCCGAGGAGCCGTATGCGCGTACCGAGGAAGAGGCGCGCGTCTGGGAGGCGGACATCCTTCCGCGCCACCTCGCCGCCCCGGGCTTCCGTCTCGTCTTCGCCCGTACCCGGGAGGGCTCGACGCCGCTCGGTTTCGGCCTCGGCGCCGCGCTCACGGCCGACACGCACTGGTGGTCCGGCATGATCGATCCGCTGCCCGAGCCGATGACCGTCGAGGACGGCCTACAGACCTTCGCTGTCCACGAGTTCGTGGTCCGGGCGGAGTTCCGCCGTCTCGGGCTCGGCACCGCGATGCACGAAGCCCTCGTGGGCCCGTGGACGGGGACGCGCACCACCCTGACGCTGCGGCCCAGTTCGCCCGCGGCCGTGGGCTTCTGGGATGCCCAGGGCTACCGCTCCGTCGGCTTCTCGCGGCCGTTCCCGCTCGCGCCGCTGCACACGATGATGCTGCGCGACCACGACCACGGCCGCGTGGGGGAGTGAGGTACGACCACGCACGGATGTCGGCGAACTCCTCTGGCACCAGCGGGAGTTCGCCGACGTTGATTACGACATCAGCGGGATGACCTCGTCGCCGTACGTCGTCACGACGGACTCGCGGGCGTCGTGCATCGCGTAGACGGCGAACTGGTCGACGCCCAGCCCGCGCAGCTCCTCCAGCCGGGCGAGATGCGTCTCGACGGGGCCGATGAGACAGAACCGGTCGACAATCTCGTCGGGGACGAACCCGGTCGACGGGTTGTCGGCGCGGCCGTGATGCGCGTAGTCGTATCCGCGCCGGCCCTTGATGTAGGCGGTCAGTTCCTCCGGCACCGCCGACGAATGCTCGCCGTATTGGGCGACCAGGTCGGCGACGTGGTTGCCGACCATGCCGCCGAACCACCGGCATTGGTCGCGTGCGTGGGCCAGCGCGACCGGGTCGTCGTCGCACACATACGCGGGGGCCGCGACGCACACGGTCACCGCCGCCGGGTCGCGGCCGGCGCTTTCGGCGGCGGAGCGCACCGCCTCCACCATGTATCCCGTCAGGTACGGATCAGCCAACTGCAGGATGAACCCGTCCGCCTGACGACCCGCCAGCTCCAGGGCACGGGGGCCGTACGCCGCCATCCAGACCGGCAGCCGCGCCCCCTCGCGTACCCACGGGATGCGCACATGCGTGCCGTTCAGGGCGACTTCGCGGCCCTCGGCCAGCTCCTTGACGGCGTGCATCGCCTCGCCGAGCCGGGCGAGCGTCGACGGCTTGCCGCCGGGGACCCGGACCGCGGAGTCGCCGCGGCCCATGCCGCACACCGTGCGGTCGCCGTACATCTCGTTGAGAGTGGCGAACAGCGACGCCGTGACGGTCCAGTCGCGGGTGAGCGGATTGGTCACCATCGGGCCGACCCTGAGCGTTGACGTCTCGGCGAGGATGCGGCTGTAGATGACGAACGGCTCCTGCCACAGCACCACGGAGTCGAACGTCCAGCCGTGGGAGAAACCCGCCCGCTCGGCGGTGCGCATCAAGGCGACCACGTCGGCGGCGGGCGGGTCGGCCTGCAGGACGAGACCGAAGTCCATGGCGTTGTCCTTACCTTGTCGCTTGCCTGGGTGAAGGGTTGACCGCGTGCCGGTCGGGGCCGGGTCAGGTCAGGTACTGGCACGTCGCGCGCGGCAGGAACGTGCCATGTCCGGCCGGCCCGACGTACCGGCCGCCCGTGACGACGACCGTGCCGCGCGACAACACCGTCTCCGCCCGGCCCGTCAACTTCCGCCCCTCGTACGCCGAGTAGTCGACGTTCATGTGGTGCGTCGCGGCGGACACCGTCTGCTCGGCCGCCGGATCGTAGATCACCAGGTCGGCGTCCGAGCCCGGTGCGAGCGTTCCCTTGCGCGGATAAAGGCCGAACATCCGAGCCGGCGTGGCGCATGCGAGCTCGATCCAGCGTCGGCGCGAGATGTGGCCGTCCAGCACCGCCTGGTGCAGCAGGTCCATGCGGTTCTCGACGCCCGGCAGCCCGTTCGGGATCCGGGAGAAGTCGTCGCGGCCCAGATCCTTCTGCCCGGCGAAGCAGAACGGGCAGTGGTCGGTCGACACCACCGACAGGTCGTCGCCGCGCAGCCCGCGCCACAGCGCCGCCTGATGCTCGGCGGGCCGCAACGGCGTCGAGCACACGAACTTCGCGCCCTCGAAGCCGGGACGCGCGAGATCGTCAGTGGACAGGAAGAGATACTGCGGGCACGTCTCGCCGAACACGTTCAGCCCGAGGTCCCGCGCGGCGGTCAACTCGGCGACCGCCTCCGCGGCGGACACGTGCACGACGTACAGCGGGCTGCCGGCGACCCGCGCCAACTGGATCGCCCGGTGCGTCGCCTCCGCCTCCAACAGTGCCTTGCGCACTTCCCCGTGCACGCGAGGGGCGGTGCGGCCCGCCGCGAGCGCCTGCTCGATCAGCACGTCGATCGCGATGCCGTTCTCCGCGTGCATCATGGGCAACGCGCCGTTCTCCGCCGCACGTTGCATCGCGCGCAGGATGCGGCCGTCGTCGCTGTAGAGCACCCCCGGATACGCCATGAACATCTTGAAGCTGGTGACCCCTTCGGCGACGAGGAGGTTCATCTCCTTCAACGCCGCCGCGTCGATGTCCGCGAGGATCATGTGGAACGCGTAGTCGACCGCGCAGTTGCCGGCCGCCTTGGCGTGCCACGCGTCGAGCCCCGCCCGCAGTGAGCCGCCCACCTGCTGGATCGCGAAGTCGATGATCGTCGTGGTGCCCCCGAACGCCGCCGCGCGCGTACCGGTCTCGAAGGTGTCGGATGCGACCGTGCCGCCGAACGGCATCTCCATATGCGTGTGCGCGTCGACACCACCGGGGATCACGTATCTCCCGGTGGCGTCGAGCACCAGATCGGCGTCCGGCAGCCACGCCTCGGCGACTTCGGGCGCGGCGATCGCCGCGATGCGCTCGCCGTCGACGAGGACGTCCGCAGGAATCTCGTCGGCCGCGGTGACCACCAGGCCGCCGCGGATCAGGGTGCGCGCCATCGCGTCAGCCCTCCGTGAGGATGCCGTACGCGTCGGGCCGCCGGTCGCGGTAGAACGCCCACTGCGCGCGGACCTCGTCGATCATGCCGAAGTCGAGGTCGCGGACCACCAGTTCCTCGTCGCGGTCGGACGCCACCGGCCCGACGAACTGCCCGCGCGGGTCCACGAAGTAGCTGGTGCCGTAGAAGTCGTTGTCGCCGTACTCCTCGACGCCGACCCGGTTGATCGCCGCGACGAAATACTCGTTGGCGACGGCCGCGGCGGGTTGTTCCAACTGCCACAGGTGGGACGAGAGACTGCGGCTGGTGGCGGAGGGGTTGTAGACCAACTGCGCCCCCGCGAGGCCCAACGCCCGCCAGCCCTCGGGGAAATGCCGGTCGTAGCAGATGTAGACGCCGATACGGCCCACCGCCGTGTCGAACACCGGCCACCCGAGGTTGCCGGGCCGGAAGTAGAACTTTTCCCAGAAGCCCTTCACCTGGGGCAGATGGTGCTTGCGGTATTTGCCGAGCACGGTGCCGTCGGCGTCGATCACTGCCGCGGTGTTGTAGTAGAAGCCCGACGACTCGATCTCGAACACCGGGACGACGAGCACCATCCCGAGTTCGCGTGCCAGTGAGCACATGCGGGTGGTTGTGGGCCCCTCCGGGACCGGCTCGGCCCACTTGTAGTGCTCCTGCTCCTGGACCTGGCAGAAGTAGGGGCCGTTGAAGATCTCCTGAAACCCCATGATCCGTGCACCCTGCGCCGCGGCCTCACGGGCATACGCCTCGTGCACGTCGACCATCGAGGCGCCGTCACCTGTCCACTTCGCCTGCACCAGCGCGGCCCGTACCAATTGCGACATGGGCGGAACCCCCTCCATGCGTGCCGGTCCCTTGTGCGGGAGTGGCAGTGGATATGACGAATATCTCCGGTATAGCGGACTCGCTGGTGATCCGGAGGCAACGCCGTGCCCAGTGGGGCGGAAGTTGTCGAGGGGGAGGCGAGATTGCGGCGGATCGGCCGCCGGTCTGGAACGGTCGAACGCCGTGAACTTCTGACGGCGGCTTCACTTTGCGCGTGGCGGCGCGGCGTCGCTCATGCCGGTGAGCGGGCGAGGCCGACCGGTCGGTGACCCGTGCCACCTGTTCGCGTCGGCGGAGGTGAGCGGGTGGTTTGCCGCGTGGCCGGTGAAGGGTGATGACGCGGGAAAGTAGGACGTGACGGGCGAACCCGCACCGCCGCCGGCGTGTGGTGGTGCGGGCCGGCCGGTTCGGCGGGCTGCGGCGCCGCCTCGTGTCGCTGAGGGCTTGCGCGCCGGTCAGGCGTCCTGCGGGCGTTCGTTGTAGACGCCGGCTGCTTCCTGGCCGGAGAGTTTCTGGATCGCGTCCATGATCTCGTCGGTGATCTCGCGGCGGGCCTTGGCGATGTCCTTGCGCCCGTAGTGTTCCGAGAAGTCCAGCGGCTCGCCGAACCGGACCAGGGCCTTGGGCCGCAGCTTCGGGATCCTCGTGCCGACCGGCTGCACCTTGTCGGTGTCGATGACGCCGACCGGGACGACCGGGACCTTCGCGGTCAGGGCCAGCCATGCCACGCCGGTCTTGCCGCGGTAGAGGCGGCCGTCCAGCGACCGCGTGCCCTCCGGGTAGATGCCGAACGCCATGCCGCGGTCCAGCACGCCCTTGCCGGCCTCCAGGGCGGCCATCGCGCCGCGCTTTTGTTCGCGCGGCACCGGGACCGCGCCCAGGCCTTCGAAGAACGCCCGGCTCGCGGCGCCCTTGAGCCCCTTGCCGTCGAAGTACTCGGCCTTTGCCAGGAACGTCACCTTGCGTGGGGCGACGATCGGGATCACCAGGCTGTCGCAGAACGACAAATGGTTGCTCGCGATGATGACTCCGCCGGTTCGCGGGACGTTCTCGGCCCCCTCCACACGCGGACGCCAAATCGCTCGCGAGGTCGGCGCGACGACGCGGTGCATGAAGTGGTAGATCAGCACGTCTTCCCCCGGTCGGGATTAGGGCAGGGGTCACCCTACCCATTCCTCGGCGCTCTCCGGCGCAGGCCCGCGCCGTCGGGGGGTCGCGGTTCCCACAAGCGCAGGAGCCGGGGAAGCCGACGCATACGCCGATCGCACGTCTCGGTGACACATCGATATAAGGACAAGGCGGCTGGAGGGCGTGCCCCGACCTGGGTGGTCGGGGCGAGCGCCTCTTCGCTTCCGGGCCGGCCGTGGCACGGCAAGGGCTTCGGTCGCCCGCAGGGGCAGGGCGTCCCGCCGGCCTTGTCCCGTACACCGTCACGATCACGGTGCCGGGCCGAGGGGCGGGACGGCACTGACGCCGACGAAGTCGGAGGTCAGTGGCCGGCGAGTGCCGCGTTGAAGCCCGCGCGCAGGTAGATGTATGCCTGCGCGATGGTGTACGCCGCCTCCTGACACTTCGCGCGTTTTGCCGAACTCGCAGGAACCGAGGCGCAGTTGCCTGATTGGTAGGCCGTCACCGCAGTCGTGACCTTGGCGGCATTCGCCCGCAGCGTGGTGAAGTATCCCGCCGGCTCGTGCTTGATGCGTTGGAGCGAAGACCGAGCCGCTTCACCGGCTTTCGCAGCGCCCAGCGCACACTTGTCGGTCCACATCGTCGGCCGTTCGGGCCAGCACTTGGCGCCCTCCGCCGAGCCGTAGGTCTCCTCCAGGTCGTTGAGCCAGGCCACCGAGTCGGCGTGGACGCTCTCCACGTCCGGTGCCACGGGGCCCGGCGGTTCGCTGCGCCACGCGTTCCAGTCCTCGGGCATCGAGGGCCAGGTGGACGAGGGGGAAGGCGTCGCGTGGGGCGCCGAACGCGAGGGCACGGCCGACGGCGGGCCGGAAGTCGAGGGCACGGTAACGGAGTTGTTGCCCATGCCCGTGTCCGCGCTGGTCCCCGGTGCCGTGCTTGCGCCTGTGCCGCTCGGGGCCGCGGTGCCCCCGCCGGCGGCGCCCGCATCGTCGTCCGACCATGAGCATCCCGTCAACAGCGCTGTGACCAGAGAGGCTCCCACGACCGCCGCGCCCGCGAAGCGGCGCCACGTGCGTTGCCGAACCACCGGGTGTTCCCTCGTCGTTCCCCCGTGCATGCCGCGCCTCTTCTCCTCGAAAGGTATTGCGAAACAGGAGGCGAAACGTATCGGCCAACCCGGACGACGGCAATCGGTCCGGGCGGCCGTCGAGGTCACGTTCGGGCGGACAGCCAACGTCGGAGGTACGCGGGCGGCTCGGCGGAGACACCGTCGTCCGGGCGTGGGGTGCCGGGCGTGGTGCGCAGCGGAATGACGCCGGCCCAGTGGTCCAGGCCGAGGTCGGCGGCGTCCTCGGAGAGGCCGTGGGAACGGACCCTCGCGGCGACGTCGGCGAGGTCCAGGGCGAACAACGCGGTCTGGGCGGTCTCGCGGGGCGTCGGCGGACGGCAGTCGGCGTAGCGGCCCGCGATCAGGTGGTCGACCAACACGCGCCAGCCGAGGGCCACTTCGTCGGGGTCGGTGACGCGGCGCAGCGGGCCGTGGGCGATGACGCAGCGGTAGTCCATCGAGTGGTGCATCGCGGAGCGGGCCAGGACCAGGGAGTCGGCGATGGTGACGGCGAGGGAGACCGGCAGGCCCGCGTCGCCGGCGTGGCGCACCGCGAGGGCGAGGTGGGAGCCGGTGGAGGCGTGGAGGTAGAGACGGCTCGCGTGGCGGCCGAAGATCAGCGGGAGGACGTGTGGCCGCCCGGACGCCTGGAACGAGACGTGTGTGAGGAAGGCCTCGTCGAGGATCGCGTGCACGGTGTCGGCGTCGTAGTGCATGCGGTCGCGATTGCGGGTGGGTGTGGTGGCCGTCGTGCGGTCGTACACGGGCGGGAGGTCGGGTGTGGCGACCATGGCGCTCCTTTGTACTAGTTCAAATTGTTTATAGTGCTAGTACAATAAGGGCAGCGAGGGTGAGGGCTGTCAACGGAAAACCGGCCCCGGTGGCGTACCGTGCGGTCCCGAAAGCCCGCACGCAGGAGGACAAGCCGTGGCCCCGACCGGGCGTACCGCCGCCGAGATCGCGGCGTCCGTCGAGCGCGACCTCAACCAGGGGACGATCGCGCCGGGCGACGCGCTGCCGCCGGTCCGTGCGCTCGCGGCCGGGCTCGGGGTCAATCCGAACACCGTCGCCGCCGCGTACCGGCTTCTACGCGAGCGCGGCATCGTCGAGACACAGGGCCGCGCCGGCACCCGTGTGCGCCCCCGACCCGCCGCGACCGAGCGCAGCGCACGAGGCCCCGCCGCGCCGCCCGGCACGCGTGTGCTGGCCGCGGGCGAGCCGGACCCGGAGCTCCTGCCCGCACCGATGTTCCCGGACCCTCGGACGTGGCGGACGCTGTACGACCACCCCTCGCTCTATCCGCCGCTCGCGGATGCCGCGCGTGAGGTGTTCGCGCGCGACGGCGTGCCCGCCGACCACATGGTCGCGGCCTCGGGCGCGTTGGACGCGATCGAACGCGGTCTCATGGCCCACTTGCGGCCCGGCGACACCGTGCTGGTCGAGGATCCGGGCTGGGCCAACTTCCTCGACCTGCTGGCCGCGCTCAACCTCACCGCGCGACCGGTGCGCGTCGACGACGAGGGCCCCGACCCCGACCACGTCGCGGCCGGGCTGCGCGCCGGAGCCCACGCGTTCGTGTTCACCGCTCGCGCACAGAACCCGCAGGGCGCCGCGGTTTCCCCCGCGCGCGCGGCCGAATTGCGCACGGTCCTCGCCGCCCGACCGAACGTCTTCGTCATCGAGGACGACCACGGCAACGCCATCGCGGGGCCGGACCTCGCCCCGGTGGCCGGCGGAACCGCGCACTGGATGCACGTGCGTTCGAGTGCCAAGGCGTACGGCCCCGACCTGCGCTGCGCGGTGGTGTCCGGAGACGCCACCACGATCGGCCGCATCGCGGGACGGCAGCGGCTCGGCCCCGGATGGGTCAGCCACGCGCTGCAACACGCGGTCGCGGCGGCGTGGACGTCGGACCAGGTCGCCGCCGAGGTCGAACGCGCCCGTCTGGCCTACGCCGAACGCCGCGCGTGGCTTGTCGACGCCCTCGCGCGGCGGGGCGTCACCGCGTATGGGCGCTCGGGCATCAACGTGTGGGTCCCCGTCCGCGACGAAGTGGTCACTGTCGCCGAACTCCTCGCCAGAGGCTGGCTTGTGGCACCGGGAAAACGTTTCCGGATCGAGACCGGCCCGGCGGTCCGCATCACCGTTGCGCGGCTGCGGCGGGACGAGGTCGACGCGCTCGCGGACGCACTGGCGGACGTCCTGGACACACCCCCCGGTCGCCACCGCAACACCGTCTGAACGACACGCAGTTGCCGCGCGTCGCCCCGCCAACCGGTACGGCGCGCGCAACGCTTAGGCTTGCCGTCGGCAACCGTGGCACGGGCTTATCCGGACAACGTCGGTACGGGCGAATCCGCGTGCGGTGCCGACGACGTTCGCCCGGTCGGAGGAGGTCAGGTCCACGATGCGTTCGCGCCCCACCGCCGCGCACGAGGTGTCTCCCGGCACACGGGGGCCCGCTGCCACGTCGGCCCACGGACCGAAGCCGATCTCGGACGCCGGTTCCCGGCAGCGGCAGTACGACGGCCGCGACCTGTTGCGCTGCGGCAGGTTCCGCGGCCTGCCCGGATTCCGTGCTCTCCCCGGTACATCCGGGGAATGCTCCCTGTCAGTGGGTGACGCCGCGTGACAACCCTTGACCCGGAGGCGAGTTGCACCCGTAAGGCAGCGGCGTCGAAGGCTGCGGACGCGGCGGGGACGGCAAGTGCTCCCGAGGTGTGGGAGGCGGGGGGAGATTCACAGGCCTCCCCGGAACAGCAGTCCGGGGGAAGCACCGAGGCACCCGAGGTGTCGGAGTCATCGGGGGCGTCCGCAACGACGGCGATGTCGGCGGAGGTCGCCGTCGTCGGCGACGACGCGGCCGATTCTCCCGTGCCCGTCCCTGAGTCCGCCTCCGCGTTCGTCGTGGCGCGCCGCGCGTTCCTGGGCGCGGCGGCACTCGGTGCCGGGCTCGCGTTCCTCGGCCACAGCGCACGCCCGGACGGCAGCCTGGTGCCCGGCCCTGCGGCGCCGTCCGTGCCGTCGGGCGCCGCGTTGTCCGCCCGGCCGGGGATGATCGCCGAGGAGAACGCCAAACGCGGCGACCGGGGTTGGCAGATCGGCGACAAGCCCGCCTCCGACCGGATCGGCCAGATCAAGGGCTACGCGACCGAAGCCGGCATCCCGCCCGGCGGGCGGCTGCGCCTGAAAGTCTCCGTCGACCGCGACCAGCCGTTCTCCGTCGAGATCTACCGCCTGGGGTACTACGGCGGCAGCGCCGGTCGGCTCATGGCACGCGCCGACGGCATCCCCGGCAAACGCCAGGAACCCGCTTATCAGGACCCGCAGTCCGGGGCGGTGGTGTGCGCGTGGGAGGACACCTGGGAGACCGAGATCCCGCACGACTGGCCGGGCGGCGCCTACTTCGCGGTCCTGACCAACGCCGAAGGGTTCCGCAACTACGTCCAGTTCACCGTCACCGAACCCGAACGCGCCGGGGACTTCCTCGTCGTTCTGCCGGTGATGACGTGTCAGGCGTACAACCAGTACCCCATCGACGGACGTACCGGACGCAGCCTCTACTACGGCCAGAATTCGTCGACCGGCAAGGCCAGTGCAGACCTCAAGGCCCGCGCGGTGTCCTTCGACCGCCCCTACAGCGGCGCCGGTTTCCCGCACGCCTTCGAGTTGAACCACTCGTTCATCCGCTGGGCCGAGCAACGTGGCTACGACCTGGTCTACGCAACCGACTTCGACCTGCACCACGGACGCGTGGACCCCGGCCGTCACCGGGCGCTCATCTTCCCCGGCCACGACGAGTATTGGTCGTGGCAGATGCGAACGACGTTGGAGCGAGCGCTGGTTGCGGGTGTCCACGCGGCGTTCCTCGCGGCCAACAACATCTACTGGCACGTGCGCATAAGGCCGTCCGCCGACGGCGCC
Source organism: Yinghuangia sp. YIM S10712 (assembly GCF_051388935.1). NCBI lineage: Bacteria > Bacillati > Actinomycetota > Actinomycetes > Kitasatosporales > Streptomycetaceae > Yinghuangia > Yinghuangia sp. YIM S10712. The sequence goes on from NZ_JBPKBI010000019.1 coordinate 90,286, forward strand.
GCCGACCGCGTGGTGTTCTGCAACAAGAGCGCCGAATGGTCCACCGACAGTGCGGCGCCCGGCCCGACCGTGTTGTGGCGCGATCTGCACCGCCCCGAGCAGGAGTTGCTGGGCATTCAGTACGTCAGCGTCGTCGACGGCTCGCACCCCCTCGTGGTGCGCGAGGCGTCCCACTGGTTCTGGGAGGGCACCGGACTGCGGGACGGAGACACCCTCGCGGACATGGTCTCCGGCGAAGCGGACCGCCGCCACGGCCGCGCGGCCACGCCACGCGGGGAGTCGGTGTTCCTGGCCGAGTCCCCGTACCGCGACCCGCGCGGCGCGCGGCAACAGCAGCAGAGCGTTCTGCACCGCAACGAGTCCGGCGGGCTGGTGTTCACCGCCGGGACGTTCCGCTGGTCCCAGGCACTGGGCAATCCGCGCTTCGAGGAGCCCCGTGTCCAGCGGGCGACCGAGAACCTGTTCCGGCGGTTCCTGGCCGACTGAATGGCCGGACGGCCGGCGGCGGCGCGGGCACGTCGAGCGGTTGCGTGGGCGGGGGCGGGTGGGCTGACCGGGGCCGGGCGGAGCCGAGGGGACGCAGCGGACCGTCCCTCGATGGTGGGGCAGGCCGCACCCCCGTGGCGGGAGTCCGCGCCCTGTCGGCACTCGGCGGGTCACGGGCACGATGTCGTCCATGTACGAAGTTCCGGACCCGCAGCAGCCACGTTCCGCCGACGACCACCGCGACGCCCGGCGGCCCGAGCCGAGGCAGGCCACCCGCGTATCGGCCGATCCCAAGACCGGCGGCCTCGGTGCTCGTGCCGTCGTGCCCGCCGGGTCGGCGCGCTCCCTGCCCGTTCGGCTCCTCCGCGAGCCGACACGGCTCCGCTCGCTGCGCGAACTCCTCTACGTCACCGCCGCGTTCCTGCTCACCGTGGTGCTCCTCGTGGTGTTCGTCGCCGGCGTCGCCGTCGCGGTACCGCTGTCGATCACCGTCGTCGGCCTGCCGCTGCTCGCGGGTGTCGTCCTCCTGGCCCGGTACCAGGGCGGGATCCACCGCGCGATGGCCCGTATGCTCCTGCGCGAGGACGTTCCGGCGCCGCGTCCCTTCCGGGCCCGGCCGGGAGCGTTCGGCTGGCTGGGGTCCGGACTGGGCCATGCCGAAGGGTGGCGCGGCCTGGCCTTCCTCGTCGTCCGGGTTCCGATCGTCGCCGTCGGCATCGCCGTCGCGTGGTGGCTGTGGGCCGTCGGCGCCGTCTGTGCGGCCTATCCGGTCCTGCTGGCGATTTTCGACCCCCACCAGACCGACGAGTCCGGCCGGGTGTACGACGCCGGCATCGTGCTCGGCGACAACCCGATGGACAGCGGATTGGAGATCCTCGCCATCGTCCTGGCCGGCCTGGTGCTGCTCCTCGCGGCACCATGGGGTGTACGCCTGGTCACCCGTGTCGACCTTCGCCTCATGCGCGCGCTGCTCGGTCCGATCAGGTTGGCCGAACGCGTGCGCGACCTGGAGGAGACCCGTGCCCTGGCGGTCGACGACTCCGCCGCGCGTTTGCGCCGCATCGAGCGGGACCTGCACGACGGCGCCCAGGCGCGGATCGTGGCCCTGGCGATGCACCTCAGCCAGGCCCAGGAGCAACTGGACCCCGAGGACCCGGGCCAGTCCGTCGACCTGGGCAAGGCCCGCACACACGTCGACTCGGCGCTCGGCAACGCCCGCATCGCCATCGGCGAACTCCGGGACCTCGCAAGGGGGATCCATCCGCCCGTGCTCGACCAGGGGCTGGACGCCGCCCTGGGCACGCTGGTCGCCGGATGTGCCGTTCCGGTCCGATTGCACACCGACATCGCCCGGCGCCCGCCGGCCGCGCTCGAAACCATCGCCTACTTCTGCGCCGCCGAACTCCTCACCAACGCCACCCGGCACGGCGGCGCCACCGAGATCGCGGTCACGGCGATCCGGCGCGGCGACACGCTGACCGTCGGCGTCGACGACAACGGCCGCGGGGGAGCGCGCGTGCGAGACGGCGGCGGACTGGCCGGGCTGGCCGAGCGCGTGCGTACGGTCGACGGCGTCCTCCGCGTCGACAGCCCCGTCGGCGGCCCGACCCGGGTGACCGTCGAGATTCCCGTACGCACGACGTGACTTAGGCCTGAGACCATCGAACCATGCGTATCGTCATCGCGGAGGACGCCGCGGTTCTGCGGGACGGACTCGTCCAACTCCTCACCGACCGCGGCCACGAGGTCGCCGCCGCGGTCGCGGACGCCGACGGGCTGCTCGCCGCCGTCGCCGAACACCGCCCGGACGTCGCCGTCGTCGACATCCGCATGCCCCCCACGCACACCGACGAGGGCCTGCGCGCGGCGATCGAGATGCGGCGCACACACCCGGAGACGGGCGTGCTGGTCTTCTCGCAGTACGTCGAAACCCGTTACGCCGCACGCCTCCTCGCCGAAAACGCCGCCGGTGTGGGCTACCTGCTCAAGGAACGCGTCGTCGACGTACGCGACTTCGTCGACGCGCTCACACGCGTGGCGGCGGGCGGCACCGCACTCGACCCGGAGGTCGTCGGCCAACTGCTCGGCGGCGACCGCCGCGTGGACACCATCGCCAGACTCACCCCGCGCGAACGAGAAGTCCTCGCGCGCATGGCGGAAGGCCGCTCCAACGCGGCGATCGCCAAGGCGCTGCGCATCACCGACCGGGCGGTCGAAAAGCACGTCGGCGGTATCTTCACCAAGCTCGATCTGCCGCCGTCGGACGACGACCACCGCCGCGTCATGGCGGTGCTGAAGTATCTGCGCAGTTGAGGGGAGCGTCCCGGGCGGGCCGTCTCCGGTATCCGGGCCGGCGCGGGCGACCGGCCTGATGTTCCGTCAATCCCGGTAATCCGGAACCCTTTTCTCCTTCCGTGCCTCGACCGCTTCCTCGAAGTTGCGGGTCGTGAGCCGCACGTACAACTGCGCGTGGCCCTCGGCGTCCATGTGCGCCTGCAAGCTGCCCGCCTCCAAGCCCGCCCACAGCATGCGCTTGGTGACCTCGACGCCGACGCGGCTGAAGCCGATGATCCGGTCGGCCAGGTCGAAGCAGGCGGCCGGCAGTTCGTCGTCCGGGACGACCCGCGAGACCAGGCCCATGCCCGCGGCCTCCTCGGCCGGCACGTCGCGCCCGGACAGCATGATCTCGAACGCCCGCGACGCGCCGATCGCGCGCGGCAGCAGGTAGCTGATCCCGAGCTCGCTCGCGGTCAGGCCGTTGTTGATGCCCGCCGCGCGGAAGTAGGCCGACGGCGCGGCGATGCGGATGTCGGTCGCGACGGCCAGGCAGAAACCGCCGCCGATCGCGGGCCCGTTGATCGCGCCGATGACCGGTTGGTGCATTTTGCGCAGCCCGGTGATCACGTCGTCCAGGATCCCCATCGAGCGCCGGGCGATGCTCGTGCGGGTCAGGCCGCCGATCCCGGGGACGCGTCCGGCGCCCTCCAGGTCCGCGCCCGAGCAGAAGCCCCGCCCCGCTCCGGTGAGCACCACCACCCGCGTATCGTTGTCCGCACTGACCTGCTCCAGGGCCTCACGGAAGGGGACCATCACGTCGAACGCCATCGCGTTCATGCGCTCCGGGCGGTTGAGCGTGATCAGGGTGACGTGGGGGCGCGGCTTGTCGACAAGCACGAACGACATGGGGCGGCATCCTCGGGCGGTCGGTGGGAACGGGTCGGGTGTTGCCGGCGGAAGTTTCTTGACCGTGTCAATGAGCACGGTCAAGCGCACCGGTACGGGGGCACGATGTCAAGAGGCGGTCGCACGAAGGAGCAGCAAGGCATGCGCGGGGCACATGCGGATCCGCAGTCCTTCGACCCCTTCGCCGGGGACTACGACCGCTACTGCGACCTCCACGATCCCCTCGGGGACTGGCTCGGCGAGCGCATAGCCGAACTGTCCCTCGGCGGCGCCCGCGCCCTCGACGCCGGTTGCGGCTCGGGGCGCCACGCACAGTCCCTGGCGGACGCGTACGACGAGGTCGTCGCCGCCGACCTCAGCCCCGCCCTGATCGAGACCGCGCGCCTGCGCCGTCCCCACAGCCGGGTCCGCTACCAGGCACTCGACCTGCACGACATCGCCGACTCCGACGGCTTCGACCTCGTGCTCAGCATGGCGACGCTGCACCACGTGCCCAACCTGGACAAGGCGCTGCGCCACCTGCGCACGCTGGTCCGACCCGGCGGCACCGCGATACTCGTCGACAACGTCTCCGCGCGCCCCACACCCCCGCGCTGGGCCTACCTCACGGGCGCGGCATGCGAGCTCCCGCGCGACATCCTGCGCCTCGGCCCCCGAGACGCGTGGTGGCTCTACCGTTTTCGGACCAGCCGCCCCTGGCTCGCCCACCTGCTCAGCGACCGCTACCTGAGCCGCGCGCAGTTCGAGCGGCGCTACCGGGAGGTCTTCCCCGAGGCGCGGTTCACCGATCTCGGCTTCGCGCACGCCATGGTCTGGCACCGGCCGTGAGCATACGCCGCACACACGACGCCGCCACCAGGGAACAGGCCGCCACCGAGACACCCTCACAGCGCTCCGTGTCGACGCCGCGCGCGGAAGCCGCCGAAGCCCCGCCCGACCGAGCTTCGGTGCAGCGCCGGACCGTCCGGGTCCTCGTGCTGGCCCAGGTCGTCGGCGGCATAGGCGTCGGCTCCTCACTCGCGGTCAGCGGACTGCTCGCCGAGCAACTGTCCGGATCCCAGGCCTGGTCAGGGTTCGCGATCACCTCGATCACGCTCGGTGCCGGCCTGTTCGCCGTTCCTCTCGCCCGTACCGCCGATCACCGAGGGCGCCGCGTCGCCCTCACCATCGGCTGGGCCACCGCGGCACTCGGCGCCTTCGGCGTCATCCTCGCCGCCGCGCTCGGCTGGTTTCCGCTGCTGCTCGCCGCGCTCGTCGTCTTCGGCGCGGGCACCGCCGCCAACCTGCAATCGCGCTACGCCGCGGCCGACCTCGCCGACGACGCCACGCGCGCCCGTTCGCTGGCGGTCGTCGTGTGGTCGACGACACTGGGCGCGGTCGTCGGGCCCAACCTCAACACCCCCGGCGCGGCCGTCGGACGCGTGTTCGGCCTCCCCGAACTCGCCGGACCGTACGTCTTCTCGGCGCTGTCGTTCGCTTGCGGCGGCGCCTTGATGTGGTTCCTGCTGCGCCCCGACCCGCTGCTGACCGCCCGCCGGCTCGCCACCGAGGAAGACGCCGCAGGGGGCGCGACCGACCCCGACACTGCCCCCGTACCGGCGCCTGTGTCCGCGGCGGCGCCCGAGTCGGCGACCGAATCGGCCCCGAGGCCGTCGCCCTGGGCCGCTGTCCGGTCCTCGCGCCCCGCCGTGCTCGCGCTCGCCGCCATCGTGCTCGGGCACGCCGTCATGGTCTCGGTCATGTCGATGACCCCCGTGCACATGAAGCACCACGGCGCCGACCTCACCACCGTTGGCCTGACCATAAGCCTGCACATCGCCGGCATGTACGCCCTGTCACCCGTCGTCGGTTGGGCGGCCGACACCATCGGGCGCGTCCCGGTCATCGTCGTCGGCCAGCTCACCCTGCTCGCGGCCGTACTGGTCGCGGGCCTGTCGGGGCGTACGGTCCCGATGACCGTCGTCGGCCTGGTGCTGCTGGGGCTCGGCTGGTCGTGCTCGATGGTCGCCGGGTCGGCGCTGCTGGCCGAGTCGGTGCCGCAGCGCGACCGGCCCGGTGTGCAGGGGACCTCCGACCTGCTGATGAACCTCGCCGGAGCGGTCGGCGGCGCGGCGTCGGGGCCGGTCCTGGACGCGGCCGGATACGGCGGGCTCAACGCCGCCGCCGGGATGATCGTCCTGCCGGTCGTCGCCGTCGTCGCCGGATACGCCTGGGGAAGATCGCGGGCTTCGACCAGGCCGGCCGGGGCAGACGCGGAGATGTAGGGCGGGCGATACCGGCCTGCCCGCCGCAAAACCGGTCGGCGCGTTCAGTCCGAGATCGACCGGAACCGGCCAAGGACAAGGGGCACCCATGCAGCAGTCCCGGGTGGTCGTCGTCGGCGCGGGGTTCGCCGGATTCGAGACCGTACGGCGTCTGGAACGGCAGCTTTCGCCACGCGACGCGGACATCACCCTCGTGAACCCCGGCGGGTACATGCTCTATCTCCCGCTGCTCCCGCACGTCGCGGCGGGCGTGATCTCGTCGCGCTCGATCGCGGTACCGCTCTACCGCATGCTCAAGCGCACGCACATCGTGCCCGGCGGCGCGATAGGCGTCGACGTCGCGGCACGTGTCTGCGTCGTCCGCAAGATCACCGGCGAGGTGGTCAACATTCCGTACGACCACATCGTCCTCAGTCCCGGCAGCGTCACGAGGACGTTCGACATCCCGGGACTGGACAAATACGGCCGAGGGATGAAGAACCTCGCCGACGCCGTCTCGCTGCGCGACCACGTCATCGCGCAGCTCGAACTCGCCAATTCCAGCTCCGACGAGAGCGAACGCCGCGCGCGCTGCCAGTTCGTCATCGTGGGCGGCGGATACGCGGGCGTCGAGACCGCCGCGTGCCTCGAACAGGTGACGAGTTCGGCACTCGACCACTTCCCGCGCCTCGACCCGGCGCAGATTCGCTGGACCGTCGTGGACGTGGCCCCCCGCCTGATGCCGGAGCTCGGCGAGAACCTGGGCCGCGCGGCATTGGAGGTGCTGGCCCGGCGCGGGGTCGACGTCCGCCTGGAGACCAGCGTCCGCGAGGTCACCGCGGACACCGTCACGCTGACCAGCGGCGACGTACTGCCCTGCCGGACTCTCGTGTGGACCGCCGGCGTCGCGCCCAGCCCGCTCATCGCCACGCTCGGCGCGGAGACCGTGCGCGGACGCCTGGCCGTCGGCGCGGATCTCGCAGTGCCGGGCCGCAACGACGTCTTCGCGCTCGGCGACGCCGCCGCGGTCCCCGACCTCGACAAGGGCGACGGCGCGGTGTGCCCGCCGACCGCCCAATACGCGCTGCGGCAGGCCAAGGTCGCCGCGTGCAACGTGGTCGCCGCCATCAAGGGCAAGCCGTTCCGGGAGTTCCGCCACAAGGACCTCGGGCTGGTCGTCGACCTCGGCGGGAAGCAAGCCGTCGCCCGCCCCCTCGGGCGTGAGCTGCGCGGTTTCCCGGCCCAGGCGATCACGCGCGGCTACCACCTGCTGGCCCTGCCGTCGTTCCGCGCCCGTGCGCGGGTCGGTGCCAACTGGACCATGCACGCAGTGGCAGGCGACGACTTCATCCGCCTCGGCTTCCTGGCCGGACGCACCGGATCCCTCTCGGACTTCGAGGGCGCGCACGCCTATCTGTCACGCGAGGAGTTGGCCCGGCAGGTGGGCCGGTCGGATGTCCGATCGAGCCGGTGAGCGGGCGCCGAATCCGGATCCCTTCGGTCGTCGTACGCGACCGCCGAGTCGAACGAGCCGGTGAGGGCGGAGAAGTTCAGCGGGGCCGGGTCCGCTCGGCCGGGCCGGGAGGACCCGGCGCCGTTTCGGGTTGCCGCTGCCGGGTGTTCGTGGCAACGCTGATCGCACACAGCCACTGTGACGCCCATACCGCAAGGTGACCACGCCGCGGGCCGGCGCGGCTTGTTCGCGCCCGCGAGGCCGCAACAATCGTTGTCCGCACGTCCGTTGATCGCCGGGGTGCCCGGGATCCGCCCCGCATGCCANGCCCATACCGCAAGGTGACCACGCCGCGGGCCGGCGCGGCTTGTTCGCGCCCGCGAGGCCGCAACAATCGTTGTCCGCACGTCCGTTGATCGCCGGGGTGCCCGGGATCCGCCCCGCATGCCACAATCCTTCCTGCCGCACGCGGCCTGCCCGGTTCCTCCGGCGGTGCCGGGCTGTGCGAACGCATGCGAGGGGACGCGCCCTCACCGGCGGGAAGCAAGGGGAGAATCCGACGTGGCGGACCGCGACGTGCCGCGCGAACCGCCGCCGCACCGCCGGGTGTTCGATCTCCCGGGCGATCCGCCCGCACCCCGCGACGGTTTCCCCCTCGTACCCCACCGTGCACCCGGCCATGACGCGGAGCGGTTCCCGCCGATCCCCGAGCAGCGCTCGTCTGCCGAGGACGATCGGCGACCGGAACGCGCACGCCCGGCTCCCGCGCCGCGCACTCTGGTACGGCCGCGACTCCTCGCGCTGCTCGACGCCGTGCGCGACCGCCGGCCGGTGCTGCTGGCGGCGCCCGCCGGGCACGGAAAGACGACGCTGCTCGACCAGTACGCAGCGACGTGGCGCGGGCCCGTCGCCGCCGTCCGGTTCACCATCGGCGACGACCGAGGGCCCGGGGACGTCCGGGAGGCCGTGCTCGCGCGTGTCCGGGCGCCGGGAACCCTTCTCGTACTCGACGACCTCCATCTTCTGCCGCACGCCGCGCACACCTTCGAACTCCTCGCCGCGGACCCGCCCGCCGGGGCACACCTGCTCGCCGCGGGGCGCCCGGTGCTCGGACTCAACCTGTCGCGTGCCGAACTCGCGCACATCGTCGTCGTCGGCCCCGACGACCTGCGGCTGCGCTGGTGGGAAGTCGACCGTCTGTTCACCGAGGTACACGGCTGCCCCGCCGACGCGGTCCTCGCATGGGACGCCACCTGGCTCACCGGGGGATGGGCCGCCCCGCTCCACGAATTCCTGCTGTGCACCCGTGATCTGGGTCCGCGTCAGGTGCGCCGCACGCTCACCGCCCCGGGCGTCCCCTTCGCGGCCGGCTACCTCGACCGCCAAGTCCTCGACGAACTCGGGGCCGACGTCCGCGACTTCCTGATGCGTGTCGCGATCATGCCGGAACTCACCCCGGGCGACTGCGCGTCGGCCGACAGCCCTGCGGCCCGTGCCACCGCCGCGACGCTGCTGCGCCGCGCCGAAAGCGCAGGCGTCCTGACGCGCAGTGGCGCCGCCTACCTCGCCGAACCACTGCTCCGCCACCTGCTGGTGCACCGCTTCGCCACGACTTCGCCCGAGGCGCCGGCCGTGTTCGCCGCCGCCGCGTCACGGCTCCGCGCGGCGGGTGATCCGCTCGGCGCCGCGTGGGCGGCGTTCCTCGCCCGCGACCGGCACGCGCTTCGCGAACTCATGGACCGCCACCCGATGTTGATCGGCGCCGCGCTGCCCGAGCACTGGCACGGCATATTGCGCGCGTTCGCCGGCTCGGCGTCCTCGGTCGACCGCCACGCGATGCGGCGCCTCGCCGAGGAGTTCGGCATCGTCGTCGGCGGCACGGCCCCCGGGGCGCCGACGGATGCGGACGCGACAGGTGTCGCGGCCGTGCTCCCCGGTTTCGGCGAGGTGCCCGAAGTTCCTTTGGACGACGACGGGTTCATGGTCCGGGCGCTGTCGCCCATGGGCGCGGGCGACTACCGTGCCGCGGCCGCCCGGTTCGACGCGTTCCTGCTCGACCAGGACGGCCCCTCCGCCGCCGCGGCCGGACTCTTCCGCGTGCTGTGCGGGCTGCTTTCCGGTCACGGCGCCGATGTGCACGACGTCGAGTCGGCGGCACAGCGGGTCGCCCGCACCGGCCCCGCGTGGCTCGGCCGCGTGGCCCGCGCGGGGCTCACACTCACCGGAGCTCCGGAGTACCGAGGCGAGGCCGACGCGGTGCGCGCCGCGTGCGACCGCCTCGGCGACGTGTGGGGCGGCGTCCTCGCGGGACACATGGGCGCGTGCGCGGGCATTCTGCGAGGCGAACCCGACCCGGACGCGCTCGCCGAATCCGGCCGCCGGCTGGCCGAGGCGGGCATGGCGGCGATGGCGACCTGGTCGCTGGCCTACGAGGCTCTGGCCCGTGCGCAACTCGCCCTTCCCGAGGCCGCGGAGCTCGCCCGTCGCGCCGAACACGAGGCCATGCTCAGGAAGTTGCCGGGCGCGCTCGTCATCGCGCGCTGCGCCCGGCTGCTCGCCGAGCCCGGCGCGCCCGACGTCGATCCCGACACCGTCGCGGACGAGGCGGTCCGGCTGGGCATCCGCCTGGAGACGTTCCTGCGCGCCCGCCGCGTCGCCGCCGATCCGCCGGTGACTCCGGTCGACATCCGCTGTTTCGGAGGGTTCGCGGCACGCCTCGCCGGCAAGCCCCTCGACTTGCTGCAACTGGCGCCGCAGAGCCGGGTGTTGTTCCGCCTGCTCGCGCTGCACGCCGGACGTCCCGTGCACCGCGAGGTGTTGGCCGCCGCGCTGTGGCCGGACGCGCCGGCGGACGCCGCGTTCCACCGGCTGCAGACGGCGGTCTACAAACTGCGCCGGTTCCTGGAGCCGGACCGGGGGCCGCGCGGTGTATCGGAGTTCGTGCCGTTCGAGGACGGCGCGTACCGGCTCCGGCTGCCCGAGGGGTCGTACCTGGACATCGCCGCGGCCGAAGACGCCCTGACGCGGGCCCGGCAGGCCGCCGCTCGCGGTGACACCCTCGCCGAGGCCCGTGGGCTGCGCGAACTGCTGGCGGTGGCCGACGCGTTGCTGCTGCCCGAGACCGGGCCCGAGGAGTGGGTGATCGGTCCGCGCGAGCGGTGGTCCGACGCCGTGGCCGAGGCCCGGGGACGGCTCGCGGAGCAGGGCAGCTGTTTGGCCGGCGAACCGTCGCCGCGCGTGCCGCGCTGACACGCGTTCTTTGGTGGCCAACCGGCCCGTGAGGACGCCAAGTTGCGCGCACGAGGGGCAAAGTCCCGTGCCGCGCCGACTTGGTCGGGCCCCGCCTGTCCGCCGACGGGGTAGGCGAGGTCCGACCGAGCGTCAGCGAGCGGCATTGCGTCGCGTGCCCGCGTCGGACCTCACCCCGGCGGTTCGCGCCGCCGTCCCCCGTATCCCCCGAGCCCCTGTGGTGCGCCCCTTGCGTGATCACCGTACGAGCGGGCTCTCACCACCCACTCAACGTTGACGGACACTCAGGCCCCGGCCTAACATTCCGACCGTCGGTATGTAAAGGAGCCCTCGACGATGAGCCCACATCCGCACGGCCACAACGCCGCACCACCGCCCGACTCATCGGGCGTACCGAAAGCATCGACAACTTCCGCGACACCACCGGCACCAGGCCCACCGGCACCAGGCCCACCGCAACCGCCGCACGCCCGCGCCGGCACGGTCCTGCTGCTCGCCTGCGGGGGATCGTTCGTCTCGCTGCTCGACGTCACGATCGCCAACCTCGCCGTCCCCGACCTGCACCGGGACTTCACCGACGCATCCGTCGCCGACCTGACCTGGGTCATGACGCTGTACGCCATCGCATTCGCCGCACTGCTCGCCCCCGCCGGCCGCCTCGCCGACGTCGTCGGACGCCGTCGCCTCTACCGCGCCGGCGTCGTCGTCTTCACCGTCGCGTCCGCCGCCTGCGCCGCCGCGCCCAACCTCACGACACTGCTCGTCGCCCGCGTCGCACAGGGCCTCGGCGCCGCCGCGCTCGTCCCCGCGTCGCTCGCCATCGTGCTCGCCCAGATCCCCGCCGCCCGACGCACCGCCGCGATCGGCGCATGGTCGGCATCCGCGTCGCTCGCCGCCGCACTCGGCCCCAGCCTCGGCGGAATCCTCGTCGACGTCTTCGGCTGGCGCTCGGTCTTCCTTGTCACCGTGCCCCTCGGCGCCGGCCTCCTCCTGCTCACCCGTGCCGCCAATGACTCCCGCAGTGGCGAACGCACCCCCGACCTGGCCGGATCCGCTCTCCTGGCCACCGGCATCGGCGCCCTCGTCCTCGGCGTCACCCAGGGCTCGGCGTGGGGCTGGGGCGACGCGCGCACACTCGCCTGCGTCGCCGGCGGCCTGCTGCTGATCCTCGCGTCCGTCGCCCGTGCGGCCCGGCACCCGCGCCCCGGACTCGAAGTCGGCCTGTGGCGCAGCCGGCCGTACGCCTACGCCAACGTCGTCTCGTTCCTCTTCGGCATGCTCCTCTATCCGTGGATGCTGCTCGGCGTCCTCTATCTGACCCAGATCTGGCACTACTCCGAACTCCGCGCCGGATTCGCGATGACCCACGCGGCCGTCGTATCAGCCGCCGCCGGGCTCGCGGTCGGGAAGTTCGCCCACCGCGTCAACCCGCGCACCGCGGTCGTCGGCGGCTCGGCTCTGCTGGCCGGCACCGCGTTGTGGATCGGCCTCACGCTGCCCGAGGAACCGTCCTTCGTGTCCCTGTGGCTGCCCAGCGGCGTGCTGCTCGGCCTCGGCATCGGCGCGGTCAGCACAGGGGTGTCGCAGGCGGGCGCGCTGTCCGCACCGCCCATGAAATTCGCGGGCGCCACCGGCCTCAACCTGACTGCCCGTCAGGTCGGTGGCGCTCTCGGCCTCGCCGCCCTCGCCACCGTCATGGACCGTGAAGCCGGCAACGGCACCGACGGATTCACCCAACTGTTCGTCATGTTCGCGGTCCTGGCCGTGCTCACCGCCGCCGCCGGACTCGGCCTCGCCGCCCGGCCGCAGGCCGCACCGGACACAACACCCACCGGAACCACGCCCGGCCGGGCCGGGGACCGGTCCCTCCCACCGGACGCACCGGACACCGCCGGCCATCCAGAGGAGATCACCGCATGAACACCGCCGACACCGTCGCCCACGACCGACCGAAGAACCCGGGAGTCCCCGGCAGTCCGGACAACCCGTACCGGCTCGCCTTCGCCCAGGAAGACGCGTACCTCGCCGGCGCACCCTGGCGGCGCTTCGCGGTCATCGGCGACAGCATCGCCGAAGGCATAGGCGAACCGACCGAGGGCTTCCCCGACCAAGGCTGGACGGACACGATCGCCGACGCCCTGCGCCGCGCGACGCCCGACCTCGCCTACCTCAACCTCGGCACCCGCGACCTGCGCGCCGACGAGATCCGCGCCGCACAACTCGGCCCCGCCCTCGACTTCGACCCCGACCTGGCCGTCGTCGTCGCGGGCGGCAACGACCTGCTGCGCCGCTCATTCGCCATCGAACCGGTCGCCCGGCACATCGACGCGATGGTCGCCGCGCTGCGCGACACCGGCGCCGACGTCGTCACCGTGGGCCTGTACGACTGCACCGCAAGCCCCTACATCCCCGAGGAACTCCGCGCCCCGCTCGCCGCGCGCCTGCACGAACTCAACAACCGCACCTGGGAGATCGCCCTCGCGCGCGGTGCGATCCACCTCGACTACACCAACGACCCGGGCTCGGCCGACCCGTCCCTCTACGGCAGCGACGGCCTGCACGGAAACCGCCGCGGTCACGCGTACACCGCGGCCGTCGCGGTGCGCACGCTGGGCGCGCGCCTGGGCAACAAGCGCTGACGGCGTCGGTCCGGACCGCGGCTCTGGGGAGTGCGGCGGGAGTGGGGTTGAATGGTCCGATGGGCACCACGACGAGCCGCACCCGCCGCACGCAGCAGGAGCGTTCCGGGGCGACCACCGCAGAGCTGCTGGCCGCGGCGCGCGAACTCTTCGCGACGGACGGGTACGCGGCCACCTCGCTCGATGCGGTGTGCCTGCGCGCCGGGGTGAGCAAAGGCGCGCTGTACCACCACTTCCGCAACAAGGAGGCGCTGTTCCACGCGGTCTACACCGCGGAGGAGGCCAGGATCGCCGAGGCGGTGGCCGCGGCGTACCTCGCCGTGCAGGCCCGCGACCGCTGGGAAGCGGTCTACGAGGGCTGCAAGGCGTACCTGGTCATGTGCCTCGACCCGGGCGTCCAGCGCATCACCCTGCTCGACGCCCCCGGCGCGCTCGGCGTCGAGGCCGTCGACGAAGTGATCGTGCTGTGCGTCAAACAGATGCGGGCCGGAGTCAAACGCGCGATCGAGGCCGGCTGCATCGCCCCACGGCCGGTCGAGCCGTTGGCCCGGCTGCTCTTCGGCGGCCTCAGCGAGGCGGCGAAGACCATCGGCCGCGCCGCCGATCCGCAGCGCGCCACGCAGGAAGCCCTCGACGAGCTGCGCCGCGTGTTCGACGCCCTCGCCGCCTCCGCACCGACGGACGGCGGCGAGGTATCGGACTGAACCGTGCGTCGGCGGGCGTCGCCGCATCAGGCCGCGCGCTGCCGCCTGCGGCTTCTGACCCACCCGGACGACCATGGGCCGCTCGCCGGGACCGCGCGGTGTGCGGGCCCATGCACGCGGTCGCCCATGTGTGGGCACGCTCGTGCGGGTCACACGCGGGGAGACGCCGAAGCCGGGCACATGTGCACGACTTTGCGGACGTCCGCGCGGACACGCGACCGCGGCCCGCAGACCCGACCGCCCACCCACACGTCGCGACCCAGGACCGCCCCGGGGCTCCGCTCCCCTGGGATGGCAGCCGCGTCGCTCACTCGACCGAGAGCGGGAATCCGACGGGGGCGGCTCCGATCGCCGCCTTGTGCGTACACCGGTCGGTTCTCCCGCGTGTTCGGGCCGGTGCCGGTTGCACCGCAGGTCGGCGGGCGGGTAGACACAGGGGGCACATCCGTCGACCGCCGCGTCCGTGATCGGGCGCGCACTGTTCCAGAGGACCCGAGGCATGGCGATCTTCCGCCGCAACCGTCCCGCCGGCCAGCCCGGTTCGCCCGGCCAGCCCGGGGGATCCGGCGGACATCCGGACGTCCGGCACATGCTGCTGGGCGCGCCCGCCGAGCGGGTCCGGCAGGATCTGCGGCTCACCGTCACGCGCGTGGGCCCGCACGTCGCCCCGCCCGCGCTCGCGTGGCCGCTCACCGACGAGGTCGCCGCGGTCGCCTGCGTCCGGTTGCCGGACGGTGTGATCGTCACCGCCGAGGTTCCGATGGCCCAGGCATGGGGTCTCGGTCCCGAGGACGTCTGGCTGCAATCGGCGACCAACCTGCGCGCGGAGCATTTCTCCCGCAGCGAGTTCGACACCGCGTCCGGCGTGCCGATGACGATGTTCACCGGCCAGGCATGGCCCGGCACCGCGCAGCTCGCCCGGCTCGGCGAAGCCCTCGGCGAGGAACTGCCCGCAGGGGCCCTGGTGACGCTGCCCGAGGAGAACACTCTCCTCCTGATCCCGATCCACAACCCGCGCGTGCTCGACATGGTCGGCCACATGTTCGCCACCGGTCACGAACTGACGCGCGGGCAACCCCCGATGGCCGCCCGACCGCTGTGGTGGCACGAGGGTGCCGTGGAAGCACTCGACGTGCAGTGGCACGGGCAAACGGGCCACGTCTCGGGGTCCCCGCGGTTCACGCAGGCCATGCGGGCGGTGCCGCAGCGCTGACGGCCCGTTTTCCCGACAGCGCCGAGACTCCGCGGCACTCGGACCACTCGAAGGCCGACACGCCGCCGAACAGCCTGCGACGAGCTTCAGGGCCCCGACGGATCCCAGTGAACCCGGTAAACGTGGTGCTGCCGGGTGATCCGCCAGGTGAAGCCGTTGGCCGGGCGTGCCGGCATCGGGTGGCCGGTCGGGTACGCCGTGAGGGTGAGCCTGCTCGGGTCGACGGGCGGAGCGTCGTCGATCCGCTGCCGTAGGACGTCGGCGGCCAGGGGATCGCCGTAGCCGACCAGGCGGCCGTCGTACGCCATCGCCAGCCCTGGGCCCTCGGCACCGGCGGGCTCGTAGATGCCCCAGGCGAGGGGGCCGCCGTGTCGGCCGGTGAACAGCACGGTGCGCGGATCGGTCAGGCTCAGGCCCCACCACAGGCGTTCCGACATCGGCGGTGCCGGGCCCAGGTCGGTGCCTCGGGGCTGTCCGCAAGAGCGCGGATCAGCTCGGCGTCCTGCGCGCCGAGATGTTCGCCGATCACCGCGAGGTCGCGGCCGAGCGCGCGGCTGTGCGGGTCGGAGGCGTGCGGTCCGCGCAGTTGCAGGAAGCCGCATTGCGCGACCGAGACGCTGTGCAACACCGGGCCGGCACGGCGCATCGCCGTCGACAGCTCCAGGCCGGGGCGCAGCCACAGCGGTGCCACCAGCACACCCCCGTCGGTTAGTTGCTCCGGCCACGCGGGCGGCAGGTCGTCGACGCCCACGGTGGATTGCAGGCGGTCGTACGGCGCTCCGTCCGGTACGCCGAGCCACCCGTCGCCGCGCCGCAGATCGAGCGGCGTGCCCCCGCCCGGAGCGAGTTCCGCAAGGCGGGCCGCCGCTCCCGCGAGCAGCCCCGCGTCGACTTCGATGCTCGTCACCTGGCCGCGTGGGCCGGCGAGTTCGGCGAGCAGGGCGGTGTTGTAGCCGCTGCCGGTGCCGATTTCGAGGATCCGCTGCCCGGCGCGGACGTCCAGTTGCCCGAGCATCAGCGCCACGATCGCGGGCTGGCTGATCGTGCTGAGCGGTATGCCGGACGCGTCGGCGCTGAGGACCATCACGCGGTCGGCGTACGCGTCGTGGGGATCGGCGTCCGGGGGCGTGAACAGGTCGCGCGGCACCGCTGCCATCGCCCGCTCGACCTCCGGGGACCACAGGTGGCCGGACAGGCGGAGCCGTTCGATGAGCCGTCGGCGCAGCAGTTGGGACGGGTCGGCGTGTCGTGACTCTCCGGCGGGTTTGTCTTCCACAACCGGGTTGTACCCGGCCGCGAAGCAGGAGCCCGCAAATCCGCATGCCGGGAAACCGCGACCGGCCCTCAGTCGTCACCGGGCAGTTGCGGGCGGTCCACCAGTGACCGCAGCTTCTGCGGTGCCAACAGGCAGTAGCTGTCGGTGAGCAGTTCCTCGACCTCGGTCCAGTCGGTGTCGTCGTCGAGGAACATGCCGAGCACATCGCGGCCCCACCCGGCGTGGAAGAACGGCGGCCCGGCTTCGCGCAGCGCCTGCAACTCGTCGCCGGCGGCACGGAACGTGACCACCGTGGCGGGGCCGTCCGCGCCCGAGACCCGTGCGAAGACCGACGTCGAACCCTCTTCGACGGCCACCACATGTGCGAAGGTCCGTTTGCGCACCCGCCACCGAGTGCCGACCCAGGCCGGCTCCTCGTACGCCTCGGGCAGCCCGAGGCACACGGCCCTGAGGCGGGTGAGGACATCGGGCGGGATCGCGGACTCGTCCATGGAGCCGAGCGTAGGAGTTCCTACCGACACCGACACCGGCGCGGGCTTCGAGGCGGGCGCATCGTGGGAGGTCGGAAACGGGCCTGCGGGACCGTGTCAGGCGTTCAGCCGCGCATCGATCGCCGCCGCGAAACGCTCCGCGGCCTGTGCGGCGAAGCCCAGGAACAACGACGGTTCGGTCAGCTCCAGTTCGAGCACGACCGGCGTGCCGTCGGGGCCGGGGATCACGTCGACGCGCGCGTACAGCAGTCGTTGCACGCCGCCCGGCACCGCACACAGTACGCGCTGGGCGACGTGCAGTTCGGCGTCCGTCGCCTCCCGTGCGGTGATGCTCTCTTGCTTGTAGAGGCCCATTCCGGTGTCGGCGGGGCCGGTCAACATCGGGCCCTTGCGGATCGCGTGGCTGTACCGGCCGCCGAAGAACAGAAGCGCGGTCTCACCGGCGGTGTCCACGGCGTCGAGGTACGGCTGCACCATCGCGGTCCGTCCCGACGATGTCAGGTTGGCGGCCAGACCGGCGGCGAGTGCGCGTTCGCGGGGGTCGCCCATGTCGTACCGGCCCACGTCGCGCGATCCCGCGCCGACGGCGGGCTTCACCACGTGGACTCCGGTGGACGGAAGCGTCACGGTGCTCCCGGGCCCCACCCACATCGTCGGCACGACAGGCAGGCCGGCGTCGCCGAGATGGCGCAGATACCGGTGCTTGTCGGTGTTCCAGGCGAGCACGTCCACGGGGTTCCAGAGATTGGGGACGGTCTCCGCCCAGCGCAGGAACTCGCCGTGCCGGTGCGGATAGTCCCAAGCGGAACGCACGATCACCGCGTCGAACGCCTCCCACTTCACCGACGGTTCGTCCCACACGGCCGGTACCGCGGCGATGCCGCGCTCGGCCAGCGGGGCGATCACGGCGCGTTCGTCGGTGTCGAGGTCGGGGAGTTCCGCGCACGTCACGAGGGCGACCGTCTTGCGGCTTCCGGTGGACCTGCCGTTTTTGCCGGTGGCACGGGGGATCGCCATGGGGCACGCCATCCGTTGACGTCGGGCACCCTGGCTGAGGGCTCTGGGCGCAGTGGATATCGGCGTCACGATATACGGATAATTGGGACATTTATTTGTGATTCCCCCGAGGGTCCCTCGTGGTGGCGAGGGCAGATCGGGTGCTCTTGGCGGGGTTTTGTGGCGATTCATTGACTATATCCCTCGCGTTTTCGGTTGAGGGACCCTCATGTCCGACGCCGACGAATGCAGCCGGGGGCTTGAGGGGAGATCGCGGGAGGGCCGACGACCGGGCACGGGGGAGTGATCCCGGCCGTCGGCGCACGTCGCCGCTCGGGGCCGCGACGTCCGGGTGTCAGGAGCCCGGGGCGTCGACCAGCAGCGTCCGTTCCCTGCCCGGCCGGAGGGCGGCGAAAACCCGTCGCGGGCGTCGGAGGCCGGATCGGTCACACTCGGCCGCCGAGCGGTCGACAACGGACGGCAACAGCGCTCGATGGTTGTCGAAAATCGCTGCGAGGGCTGCGAGTTGTCGCCCCTTGCGGTGGCAAACGGTCAACGCCCGCCGAGGGCGGGCGCACGGCGTCACGGCCCGAGCCGGGTTCCGGTTGCGGGCCGCGCGGTCCGACCGACGAGGGTCCCCACCCGAATTGCCCACGACAGCCGCTCGTGCGCGTGGCGGACTGCTTCGCGTGCCGACTCGGCGGCCCCACCTTGTCCGGTGGAACTGCCGTCCCGGGATTCGCCGGTGACTTCGCGCGTCGTCGCGTCCCTGTGGGTACGCCGGGTCACGCGCCTGGTTCGTCCGCAGGGGCGGATGCCGGTGAACCGCCGGACGCCTGCGCCCGATCCGCTTCGTAGTCGCGTACCGCGACGCCGACCGCCTGCGCGGTCTGGTCGCGCCAGCGCTCGGACAACTCCACCTGCCAGGCCTGCGACCCGTACGGACCCGCCGACTGGCCCGTGAAGTGCGGGATCACCTCACGCGCGATCAACTCGTAGGAGCGGCGGGTCGCCTCGGGATCCGCGAAGTCGGCACCCATGAACAGGTAGGCGCCGAAACCACCGGACTTCCGCCACAGCCGTTCGATCTGACGCACCGCCATGTCCGGCGTGCCGCAGATGAACGAACCGGTCTCGTTGCCGTGGTCGAGGCGTTCGTCCAGCGGCGTCGCCGGGTCGTACGGGATCGGCAGGATCTTCGCCTGGTAGCCCTGCACATCCCGCAAGCCGTACGCCACTTCACGGCGAGCCTGCTCCTCCGTCTCGGCGATGTGCATCATGCCCATGAGCCGCCACCGCCGCCGGTCCATCACCTGGCCATGGCGCGCGGCGACTTCGCCCGCAACACCCCAGTGATAGGCGAGGGCGTCGAAGCCTCCTTCCTGGCTGGCCGCTATCGACAACAGACCGGCACCGAAGCGACCCGCCGTGCGCGGGCCCGCGGGTGAGAACGTTGCCGCCACCGCGATCTCGAACGACGGGTGCTGGAAGGGGCGGAGCTGCAACTGCGCGTCCTGCAAGGTGAACCAGTCGGTCTTGCGGGTCACCGGAGCGTCCCCCGCGAGCAACGCGGCGACGGCCTCCAGGGATTCCTCCATCATCACCCGCTGACGCGCCGTGTCGATGCCCAACATGTGGGCATCGGAAGCGAGTTGACCCGGACCGACGCCCAACATCACGCGTCCGCGCGTGAGGTGGTCGAGCAGCACCATGCGGTCCGCCACATGCAGCGGATGGTGGTAGGGCAGCGAGATCACGCCGGTGCCCAGGCGCAGATTCCGTGTCCGGGCGGCCGCGGCCGCGATGAACACCTCCGGCGAGGCGATGATCTCCCAGCCACCGGAGTGATGTTCGCCGATCCAGGCCTCGTCGTACCCGAGCCGGTCCAGGTGTTCAAGGAGCATGAGGTCCTGTTCCAGCATGAGCGCGGGATTGCGGCCGGCCTTGTGGAACGGCGCGAGGAACACGCCGAACCGCAGGGGCCATCGCGTCCCTGCGGCCACCTGGGCCGCGATATCCGTCGCCGACATCCCCGGCCTCCCGCTGGTCGTCCGCGTCTACGCCCGTCCCGGAACACGAAACTGACGAAGCGTCACCTTGGCAGCAGGGGGCGGGTGAAACAAGAGGCACGGCATGCGGACCGCCGCGAAGCGCCGTCCCGGGAGCCCGTTGTCGGCGGCTCCATCCGATCGGGGGATACGCCCGCAGGCGGCGCGCGCCGAAGGGTTCCTGAGGTCCCCGACGTGACGAGGAGCCAACGAACGTGTCGGAACATCACATCAGGCGCCGCATCGGTGTTGTGGCCGTCGCTCTCGCCGCGCTGGCCGCCGCGACGGCGCCGGCGGCCACGGCACCCGACGCGGCTCCGCCGGACGCCGGAATCGGCGGGCCCGGCAGCGTGCTCCAGCGCGACGCCGATGCGGTCACCGCCGCGGGAGCCGTGGGCGTGCTCGCGGAGCTACGCGCGGATGAACGCCGATGGACGGCACGCAGCGGCGTCGCCGAGCTCGACACCGGACAACCCGTTCCCCCCGACGCGTCGCTGCGCATCGGCAGTGCCACCAAGGCCTTCACCGCCGTGGTCGTCCTCCAACTGGCGGACGAGGGGAGGATCGCACTTGAGGACACCGTCGAACGCTGGTTGCCCGGCGTGGTCACCGGCAACGGCAACGACGGAAGCCGCATCACCGTGAGGCAGTTGCTCCAGCACACCAGCGGCCTCCCCCAGGTCTTCGATCTGCCCGGCGGCGAAAGCGCCGCCGAATTCCTTCGGCACCGCTACGACTCGCACACTCCCGAGCACATCCTGCGCCTCGCGATGAACCACCCGCCGAGCACGGCTCCCGGAACGCGGTGGGAATACTCCAACACCAACTACGTGCTTCTCGGCATGATCGTCGAGCGTGTCACGGGCAAGTCGTGGGCCTACGAGGTGATGCGGCGCATCCTCGTCCCGATGTCCCTGCAAGACACGATGGTTCCGGGCGACAACCCCTTTCTCCCTCGTCCCCGCCTGCACACCTACCGGCAGTTCGCGCCCGGGGAATCGTGGCTGGACACCACCGACCTGAACGTCAAGGACATGGACGCCGAGGGCTCCATCGTCAGCACCACAGCCGACCTCGGCCGATTCTGGACCGCTCTGATGCGGGGCGAGTTGCTGTCGCCCCGCATGACGGCGGAAATGCAGCGGACCGTACCGGTCGATGTACCCGGCTACGAATCCTTCGGAATCCGCTGGGGGTTGGGTCTGACATGGGTCAACCTCACCTGCGGAGGCGGCTATTGGACCCACTGGGGCAACGTGCTCGGGGCGTCCACGCGCGGCGGTGTCACCCCGGACGGACGCCGCAGCGTCGTCGTCGCGGTCACCGGCAACGCGGATCACACCATCGCCGAGACCGACACCGGCCTGGTCCTGCCGATGGTCGACCGCGCACTGTGCGAGAGGACGCCGTGACCCCCGCGGTCAGGAGGATCCCGGTCGTTCTGCTGGCTTGCGCGCTCACAGCCGTGTCCCTGCCCGCAACGCCCGTCTCGGCGGCGGCAGGTCCGTTGCGGGACACCGCGCAACTCGTGCACGACGTACGCGCGGTGCACGACGCCGGTGCGTTGGGAGTCCTGGCGCGTACCGACGGACCGTACGGAGCGCGCGCCGCGAGTGCCGGGCGCGCCGAACTCCACGGCACCGATCCGGTGGCACCACACAGCCATTTCCGGATCGGCAGCACTACCAAGACGTTTGTGGCGGTGGTGGTGCTCCAGCTCGCCGCCGAAGGCAAGTTGTCCCTGGACGACACCGTGGACAGCCGACTGCCCGGCGTGGTGGCGGGCAACGGCAACGACGGCCGCCGGATCAGCATTCGGCAACTCCTCGGGCACACCAGCGGATTGCACGATGTCTACGCCGACCCGGCGGACTTCCCGCAGACACGCTCCGCGTCGGCGTTCCGTGCACTGCGGTTCCGTACCTACACCGCCGCCGAGTTGGTCGGAACGGCGCTGCGGCACGCGCCGGACTTCGCCCCGGGCACGGATTTCGGTTACTCCAATACCAATTACCACCTCGCCGGCATGATCGTGGAGCGCGTCACGGGCAACTCGTGGCAGGAGGAGGTCAGGCGGCGCATCATCGGCCCGCTCGCACTGGCGCAGACCGATGCCCCCGCGACCAGCGAGCACATCCGAGGACCGCATCCGCACGCCTACCGCACGTTCCCGGACGAGCCCGAGCCCGTCGACGTCACCGAGGTGAACCCCAGTTTCGCCGGTGCGGCGGGGGCGATGACCAGCACCGCGCACGACCTCGACCGGTTCTTCACCGCCCTGGTCGCCGGTCGGTTGCTCCCGCCGCGAGAACAGGCCGAGATCCTGCGCACCATCCCCACGGCGGGCGACCTGAACGAAGCCTGGCCGGGGTCGCGCTACGGCCTGGGGATCATTTGGATTCCGCTGCCTTGCGGCGGCTATTGGAGCCATCCCGGCGACACCTTCGGCTACTCCACGCGCGGCGGCGTCACGCCGGACGCCCGTCGCGCGTACGCCCTGGTGGTCACCAGCGAGGCAAGCGAGGCCACCGATCGAGCAGTGAACGACCTCGCGGCCAACGCGCTTTGTCCCTGACATGGCGTCTCAGGCGCCTTGGGCGTTGCCGGGCGACGGCGGCGTTCGGGGAGCAGAGTGAGAAGTCCGCACGCGGCCAGGCCCGCGCCGAGCCAGAGGGGAGCGCGCAGGCCGTACGCGTCGATGGCCAGGCCGCCGAGCGACGAACCGAGCACGACGCCGAACGTGATGAACGAAGTGTGCGCGGTGTTGACCAGCGGCCCGGCGTTTCCGGCCGCGCGGTGCACACGTGTTGCCATCGCGGGGTTCATCGTGACCCCCACGAGACCCACACCCAGCATGAACACCAGGGCGGTCACGGGGAGTTCGGCGGTCAGCGCGAATCCGGTGAGGAAGGCGAGGTTGAGCGTGAGATCGTCAGGACGGGGATGGTGTACCGGTCCGCCAGGCGCCCCACGACGCTGTTGCCGACGACCGTGGCCGCCCCGTACGCGACGAGAAGGTAGGGAACCTCGCCCTCGGAGAACCCGGAAAGATCCGTGAGGATCGGATTGAGGTAAGTCAACTTGACCCGGCCCTGAAGGGCCGGGCTTGGAGGTAGGGCGCGGCTGGCTGCCGCGTGGCCTCCT
>NZ_JBPKBI010000020.1:0-36743 GCF_051388935.1 Yinghuangia sp. YIM S10712
GGTTTCGCCCTGGTCGATGGTCAGGGAGACGCCGTGGAGGACTTCGGTGGGGCGGGCGCGGAAGCCGCGGCCGGGGTAGGTGACGCTCAGTTCGTTCACGTCGAGCAGAGGGTTTTTTGGGGCAGCAGTCATCGTCATGCCTTCCCGCTGAAGTCGCGGTCGCCGGCCTCGTGGACACCCGGGTCACGGTCGGAGCCACCGGGCTCCTCGTCACGGCGCACGATGCCCTCGTCGAGGATCGATGCGAGGAGCATGCGGGTGTAGTCGTGCTGCGGGTCGCGGAGGATTCCCCGGACGTCGCCTGTCTCGACGATCTGCCCCTGGCTCATGACGGCGATGCGGTCGCAGATGTCGGCGACGACGCCGAAGTTGTGGGTGACCAGCAGGACGGCCATGTTCAGTTCTTCTTGGAGTTCGCGGAGCAGGTCGAGGATTTCCGCCTGGACGGTGACGTCGAGGGCGGTGGTCGGCTCGTCGGCGATCAGCAGTTTGGGGCGACAGGCGACGGCGCCGGCGATGAGGACGCGCTGGGCCATGCCGCCGGATATCTGGTGCGGGTACGACGCGAACGTCCGTTCCGGGTCGGCGATTCCGACGCGGTCGAGCAGGGCGAGGATATGCGCCCGCGCATCGCGGCGGGAGATGTCCTTGGTGGCGCGCAGGCCCTCGACGAGCTGCGATCCGACGGTGAACGCCGGGTCGAGGTTCGACATGGGCTCCTGCGGCACGTACGCGATGGACTTGCCGCGCAGGCCGCGCAGTTCGCGTTCGCTCAGGCCGAGGAGTTCCTGTCCGTCCAGCTTGATCGAGCCGCGTGTGACGACTGCTTCCGTGGGCAGTACGCCCAGAGCGGCGAACGCTGTCTGCGTCTTGCCCGAGCCCGACTCCCCGACGATGCCGAGGACTTCCCCGGCGTCGACGCTGAGCGTCACCCCGCTGACGACCTCACGCAGTTCGCCCGAGGGGGTCGGGTACGCGATGGCGAGATCCTCGATGGTGAGCAGTCCCGAGACCGGCTCCGTCGCTTCCGCGCCCGCGGGGGACGGAGCGGGAGCGCGTGTCCCGGTCGGCTCGGCACCCTCGCTCGGCGCGGTGATCTTGATCTTGCCGGCCTTGGCCTTCTTGTTCGTGCTCGGCTTGGGCCCGGCGCCTTCGAGGATGTCGCGCAGTGAGTTGCCGAACAGCACGAGGGAGGCGTTGATCAGGCCCAGCAGCAGGCTCGGCCACAGGAATTGCAGGGGTTCGTTGTAGAGGTTGTGGAAGCCTTCGGAGATCATCGAGCCGAAGCTGGCGGTGTCGCTCGATCCGAGGCCGAGGAACGCCAGGCCGGCCTGGAGGGCGATGGAGGACCCGATGAGGAATGCGGTGGCGATGATGACCGGCCCTCGGACGGCGAACAGCACATGGCGGCCGAGGATCCGCAGGTTCGACAGGCCCGAGACGCGTGCGGCGTCGACGAACAACTCGTTCTTGACGCCGACGACCTGGTTGCGTACGAGGCGGTAGATGCCGGGTGACAGCAGCACGCCGAAGATCGCCATCGTCGCGCGGTAGTCGCCCTTGGTGACCGGCATCAGCACGATCAGCAGCAGCAGACCGGGGAAGGTCATCAGGAGGTTGAACAGCCACTCCGTGGCGACGCGGACCCGGGTCCCGAAGTAGCCGCCGATCAGGCCCGCGGTGACCCCGATCGCCAGCGCGATGCTCGTGGCGATGAGACCGGACACCAGGCTGGTGTTGATCGAGTTGAGCAGCCGCGCGTAGATGTCGCGGCCACTGCTGTCGCCGCCCAGCAGGTAGCCGGAGGTGCCGGGCCCCGCGTCGATGTGGTCCAAGGACGCGTCGTTGGGCCCATGGTCGGCCAGCAACGGGGTCAGCAGGCCCGCGGTGAAGATGACCAGGAGGAGGACGGCGGAGACGACCGCCTGCGGGTCCCGCAGGAGCCTCGCGAACGTCGATTTGCGGCGCTGCGGCTCGGCAGCGGCAGGTGAAGCCGGCGGCTCGGCCGCGAGGGATGCCGTGCTCAATGGATCCTCGCCTTCGGGTTGAGCCAGCCGTTGAGGAGGTCGACGACCAGGTTGACGCCGACCACAAGCAGCACGGCGAACAGGGTGACGCCCATGATCACGGGGATGTCGCCCTGTAGGGACGAATCGAACGCATAGCTGCCGAAACCGGGGAGCGCGAAGACCTTCTCGATGATCAGCGCCCCTCCGAACATCCCGATGAACTCCATCGACAAGACCGTCAGCGCAGGGCCGGAGGCGTTGCGCAGGGCATGCCGCAGGACGATCGACCGCGTCGAAATACCCCGTGTGCGCAGGGTGCGCACGTAGTCCTTGCGCAGTTCGTCGATCATCCGGCCGCGGACCTGCGACGTCAGGCTCGCCATGCCGTGCAGTGACAGCGCGATCACGGGGATGGTGATCGACGCGAGCCACTGACCGGGATTGTCCGCCAGAGGTGTGTAGCCGGTCGCGGGCAGCAGCTTCGTCTTGATGGCGAGCAGGTACACCAGGACGATCGCGGTCAGCAGGCTGGGGATCAGGAAGCCGACGAGCGCGGTCCCTTGCGCGACGCGGTCGATCACACCGCCGCGCCAGGCGGCCAGGACCCCGAGCGCCACGCTGGCCAGGGCCGTGCACAAAAGCGCGGCCACGATGATGGACAACGTGACGCTCAGCCGCGACGACACCGCGTCGCCGACGGGTTCGCTGGTGAAAAGGGAAACCCCGAAATCACCTTGGACGGCGTGCGAGAGCCAGTCGAAGTACTGGACCATCACCGGACGGTCCAGCCCGAGTTCGGCCTTCATCGCGTCGACCGCCTCAGGGGTGGACGAGTTGCCGAGCCGACTGGCGGCCACGCTGTCGAAGGACGTGCTCAGCAGCAGGAACGTGATCAGCGTGACCAGGATTGTCAGAAGCAGGGCTCCACCCAGTCTGCGGAGCACATAAAGGATCATGGGGTTCGTTTCCTTCTCACCGATACTTACCGATACCGGCGTGCGTCAGCCCGCTACTCCGAAGGCCCGGATGGTGGTGAGCGTGGACGAGCCGTCGCCGAGGTAGGTGATGCCCTTCTTGGTCACCCACGAGCTCCCGATGTTGAAGATCGGGGCGTACCAGCCGTTCTGCGTTCCGTAGGCGTTGATCTTCTTGAAGGCCTCGGTCGCCTTCGCCGGGTCCTGCTCGCCCGACGCCTCCAGGAGGAGGGCGCTGATCTCGGGGTTCTGCGTGTGGAACGGATTGCGGTAGCCGCCGGGGGAGAAGTACTTCTTGGTGTCGATCGGGACCGCGTTCAGCCCGTCGGCGGTGAAGTACATCGCGTACTTGCCCGAGGTCAGCGCGATGTTGCTGTCCGTCGCGGGCACCGGCTCCCAGGTGACGTTGATGCCGATGTCCTTCAGCGCCTGGCCGATCGTCGGCTCGAAGGGCTTGGTGTAGTACAGGCTCGGCATCGTCACGGAGAAACCGTCCGAGTAGCCGGCCTCGGCCAACAGCCGCTTCGCGCCCGCAGGGTCGAACGGGTACGTCGTGTTCAGCGCCGGGTCGTACACGGGGCTCTTGGGATTGACGTACTGCTCCGTGGGCTGGCCCACGCCACGCAGGAACTGCGTGACCATCTTCTGCCGGTCGAAGGCCATGTTGATCGCCTGGCGCACCCGCACGTCGGCCAGCGGCTTGGCGATCGTGCCGTCCCGGTCGGCCAGGACCAGGGCGCCGAGCGAGGTGGCCGGAACGACCGTGACGTCGAAACCGGCGCTCTTGACCTGGTCGACCTGCGTCGACTCGACGGTGCCCGCGTTGAGCTCGCCCGCCTGCAGCGCGTTGACTGCGGCCGTGCGGTCCCCCATCACCTTGATCTGGACGGTCTCGAACGGGTACGCCTTCGCGTTCCAGTAGTCGTCGCGCTTCTTGAGCACGTAGGAGGCGCCGTTCACCGTCGCGGCCTTGTCCAGGATGTACGGACCGGAACCGATCGGGTTCAGCGCCGCGCTCGGGTCCTTCATCGTCGCCGGGTCGGCGATCACCCCGGCGCCCATCGCCAGCGAGGGCAGCAGCGCCGCATCCGGGTGCTTGAGCTTGAGCACGACGGTGGCTTCGTCGGGAGTCTCGATCGCATCGATCGAGGTGAGCGCGTTCTGCTGCTGGCCGGGCGTCGTCCGGACGTAGTCCAGGCTCGCCTTCACCCCGGCAGCGTTCACCACGTGGCCGTTGCTGAACTTCATGCCCTGGCGCAGCTTGAGTGTCAGCGTGCGCCCGCCGTCGGTGTACGCCCAGCTCTCCGCGGCGTTCGGTTGCAGCTGCCCCTTGTTGTCGGTGTACAGCAGCGTGTCGTACACCGAGCCCCAGATGTACGCCGGCTGCCCGTCCGAAAGCTGGGTCACCTCGAACGAGTTCGGGGACCCCAGAATCGCCAGCGACAGCTTGTCGGTCCCGGCGGCGGACCCGTTCGACGTGCCGCCGCACGCTGCCGTCGCCAGCAGGACGCAGGACGTGAGAGCCGCAACCGGGGCATACCGGCGGAGACGGCGGGATCTTGACAGCGTGGGCATTCGATGAGTCCTTTGGTCCGAGGAGCGTGGGGCCGTGCGAACGCGGCCCGCCCTGGGTAAGGCAACGTTTCGCTGGGGTTACCGGCTAATAAAGTGTTCGTAGTGGAACGGCGGCTAGTTGTTGCCAAGAGTTGTCGCTCCCCGGCCGATCGACCGCTCTTCGTGCCGGTTCGCGAACCTTGCGTCGGTAGAGGTACTGCCGGCCGGCTTCGTGTGTCGGGTGGCCGGCGGCGGTCTACGTGATCGGAACGAGCGTGCGCTGGAGTTCGAGGAGGTCGCGGGCCGGCCCAAGGTCCTCCCCGAACGCGAGCCGTTCGCTCTCCAGGTCGCCTTCGAAGTCGACACCGGCGCCGCGCAGGCGGGACCCCGGTTGGGACACGCCGGTGATGCCCGCGGTGAGTGAGCGCGGGGCGGTGTCGGTGATGTCCATGCACAGGGTCTGGTCGGTGGTGACGTGGATGCCCCAGTGCACGGTCCGCGCGCCGAAGAAGGGCCCCGCGTCGAGTGCGCCGCCCGGGACGGCGTCCGTGTTCGCGACCGTGATGTCGGTGCGCAGGTTCTCGAACGGCATGCCCCGGTGGGAGTCGAAGGTGCCGGTGCGCAGGGTGCCCCGCCGCCACACGTTGCCGCTCGACAACTGCTCGACGTTGATGCCGTGCAGATACGAACCCGGGACGGCGGGGACGGTGAACTCCTCCAGCTCGAAGTCCTGGACGAGGTTGTCGTGCGACGCCTCACGGATGACCGTGAAGTGGTGCAGCGACCGACCGCCTGCTGAAATCCCGGTCAGGGTGCAGGACTTCGCCGACGTCATGGAGAACGCGACGTCCGCGTTGACCACGTGGACGTCGGTCGCCCAGCAGTCGTACACGGCGTGGAAGCACACCCCGTTGGAGCCGGGGTTGATGTTGTGCGTGGTCTGGGTCAGCAGCGTGTTCTCGATGGTCAGGCCCTCGACGCCGCTGTCGTGGACAGTCGGGCCCAACGACCGCAGGCGCGCTGGAGTCTCGCGGTGCAGGGAGATGCGCAGCGGCTGCTCGATGCGGACCGTCCGCTCCGACAGCACCTCGGTGACCACCACCGGCCACGCCCAGGTGATCCCGTTGAGTCTGGGCGCGCGGGTGGCCCAGTCGTACGTCCGGGCGCCCGCCACGTCGCCGGCCATCTCGCGCAGCAGCCGGTTGTCGGGACTCGGGGGGTCGGACACCTCCAGCAGGACCATCTCACCCGGAGTGATCCCTGCGGTGTCGTCGACCACGAGCACGTCGGTGCCGCGAACTGCGGGAGCCACCGGGGTGAGGACCGGGCCGGCGAGCCAGCGCTCGTTCGTACCCCATTCCCAGCCCTCGGCGGCCGAGACCGCGAGGCGCTCACGTGAGGTGAAGTAAATCTGCCCGCCGGTCCACGACCAGTTGGTGTTCGCATGGACGCTGTCACGCAAGGGCCGGGGGAAAAACAAGGTCGTGGCCGCCTTGCCCGCCCCGCGCAGGACGACACCGGACCCGTGGATGAACAGCGGGTTGTCCAGGACGTAGCGTCCGGGATCCAGTTCGAGGATGCCGCCCCCGGCTGCCCCGAGGTCGTCGAGTGCGGCTTGGAGCCGTCCGCTGACGTCGTCCGGCTGCCCCGGGTCGATGCCGAGGGCGCGCGCCTGCACGACACTGCCCTTGGCCTCGGGCTCGGCTGTGCCCCGCCGGTACCCGGCGCGGCGCCAGTCACCGAGGAGCGGGTGAGTCGACGGCGATCTCCGCCAGGAAGCGAGCACGCTCGCCGCCGGGCCTGTCAAACCGGCGAGGCCGGACACTTCCCCGGCGGTTCCGGCTCTGGTGCCGTGCGTCATGGCGTCGCTCCTTCGGAGACCGCGACGTGCTGCGCGTAGCGGTTCCGGATCAGTTCCACGATTTCGTCGCCGGGCCTGGCCCACAGGTCGGCGTTGAAGATCTCGATTTCGATGTCGCCGGTGTATCCGGCGGCGTCGACCGCCGCGCCCAGGCGGGGGAAGTCGATGTGCCCGTCACCCATCACGCCGCGGGCGAGGAGGGTGTCCGGCGGGAGCGGGGTGATCCAGTCGCACACCTGGTAGCCGGCGATCCGCCCGGCGGACCGCGCGATCTGCGCGTCGACGGCCGGGTCCCACCACACGTGGAAGGTGTCGACGACGACACCGACGACGTCCGGGGCGAACTGCTCGGCCAGGTCGAGCGCTTGGCCCAGGGTGGACAGCACCCCGCGGTCGGCGCAGTAGATCGGGTTCATCGGCTCCAACGCCAAACGAACGCCGCTGTCGCGCGCGTGGGGGGCGAGTTCGTGCAGCGCGTCGGCGACTCGGCGGCGGGCTCCGGGCAGATCGCGGGAGCCCTCGGGCAGGCCGCCGACGACCAGAACGAGACATGCGGCGTCCAGGGCGGCGGCCTCGTCGATCGCCCGCCGGTTGTCGTCGAGGGCGCGGTCGCGCGACGGTCCGTCAGCGGCGGTGAAGAACCCGCCGCGGCACAGCGACGAAACCCGCAGCCCCGCATCGCGGATGACTTTCACCCCCCGCGCGACCCCCGTGTCGTGCAGCGGTTCACGCCACACACCGATCGCCTCGATGCCGGCGCGGACGCACGCGTCCACGGCCTCGGTGAGCGACCAATGGTCGACGGTCTTCTGGTTCAGCGACAGCCGGTGCACCGGCGCATTCCTTCCGTCTCCATGTTCCGGCACGCAGGCGGCCGAACGCCCTGTCAGGCCTTTCGGCCACCGTTCCGTACCCGCGTGCGGCCCTGTGGCCGCCGTCCCGAGTGTTCTTGCCGACAACTCAGGAAAACGCTTTCCGGGGAAAGGTAGGCTGTGTAGCGGCCTCTCGGCAATACCCGGAAGAGGCGGAACCACAAAATGTTCGAGCGTTTCCCGTACCCTTGCCCGGGTTTTCGGCAAGCGCTTTCCCTGGAGGTTCACCGTGACTGGTTCGGCACCCGTGGCGCATGTCGGTCTGTGTTCGGTCACGTACCGGGCGCTGGCCGCGGAGGAACTCGCCTCCCTGGCCGCCGAGGCGGGGCTCGGCGTGATCGAGTGGGGGGCCGACGTCCACGTGCCGCCCGGCGACACCGATGCCGTCCGTCGGGCTCGGGAGGGCACCAGCGCGGCCGGATTGACGACGTGCTCGTACGGCTCCTACTGGTGTGCCGGACGGGACGACGCCGACGCCTTCGCGACCGTGGTCGCCACCGCCCGGGGGCTGGGCGCGCGGCGCGTACGAGTGTGGGCCGGGACCGAGGGCTCGGAGACCACGCGAAACCGCGCGGCCGTCGCCGACGCCCTGCGGGAGGCCGGCGACATCGCCGCCGCCCACGGGCTTTCGGTGGCAACGGAGTTCCACGGCGGGACGCTGACCGACACGGCCGCCTCCACGCTGCGGCTGCTCGACGAGGTCGGCCACGACGCGGTGTCCACCTACTGGCAGCCGCCGCTGGACGAGCCGGACGACGTCGCACTCGCAGGACTGCGGGATCTGCGCGACCGCGTCGCGGCGGTCCACGTGTTCTCCTGGTGGCCGCTCATGGACCGCCTGCCACTCGCCGGCCGCGAAGGGCTGTGGCGCGGCGCCTTGGAACTACTGCCCCCGGTCGACCTGCTCCTGGAATTCGTCCCGGGCGACGACCCGGCTGTGCTCGGACGGGAGACCGCGACCCTGCTGTCCTGGCTGACCTGACTGGGGGATATACCGCGGGGGCCCTATCGGGCCGGTGTGCTGGCGCGGAGGACGACCTCGCCGCGGATGCGCCGCAGTCGTGGGGAGGTTCCCGGTCGGGCGGTGAGCACCAGGTCCATGGCGATCTCGCCCATGCGTTCCAGCGGCAGCCGGACGGTCGTCAGGCCGGGGGTGACGTCGCGCAGGGTGGTGATGTCGTCGAAGCCGGCGATCGCCATCTCGCCGGGCAGGTCCACGCCCTGGTCCCGGCACGCGGCCATGGCGCCGACGGCCATGACGTCGTTGACCGCGAAAACGCACTCGGGGCGCGGGCCGCGGCGGTTCAGGAGTCCGCTCATCGCCTCGTACCCGCCGTCGCGGGTGAACGCCCCGTGCAGCACCGCCCCTTGCGGTATGCGGCCCTTACCCGCCGCCAAGCCTTCCTTGAAGCCCTGGAGGCGGTCTCGGGCGGTGACCACATCACCGGGTCCGGCCAGCACCGCGAAGCGCCGGTAGCCGAGCCGCGTGAGTTCCTCGGCGAGCAGGCGGGCGCCCGCGCGGTTCTCCACCACCACCGTGTCCACGGGAAGCGCCCGCTGGCTGATCGCCACGACATGCCCGCCGGACGCGGAGAAAGCCGCCGCTTCGCGGCGCAGCGCCTCGGTGGCGTCCTTGTCGGTGGTGCGGCTGCCGACCAGGATCGCCGCCCGGCCGCGCTGGCCTCGGAGCGCGGCCAGATGCTCCAGCTCACTCTCGGGCCGCCGCAGGGTGCTCGCCAGCGTCACAAGCAGCCGGTGCTCGTCGGCGATCCGCATAACGCCCGCGGCGATCGACGAGAAGTACGGGTCGGCGATGTCGTGCACAAGCAGCCCCACGACGTTGCCGCGCCCGCGGACCATCGCCTGGGCCGACGCGTTCGGCGCGTAGTTCAGCTTCCGTGCGGCGTCCAGCACGCGGCGCCGCAGGTCCTCGCCGACCTGCCGGGTACTGCCGTTCAGCGCCCGCGACGCCGTCGCCAGGGACACTCCGGCCGCCGCGGCGACGTCCGCCAATGTCGCCTGGGTGTTTTGCGCGGTCTGCTCCATGTGCGGATCGTCTCACCTCGGGAACGTGCGCCCGGCATCGGAGCCGAACACAGGAAAGCGCATTCCTCAGCTTAGCGTCACGCGATCCGGTCGAGGTCGGCCCGTCGTACCGGGTGGGCGGGGGGAAGCCCCGCCGCGAGGCGGGCCGCCTCCTCGGCGACGGCCAGGCCCAGGCGCGCGAGCTCGTTGCCGGCCGAGCCGGAGATGTGCGGGGTGACGAACACATTCGGCAGTCGGTGCAGCACCGAGTCCGCCGGGAGCGGTTCGGGTTCGGTCACGTCCAGCACCGCGCGCAGGCGGCCCGCGACGAGTTCGCCGGTCAGCGCGTCATGGTCGACGAGCGTCCCCCGAGCTGTGTTGATCAGCACGCCGCCGTCGCGGATCAGCCCGAGCCGGCGCCGGTCCAGCATGTGGTATGTGGACGGCAGGTCAGGCGCGTGCACGGTCACCACATCGCTGGTGCGCAGCAGTTCGTCCAGGTCCATCGGTTCGGCGCCGAGCGCCGCGGCCTCCTCGGGTGTGACGTACGGGTCGTACAGCGCCACTGTGAAGTCGAACGGACGCAGCAGCTCCAGCACCCGCCGGCCCACGCGGGAGGCTCCGATGACGCCCACGCGGCGGCCCATGTTGCCCTCGTCGGCCAGCTCCAGCAGGCCGATCACGCGTTCGGTGCGGTAGCGCTCCCGCAGGCCGAAGGCGTCCTTGCCGGAGAACAGGATCGCCGCGAGGGTGTACTCCGCCACCGGCACCGCGTTCGCCTCCACCGCGCTGGACACCACGATGCCCCGCTCCCAGCACGCGTCCGTGACGATCCCGCGCACGCTGCCCGCCGAATGCAGCACCGCCCGCAGCCGGGGCATCGCCGCCAATGCCGTCTCATCCAGCCTCGGGCACCCCCAGCCGGTGATCAGGAACTCCACGTCCGCGAGGCGTGACGCGGCGGCCGGATCCGCGAAGTCCAGCACCGCCTCGTCCGGATCCACGCGCACCACCTCGCGCAGCCGCTCAAGCACAGGCGACGGGAACAACGACGGCACGAACGACGGGGCGAGTGCGAACAACGCGACCGACATTGAGACTCCTGGGGGCGGGGTGATCGGACGACCGAGCCGCAGCGCTCCGACTCCGCCCGGAAACGCGGGTCGGTGCGCGGACTGGCCCTGCTTCGACAGCGGCCGGAATCTGTGTACCACTCGGCAGTGGATAACGCTTACCCGCGGGGCTCGCGTCTTGGCATCCGGCGGATGCTGCCTGCACGTCAGGGGCCACGTGAGGTCGCCTGACCGGAGGGTTCCAGCGTGCGCTTCCGCGGCCGATGTGACGTGACTTCCCTTGACGCCGCAGTGAACGGCATCCTAGCGTGCGCATCGGAAAGCGCTTTCCTGTGTGCTCTCCGTCCCTGGCTGTCCGTCTCCGTTCGAGAGGCCCCCCATGACCACCCAAACTCTCGGCGTCGTGATGAACGGCGTCACCGGCCGGATGGGTTACCGGCAGCACTTGGTGCGTTCGGTGCTGGCGATCCGCGACCAGGGCGGTGTTGTTCTGCCCGACGGCTCACGGGTGACGCTCCAGCCGGTGCTGGTGGGTCGCGGCGCCGACAAGCTCCGGGCGATCGCGGAGCGGCACGACATCTCCTCGTGGACCACCGACCTGGACGCCGCGCTGTCCGACTCGGCCAACACCATCTACTTCGACGCCCAGGTCACACCGGCCCGCGAGGCGGCGATCCACGCCGCGATAGCCGCCGGCAAGCACGTCTACACCGAAAAGCCGACGGCCGAGTCCTTCGACGCGGCGCTGGGCCTTGCGCGCGCGGCGGAGACCGCCGGAATCCGGCACGGCGTGGTACAGGACAAGTTGTTCCTGCCCGGTCTGCTGAAGCTGCGGCGCCTGATCGACGGCGGATTCTTCGGCCGGATCCTGTCGGTGCGCGGCGAGTTCGGCTACTGGGTGTTCGAAGGCGACTGGCAGCCCGCTCAGCGGCCGAGCTGGAACTACCGTACGCAGGACGGCGGCGGGATCGTCGTCGACATGTTCTGCCACTGGTCGTATGTGCTGGAGAACCTGTTCGGCCGGGTCGAGGCGGTCACCGCCAAGGCCGTCACGCACATCCCGACCCGGTGGGACGAGAACGGCAAGGAGTACGAGGCCACCGCCGACGATGCGGCGTACGGCATCTTCGAACTCGAAGGCGGGATCGTCGCCCAGATCAACTCCTCGTGGGCGGTGCGCGTCAACCGCGACGAGTTGGTCGAGTTCCAGGTCGACGGCACCGAGGGCAGCGCCGTCGCAGGGCTGCGCAACTGCCGCGTCCAGCACCGCTCGACCACCCCGACTCCGGTGTGGAACCCCGACCTCCCGGTCACCGAGAACTTCCGCGACCAGTGGCAGGAAGTCCCCGACAACGCCGGAGACACCGGGTTCGACAACGGATTCAAGGTGCAGTGGGAGAAGTTCGTCCGGCACGTGGTCGCCGACGAGCCTTTCCCCTACGACTTCTTCGCGGGCGCCCGAGGCGTGCTCCTCGCCGAGAGCGGACTGACCTCCTCCGCCGAAGGCCGCCGCGTCGAACTGCCGGGCACCGAGTCGGCAAACTCATGACCGCCCGCATCCAACTCCCCACGCCTGAGGGCACCTTGGTGCCCTACAAACCGACCGGTCGCTACCTCGGCGCCGCCCCCGGCGGCCCGGCGTTCCGCAGCCGCACCGCGTACGCCGCCGCGCACGTCGTCGCGGACCGGTTCGCCGCCCACGTGCCCGGCGAACCCGCCGAGGTCGATTGGGACGCCACACTCGCCTTCCGGCGCCACCTGTGGTCCCACGGATTCGCGGTCGCCGACGCCATGGACACAGCCCAGCGCAACATGGGCCTGGACTGGAAGGCCACCGAGGAACTGATCCGGCGCAGTGCCGCCGACGCCGCCACGCTCGGGGAACCGTACGAACTGCTGGCCTGCGGGGCCGGGACGGACCATCGCGGACCGAAGCTCATCGTGGACCAGGTCATCGAGGCGTACACCGAACAGCTCGCGGTGGTCGAGGACACCGGCGCCAAGGCCGTGCTCATGGCGTCGCGCCAGCTCGCCGCCGCGGCCTCCGGGCCGGACGACTACCACCGCGTCTACGGCACCCTGCTCAGCCAAGCACGACGGCCGGTGATCCTGCACTGGCTCGGCGAGGCCTTCGACCCCGCCCTGGCCGGCTACTGGGGAAGCACCGACGTGGCGAAGGCGACCGACACCGTCCTGGAACTGATCCGCGCCCACCCCGACCGCGTCGACGGCATCAAGGTCTCCCTGCTCGACCTCGCCCACGAAGTCCGGCTGCGCGCCGAACTCCCGCCCGGCGTCCGGCTCTACACCGGCGACGACTTCCACTACCCCGAACTGATCCGAGGCGAGGGCACGCACTTCAGCCACGCCCTGCTCGGTATCTTCGACGCC
The DNA here is from genome assembly GCF_051388935.1 of Yinghuangia sp. YIM S10712. Classification (NCBI taxonomy): domain Bacteria; kingdom Bacillati; phylum Actinomycetota; class Actinomycetes; order Kitasatosporales; family Streptomycetaceae; genus Yinghuangia; species Yinghuangia sp. YIM S10712. The sequence goes on from NZ_JBPKBI010000020.1 coordinate 12,760, forward strand.
ATCGCCCCGGTCGCCGCGGGTGCCCTGCGTGCCCTGGACAGTGGCGACTTCGCCGCCTACGACGCCCTCCTCGCGCCGACCGTGCCGCTGTCCCGGCACCTGTTCGGCGCGCCGACCTACCACTACAAGACCGGCATCGTCTTCCTCGCCTGGCTGGCCGGACTCCAGGACGGCTTCGCCATGGTGGGCGCCGCGCACTCCGCGCGCTCTCTCCCCCACCTGGCCGAGGTGTACCGCCTCGCCGACGCGGCCGGGCTGCTGCCCGACCCCGACCTGGCCCTGGCCCGCATGCGTGCGCTGTTGACGGTGGCGGGCGTGACAGCGTGAGGGCCCGGTACGGGACCACGACCCCAACACCGGGCCGCCGCAGCCGACCCGCAAGTCGGTACACGGCCGCCCGTCCCACCCCCGGACCACGGCGGCGACAGACCTGACAGCCCGCCGCGCCAGAAGGGAACTCCCGTCCATGCGCGTGTTGTTCGCCCCGGACGCCTTCAAGGGGACCATCAGCGCCGCCCACGCTGCGCAGGCCTTGGCCGACGGCTGGCTGGCCGTCCGCCCCGGCGACGAGGCAGTGGTTCTGCCTCTTGCGGACGGTGGTGAGGGCACGCTCGACGCGATGGCCCGCGCCATCCCCGGCGCCGTCCGCAAACCGGTCACCGATGTGCCGGGGCCGGACGGCCGTCCCGTGGACGGAGCTTGGCTGCTTCTGCCCGATGGGACGGGGTTCGTCGAACTCGCGGCGGTCAGCGGCCTGCCGCTGCTCGACGCCCCCGATCCGCTCGGCGCCCACACCGCCGGAGTCGGCGCGGTCATCGCCGACGCCCTCCGGGCCGGAGTCACCGCGCTGACCGTCGCCGTCGGCGGATCCGCCTCCACCGACGGCGGCACGGGGGCGCTGAGCGTGCTCGGACCCCGCTTCCTCGACGCCACAGGGCGGGTGCTTCCCCGGGGAGGGGGAGCATTGACCCGGCTGTCCTCCGTCGACCTGTCGCACCTCGTACCCGCACCGCCCGGCGGCGTCCAGGTCATCACCGATGTCCGGCATCCGCTGCTCGGTGAGCAGGGCGCGGCCCGGATCTTCGGCCCGCAGAAGGGCGCGACACCCGAGGACGTCGCCGTCCTCGAATCGGGCCTGTCCCGCCTGGCCCTTGTCCTCGGCGGCGACCCGGGACAGCCCGGCGCGGGCGCCGCCGGAGGCACGTCGTACGGCTTCGTCACCCTGTGGGGCGCCACTCTCGCCCCGGGTGCCGAGCGCATCGCCGACCTGGTCGGCTTGCGCGACCAGCTGACGCGCGCCGACGTGGTGGTGACCGGGGAAGGTCGCTTCGACGCGACCTCGCTCAACGGCAAGGTCGTCGGCACCGTAGTCGAGATCGTGGCGCGGACGTCCGGGCCCGAACTCGCGCTTGTCGCCGGGTCGATCGCCGCACCGCCTCCCCCCGGAGCAGTCGCCTGCGAGGACCTGACCCTGGTCGCCGGCTCCGCCGCATCGGCAAGCGGCCGAGCCGCGCACTGGCTGCGACACACAGGCGGCGCCTTGGCCGGGCGGTTCACGACGCGGCCATGACCGCTCAGACACTGTGCGCAGCCGGCCGCGGTCGAGCGCGAAACCGTCGACCGCCGGTCCGCCTGCTTACGCCCGCCAGAGTCCCGATTCCACGCTGTCACGGTGCGCCGGGTGTGCGGCAGAATTCAGCATTGTAGATGCATCAAGATTGATGCAATATTCGACCGGGCTCTTGTCCCGGCGAACCGGCATGGCATACGGTCGGTGGCGGGCCAACTAATACGCTTTATCGCGGAGATTCACGACGGCTGAGCCCCGGCGGCTCCGCACGGCAGGGCGGCCCGGCGCAGCCACCCGACCACACACCCGATCCCGTACCGAGGAGCAGTACCGTGGCCTTTCCCGACGGTTTCCTGTGGGGGTCGGCGACCGCCGCCCACCAGGTCGAGGGCAACAACATCGCCAGCGACTTCTGGGCGATGGAGCACTCCGGCGTGCCGATGTTCGCCGAGCCCAGCGGGGACGCCTGCGACCACTACCGGCTCTACCGCCAGGACATCGCGCTGCTGCGCGAACTGGGCTTCACCTCCTACCGGTTCTCGATCGAATGGGCACGGGTCGAGCCGGAGGACGGCGTCTTCTCGCGCGCGGCGATCGCGCACTACCGCGATGTGCTGGAGGCTTGCCACGAGCACGGCATCACCCCGATGGTGACACTGCACCACTTCACGAGCCCCCGCTGGCTGATGAGGCTCGGGGGCTGGGAGTACGACGGCACCCCCGACCGCTTCGCCGACTACTGCCGCACGGTCATGGCCGAACTCGGCCCGCTGATCCCGTACGCCTGCACCATCAACGAGGCCAACATCTCCTCGCTGACGCGCCGCATGATCGAGGACATGACCGCTGCCCGCAGCGCCGATACCCCGGACGGCGGCGAGCAGGCGCCGGTCGGTGTCTCGGCCGAGTCGGTCGAGTCCGCCGACAAGGCCCGCGACTGGCGTACCCCCGGCGCCGCCGCACTCGGCACCACCCCGGACAACCTCAACCTCTTCCTGTTCACCTGGACCGACCACGGCGTCGACGTCATCCGACGCGCCCACGTGGCGGCGCGCGAAGCCATCAAGGAGGTCAGCCCGGCCACGAAGACCGGGATCACCCTCGCGCTTCAGGACTACCAACCCGGGCCCGGTGGGGAGAAGGCCGCCGACGAGCGGTGGGCCGAGGCGTTCGATCACTTCCTGCCCGCAATGGACGGCGACGATTTCGTCGGTGTGCAGAACTACAGCCGCGTCGTGGTCGGGCCCGAGCACGCCCTGCCGCACCCCGAAGGTGCCGAACTCACCCAGATGGGATACGAGTTCTACCCCCAGGCCCTGGAGAACGTCGTACGCCGCGCCGCCTCGGCCGGGCTGCCGATCCACGTCACCGAGAACGGCATCGCCACCGACGACGACACCCGCCGCGTCGAGTTCGTCCGCCGCGCCCTGGAAGGCGTCGAACGCTGCCTCTCCGACGGCATCGACGTCCGCGGCTACTACTACTGGTCGACGTTCGACAACTTCGAGTGGATGCTCGGCTACCGCCCGACCTTCGGAATGATCGCCGTCGACCGCGCGACCCAAGAGCGCACCGTCAAGGAAAGCGCACGCCTCCTCGGGAGGATCGCCGAACGCAACTCCCTCGACGACGACATCGGTTGATCGCCGAAAGCACCTGTCGGAGGCGAAAACGGTGGCTGCCGCCGCGGAGGTGGCCGTGGTGGCCCTGATGGCCGTCGGCTCCACCGACGATGAGGGAGCCGACCGCGCCTCCTTCGAACTGCCCGCAGGCCAAAACGAGTTCGTTCGCCGCGTGTGCGCGGCCAACCCGAGGGCACCAAGCATGCGTTCGCACAAGCCGATGGCCGCTGCCTGTCGCCGAGGAGCGTTTCCTCAGAATCCTTTCAGCAGCCCGCCCCATACTCCCCGGCATGCCGGAGCGGATCCTCATCGCCGAAGACGACCACAAGCAGGCGGACATACTGCGTCGCTTCCTGGAACACGGCGGGTTCTCGGCGACCGTGGTGCCTGACGGAGCGTCAGCAGTGGAGGCCGCGCGGCGACTGGCCGCGGACCTGCTCGTCCTGGACCTCGGGCTGCCGCGCCTGGACGGGCTGGCGGTGTGCCGCATCGTGCGGGCCGAACAGGACCTGCCCATCATCATGCTCACCGGCCGCAACCGCGAAGACGACGTCCTCCTCGGACTCCGCCTCGGAGCGGACGACTACGTGACCAAGCCGTACCGTCCCCAGGAAATCGTCGAGAGAGTCCGCACCGTCCTGCGCCGGGCCAAGCGCGCGGCATGCCACCGCGTCGGCGGGCTCGTGGTCGTCCCCGCACATAGAGAAGTCATGGTCGACGGCGTGCCCGTCGACACCACACCGGGCGAGTTCGGCATCATCGCGTGCCTGGCCGCCGCGCCGGGACGGCCGTTCACCCGTCGCGTGCTGCTCGCGCGAATCTCGCGTACCGCCACCGAGTCGACGGAACGCACGATCGACACCCACGTACGCAATCTGCGGCGCAAGATCGAGGTCGATCCCGCCCGGCCGCGCTACCTGCGCACCGTGCACGGCATCGGTTACAAGCTGGTGGCCGCCGATGGGCCGTGATCTGCTGCTCAGGCTGCTCGCGCTCGCCCTGGTCAGCGCCACGCTGGCCGTGTCCGGCACCGTGTGGCTGACCACGCACGACCATCCGGCGGACACGACGCTGGACGCGGACAACGAGATCCGCGCCGCACTGCACCGCTACGCCCGCGAACACCCGGACTGGTCCGGCGTGGCACCACTGATCCGCGAGCTGGCCGACCGCACCGACCGTCGGATCGCCCTGACCACACCGGACGGGACGCCTGTCGCGGACTCCGCACCCGGCGCCGTCGATCCGCCCGCGCCCGCGACCGTCATAGACGCCACCGCGCTCGACGCGTCGCTCGTGGCCCCGGCGTCCTCGTCCGAACGGCCGATGCAAGGCGGTGTCGGCTTCGCCTACCGCGGCTGGCGGTTGACACCGACCGAACTCGCCCAGCGCGACGCGCTCGTGGACGCGGCGACTCGATGTCTACAGGCCCACGCCGCCGAGTTGGCGGGCGAGCCGCGACACCGGCGCGTTTCCGGCCTGTTCGGCGGCGGACCCACGCAGGCGCCGCAGCTGTGCGTGCCAACGCAGTTGTCTCAGCCCGGCATCGCGAACCGGGCACTCAACGACAACGCCGTCGCGCGGACCAAGGCCTGCCTCGACCAGCGCGGACTCCCCCACGAGACCACGACCGACAACCGCGGCCTGGCGTGGGTGCGCCATGTCGTCGACGCCGCGCCGAGCACCGAGTGGATCGCCTGCGCCCGCGACGCGCAGACCGCGGCCCTGCGGGACCACGTCGCCCCGACCGCCCGACTTCACTTGGGCGCCGGCACCGGACCGCCGCTCCGCGCCGGATGGCACAGCACAGCCACCATCGCCGCGGTCGTGACGCTTTTGTTCGCCGGCGCGGTCGGGGTCCGCCGACAGGTGGTCGGCCCGCTGCGCCGCCGCACCGACGACCTGGCACACGAGCTGCGCCGACCCCTGACCAGCGTTCGCGGCTGCCTGGAGGCCGTGGAAGCCGAACTTGTGCCGCTGAACCGGGAACTGCTCCGATCGCTGCGCGAAGAGACCCTGCTGCTCGAACGCCTGGTCGACGACGTGGCCGGGCTCGGGCGCCGCGACGCGCACCCGCCGGCGATCCGTCTCACACTCCAGGACGCCGCCCAGGTGGCGAAGCAGGTCGTGACCGTGCACGCGGCGGCCCGCGTCGCCGTGCGTCTCGACGCGCCCAAGCCGGTCCCGGTGCGAGTTGATCCGGCCCGACTGCGCCAGGCCCTCGACAACGTCGTGGCCAACGCGGTACGCCACACCCCGGTCGACGGGACCGTGACCGTGACCGTGCGCCGCCGCGGCGACGAGGCGGTGCTGACCGTGCGCGACACCGGAACGGGCATCGCCGCAGCGCATGTGCCGTACGTCTTCGATCGGTTCCACCGCGCCGACGCGCGGGACGACGACGGCCGCGGCCTGGGCCTCGCGATCGCCCGGCACCTGGTCGAGGCGCAACACGGTCACATCGGGATCACCAGCGCGCTCGGGGCGGGAACCACGGTCACCATCCGACTGCCGCTGTCCGACCGGCCGCCCTCCCCGCGACGCGTCTCGCGGCCGGGCGAACCGCCCCGGCAATCCTGACAACTTCCTCACATCCGCCCGGCACGCTGGCCTCATGTCCAACCAAGAACACGAACCCGCCGGGGGAGCACGCGCCTCCCGCCGCTCGGTACTCGGCCTCCTCTCCGCGGCATCGGCGACCGTGCTGGCCGCGCCCGCCGCGGCCGCCGGTCCGGCCGCCGACCCCGGGGGGGACTCCGCCGCCGCATCCTTCACGGTTCCGGCCGATCTGCGTCCCGGCGGTTCCGTCGACCGCCACATCGCCCAGCGGGCCGCCGCCGGGGAGTTCTCCGGCACCGTTCTGCTGGCCCACCGCGGCCGCCCGGTGCTGAGCCGCTCGCACGGCATGGCCGACCGCGCCCGGGGGGTCGCGAACGGCCCGGACACCGTCTTCGCGCTGGCGTCCGTCACCAAGGCGATGACCGGCACGGCGGTGGTCCAGCTCGTCCAGCGCGGACAGATCCGACTCCACGACAAACTCGGCAGGCACCTCGACGGGTTCCCGGCCGAACTCGCCGACCAGGCAACGATCCACGACCTGTTGACGCACCGATCGGGATTGGACGACTACACCAAGACCGAGGCCTATCGGCGTGAGCTGACCCGGTGGGCCACGCCCGAGGACGTCATGGCCGGTATCACCGCGATCGTCAAGGCCATGCCGCTCGCGTACACACCGGGCGCGAAGTCCGCGTACAGCAACTCCGGGTACCACCTGCTCGGCGAGGTCATCGCCCGGGTGTCCGGGATGTCGTACCACGACTACATCCGGCGGAACATCTTCGCGACCGCGCGCATGAGCACCGCGGAATGGCACACCAAACCGCAATGGCGCGACGACGTCCGCATCGCCCACCCGTACGCCCGGCAACCATCGGGAGAAACGGTCGACATCGTCGAGGACAAGATCCACATCGGCGTGCCGGGCTACAACGCGTTCGCGTCGGCGCCGGACATGGTGCGCTTCGGCCGAGCTCTGGTCCGGGAGAAGCTGCTCGACCGCGCGTACACCGCCCTCGCGTTGGGCGGGAAGAGCGCGTCCATGTGGTCCGATTCGCGCGAGGTCCCGGCCATGCCGAGCTTCGGCGGATACGGCCCCAACACCGCCATCGTGGGCGGCCACCGCATCGTCTTCCACAACGGCGGCGCACCGGGCCAATCGACGTTCCTGGAGGTCTACCCCGACCTGGACCTGGTGACGGTGGTGTTGGGCAACAGCGACGGACCGGCGGTGTCGCCGATCGTCAACGCCGTCCGCACCGTCGTCACGGCCCACCCGCCGCGGCACTGACCCGCCGACGCCACGGGGACCCGCACGCCACCGCGCGGGTCCCGTGGCTCCGGCGGAAACGCGGAGCGGACGGGCGTCAGGACGTGGCCAGTGCCTCCGTTGGGGTCAGTCGGGCCGCGCGTGCTGCCGGGTAGAGCCCCGCCACTGCGCCTACCGCGGCAGACGCCGCGACCGCGCCCGCCAACGCGGAGGCCGGGATCTCGAACGGCCAGTCCTTGGCCGCGGCGTACCCGTACGTCGCGGCCCCGCCGAGCAGTGCCCCTGCCACACCGCCCAAGCCGGCCAGCGTCACCGCCTCGGTCAGGAACTGCGTGCGGATTTGCCCCCGGTGAGCGCCCAGCGCGCGCCGCAGCCCGATCTCCTGGCGGCGTTCGAGCACCGCGATGACCATCGTGTTGGCCACCCCGACCCCTCCGACCAACAGCGCCACCGCGCCCAGGCCCAGCAGCAGCGCGTTGAAGGTGTCCTCCGCGGCGAGCTGCGCGGCCAGATGTGGTCGTTGCGGCGCACGCTCGCTGTGGTCTTGCCGGTCGCGCTCGCCGATTCCACCGGGCCGATGCGCTCGACCATCGCGTCCGCGTCGGACGGCAGTGGGCTCTCGGTGCCTGTGAAGGTCGTGCCGGGGGCGACCGTCAGGAGGTTGGTGCCGAGCTTGGCGATCTGGTCGCTCAGGCGCGCCTGGCTGGAGGCGCCGACGCCGACGACCGCCACCATCGCGGCGACGCCGATGGCGATGCCGAGCGCCGACAACACGGCGCGCAACTTGCGCCCGCGCAGGCCGGACAGCCCGACCGCGATCACGTCGCGCGGCCGCAGCCGCGCGGGTGCGGGCAGCCTCTCGCGGCGCGCCGGCGCGGTCGGCGGGACGGTAGGCCTGGTCTTCGTTCGTGTCTTGTCGGGTGGAGTCATGCCGCCGTTCCCGCCGTGCTGTCGTCGCGGATGCGGCCGTCCAGGATGCCGACCCGGCGCGGCAGCGACTCGGCCAACTGCCGGTCGTGGGTGATCACCGCGATGGTGGTGCCCTGGGCGTTCAGTTCGCGCAGCAGCCGCACGACGGCTGCGCCCGACGCGGTGTCGAGCGCGCCGGTCGGCTCGTCCGCGAGCACGATGCGCGGCCGCGACACGACCGCACGGGCGATCGCCGTACGCTGCCGCTCGCCGCCCGACAACTCGTGCGGGCGATGGTCGAACCGGGCGCCCAGCCCGACGCGTTCGAGTGCCTCCGCCGCGCGTTCCCGCCGCCGCGAGTGGCCGATGCCGTGATACAGCAGGCCGGTCGCGACGTTGTCGAGTGCGGTCAGATGCGGCGAGAGGAAGAACTGCTGGAAGACGAAGCCGATCCATCGGGCCCGGACCGCCGACAGACGCCGGTCCGAAAGCGCGGCGACATCGTGCCCCAGCACCTCGACCCGGCCCGACGACGGGCGGTCGAGCGTGCCCATCAGGTTGAGCAGCGTCGACTTGCCCGATCCGGACGGCCCGACAATGGCGACGAGTTCGCCCTCCCGGATGGTCAGTGACGCGTGGTCCAGCGCGGTCAGGCCGCCGGGGTACGTCTTCGACGCGTCGCACAGCGCGATGACATCGCTGCCGTACCGCTCGGCCTCCCCGTCGTCCGCCGCCGCGAAGGACGGCGACACCGGGAACTCCTTTGTCGGGTCCGGGTCCTGCGACGGGATGCCGGGCGCGGCGTCGTCGTACCTCACGACGGCACCCGCACGTTCTGCCCCTCCGCGAGGCCCTCACCGGTGATCTCCACCCGTCCGTTCGCGAACAGGCCCGGCTGCACGCCGATCAACTTGCGCGAGCCCGTTGCCGTATCGACAACCTCGACCGCGTATCCGCCCTCGGCAAGTGCGACCAGCGCGTTGACCGGCACGGACAGCACGCCCTTGCGGGTCTGGCTGGTGAAGCCCACGTTGACGGGCGCGCCGTCGAGGGCACCGGCCTCCTCGGGTTTGTCGAGGGTCACCGTCACCGGGACGGTCGCCTTTCCGCCGCTCTGGCCCGGCATACCGCCGTCCTGCTCGTCCTTCGAGGCGACCGTGCCGATCTCTGAGATGGTGCCGGTTGTGGTCTTGCCGTCGGGTAGGCGCACGGTGACCTTGTCGCCCTTGCGGGCGACGCTCTGCTTGTCGACGGGGAGCTTCACCTCGACGAGTCGGCCGGTGCCGGAGACGGCGGCGACCTCGCCCTGCGCGGGCGCGCCGATCGACGCCTTGACCGCGGTGACGCGTATCGCGCCGGGCTGCACGGCCACCATCGACGGGTCGACGCGGCCGGTCTGCGGCAGCCCGAGGGACTTCTGCCAGCGCTTGACCGCGGCGGCCGTGCCGTCGGTGAACTTCTCGTCGACGCTGAGATCGGCGCCGAAGCCCAGTGCGACGAGGTTCCTCTCCAGCATCTGGACGTCAGGGCCGTTCGAGACGCCTGCGGCCAGCACGCGCCAGAGCGGGGACAAGCCGTAGAACAGCGGTACGGGGCGCCCGTTGACCTCGTACATCGTCTCGCCCTGCTTCACGACCGCGCCCACGTCGGGGAGCTTCGTGAAAATCTGCCGGCCCGCGTACTGCTCCTCCTCCTTCTTCTGCTCCTTGTCAACCGGCTTGGTCGGCGACTGCGTCGGCTTCCGGCTGCCGGGCTGCTCAGCGGGGGCGCTGCCGCCGGGCGGGGCGGACGGGCCGCCGCCAGGCGGCGGGGTGCCACCCCTGCCGCCTTCGGGGTCGCCCGTGGCCCCGGAGCCGCCCGAGCCCGCGTCCTCACCGCCGGATACGCCCACGTCGTGCGCCTGCGCGATGACCGAGCCGCTGCCGCCGTAGCCGAGCGTGCCGTCGACCTCGGCGTTGACCGTCAGGTCTCCCCTCACGACGAGCGCGGTCGCGCCCGGTCCCTGCGTCCGGCTCGCGGCCTTTTCGGCCTCGTCGCCGGGCGAGAACACGACAGCACCGCCCACGCCGAGCGCCACGACTGCCGCGACGCCGGCAATCATGACGGTGCGGGTCCGCGTGCGTCCGCGCGGCCGTCGTCCGCGCGCCTCCGCCTCCCGTATGGGACTCGCGACCGCGGGCACATCGCCGCTACCGTTGTGCCGGTCGTCGTGCGGGTGATCCGCGCCGAGCCCGGTCACCGGGTCACCGTCATCGGGCCCACGCCCCCGGCCTTGGCGCACGCCTTCATGGCCTCGTCGACCTTGGCCTGGTCGGCGCCGAGGTCCAGGGCCGTGCCTCCGTCGGGGCCGGGGTCCGGGACGTTGAGGCCGTGCCGAACATCGACGCGAGCACATCGACGACCAGCCTCAGCCGAGCGACGGTCGCGGCGCGGTTGACCGACTTCAAGGCACTTGTGCTCAACGCCCTGGTCGCCCAGTCACTGCTGACGCTGGCCGCCCTGGTCCTGATCGCGGCCGGACTGGGCTGGTGGATGGCCGGACGCTCGCTCGCCCGCCTGCACACCGTGACCGCCACCGCGCGCCGCATCTCCGAGCGCAACCTCGACGGCCGGCTCGCACTGGTCGGCCCCGACGACGAGATCAAGGAACTGGGCGACACATTCGACGCGATGCTCGCCCGCCTGGACCGGGCGTTCGCCGCCAACCGGCGCTTCGCCGCCAACGCGTCGCACGAGCTGCGCACCCCACTGGCCCTGCAACGCGCCTCGTTGGAGATCCCGCTCGCGGAAGGGCGCGTACCGGACGACCTGCGGCCGTCGATCGAACGTTCGCTGCGCGCGACCGCGCGTAGCGAACGACTCGTCGGCAGTCTGCTCCTCCTCGCGAAAGGCCGGCAGGGGCCGGAGAGTTACACCGAAACCGACCTCGCGGACCTGGCGGGTGAGGCGGTCGACACCTACCGCGCCGAGGGCGCGGCGGCGGGGGTGGTCATCACCGCCGACCTGGGCCGCGCGCCGACATCCGGCGACCCGGTGCTGCTGGAACAGGTGGCGGCCAACCTGGTGCAGAACGCGGTGCGCCACAACAAACGCAACGCGCTCGGCCGCGGACACGTCCACGTCACCACCGCACGCACCGGCGGCGGCGTGGAACTGCGCGTCGTCAACTCGGGCCCCGTCGTCGACCCCGGCAGCATCGACGAGCTGTTCGAGCCCTTCCACCGCGGGACCGCGGCCCGGCGGACCGGCACACACGCCGGGTCCGGCCTCGGCCTGTCGATCGTGCGCGCGGTCGTCGACTCGCACGGCGGCCACGTCGAGGCCGAGGCGCGACCCGAGGGAGGCCTCGCCGTGACGGTACGCCTGCCCTCGGCCTGACCGCACCGGCGTCCCGTCAAATCGGACTCGCCCCTGCGGTGCTCGCGGAGCATTTTCAGGGCGCCGGGCGAGCATGTGAAGCGGACGTTCTTCAGTCGCCCGGCGATCGTCCAGATCGAGACCGTACCGGCGTCCAACTGCCAGGACAGGCACCGGTCGTCGTACGGCTGCGCGGCCTGGGGACGGAACACGATGGGCTTGGACTCGGCCTTGGTCCGGCGCTTCGATCCCGGCTTGCCCAGGTGCCCGGCCCTGATGTTCGCCTTGAGGGTGGTGTAGGCGTCGCGGGTCTTCTTGATGACGTGCTGCGCGGCCTGCGCCCCGAGGCCTCGTGCTTTCAGTTCGGCGTAGGTGTGCCTGCGCAACTCGTATTCACGCGGGACTCCGCGCTCGAACGCCACCTGCGACACCCCGCACGCGGCCTCGTTGACCGTGCGCAAAGTGGAGCGCAGCGCGGCGGCCTGGCCGGCCTCCGGCACCAGCTTCACCTGCGTCACAACCTTCACACCCGGCATCGTATGGCCCCTTGGCACCACGAAGGGACCAAACCCCGACATCCGCACCGTCCTCCTCCTTCGCGGCATCGTGCAGCGGGCGCACCGCTCGGCGGCATCAAGGAATCCTCGAGAACCAGAAGCAGCCGGACCGACCGTCACAACAAAGACGCACAGAACTCCGGCGCTCCGCGCCTCCGGGCCAGGGATGCGATTCCTCCCGGGGCTGAAGCCCCGGGGTTCCTCGCAAGATCACGCTGAAGGACATGACCCAGTACAAGGGATCTCGTACGGCCCCGGCATGTCGGGGCTTGCGTCCTCCGGGCGTCGGCTTGCCGTTGCCCGTGACGAACGGTAATCCACGCTGATCGGCTATCCGCGCAGCGGAGGAACGGTCTAGGGTCATCGCGCCCTTCACCACCCCCGGCCCCGCCCGGCGGCTTCGTTCGAGACCCAGGGACATCCCCATCGTGACTCCCCCACGGCCCGGATCACCTTCCGACGCCCGCGCTGTCGTCGTCATCGGCGACACCAACCTCGCGCGCCGTGTCTGCGCGTCCTCGACTGCCCGCAAGCACTTCGTGAAACATCTCCGGGAGCCGAGCGACAGCGAACTGCGCGCGGCTTTGCGCAGTACACCCGATGGCGTGGCGATCCTCCTCCACGACGATGTCGCCGCGCTGCGCTACGCGTTGGCGGTCGCGCACATAACGCCGCAGGCGCCTGTCATCGTCACGGTTTTCGACCGTACGGTCGCCGACGAGCTCAAGCGCCTCCTGCCGCAATGCGACGTCACCTCTCCCGCGGATCTCGCGGCGGCGGCCTTGGCGGGCCCCTGCATCGCTCCGCACAACGTGGCCATCCTGCACCGACCGCAAGGCGCACTGGTGGTCACCGCCGGGAACTCGCGGCCCCACCTTGAGCCGTACCGACCACAGCAGCGGCAAATACGCCGGCGTCTGGGGAATTTCGTCGGCCAGCTTCGTCCGCACGACCCCGGTGCCCGACTGCTGGTCATCGGACTTCTCGGCATCTGCGGCATCTTGCTCGCCGACTGGCTGTGGCTCGTCGGACACGGCCACCATCCGGCCGAAGCGCTCTTCCACGCCAGCCGCGTCGTGGCGGCAGTGGGGCCCGCATCCGCTCCGGCCGAGTCACATGGCTATCAGGTCGCGGCGAGCGTGGCGATGCTGGCCACACTCGCCTTCAGCGCGCTGTTCACCGCGGGGGTCATCGAGCGCATGCTCGGACCGAAACTCATCGGCCTGATCGGGCCTCGGACGCTTCCCCGCGCCGACCACGTGATCGTGGTCGGCATGGGGCAGGTCGGAATGCGCCTGTGCACCGAACTGCGGCGCCACGGCGTCCCCGTGGTCGGCGTCGAGCGGGACCCGCACGCCGCAACCGCCAGAATCGCCCGCTCTCTCGGCGTCCCCGTCATGACCGGCCATGGCGGGGACCGAGCGGTTCTCGAAAAGCTCCGGCTGGGGAAGGCGCGGTCGATAGCCGCCGTCGGATCGGACGATCTCGACAACATCGCGGTCGCCATCGCCGCGCACGGTGTCGCACCGGCAACTCCCGTGGTCATCAGGGCCGGAGACCACGAAGCCATCGCCGAGACCCGGTCCTTGCTGCCCATGGGAACAGTCAGGGACGTCACCGGCCTCGCCGCAGGCTACGTCCTGGCCCGACTGCTCGGGGAACCCGCCGCAGGAGTCATCGAGTACCGGCACCATATCCACCTACAGAGGCCGGACGACTCATTCGTGCGATGGCCGCTGGCCACCGGAGACCACTGCCCTCACCGCCGCCCCGAGCCGGCCGCCGACTCGGACAACGCGTTCGGCGGCACGGTGGACAGGGCCGCGAGAGCACGTTCGTGACGCGTCAGCTGGCGTCGCCGCGGAGCCCTCGGACGCGTTCACACGGCAGGAGTGACGCCCCTGCGCGCCACGCAGAGCGAGGGACGGCGTACGGCCTGGAACTGTTCGACCTCGCACCCAACAGTGGTTCCCGCCGGCTGCGGACGGACACCGGCGCGCCACATTGTCGGCCTATGTCGTCTCGTCGTTCCGGACCCGAGCCGACCATCCTCGCCATCGCGCAGGCCTCGTCAGACATTTCGCAACGTCGGCCCAGGCTGTTGGCGGGCCTGACATCATGTCGTCGACGCCTGACGCGCCATCGCCAGCCGAGTCGCCCGCTGCCAGAAACACCGTTGTCGTGTCCGCGCACCGGTTTCCGAGCATCTGATTTGCCCATACCGCGTTGTACCGCGCGTTAATTGGTACGTTCCTCGACGCGAAGCGCCGGTTTCGGGTGCACCTCGCGGCCGAAGAAAGCTTGGGCGGCGCTGCCGCCGAGGGACGGCCCGATGTCGGGGGTGCACGGTCCGCCTTGGTCAAACCGGCGGAGCGTTCCGGTGCCAGGCCTCGCACCCGCACCTTGATCTCCGCGCGCGAACTCGTAGACCCGGCCTTGGAACGTGACCGGTCTGCGCTATCCGTCTCTGGGCTGCCCGGCGGCGTCCGCATCGCGAAGCGTTGACCCGCCACGTCCCGTGGACTCCGTTACGTTTCGACACCGCCTACCGCACGGCCGCGTCATCGCTGGCTGGCTTTCGGGCTGGGGGCCGCACTCATTGCCGCAGCTTTCGCAGTCTTCCTGTGGGCACCTTCTGCCGACCGCTTCGGCGATGGTCAGGACGAACGCGCCAATTTCAGAGACTCATTCGGAGCAGCCAACCGCCGGCGAGGGCTGACAGCCCCCGACGCGCCATGAACGTGTGTTGCCTGCCGCACCGGTACCAGGCAGCGGCAGACAGCACCCAAGCTCAGGGCTCCGCCACGAGCCGTCAGGAACGTGTTACCCAGTTTTCGCGTCCCACCGCAAAGGCCGGGACACTCACATCGTCGGAGTCCCGTACGCGGGCGGCTTATTCGGTGATCGCGACTTCCACGCAGTCATTACCCTGACGCCGCTGTAACTCGACTTGAACCAGGCAAGTTCCTTCGAACCGCTGGTCGTCGCTCTCCTCGCAGTCGCTCCAGGTGAGCCGGATTCGCGCGATGCCCCGAGCCTGCCCCCGTCCGCAACTCGAAGTCCGGCCAGCCGAACACGGAACCAAGTCACGTGCGATCGGCTGCCAGGCTGTCGACGAAGGCGAGCCAACTCCCCTGAGGGAGCGTCAGGTGCCCGGCTTCCACGTCCGTTTTCGAGTCCCGTACGTCTATCTGTCGTGCCAGGCGGGCCTGGCGCCATTCGAGGCAATTGGCCTGCTGGCCGCTGTAGCTGCTCTTGGTCCACGTACTCGGCGCCAATTTGTTCATGCCTTGAGCCTCCCAAGTCACAGTCGCCACGTCGAACACCCGGTCGCCCTAGAGAGCACGTACATGATCACGGATCAGGTCGCGAGACGGCTTCTCTGCGAGGGCGTCTCGAACGATGCGCGTCCATGCCGCGTCGTACGCGTCGAGCGTCGGCTCGTCCTCCAGGTACATCGTATTGACCAGTGACTCCACGTTGATGAGCCGCCCGGCGTCGGGGAACCGAATGATGGCGAAGCTACCGTCCAACCCCAGGTGGAAGCCGGAGTCCAAAGGCATGACGCGCATGCTGACGTTCGGCCGCTCCGACTCGGCCAGCAAATGTTCGAGTTGATCACGCATGACCGACTCGCCTCCCACCGCTGTGCGGAAGGCCGCAGCACTGATGACTGCCTCGAAGGTGAACTCGCCCCTGTCGAGAACGCGCTTGCGTTCCATACGGGCCTGGACCCGGCGGTCCAGCTGCTCCGCATCCTCGTGCAAGATGCCGACTCCGGCTTCGAGTAGCGCCCGCGTATACGGCGCGGTCTGCAACAGGCCCGGAATCAGGCTGAGTTCCCACTGGCGAATGCCACTGGCATCCGACTCCAAGCCGAAGAAGTCCTGATGCGCGGTGTTGAGGTAGGAAGCATACGTGTGCCACCAACCCCGGGCACTGATGTTGCGCGCCATGGCTTCGAGCGCCTCGCGCAACGCCGGATCTTGGACTCCGTAGACGTCCAACAATGCACGCACCAACGGGATATCGGCCTTCTGACGCCCTGACTCGACGCGGCTGATCATCGCATCGTCCTTGCCAATGGAATCACCAGCTTGCGCTTGGGAGTACCCGGCTTCCCTACGAAGCCGACGCAATGCGCTCCCCAACCGCTTCCTGCGCACCGTGGGTTCTGCCGGCGCCATGCCATCCCCTCCCGTTCGGACCCCACCATTCTGCACGCCGTTCGGGCATACACCGTTCACGACTGCGAGAATTCTTACTTTCGAGTGACTTGACGAATCAAGAATCTGATCCAACACTGAGCGTAAGGCGACAGACACAGTCCGGAGGGGCAGCCAGGCACTGCAGCCCTGACAGAGCCGCGACCGCTCGTCGCGGCGCGTGGTATGCGAGGCGACCACGAAGTCTTGAGAAGCCCATCAAGAACGCAGCTGCCGCGCGGAGCGACTCTTCGTACCAGCAGGGCAGTTCTCCACCAGAGAGGGCCGACATGAAACCGCTGATCTTCGGCTATCTACGTGTTCCCGACGGCATGACCGACGACGAGGTACAACAAAAACACGACGCGATCGCCGCGTACGCCGACGTCGAAGGCTTCACTCTGGCAACGGTGTTCCACGAGACGACCCACGACCGCATCCCCGCGTTCGCCGAGCTGATCGAGGCCGTGCAACGCGCGGAGGCCCGCCACGTGGTCGTCCCCTCCTACGCGGACTTGGCGCGCACGCGCACCCTCCAACGCGCGATGTGCCTGCACGTCGAACACCAGACCAACGCACGAATCATCAGCCTGGACGAGTGCCCGTGAACGACACCCCGAACGCGGCCTCTGAGCCCTTCTACTTCTCGCAGCCCGTCCGCTTCGTCGACCAACTCAGCCTGGTCGCCGTCGACTCCGCCGTCAGCGTCGCCCGCCACTTCGTCAAACTCACCCTCGCCAAGTGGCGCGCACACTCCATCACCGCCGATGCCGCGCTGGTCGTCTCCGAACTCACCACCAACGCGGTCCGCGCGACCGGCGCTCTCGATCACAGCCCGCCCTGGTCCGCGCTGAACGCCGTCGACCTCATGATCGTCCGCGTCATCGGCCTGGAGACGAGCATCGTCATCGAGGTGTGGGACACCTCCGAACACGCCCCCCGCCTCCAACACCCCGACGACGACGCCGAGGGCGGACGGGGCCTTCTCCTCGTCGCCGAGGCCGCGAACCGCTGGGGCTTCCACCGCACCCGCCACGGCAAAGTGGTCTGGGCGGAGATCGCCGTACCCGAGGCCGCATCCACCGCACTCCCCCGCCGCCGCACCTCGCAACAGCCCGCCACACGGCCCGCCGTACGAACCGACCCCTGGCTCCTCCAGCAACTCCTGACCGGCCTACGCAATCTCTGACAGCGCAATTCCGCGAGGTGGCAAACGCTGCACCGTCGTTCAAGCGGCACCAACGTCGAGACTTCACAGTCCCGCCGCGGAGCACAGGATTCTGCAATCTCAACGCGGCATCCGTCCGCGGGGTCCGTTACATACGTGGAGGGCCGGTCCTGTTCTTCCCTCGAACACCGCCCGCGTGTGCGACACCCAACCGCAGTAGCGCCAGGACCCACCGGCAGGATTCGCAGGCTGCTTCGCTCAGGAGACTTTCAAACCCCTTGACATCAACGCTCGCTGGTGGTCTCCGCGACGCGTATCTGTCAACGCGTGAGCACGCACGATAACCTGCCCGTGACGGATGAATGCACAACCAACCGGCGGTACACCGACACCGGGGGTGCGGGGGAAGCGTGAATCAGCGCGACGTGCGAGGGCACTACGAGGAGCTGGCCGCTGAGTACGACGAACACTGGGTCTACGGGTCGGACTACATCCCCTGGATGTCCGCTCGGATCGCGGAGGCGCTGCAACTCGCCCCTTCGGACCGCATAGCCGACATCGGTTCCGGAACCGGGCTGTTCACCAAGGAGGTGGCCAAGCAGCTTCGACCGCTTCAGCCCATCCTGTGCGTCGACCCGTCCGAAGCGATGCTTCGTCAGCTCGGCGCTCCTCCCCCGCCCTCGCTGGTGCCGGTGGTCGCCTCTGCCGAGGAGATCGCCGAGGCCCGCGTGCAGCTGCCGTACCAACAGCTCGACGCGATGTGGCTCAAGGAGTCGGTGCACCACCTGTCCGACCCGGAACACACCCTTCGCGGTCTCGCCGACCGGTTGGCGCCTGGCGGCCGACTGCTGGTGGTGATGCTCCCGGCCCGCATCGAATATCCGCTGTTCAAGGCTGCTTTGCACCGGTTCGAGGAGTTGCAGCCGAATCCGGCATACATAGTGGATCACATGCGTGCAGCGGGGCTGGAGACGACGCTCACGCACGTCACCCACGAACTGCGCATCGCGCGGGACCGGTACTTCGGCATGGTGCGCGCCCGCTACATGTCACTGCTGTCCACCTTCGGCGACAGCGAGATCGAGAAAGGCGTCGAGGAGATGCGTGCCGCTCACCCGGAGCCCGAGTTGGTGTTCCCGGACAGATTCGCATTCATCCTGGGTCTGCGCCGAGGGGAGGCCTCGTGAATACCGTCGTCGACGAGCGCTTACGGCGCCTGCGCAGCGAACTGGACGACCATTCCCGGATCGCCGACCGGCTTGGGCTTGATCTCGAACGTCCGCTTCGGTCCCTGAACGACGGCTATCCCGAGAACGCGGTGGCGCTGATCGGGAAACTGACCGAGAAGCTTTTGAAAGAACTGTGGCGTCACCACGGCATCGAGGGCGACCCGGCGACGAAAGCGCTGAACGACCTGGTCAAGCGCTGCCGCCCGTACATCCGCAGCCGCACCGTTTTGGACGCGCTCGAAGACATCCGTCGGCTGCGGAACCGGTCCACGCACGACGGCTACGACATCAGCGACGAGGACGGGCTGCTGGCGGTCCGCCGGCTTGTCGACGTCCTCGTCTGGTTCACGGACACGGGCAGTTCCGCCCTCCTCGGAGGTGAGCCCGACGTGGCGCCGGAGGTCGCGCGCCGCTGCGAATTCCTCGCCGGGCTGTACGTCACCCTCGGCTACCGGCAGGCCAAGCGGTTCGTCCTGAGCCCCGACACCGTGTACCAGTTGTTCTGCCGTGAGTCGGGCATGCGTCTGGAGTACGTGGAGTTGATGCTCTCCCAGGACGCCGACGACCTGCGTACGGTGCTTGGCACCAGCGGCGGGGACCTGCTGCGCACCCGCCTGCCGAAGCTCACGCGGTTCGTCGTGCTCGACGACGTGGAGGAGGACGCGTCCGGCGGGCTCCACCAGTTGCTGGGGCTGGACTTCCGGATCGTGCGGTACGACGGGTTCGTCGACACCATCTTCGATCTGGAGACACACCTATCGGCTCTCGTCACCGCAGAAGGACCCGCTGTCGAGTCCGCCGAGGAACCTCCCCGACCGCGAACGCCAATCGTCGCCGCGGCTTTGAACACGGATGCCCGCACCGGCGAGCAAAAGGTCGAAGAATCGGGCGACGCACAGGAATTGGTGACAAGTCTGGCGCGCGGCAGCGCCAACGTCCTCGTGACCGGCCGTCCGGGAAGCGGTAAAAGCACGTTGCTCCGCTCGCTTGCCCTCGATTCGGGGCTGCGCCGCTTCCGCTTCTACTTCGACCTCGGTCTCAAACCGAAAGACGAGCCGTTCTCCGAATACGCGGCGCGCATCTTGGCGCCGGCCATGGGGCCCGAACGAGCCCGCGCCTACGACCTGTTTCTCTACCTGATCCGCTCCGGGACCGCCCTGTGCGTGCTCGACGCGGTCGACGAGGGCGTCGACGAGCCCAGCCCCGAAGGGTTTTTGCGGCTGTTCACCGACCTGTCCGCCGTCATGTCCACCGAGTCCGCGGTGGTCATGAGCTCCCGGGTGTCCTTCCTCTCCGACTCTCCGCAGGTGCGCCAACTGTTGGACAGTGGAGCGGGCCGTTCCGAGCAACTGGTCGAGCAGATGTACGCGAACGGACTCGACCCCTCGCGCGTTCCCCACTTTCATGTCGTCCGGCTGGCCGAGCCCGAGGCCACTGTGCTGGAGAAACGCCTCACGGCGGACCTCGGGCTCCCTCCCGGACAATCACTCGGCGACATACTGGGGACACACATCTCCCGTACGCTCGCTGACCGCGGACGGCCCGAGTTGGAGGAGCGGATGCCCGCCGCCTTCGGCGCCGCGTTCCTCGCCGACCGGGCCGTCTTCTCCCTCGCCTCAATCCACAGGAGCCTCGGCCCTGCGGCGTTCACGGACGGACTTCTGGATCTGGAAGCGTGCGTCCTCGCGCCGCTGTTGCGTCCAGTGGGACCGGACCAAGTCGCGTTCGCCCACACCGCATACCTCGAACTGCTGGCCGCCCGGTACCTGGCCGACCCCGCCAACCTCGAAACGGCCGCGGACATCCCGGGCGGCGCGTTCCTCACTGCGCAGGTACGCACGTTCCTATCGGGGATGCACCCGGTGGCGGACACCGACGACTGCGTGTTGCCGGCCGGAGCGTACATCGTCGGTCCAGCCGAGCATCTGCTGATCCGCCGCGTCGCCCGTCCCGTACGGTTCGACCGTCATGCCGTGACAGCCGCCCGCTACCAGCGTTTCCTCAACGCCCTCGAACCGGACGGGACTTCGCGGTGGGACCATCCCGACCAACCCGGGGGCACCTCTCACCGGCCCTGGACGAACCGACTGAAGCACCGGGATCACTACGAGAATTCGCGCTTCGCGGACCTTCCGGCTGTCTGCGTGAGTTGGTGGAGCGCGTACGCCTTCGCCGCGTTCGAAGGCAAACGCCTACCCACTTCTCTGGAGTGGGAGGCAGCCGCACGCGGCAGGGACGGGCGGCTGTTCCCGTGGGGCGACACACCAGAGGTCGGGCGTGTCAACTGCGCGGACACCTGGGTTGGCCGACCCGTCATGACGTACCAGGCCTGGTATCGCGACTTCGCGGGTGACGCGGTGCGCCGTGCGGGTGTGACTCCCGTCGATGAACACCCCGATAATCGCTCGCCGTTCGGAATCGGCGACATGGTGGGCAACTGCTGGGAATGGACGTCCACGAGCCTGGACGACCCGAGCGAGGCCGTGATCTGCGGCGGCAGCTACGACAATCCCATGCGAGCGGTCCAGGCCGGCAGCAAGGGGCTCTATCGCAAGTCGGGTGGCAGCAACGCGGTCGGCTTCCGCTGCGTGCAGGACATCAGCACCGACGGTGCCGCGGCGGCAGAGGGGACAGCATCATGAGCGGCGCCGGCGCTCGGCACGGAACGATCGTCGACACGCGGGCAAGCGGTGGAGGCCCGGTTGGTTCAATGAGTGCTTACATCGTCCGGGACGACGAGGACGGCCGATACTACGGCTTCGACTACCGCCAAGTCGTGACCGAGGGGTTCCGGACAATCCGGATCGGCGAACGTGTCCGCTTCCACGTCAGCACCGAGAGCCCCGGCCTGGCGGAGTTCATCATCCGCCTCAACCAGCCCGGCCCTGCCGAGTACTACCGGTGACCGAGAGTTCAAGCCGGCTCGACAATGTGACGGGTGCGCGCCAGGAGCTGACCGTCGTGCTGCCCGTACGGCTGTTGCGTGTGCCCGACTGGCCCGAGGGCCCTTATCCGTTCGAACTGGGAAGCCGCCGCACCGATGCCGCGACCCGATCCACGTATTTCACCCCGGCATCGGCCCGCGCCCTCTACGGGACACCCGAGCGGCCCATTCGCTGGCATCTTCCGCTGGATATCGAGCACAACGAACTCAGGCTGTCGGGTCTGGAACTCGTGCGCGCGGCCACCGCCCGTTACCCGGAACACGCCCTCGCAGTCCTCCATTTCAGTGTGCAGAGACCGCTTCTCCCGGTACTCAGGGCACTTGCCGGACGTCGACCGGCGACCATGGAGGAACCGCTCTCCGGGCCGTTCGACCCAGGGCGGCTGCTCGCCGGTATCGCCGATGTCCGCGACCCCACCGCGCCATTCGCTGTCACGCGGCCATACACGATCGCCTTCCTGACGCCGACGTCCCAGCACACCCCTGCGCTCAGGACCGGTCCGGCGGGGCGGTTGCCCGCCACCGCAGACCCGTGGCTGTGGCAACTGGCCTCACGATCCACTCCGGACGACTTCCCCGTCCCGGCAGAGACCGCCGATGAGCAACTCAGGGACACCATAAGGATTTCAGCCGACTGGAGTGCTCTGGTGCTCAGACATGGGGCAGCCTTCCTCGGTCACCGTCCCGACACCGGCGCGGGCGACTTCTTCGAGTTCGGCGCTCTCCACTCGCGAACCGTCTATCTCGACGCGTTGTTACTTGGAACCCTCCAACGTAACCACATCGACGAACTCACCGACGAGCTCTCCGAGGTGTTCTCGTCCTCCCGACTCGCCCGCCGAGTGGCCGCACTGGAACGGAACATCGCTGTCTTTCGCAGCACGTACTGGCGGCAACACCTCACCGCCCATGGCCCGGCGAACGACCTACTACTCGCCTTCCAGCACCAGCACCGACTGCCGACCCGCTTCACCGAAATCCTCGCCGAAGCAGCCGACTACAGCAGGCTCGTACAGACCCGGGAGAGCCAACAGATCAGCGCCGCACTCGGAGTCCTGACCATCCTGGGCCTCCCGGTGGGGACCGCTCTCGGCGTACTCCAAGTCCTCGGCGACGGCTCCGCGACGCACCTGCTCATCGCCCTCTCCCTCTCCATGGCCGCCACCGGCGCCCTACTCACCACGCGGTACGGACGCATGGTCGTGTCGTCACTGCGCGGACAAGACGATCAATGACACCCGGCAGCGTCCGTGTGAGCGGTACCGCCCAGGCGACAAGCGTTACTGGGTGTCGACAGTGACGAACGCCCTGGGTAGTACCGGGCGGGTCGACAGTGATGATGAGCGTGAGGCCGCGGGTACATAGGGCGAAGTCGTACGGATTCGGTCTATCGGGACTCGATTCAGATCGCCGAGACCCACCGTGTTCGCGACTGACGAACACGTGACCGAGGAAGGCAGTGCGCAGCCGCCGACCCCTCAACCGCAACGCAAGGAACCACAGGCAGCGGCACGGGTGATCACGCGTTTCGGCATACTGATCACCCGCGTTCCCAGCCGCCACGAGGAAGAAGCGCTTTGTCCCGTCCCCGTATAACCCGCCTGACAACGGCTGCCGTCTCCCTGCCCGTACTGCTGTGGAGCACCGCGTGCGGTGTCGGCGCCGGGGCGGCCGACGTGGCCGACGCCGCGAAAGCGAGCCACGCCGCGTCGGCACCCGCGACGACGCCGCCTGCCACACGGTCTCCCGGCCCAACCGTGTCCGAAAGCCCACCGCGCGGCGGGTACCTGACACGCGAGCAGTTGTCCCAGGCGTTGCTCGGCGAGGACGACATGCCGGAAGGCTGGGTGGTGAGCCTGGACAAGGGCACCTCACCAGCCGAGGACGCCCCGGACTCGGAGCCCAGCAGCACGCACGAGTGCTCCGGGCTCGATCTGCTCCTCAAGCTCAAGCAGGGAACGGCGCCCGGACAGGAAGCAGCCACCTCGATCATGGCGTACGACTCCGCCGGAGGCGGCAAGGCGTACGCGATCACGGGCATCGCCCTGGCCTCGTTCAGCTCGGACTCCGCGGACCGACTCCTCGCGGACATGCGGGAGTTGCTGTCCCGCTGTGACGGCGTCACGGTCACGGCGGAGGAAGGCGCACGGGGAACGTACACCCGGCAGTCAGCCCCCGCGCTCGGCGACGACGCGCTCGCCTTCGCGATCACGACGCGGATGGCCGGCAAAGCCTGGGTGCACGCGGTCGTTGCCATCCGGGTCGGTTCGACGATCGTCGAGTCCACACACGTCAACCTCACCGGCACCTCGGTCGTACTCCCCGACGAGTCCATGCTCCGCAAACAGGTCGACCAGCTCCGCGCCGTCATGGCCGAGAACCAACGCGAGCCCGGCGCCTGATCCGAAGGCGCAGATGTACGCGAACGGCATCGCCCCGGCGCGTCGCACGCAGTGACGGGTAACAGATCAGGCCACAACGATCATCCGTCACTCCGCGAAGAGGCACCGGTGACCCAGAAACCCCACAAAGCCGACGCCGGAAATCGGCCGTTATCGGCGGACCCCCCGCCTGGGGGGGGGGGGGGGGGGGGG
>NZ_JBPKBI010000020.1:36875-38473 GCF_051388935.1 Yinghuangia sp. YIM S10712
TTCGGCGTCACCGCCGGGCTCACCCTGGCCTTCGTGATCTGGGGTGCCACGGCCACGGGCACCCTCGAAGACGTCTCGTCGAACATGCTCGAAGGCCTGCTCCACAACGCCGGCTGGGCCTTCATGCTCGCGGCGACCGGCTTCGTGGTCTTCGCTCTGTGGCTGGCTGTCAGCCGGTACGGCAGGATCACACTCGGCCAGGAGGGCGAAGAGCCCGAGTTCCGCACGGTGTCCTGGGTCGCGATGATGTTCAGCGCCGGCATGGGAATCGGCCTGATGTTCTACGGAGTGAGCGAACCTCTCGCGCACTTCACCACACCACCGCCCGGCACCACCCCCGCGGACTCCGCCGCCGCCATGGAGAACTCCATGGCAACGACGCTCTTCCACTGGACGCTGCACCCCTGGGCGATCTACTCCGTCGTCGGCCTCGCCATCGCCTACAGCACGTTTCGGCGGCGTCGGCGGCAGACCGTCAGCTCGGTGTTCGTGCCGCTCATCGGTGAGAAGCGCGCCCACGGCGCGTGGGGGCGGGTCATCGACATCATCGCCATCTTCGCCACCCTCTTCGGCTCCGCGGCCTCGTTGGGCCTGGGCGCGTTGCAAATCGGCAGCGGCTTCGAGGAGCTGGACTGGCTGGACAACGTGGCCACCGGACTGCTTGTGGGCATCATCGCCGTCCTGACCGTGGCGTTCGTGGCGTCGGCCGTCTCCGGCGTGGAGAGGGGCATCCAGTGGCTGTCGAACATCAACATGGTGCTCGCGCTGCTCCTGGCGGTGTTCGTCTTCGTCGCGGGTCCGAGCGTCATCGTGCTCGACCTGCTACCCACCTCGCTCGGCGCGTACCTCGGCGATCTGCCGCAGCTCGTGGGGCGTACGGAAGCCTCCAGCGGCGAGGGCGTCTCGGCGTGGCTGGGCACCTGGACGGTCTTCTACTGGGCGTGGTGGATCTCCTGGACACCGTTCGTCGGCATGTTCATCGCGCGCATCAGCCGCGGGCGCACCATCCGGCAGTTCGTCGGCGGCGTGATCCTGGTGCCGAGCACGGTCAGCCTGGTGTGGTTCGCGGTCTTCGGCGGCAGCGCCATGAAAGTCAGGGAGCGCGGCGGCCTGGAGGGCGAGACCACGCCCGAGGCGCAGCTCTTCGGCCTGCTGAACGAGTATCCGATCGCGACGGCCACCAGCCTGCTCGTGATGGTCCTCGTCGGCATCTTCTTCGTGTCCGGTGCGGACGCGGCGTCGATCGTCATGGGCACGCTCACCCAGAACGGTTCGCTCGAACCCCGCAAGCCGGTAGTCGTGTTCTGGGGCACGCTCACGGGTGCGGTCGCCGCGATCATGTTGTTGGTCGGCGACGGTGAGGACAACGCCCTCCAAGGCTTGCAGAACCTCACGATTCTCGTGGCGGCGCCGTTCGCCCTCGTGATGCTCGGCATGTGTGTGGCGCTGATGCGGGACCTGCGCCGCGACCCGCTGATCGTGCGCGGCGCACACGCGTCGAAAGCCGTCGAAGACGCCGTCATCGCCGGTCACAAGCAGTACGCCGGCGCCTTCGAGTTCCGAATCGGCCCCAGCGACAGCGGCGCCACAGACGCGGG
>NZ_JBPKBI010000020.1:38596-105836 GCF_051388935.1 Yinghuangia sp. YIM S10712
CCGCGGCCGCGGCCACCGAGCGGAAGCCGGACCCCGCCTCCTGACGTACGACACCGTCCACGACAGGCGTTCCACGGGACGGCATTGGGACTCGGATCAACGGTGTCCAAACTGCCTCGACCCACGGCAACACAACCAGGACTGCCGTTCCGCGGCCCGGCCCGCACCGCGTCCGCCGATACTTCGACGCCGCCGGCGACCATCTCCGTCGCGCATACGCGGAACCGGTCTCGGCGGCGGTGTCGAGGAGTCCGGGCCTGGACAGCCGCGCGGCCAGTGCGCTCGGTGACACCTTGAAGTGAGCGACAAGCGCGCTGAGTTCGGCATCGTCCGACAGCGCGTTTGCGGACCATGCGGACGGCGACGAATCGGGGGCAGCCGTACGTGGCCGAAACAGCGCGGACCAGGGGGCGGTTCCCGGCCGTGCCCCGGACGTTCAGATCCTCGAACTGTCAGCCTCTCAACGCGGCGGGAAACACCTCACGATCGAGAGCACCGTCAGGACTCGTGACGCGGATGGCTTCAACCCTTGTCCAGGGGGCGCAACTGCACGGCGCAGTCGTACGTCAGGAGGCGACGCCCGTCGGGAGTGCGGCTCTCGCCTCGCAACTGCCAGCCGCGTTGCTCGTAGTACGCGCCGACGCCGTCCGGCCCGGCGGCAGTCACCAGGGAAACCCGTGTGCAGCCGGCGAGACCTGCGAACTGGTTGAAGCGCTCGATCAAGGCGGCGGCGACGCCGCGGGAGCGAGCGTTCTCGGAGACGGCGACGTGGCTCAGAAACGCGACGCGGCCGACAGGCGGCACGAGTTGCTTGTCCCGCGCCGTGCTGCGGGCGGACTCCAGCTTGCGGTAGTAACGGCCCAGCCGAGTCCGCACGAAGTGCACGCCCAGTCCGGGGCGAACCGCGAGAGCCGCCGCGCCCCGGACGACGAGCCGCCCTCCTTCCCAGCGCAACAGGTGCCGGCGGTGCAGTGCCGGGTCCAGCACACCCACCAGGTAGCCGAGTGGAGCTCCGTCCGCGCCTTCGGCCACGAGCGCTGTGGCGTGCGGGCTGGTCAGGTACGTCCGGGTGTAGGTCGTCAGGAATCTCGGCCCCAACCGCGTGAACAGCCCGTCGGGGAAAAGCCGGCGGTGCTCGGCCACCACGTACCGGAGGTGGCCGGTGTCCATCACGCGCACCGTGAAGTCCGCGCACCGGTCGGCATCGGCTTCAGGGCCGGGCTCGGGCTGGGCCGGAGAGCGGGCAGCGTTCAGCGGCTCAGAAGCGCGGGGGTCGGCGTCCACAACCCCCAAACTACTACGCTGTGTAGAAACAATCAGTGATGCAGACCTGAGCCCGGCATTGCGGCGGGGACCGGAGGGCACATGACCGTGAAGACGTTCGGGGAGTTGGAGGCGGCGATCATGCGGGTGGTGTGGAATGCCCCGAAGCCGGTCTCCATACAAGTGGTCCTCGATTCGCTGGCGCGAGAACGTCCGCCGGCCTACACCACCGTGATGACCGTCACCGAGCGGTTGCGCGAAAAAGGCTGGCTGACGCGGGTGCGACACGGCCGCTCCTACCGCTACTCGGCCACCCGGTCGGCCGACGACTACACCGCACAACTCATGGGCCAGGCCCTGGATGCGTCGGTCGACCGCGCCCGAGCCCTGGCGCGTTTCGCGCGGCAGCTAGGTCCTGCCGAGGCCGAAGCACTGCGCACCGCCCTGGGCCGGCGTACCGACGACGCCGCTCCGGGCGAGGGCTGACAGTGCCGACGACAGGCTTCACCACTCCCCCTGTCCGGACGCCCGAGTTACCACGGCGTCGTCGCCGCGGTCAGTCTTTCGCCGCAATACGGCCCCGGCGCCGGTGTCGCACCCGCCCTGACGCCACTCGCTGAACAAGGATCGTGACTCCACGTGATAGCCCGCCAACATGGCGCGCGCCCCCGCACTCCGAGGTGACACATGCACACGGTCCCGACAATGCAGCCGGTCCAAGCAAGACGCCGCATCCCCAGGCCCTCCCTGTCGAAGGGACTGGTCGTGCTGCTGGCCTCCCTGGCGGCTTGCGCGGTGCCCGCCGCGCCGCAGGCCGCCGCGCAGGCGCAACGCGTCGAGTCCTGGGGCGCCAACGACTTCGGAGAGCTCGGCGACGGCACCACCGATGAGCGGCACACCCCGGTCACTGCGGCCGGCCTGACCGCCGCCGGCGTCACGCGCCTCGCCGCAGGCGGGAACCACGGCCTGGCCGTGCTGTCCAACGGCACCGTAAAGGCCTGGGGCGCCAACGACTTCGGCCAACTCGGTGACGGCACCACCTCCAGTTTGAGCGACCCCGACCACCTCACCCCCGGCACCGTCCGCGAGCTGAGCGGCGTGACCGCGGTCGCCGCCGGCTGCACGTTCAGCCTCGCTCTGCTGTCCGACGGCACGGTCAAAGCCTGGGGCAACAACTTCTCCGGGCAGCTGGGCAACGGCACCAGCGGCTCCATCAGCAACAACACACCCGTCACAGTCATCGACCCCGCCAACCCCAGTGCCCCCCTCAGGGGCGTGACCGCGATCGCAGCCGGCTGCGACCATTCCCTCGCCCTCCTGTCCAACGGCACCGTCAAGGCCTGGGGTGCCAACGACCACGGGCAGCTCGGCAACGGCACCGTCGGCGGCGACACCGGCACACCCGTCACCGTCGTCGACCCCGGCAATCCGGGTGCCCCGCTCACCGGCGTACGCGACATCGACGGGGGGCTCTCGCACAGCCTTGCCCTGCGTTTCGACGGCACTGTCAGGGCCTGGGGTGACAACAGCGACGGACAGGTCGGCAACGGCAGCATCGGCGGCGACACCGGCACCCCGGTCACCGTCGTCAACCTCACCGGCATCGTGGACGTCGACGCGGGAGACTCGCACAGCCTCGCGCGGCGTCTCGACGGCATCGTCCGCGCGTGGGGCGACAACAGCGACGGACAGCTCGGCAACGGCAGCATCGGCGGTGCGAGCGGCACCCCCGCCAACGTCGTCAACCTCACCGGCGTCCGGGACATCTCCGCAGGCGGCGTCCACAACCTGGCGCGCCGGTCCGACGGCAGTCTGCGAGCCTGGGGCGGCAACGACTCCGGGCAGTTGGGCAACGGCAGCACCGCCGACAGCGGTGCCCCGGTCACCGTGCGCACGGGCATCGGCACCATCACCCGCATCGCCGCGGGCGGTAACAGCAGCCTGGCGGCCTGAGCCCCACACGCACACCAGACGCGCAGTAACCCGGCGTACCGCTCGACGAATTGCGGCATGCAGATAGGGGCCGGGGCAGCCGACTGAGAGCGAGCAACAGACCTGGCTCTCAGTCGGCCTGGCGCGAGCGCTCCGTGAGTGCGTACACCTCGGATCGTCGCGGGGCGCCACAATCGGTCGGATCATCGGTGTCCGATTTCGCGTTCCCACGGCCCTGACCGTCCGCGGCGGTCGTTCCTCTCGGCAATGCGCGTCCAAGCGCGCCCGTCGGACCGGGTGCCCGACGCGATGACGTGCAGCACGCCGGTGGCGATATTCGCCCCATGTCGCAGATCGCCTGGCTGTCCGAAAACTCCCGCCTGCCCGAGTAGTGGGCTTGTCTTCTCCGCCGGACGACTGCAAGCCTGTGAACCACAGCGGCGGTGATCCAAGGGGGAGATTGCATAGTGGCTGTTGTGCCGGACGGGGACGGGTGCGTCTACGACGACCTGGCAGACGGGACAGTCGACGAGGATTTCCGGGTGATGACGGGATTCCTGCGCAATCGATACCGGAATCCGGCTTCCGGTGGGCCGTTCTTCTGGGTGGATTTCACGATGGACGACCTGCTGATTCGGATCTATTTCCGGAAGAGCGATCTTTATCTCATAGGCTGGGCGATTCGCTCCGAAGGTACGTTTCCGTACTTCGCCGTCGCCAGAGGGCAGGGGACGACCCCTCCGGATACGCAATTGACCGGGACGGCGCACACCATGTCGCTCTCCTACAAGCCGAGTACCGAGCGGGCCGGCTTGGGACATCGTCGGCTGGTCGAGGACCTGAGGACCCTCCACGGTTATCTGAACAAGTGGGTGAGGGCGGGCCGGGGCCAGGGCAAGCTCCCGACCGAAGACGATCGGGAGAAAGCCGAGCAGGCGTACCACCTTGTCATCAGAACGACGTCGGAAATGGCTCGGCTCGATGGATTTTGCGAGAGCTTTCTGGCCGGCTGGAACGGCGAGTGGTCCCAGTCGACCGTCATAGGGGGCTTGCCCTTCAATGAAGCGGTCAAAGACTGGGCGAATCTGTCGAAGCTGGCTCGCGGAGAGAATGCCACCGTCAGATATCGCGGGTACGTCCTGACTCAGGCGGATGCCAACCAGATCATCAGGAACGGCGCTCAGTACGAGCCTCGCACATAGGCAGGGCACCACCCGACGGGGGAAAACTGCGATGGATCTCGACGCCCTGAAAGCGCACCTGACAAGTCTCGGTGCCCCGCCCACGCTGCGCACCACCGACACCGCGCTGCCACCCCTGCTCCTCGACCTGCTCACCACCTTCCCGGACGGCACCTGTCAGGGCACGGCCGGCTCGGGGGCGCCGCAGATCGACAGCGGCAACACCCACCTCACGCTCGCGCTCACCTGCGCCTCCACCACGTGGCCGGTCGGCGGCAAGGTGACGCTGGCGGTGACCGGGGTGACCCTGACGGTGTCGGCGGAGGGCTCCGTCAGCCTCGTACTCAGCGGCGTGTTCGACTCGGTCGAGGTTGTGTGCACCCTGACCGAGGGCGACGACGGACGGCTGACCGCCGCAGTACGGCCCCGGCAGGCCGGCGCGTTCGCGGACGCCCTCGACCGGCTCGGCGGACGGCTCGCCGACGCGGACGTGTGGCGAACCGCGGTCGAGGGCCTGCACGCGCTCGACTTCGCGGCCCGCGACGTCGCCGGATTCGACTACCGGCTCACCCGCAAGGAATCCGCTGCACCGGCCGTCTACGAGGTCACGTCCATGGCGGTCGTCGCCGCACTGGACCTGGGGGCGCTGCAACTGGACATCGCGGTGTGGCTGCCCGATCTGCGGGTCACGGGAGAACTCCGCGGCGGCACGCCCGTCAACGCCCGGTCCCTGCTCGCGTCGTTCGGGCTGCCCTCGGACGAGTTGCCCGCATCACTGGCCGTCACCGAAGTGGCCTTCGGGGCCCGGCTCGGCAAGGCGTACCTGGCCCGGATGACGGTCACCGGAGACTGGGACGTCGGCTTCGTGACGCTCACCTCCTTGTCCATCGCCCTGTACTACGACCCTGTACGGAAGTTCACGGTCCACGTCGCGGGCACGGTTGCCCTCAGCCGGAAGATCAGCATCGACGTCAGCGCGGTGCAGAACGGCGGCGCACAGGGCGGCTGGACGTTCAGCGGCGGGCTCGCGGCGGGTGAGATCGGCGTCGGTGACGTCATCGAGGCCCTGTGTCTGCCCGCGCCACCCCAGCCGCTCGCCTCGCTGGAGTTGACCGGCCTGTGGCTGTCCCACACCACCGGGACCGAGATCTTCACGTTCCTGTGCCAGGGCGAGATGACCATCGCCGACGGGGTCACCGCCGCGCTGGAGCTGACCGTCACCCGGGACGGCTCCGCGACCCACTACGGCGGCACCCTGTCCGTGGACGGCTTCGGCTTCGAGGTCGCCCTCGACGCGGAGAAGTCCGGCGCCGATGTGCTGGCCGCCACTTACCACGCACCCGAGGACGGGGCGCAGATCACGCTGCGGGATTGGGTGGCCCACTTCTCCGAGCAGTTGGCGGCCGACATCCCCGACAGTCTGCGGATCGGCCTGAAGGACGCCAAGTTCGTGCGCGTCAAACCGCGGAGCGGTCCGGCGGTGTTCGCCCTCGGGGTCGATCTGTCGGCGGGGATCGATCTGGCGCAACTCCCGCTCGTCGGCGGCTTCCTGTCGAGCGCGGGCACCCTCGGCGTGGACGATCTGCAAGTCCTCTACTCCTCCGGGGTGTTCGACGCCGACGCCGCCGCATCGGCCAACGCGTTGCTCGGACAGGCCGGGGTGGTGGCGCTTCCGGCGGGCGGGCTCAAGGCGGGACCTGCGGCGCTGGCCGCGCTGCGGATCGGGCCGGAGAGTGTGCCGGTGGCCCTGGGGCTGCCCGCCGCGGCCGGAAGCGCAGGGTCCGACACCCCGGCCCCTTCACCCGCGCCCTCCCCCGCGCCCTCCCCCGCGCCCGCGCCTGCGACCGCCCCTGCCAAGAGCGGCGGTTCCCCCTCCTCCGCCGGTGTCTGGATCACCGTCCAGAAGCAGCTCGGCGTGGTGCAGATCAACCGAATAGGGGTCGTCTACCAGAACAACGCGCTGCTGTTCGGGTTGGACGCCGGGGTGCAACTGGGGCCGCTGGCCCTGTCCCTGGACGGTCTGGCGGTCGGCTCGGCACTGGACAAATTCGCGCCCGCCTTCCAACTCGACGGCGTCGGCGTGGGATACGTGGCTCCCCCGGTGGAGATCGCCGGGGCGCTGCTGCGCATCCCGCCGAGCCAACTCGACCAGGGGGTGCTCTTCCAGTTCGACGGTACGGCGACCATCGCCGTGCCCGACTTCTCCCTGGCCGCGATCGGCTCG
The DNA here is from genome assembly GCF_051388935.1 of Yinghuangia sp. YIM S10712. Taxonomy (NCBI): domain Bacteria; kingdom Bacillati; phylum Actinomycetota; class Actinomycetes; order Kitasatosporales; family Streptomycetaceae; genus Yinghuangia; species Yinghuangia sp. YIM S10712. Next base: position 45,197 of record NZ_JBPKBI010000020.1, read on the forward strand.
TACGCCCAACTTGCGGACGGACGGCCGTCGTTGTTCCTGTTCGGCCAGCTTGAGGCGCCGCTCGGAGGGCCGCCGCCGCTCCTGGTGACGGGGCTGATGGCCGGGTTCGGCTTCAACCGGGAGCTGACCCTGCCGACCGCCCGGGAGGTGACCGGGTTCCCGCTGTTGACCCTGAACAAGCAGGGGCCCGACGCCGCGAAACGGCCCTCCGATGTGCTGGACGTCCTGGAAGGGCGCGAACCCGCCGTGCCGGGCGGGACGTCGCGCAAGTGGATCGCCCCGAAGGAAGGGTCCTATTGGCTGGCCCTGGGGATCGAGTTCACGGTCGCCGAAGTGGTGAACTCCAAGGTGCTGCTGGCCGCCGAGTTCGGTCGGGAACTGGCGCTGGCCGTCCTCGGCATCGCCACCCTCCAGCTGCCGATGCCGGCCGAGTCGGCGACCCGTACGTACGTGTACGCCGAGCTGGGCCTGGAGGCGGAAGTCCGGCCGCTCGCCGGGAGTTTCGAGCTGGCCGCGCAGCTCGCGCCCGTGTCGTACGTGCTGACCCCGGACTGCCATCTCACCGGCGGGTTCGCCGCCGCCATGTGGTTCGGGCCGCACCCGAGCGCCGGCCAGTTCGTGGTCACCCTCGGCGGCTACCACCCCTCTTTCCAGCGGCCCTCCTCCTACCCCGACGTGCCGCGGCTCGGCATCGACTGGGCGGTCAGCGGCAACCTGACGATCACCGCGCAGGCGTACCTCGCGGTGACCCCGTCCTGCGCGATGGCCGGCGGCAGGCTGAGCATCACCTTCCACGCGGGCGACTTCCGGGCGTGGTTCACCGCCCAGGCCGATCTGCTGCTGTCGTGGCGGCCGTTCTTCTTCGACGCCCGGATCTCGGTGAGCATCGGCGCGTCCTACACGGTCAACATCGGGATCATCCACAAGACGATCAGCGCGTCCGTGGGCGCCGATCTGGAGCTGTGGGGGCCGCCCACGGGCGGCTCGGTCACCGCGCACTTCATCGGCTTCTCCAAGACCATCAGCTTCGGCCCCGGCCGATCCGGCACCGACGCCAAGGCGCTGGGCTGGAGCGAGTTCGCCGACCTGCTGCCGAAACCGGCCGACGTCGTCACCATCGGGCCCGTCAACGGCATCGACAAGGCCGCCCGGGACACCGCCGCCCAGGACCGGGGCAACAGCGGCAAGAGGTGGTACGCCCGCGCCCGTGACCTGCGCTTCTTCACCCAATCCGCAGTGCCCGCCAGCCACTTGCGAATCGGTGGGGACCCGCTGTCCGCGCCCCGCGCCGAAGACGGCCCCGGCGTCGACGTACGGCCCATGAACCGCTCCGGGCTGGTCGGTGAGCACCGGCTGACGCTGTACTACAACGACGCGCCCGCCCCGATGGACGGCTGGACGACGACCTCCCGCACCCACCACTTGCCCGCCTCGCTTTGGGGCACCCCGCCGACGCCCTTCAGCCACACCCCGGGCGCCCCCAGCGCCGAGGTCCTCGCGGACCGCCCGGTCGGTTACGACGTGCGGGCCCCCCGGCCCGAACTGGCCGACTCACGCGGGGTGTTCCCGCTCAGCGAGTACTCCGCCGACGAGATCCCGCCCGGCCTCGCCCCGCTGCCGTCCGTGCCCGTCGCCGACCGCGACTACGTCTTCGTCCCCGACGACACGTCCGTGCAGCGAATCGGACAGACCGACCGGGGTACGGCACGGACCGGGCGCGACCAGGTGTGCGCGGCGCTGGTCGACGCGGGGCTGCTCGACGGCCCGTCCGACGCACTGACCGCGCTGGCGGCCGGGGCGGGCCATTTCTACAGCCAGGCGCCGATGGTGCAGAACCCAGACCGGATGTGAGGGAGCAGGACCACGTGAGTGCGAGCCCGCCGCACCCCGCCCGCGACACCATCCCCATCGGGGACATCGAACTGCACGACCACTATCTGCCCGCCCTGCCCGCCGGCGACTACCGGATCGAGGCCACCCACACCCTGCGCACCGGGACGGACCAGGGCGCGGGAACCGTCGGCGGGCCGTTCCGGGCCGTCCAGCGGTTCACCGTGCGCGCACCGCAGGTGGCGATCGACGCCTCGACCGCGGTGGTCGCCAAGCAGCCGCCGGACACCTCCGGCGGGCAGTTCGCCGAAGTGCTGCCGCATGTGGTGCTCGGTGACCCGCTGCTGCCGTGGGAGCGGCCGTTGCGCGGCGCGGGGCGGAACACCCCGTGGCTGGCGCTGCTGGTCCTGACCGACGATCAGCTCGTCGGCGGAGACACCTCCCCGAACCGGACCGAGACGACCACGGTGGGCGGCTTCCTCGCCACCGACCCCGCCGTGCTCAAGCCCGCGCTGCGCCTGGAGTCCGACATCGGGCCGAACGATCCGTGCGACATCATCCGCGTCCCCGCGTCCGCGTTCCCGGCGGTGGCACCCCGCCTGGCGGAGCTGCCGTATCTCGCGCACTGCCGGGGAGCCAACACCGGGGACCGGCCCGTTCTGGGTCTCCAGGAGGACGGGCTGTTCTCCGTCGTCGTCGCCAACCGTTTCCCTGCCGCCGCCCCGCCCGGCTCACCGCCGGACGCCCGCACCAAGAACATCGTCCACCTGGTGTCCCTGGAGGGCCACGAGCAACTCCTCGGCCCCGACCCGGACTTCCAGGGCCGCACGTCCGTCGCCCTGCTGTCGCTGTGCAGTTGGTCGTTCTGGGCTCACCCGGACGGCAAGGCGCACTTCCGTGATCTCGCCGAAGGGCTCACCCGCACACCGGACGGCTCGCGGGCCGCGACCCGTGAGGAGATGTGGCTGCGGCTGCCCTCCCCGTACCAGGACGCCGACGGCACCCCGCCCGCCCGGCGGGAGGTGGCCCGGCGGATCGGCGACGGCCACGTGCCGCTGCCGTACCTGACCCGCTCCGGCGAGCGCGCCTTCGGCTGGTACCGGGGCCCGCTCACCCCCGTACCACCCCAGCCCGTCGACCGGGTGGCGACCGCCACCGGCGCGGACGCCCTGCTCGGCTACGACCCCGCCTGGGGCAGCTTCGACGTGTCCCTGGCCACCGCGTTCGAGACCGGGCGCGCGCTCGCACTGGCCGATTCGGCGTACGTACAGCAACTGACCGCCTTCAAACGCGCCACCCACGAGCTGGCGGACACCCTGTATCACCAAAAGACCAGCACGCACCTTCCGGAGGATGACAAAGGAGCGGCACGCACCGCTCGGGCGGCCTTCGCGGCGCTGCTGGACGGGCCGTTGCTCACCGCCGTGGGCGCGACCCCGGCGCGACCGGGTGACCCCTGGTCGCCGCCCGCACCCGCGCCCGCGCCGAGCGACCCCAGCGCCGACCTGGACGCCTTCCTGCGCTCCGACGCCGCCCGCGCGGCCGTCACCGAGGCACTGGAAACGGACGACGGCCTCCAAGCACACCTCGCGCCGGTCGTGGACTGGCTGGGCCGGCTGCTGCTGCTCACACCGGTGCCGTTCACCCATCTCGTGCCGGACGCGCGGATGCTGCCGCCGGAGTCGCTGCGCTTCTTCCACACCGACCCGAACTGGCTGGACGCGCTGATCGGCGGGGCGCTGGGGATCGGCGCGCAGTCGAGCCGGGACACGCTCCAGGACGCGGTGGTGGCCGCCGCCGTAAGAGCCGAGGCCGCCAAGGCCGCGGCCCGGCACCGCGACCGGCAGCGCGACGCCGAGCCCGGCGATCCGGACGCCTCCCTCGGCAGGGTCTGCGGGCTGCTGCTGCGCTCCGCGCTGGTCTCCGGCTGGCCCCACCTCGCCGTACGAGCCGTCGACGCGGCCGGGGCGGCGCTGCCGGTGCTGCGGATGGACCATCTCTCCCCGACCGTGCTGCTGTGCCTGTTCAACGGTGTGCCCGCCACCGTCGAACTCGCCGAACCCCAGGAAGGGTTCCGCTTCGGCGTCGAGGACGACGGGCTGATACCGCTGCGCAGCCTGGTGCCGGACGCCGGCCCACGGCTGCCGCTGGGCGAACAGCTCGGCGCGGACGTCACGTTCGACGTCCTGCGCCATCTCCGCCCGTGCGCCGACCCCGCCGTACGCGTCCTGGACCTCACCTCGCTCGTACCCGCACTGGCCGCCGCCCTGGACACCGCGCACGGGACGAGCGTCGGCGCGATCGGTCCCGCCGATCTCGCGCTGCAACTGGTCAAAGTGCCGGAGGCGATTCGTTTCGACGGTCCGGATGGGGACCGCTTCCCGGCGACCGGAGGAACCCGACGATGAGTACGCGCCCCGCCCTCGTCGTGCCGGTCGCGCTCGACGCGCTCGTGGTGAACCGGGCCCTGCTGGGCAGGGACGGCTTCCGGACCTGGCGGCAGAACTACCTGGCCCTGGACAACTTCATCAGCCCCGAACCCGAGGAGGGGGACCGGGAGACCGACGACCCCCAGTTCCGGCAGACCGGGGTCCATCTGCACTGGACACTCCCCCGGGGACTGCGCCACGGCGTACAGGACCCGGCGACCGAGGAGGTCGACTACCCGCTGGTGCCCAACCGCTGGCTCGTCACCCGGTTCAGCGGCACCGGCACCCGGCGGATCAGGGCGTGGGTGATCGAGAGCGACTGCCCGCACACGCCCTACGCCCTGGAGCAGGGCCACCCCCTGGAAAACTCCAGCCCCTACATGGTCGCCAAGGACACGCTGAACGCCTGGCAGGCCAGCCCGGACCCCTACCGCAGCGCCCTCACCGACCCGGCCCCCCAGGTCCTGCTCGGGCTCGCCTTCCCCGTCACCGACGGCACGCCCTGGACGGAACGGGCCGCGAGGGACCCGCTGTTCCTCACCGCCATGGACACCGGCGACCCGCACTTCACCACGTACGTCCCACACAACACCAACGTCTTCTCCTTCATCGACGACCTGTCCGACGTCACCGCGACGGACACGCTGGGATACCAGGTCATCGGCTGGTACTCCGACCCGGCCGCCGACGTCCTCGCCACGCTCCCGCCCGGCACCTCCTACGCCGACCTGCTCACCCGGCTGGACTGGCGGGACCCGAGGCTCACCGGCAATCCCGTCCTGGACGGCGCCGTCACCCCCGCCGTACGCAGCCTCTACCAGGGCCTGGCCCTGACCGTGCCCTGGGACCCGGCCGACAACGCCGCCGCCCCCTCTCCCGACCCGCTGCACACCGTGCAGGACAACGGAACCCTCAACGTCGCCATCGGCACCACCACCGAAGACGCCTTCACCGCGCTCGCCGGACACGCCCTCCAGGCGACCGGGGCCCGGCCCGCCGCCGCGGACATGCAGCTGCTCCGGGCGTTCCTGCACGACCTGCTCTCCGTCGCCGACGAGAAAGGCGGGGACGAACGGGTGCGGCGCGAAGTGCACGCGGCCTCGTTCGCGCCGTCATCGGGCGGATACCGGTGGACGGTGACACCACCGCCGGCCGACCCGGCGCCGGACGGCACACCCGCGGCGCCCTTCACCCCGCCCGCCTGGCTCACCACCCTCAACGACGACCAGGACCGGCTGGACGCGCTGCTCGGCGAGGTGCACGCGCTCCAGTGGCGGCTCAACTCCCTGTGGTTGAAGAACGGCATCCTGGAGTTCATCCCTCCGCCGCCGCCCGGAGATGCCCCGGACCAGGACGACATCCAGGCCGAGCTGGACCCCGCCCGGCAGGGTTCCCTCGCGCACACCCTGCGCGAAAAGACCGCCCGGGCACGCGCGTTGGCGGTCCTGGTGCCCCAGCCCGACTGGTCCGGCCCATGTGCCACCGCCCAAGAGGCGCTCCAAGCCGGGATCAGCGCCTTCGCGCGGGCCAAGGGGCTGACCGGCGGCGCCACGCTCAAGGCCGTGCCCCGGCCCGCCTATTGGCGCAGCGCCAACCCTGTGGTGAGCGTCTCGGGCATCCAGCCCCCGGCCGACGCCGTGGTCTCCGACGAGCCTGTGCCCGTCCGTCCGTTCGCCGACGACACCCCGACCCCGCCGGTCAGCGCCGTCTCGGTCGGCGGCCGGGCCGTCACGGTGACGCCGGGACAGGGCGGGCTGCCCACACTGCCGGGGCTCGGCGCGCTGCCGGGCGAGGTCGCCACCCTGCTCACGGAGTACTACCTGCTGGACCCGGGCAACGCGCACGCCCTCGCCGCCGCCACCGGCGTGGCCGAGTCCGACCTCACCGCCACGCTCACCGCACACCGCCCGTCCGACTACACCGGCACCCTGCCCGCGCTGGGCCTGGAACCCTGGAGCCAGCCCTGGGAGCCGCTGTTCATGGAGTGGAACGTCTCCTACCGGCACATCCCGCACTCCGTGGACGGCCGGAGCTGCTGGGCCTTCGACGGCACCGACTACCAATACACCCCGGGCGCCCGCCTCGACGAGGACCCGGTCGCCGTCACGGGCATCTCCGCCCTCGGCCCGCACCCCCGCAGCCTGTTCGCCTCCCGGCTGAACGAGTTCGTCTCGCGGCACGGCTCCACCGCCCAGCGCGACCAACTCGCCGCCTGGCTCGGGGCGGTCGGCGACTGGGGCATCCTCGCCCAGGAGCTGACCGGTTTCAACGACCGCCTCGCCGCCCGCGACACCCGCGCCTTCCGCCGCCCCACCACCGGGGACGACAGCTTCCCGCAGATCGCGGGCCTGGTCGGCTACCCCGACGCCGAGACCCAGGACGCGCTGCCGGCCCGCTACCGGGGCCGGGTCACCAGCGTCCCCTACCTCCCCGGCGGCGAGAGCGCGGACTTCCACGAGACCCGCCAAGGCCAGATCCATGTGCAAGAACTCTTCCTCTACGACAAGTTCGGCCGCGTCCTCGACGTCGTCAGCCCGAACCTCCAGCAGGGCGGTCTGCACGAGTTCCGCAGCTTCCCCCTGGTCGTCGACACAGCCCTGACCACGCAGTCCTCGCTCACCCCGACGGTCGCCGCCGTCGCCCAGCTGCCCCCGCGCCCGCTCCAGCCCGCCCGGCTCGACTTCGAACTGCTGGACGCGGCCACCGGCACCCGAGTGGTGGCGACAGCCGCCGACCCAAGTCCCGTCACCGGCTGGCTGCTGCCCAACCACCTCGACCGCAGCCTGCTGCTGTACGACCCGGCGGGCCGTTTCCTGGGCACCTACCGGCTGCTCACCGACAACTCCGGCACCCGCACCGGCCAGTGGGAGCCCCCACCCGACGGCACGGTCACCACCCTCGCCCAGGTCGAGGCACTCGCCCCCACCGTCGCCGGTCTGCTGCGCTCCCGGGGCCTGGCCGCCGAGGCCAACCTCAGCGCGTTCCTGGACGTCATCGACTCGACGCTGTGGACCACCGACCCGCTCGGGCGCCGCGCCGACCAGACACTGTCCGCCCTCGTCGGACGACCCCTGGCCCTGGTCCAGGCCCGGCTGCGGCTGGCCCTGGACGGGCCGCCCCTGACCGACACCGGCTGGGCGGCCACCCTCGATCCGCCGGCTCCCGCCTTCACCTCCGACCCGTTCGCCGTCCGGCTGGGCGACCAGCCCGCCCGCGACGACGGACTCATCGGCTTCTTCCGGACCGCGCCCGGCGGCGGGTACGACTACGAGCGATTCGACAGCGTCACCGCCCCCGACGACGGCCAGAGCCTCATCGTCCCGATCGGCCCGCCCGGCACCCTCGCAGACCCGCCGCCCAACTACCTGACTCTGACCTTCGGCGATCCCACGCCTACCCGGCTGCTCCTGCTCGTCGACCCACGCGCGAGTGTCCACGCCGTCACCGGCATCACCCCCACGACGGCCGTGACCATCCAACCACCGCATGTCGACGGGGCGTTGCGCCACCTCCAGGCCCAGTTCCGGTTCGGGCCCGTCATGGGTGGCGGCCAGGACGGGACAATCCCGTTCCCCCGACCCTCCACCCGGCACGGCACCTGGTCCTGGATGCGTCCGGAGCAGCCGGGCGGCCCCTGGACGTCGTACGACCTGGCCCCGGCACCGGCGAACGCGCAGTTCCCGGACCATCCTCCGACGCTCGAAGACGGCCTGCTCCAACTCCGCACCGAGCCCGAGCCCGAGCCCGAGTCCTAGCCCGAGTCCTAGCCCGGTCCCAGCCCGAGTCGCAGCCCGAGCCCGAGTCGCAGCCCGGCTCCGGGCAGTCACCCGCATACGCACCAGGAGGCCTCGCCATGCCCGACAAGCCCCCGCTGCTCACCTACCGCCCCTCCACCAGCCCGGCCCCGCTCCAGGCGAGCACGCCCGGGACCGCGACCGAGGGCCGGGTCAACCTGGCCGTCAGCGCCGGCCAGGCCACCGTGTACTGCGACCAGATCCTGCTGAGCGTCCCGAAGAACGCGGAGAGCGGCGGCGCGTACTTCGCCACGAAGCCGCACATCTCCACCAGTAGCGACCGCTGGAACGTGGCGTCACTGGTCGAGGTGACCGCGCAGGAGATCGGCGCGAAGGGCAGCGCCGAGTACTGGCGGGCCACCCTCAAGTCCGCGGGCGAGGCGTACGACAAGGTCGAAGGCACCCTGGACTTCGGCATCACCGGCGAGCTCAGCGTCAGCGCAGGCACGATGGACTGCTACATCACGGAGTACTCCGCCACCACGCCCGGCCGCACGAACTACACCCACGAAACCTTCATCCTGCCCCTGCCCGTCACGGGCCCCGTCTTCTACCTGCACACCTTCCTCGCCCGCGGCAGCGCCAGTGCCACCGCCCCGAAGACGAAGTTCACGGCGAACGAGTCCGTGTACCTCTCCTGGGAGAGCAACGGCGCCTACTTCCGGGTGTACGACGGCGACGGCAGCCTCGTCTACGAGGGCCCCGACACCTTCTGCTCGCTCAGCGGCGGCCACCTCACCATGGACACCACCTTCACGCTGGAGGCGTCGATGTCGTCGACGACCGAGGGCGACTCCTTCAAGCCGGTCTACCAATACGCCACGCTCGCCCTCAGCGTGAAGGACCCGACCCTGGCCGCACTGACCGTCCAAGGGGAGATCTCGGGCCAGTCCGGTCTTGACGTGGCCGGGAGCACGTCGGTGGGGAACTACCTCACGGTGCATGGCTCGGCCAGCGTCGACAGCAGCCTGTTGGTCGGCGGCAGCGCAACCGTGCAGAGCAGCCTCAGCGTGAACGGCTCCCTGAGTGTCGAGAGCACCGTGTATGCCGAGAGCGACCTGCGTGTCAACGGCACCCTGGACGCCAACGGCGACCTCAACGCCAACAGCGACCTGAACGCGAACAGCACCTTGAACGCCAACGGCCAAGTCAACGCGATCAGCGACGACCACTACGTCCGGATCCGCGAACTGCGCGGCCCGATCTACGAGAAGCTCTCCATCAACAGCAATACCGAGCTGATCGAGGGATGCAATCTGAACGTGACCGGGGACAGCACGATCAAGGGCTACGGGGTGCTCTCCGACGGAGACAATATCGGCCTGCACAACACGTACTACGGCGGCTATCTCTACGCCAGCACCTACGAAAACGGCAGCGACCGCCGAATCCCCTACGTGTGGACGCCGGGCGACCGGGTCCTGGAGTCGCACTGGCGCATCTCCCGCGACTGACACCGCCCGAGGGCCGCACTCCGGCAGATCGGAGATGCGGCCCTCAGGGTGCCCGAGGTCGGACAAGGCAGTACGCCCCACAATGTCCCAGTCCCTCCAGAGTCTTCTCCCCGCCTCATGGTCGTGACGGCAGAAACGGGCTCGGCGTACCGCTCCAGGAAACGTGCAGCGCTTCCCGTGCCCGGGTGCAGGCGACGAACAAGACACACCGCTCACGCAGCATGTCGCTCTCGTGCTGGAGACGGTCCGCCTCAACCGGCGTGATCTCACGCGCGAACGGCAACGCGCTCGCGTTCACGCCCAGCACCGCGACGCAGCGGAACTCCAAGCCCTTCATCGCGTGCATCGTGGCCAGTCGTACGCCGTCCGTGCCGGGGCGAGGGTTGTCCTTGACCCGGACGACCGGCACATCGGCCGCCATCAACCGGTCGTAGACCTTGTCCAGCAGCACATTGAACCGGGCGCAGACGGCGATCTCACTCGGACGCACCCCCTGCCGCAGCCACTCCTCGACGCGCTCCACCAGCGCGGCGGCCTCCGCGCTCTCGGAGGCGTAGCCGCCGGTGAACGGGCGCTTGCCGCGCAACAGCGAGCGGTATCCGACGAGCGTGTCGTACCCGTCCCCGCCGAGGTCGTCGACGCCGACGCCGTTCATGATCCCGGTCGACCACACCAGGATCTCCTCGGTGCTGCGGTAGTTGATGCGCAGTCGCCGTGTGCGCCCGGCGACCGAGATGCCGAGCGAACTGAGCGTGACCTTGGAGTCATAGATCCGCTGGTGCGGGTCGCCGGTGACGAACAGGTCGTCGGGGCCGGGCGCGACCACCGCGCGCAGCACACGCCATTGATCGTGCGTACGGCGCGCAGGACTTGGGCGTCGATGCCGAGGTCGCGAAGGACCGTGTCGGAGTGCTTGGCGAAAAGCAGTTCGGGCGCCGCGGCGGCGGCCTCCGCCATCGCGGGCGCCAGTTGCTCGATCGCGTCCACGTTTCGCACTTCCAGGCCACCGGTCACGGAGTTGACCGTGTAGAGCCGACGCGCCGCCCAGGTGTACGCGTCGTCGTGCGGCACGACATTCAGCAGCAGGAAGGTGTCCGAGCCATCGTCGGGCGCGAGCACCACGCCACGCCAGAAGTCGTTGATCCGGATCGTGCGCATGCGGTGGTCGCGGGCGTTCTCCACCGACTCCAGGTGCAGCCCCTTGTCGGCGTGCAGCTCGGCGACGGACAGTTGCTGGAACTTGGCCATCGCCTTCTTGACCCCGGCCTTGACCGGCTTCTCCAGCGCGTCATATCCCTGCCAGAAGGTACTGGCGAACGCGAGCTGCGGCACGAGCGATCCCCCCGGTGATCTGCGAGCGACCCGAGTGTCGACGATATCCGTACCACCGCTCCCGGACGAGGGGCGCGCTCCGAGGTGGTCGGTCGGGTGGGCTGTGAGGCGTCGGCCGGCGGCAAGTCAGCGGTCCTGACGATCAGTTCGCGTCGGTGCCAAGGGCAAGCTCAGCCCAGACGGTCTTCGAGGAGTGGTCGCGACTCACGGCCCAGCCCCAGCGGTCCGATAACGCGGCGACGAGAAGAAGCCCTCGGCCGGAAACCGCGTCAGGAACGTGCGGCGTCGGTTGGGGCACGCACGCGCCGCACGCATCGGTGACCTCGATGCGGAGCCTCCGGTGCTCCGACACGCCCGGCAGCACGGCGAGACACAGACGGAACCCGTTGCGGTCGCTGCTCCCGTGGATGACGGCGTTCGCGGTCAGCTCGGCAACGATCAGGGCTGCTGTCCGGGAGACCTCGGAGTCGAGCGGCCACCCCCAGTCGGCGAGTTCGCGCAAAGCCGCGTGGCGTGCCCGGCGCGCGGCCTGCGGGGTCGATTCCAGGACACCGACGAAGCGGAGGATGGGCAGGGAAGTCGGCGGAGGAGATACCGGAGCGTTCATGTGCCCAGCGTCGCGGCGCGGAGCGGCTGCCTGCCAGCCAGGCATTCGGTACGGCGCGTATCCGTACTGTCGCGGTCAGTGCCGACGCGGTTCTGTACCGGACGGCGCTTCGTCAGCCACGGGAATGGCGGGAAACGCACGCCCTGTCCGCTCAGGACTTCGGATTGCGGAGCGTCCTCGACTGATGTCCGCCGGCGGAACGTCTTACTACAGCACCCCGCGATGTAGTCGTGTCAGGTGTTCCGCGGCGTCGAACCTCAAGAGCCGGTGGGGGTGGTCGGACAACAAGCTGTCGTACAGCCGCTCGTAGTGCGCGACTTTGCGCGGTGTGCGGCCGTCGTTTCCGTACGTGGCGAGCAATTCGGTTCCCTGCGCCGCGAATCCCGTCATCGCCGTGTGGTCGATCCACAGTTCGACGCCCGATTCGTCAAAAACGGCCACGGTTTCCTTGCTGCTCGCCCCCGTCCGCCAACTTGTCCGCAATCGGGCTGTTCCCGTACGCCCACGCGAGGTGAACGCGAACGTGCACCACGCGCTCGCACCGTCGTCCAGTTCCGTTCCCGCCGTCATACGGATCGGCTCCACCAGTCGGGCGACAACGCTGAGTTGGTTGATCCCCGAGTCCGTCCAACTCGACCCGTACGACGTGAACGCCTGTCGCCCGCGCAGGACATACGGGTCGTGGAACGCGGCCGTCACTTCGGTGACCGGCCCCCACTCCTCGTGTTCCCCGACCATCAGCGCCGCCCATTCCACCTCCGGCGAGAACGCGAAGTGATGGGCGGTGAAGACGCGTCCGCGCACATCGGCCATCGCGCAGAGCCGGTCCAGCGACGCGACGTCATGCACGAGCGGCTTTTCGACCAATACACGCGCCGTACTGCGCGTCAACGCCTCCGCAACGAGGTCCATGTGCGAGTCCGTGGGGGTCGCGATCACGATCAGCTCGGGTTGATGCTTGGTGAGGGCGTCTTTCAGGGAGTGATAGTGCGGCGCCCGCGCCTCGCGGAAGAGCGGTGCGTCGGCCACGTTCGGGTCGACGGTGAAGTCCAACGCCACCCGCTTGTCGGCCGCGAGCACTTGGAGATGTGTCTGCGCGATATGTCCGAGTCCCAACAACCCGACACGTACGACCTCATCCATGTGCACCCGCCGCTGCCTCGGGCTCGTCGTCACTGTCCGCCGTCCCGTGCCGCGCGGCGCCACAAAGGCCCTCCCAACGACGCAGCGCCGCGTCCGCCCCGTCGATCCAATCCACAGCCGGTCGGCAGTCCGCCGCTGCTTCCGTGCCGTCGATCCAGGTCGTCACCACCGGCACCCAGTATGTGTTGCCCCCTGAAGCGGCCGTTCGGGCGTCGAGTTCGGTCCGCGTACGACGGGCCGACTCCCGGTCCCCTGTCCGCACGCTCACCAGGATCTCGGCAACATCGGCGAGATTGTGGCCTCCTCGGTAACCGATTCCGTCGGTCAGGCTCCGGGTGTCCGCGACCGCGATCCGTGCTGCCGTGGCGTCGCCCGCCATGGCCGCCGCCACTGCTTCCGCCGACCTCACTTTGACCAACTCGACCGGGTTCGGGACAAGGTCAAGCAACTCGCGGGCGCGAGTGGCTGCCAGTGAGACCGCCTCGGTATCGCCCGACCAGCACAATGTCTGTGCGAGATTCGCCAACGCCTTGGCTTCGGCGGCGGCCAATCCCGAATCCCTCGCCAAAGAGATCGCTGCTTCGTACGCCTCGACCGCCTCGGCAAACCGCGCATTGACCCGCCAGATGTGGCCGACCAGCCGCAGCCGCTCGCCCTCCTCGGCGTCGTCGCCGCCTCTCTGCGCCCGCAAGATGTCCATCGCCGACGAGAAGCGACCGTTCAAATAGTCGTAGTCACACAGCCAATACCGCGCCGCGGCGTCGAATTCGCCGCCCAGCAGCTCGCCATAGATGGCGGCGGCACGGTTGTAGTCGCCGGCATTCCGGAGCGCGTGAGCCAGATGCAGACGGACCAGCCGCCCGGCCAACCCGGCCGAGGCCACATCGATGGCGTCGAGAACGGCAACCGCTTCGGGCGCTCGGCCGGTACGCCGCAACCGGATGCCCTCGATGGCGCCCTGCACCGCGCGCAATTCGCTGCCGGACGGCTCACGTGGCGCCTCGTCACTGTTGTCGACACCGATTGCCATCCACTGCCCGGCCTCGACCAGGCGTTGCGCGGCGCGCACCATCCAGTCGTCGAAGACACCGCATGTGGCAGACAGCCGCAGCCCCGATTCAAGAGCCTGAGCGACGGCCGCGCGGCCGACGGACATGTCCGTGCGACTGCCCAGCCAACTCAGCAGCCGCTCTGCGACATCTCTGCGATCTTGATCCGACCAGCCGTCCGGCAGTCCCCGGTCCGCCTCGCGGACCGCGTGGCGCAAGGCGGCGTGCAGGGCGTAAGGCCGTTGGTAGGTGTCGTCGTGGGTGAGGAACGGCCGACGCAGGAAGCGCGCGACACGGCCGTCGGAAAGCATCGGCTGCCCGGCACGCAGCAGTGCGGCGTCGAACCTGTCGACCAAGGCCGCCGTACGGACCAAGTCGCGTTCCGCTTGGGAGAGATCCCGTAGCGACCGTGTCGCAACCGCGGTGAACGAGCCGCCGAAATGGTCCACGGTGGGTTCCGTGCCCCGCGCGAGCAGTTCCACGAAATGTGAGACCGAGAGGTCCAGGTAAAGCGGCAGCCCGCGGCCGCCGGAGACGATGCGCTCACGAACCGTGCTGGGCATCGCGGGTTCACCGTTGCGTACCAGCGCTTCGCGCAGGAAATGGTCGGCGTCGGAGTCCGAGAGATAGCCGACCAGATGCTGGCGCGGCTCGTCGTTCTCGTTGCCGAAATGCAGACCAGGCCAGAAGTGCGGGCCGGCGAAGTCCATTTCGCCGTTCGCGTCGCCATCAGCCCAGTCGAGTCGGTTGCGCCCGGTGATCACGAACAGGACATTCGGCATCAAGTAGACAGATCGTTGAACGAAGCGCTCCGCCGTCCGATCCGCGCGCCCTCCGAGCGCCTCGAACGTGTCCAGAAAGACGCATACGTGCGGTCGCGGGCTGCTTCGGCTGATCCGGTCCAAATCCCAGGCCAACAGGTAGGGAAAGTACGACAGGGTGTCGTAGTCCGCTTCGGCTTCGACGAGTTCGGCGAACAACTCGCAATCGGCGAGGAGTCGGCCCTCCCGAACGCGATCACGGATCGCCCGGTACACGCCGAAGGCGGCGCGCTGAGCAAGACCGGTGAGTCCTCCGAGGGCTCCCGGCAGAACCTCCCCGACGTTCGCGGCGATCTGCTCCCCCAGATTGGCGCCGCGAGAGGCGCGACGCATGCCTGGGGAGGAGTCCAGAAACTCCTGCAAGGGCTCGCCGGGATGCGCCCGTGCCCAATATGACGTCAGCGCCAGGTCGAACGCACTCCAGCGGTTGCCCAGTTGACCCAACCCGGCGCGCAGCCGCAACACGAGGCTTTCGATGTCTGCGGCACCCTCCTCCGAAACGTCGACGCGTACGGACACCGCGTCAGTCCGCCCGTCCGCTTCCGCGTCGGCGTGAAACACTCGCTCCAGTTCATGGGAGAGCGTCGTTTTCCCGATGCCGCCGACCCCGTAGAAGGCAAGGACATTTCGGCGCCCTTGCGCCCGGTCGGCGACGGGGGAGATCTCCGCCGTGTCAAGCCGCCGGTGCAGTTCGGTAAGCGATCTGCGGAACGCGGCGACCTCGTTCACCCGGTCCGTGAACACTTGCTGGGCGGCGACGTTGGAGGACACACCGCTCATGAACGCGGCGCGTAAGTTCAACCGTGCCATCGGACCCCCTCGTAGACGCTGCGGCCAACTCGACCGTAGCGTGGATCGGACGTGAGTACACCGGGACTCCGGCTCTTCGGCTGGTGCGCCGACAATCCGACCGTCAGAACCGGCCGGTCGGCTGTCTCTTGTCGGATCTCGCTCCGAGAGCCTATGCGGAACGACATCAACTACCCCGGCCGGGCGGGGACTTCTTCCTCTTGCCGGAGCTCCAGGGGATGAGCCGACGTCGGCGATCGATGTCATCGGCGGTTACGGTCGGGCGCGGGCCGCCGGAGGCTCTCGGGGAGTTCCGGCGAAACGCACTCTGCGGGAGGGGGACGCGGCTGCGACGTCGGACCAGCCGATCGCGGCGACGATCCTCAACCTGGTGGGAGGGTCGTTCGTCTCCGCGTCGGTTGTGACGCTCATCCTCGGCGCGATGACCGCGAGGAGGCGAGCGCGCAGGTCGACAGCGCGGTTTTGCGCGGGTTGCAAGACGTGCTGACGCCGATTCGGGATCCGTTGTACGGCAGCGCGCTCGCGGCGTATCGGTATGACTGTCACTTGTTGTGCCCGCCTGCGGGCGATCCCGAGCCGGACTACTTGTACCAGTGCATTCGAATTTCGTACCGGGTCGAGGAACTGCCCGCCGTGTTGCGGGTCGTGTGTGCGGCGTCGCGTGACGATCGGGCGCTGGAGGGGTTGGAGGCCGAGGACTACGTCCTGCGGTGGATGGTCGATGACAACCTCGATGTGGCGGATCACCGGATCTTCTCTTTCGGCGGGATCCGGATCGACGGCGTCGAAATCGCTGCGGGCAACGTGGAGTTCCAACCGATCGCGGGAGGGCGGGCGAGGATCGAGCGCTTCCCGGTTCCTCGCGGGCTGCGCGGCACGGTCGGCCACAAGCTGGAATTCTCTTTCATCGCGCGGAAGTACATCGGGAACGACAGGCGTATCCGGATCCAGGCGCAGTTGTTCCGGCACGTGACCGATGCGGAGTACCGGCTCACGGTCGATCCGGCGCTGCGGTTGTCCCGGTTGTACGTGAGCGCGTCGGAGGTCAGTGCGCTCGGGGTCGCGCAGGGGGCGAGTGTACGGGCGCTGTACCCGGAGCCGTTCGACCGCTTCGCAGCCATCGCGCAGTTGCCGTTCCCGTTGCAGCCCGGAAGTACGATCGCGTTTCAGTTGGACCGCGACACCATCCCGGCGCAGGCGACCGCGACGCCGTAGCGAGGGTGGACGCGCGGTACACAGTCCGGCGGCTGTCGGGGGCAATGAGGGAATTCAAGCCAACGAGTTCGGACGATCGGGTGTGCGAGGGCGGCGGAGGGACGTACGCTTGCCACAGATCGGGCACCCTTCGTGTTCATGTGCTTGCTTGGCGTGAACATGGTTGCTCGGCTTGGGGCTTGGTTCGGGACGTGGGGCGGTGGTACGAGTGGCGGAAATCGTACGGCGGGATGGTGGGGATGAGGAACGCTCGGCCTTGTTGCTGCCGGAAGACACCGACGGCGCACAGGAGTTGTTCCGGACGCTGGGCAGGCAGGTCAGGATCCTGAGGGAGCGGGCCGGGCTGTCGCGGAAGGAGCTGGGGCAGAGGCTGGGGTACAGCGAGGAGACGATCTCGTCGCTGGAGCGAGGGCGCAGGACGCCGCAGCCGGA
Source organism: Yinghuangia sp. YIM S10712 (assembly GCF_051388935.1). Taxonomy (NCBI): domain Bacteria; kingdom Bacillati; phylum Actinomycetota; class Actinomycetes; order Kitasatosporales; family Streptomycetaceae; genus Yinghuangia; species Yinghuangia sp. YIM S10712. Next base: position 62,113 of record NZ_JBPKBI010000020.1, read on the forward strand.
ATTCCTCGAAGCGGTGGACGAGGTGCTGGACGCGGGCGGGTTGTTGGCCACGGCCGGCGAGGATGTGAAGCGGGCGAAAACCAAGGCGCGGGTGAAGCATCCGGCGTGGTTCCGCGACTACGCGCGACTTGAAAGCGAGGCGGTTGAACTCCACTTCTACGCCACGCTGACCATTCCCGGGCTGTTTCAGACCGAGGGCTACGCACGAGCGATCTTCACGGCCCACCAGCCGCTCCTGGACGAAGCAGCGATCGAGGAACGGATCGCCTCACGGCTGGGCCGACAGGAGATCTTTGAACGTTGGCCTCCCCCGATGGTGAGCCTGGTCATCGAGGAAACCGTCTTGCGACGCTGCATCGGTGGCCGGGCGGTTCAGCAAGAGCAGCTTCAGCACCTCCTGCAGCTCGGCCGTATGCGGAACATTAACGTGCAGGTCCTGCCGCTGGATTGCCAAGGACATGCGGGGATGGAAGGCCCGTTCATCCTGCTCACCCCGAAGGGCCGCCCACCCGTCGGCTACATGGAAGTACAGGACGAGAGCAGGCTGGTGACCGACCAGGAGGAAGTTCGTATCCTGGCAGCGCGTTTCGGGACCATCCGTGCGCAGGCCCTCACTCCCGTCGAGTCTTTGACGCTGATCGAGAAGGTGTTGAGAGAACTATGAGCACCGAACGGCTGACCACCCGAGCGGTCAACCTTGACTGGCGCAAGAGCAGCTACAGCGGCGGAAACGGAGGCGAGTGCGTAGAGGTCGCACCCGCTCCTGCGGCCGTGTTCATCCGAGACTCCAAGAACCCGAGCGGGACTCGGTTGAACGTGACGACGAGCGTGTGGAGCACGTTCGTGCAACAGACGAAGTAGATATGCACGTCTCGTGCGCCCGGCCGCGATCGCGGCCGGGCGTACAGACATGTACGGAGATCTTCAGCTCGCTTCCAGCCGCTCAGGATGGCGCGACCCCTGCCCAGGCGGCGGGCTGAGCGTGGATGTGTAGTTCACACCGTCGACCAGCGGGCTATCGAGACTCAGGCCAGCAGCTGCCATCCGGTCGTACTCGGCAAGGATCAGTTCCTTGGTTTGATGCGCGCCACAAATATTCTCTTCTTGGCGCTTGATGATTGAGAATTTAACTAAAACGTAACTGACTTCGTCTCGCGACAGCCCGTAAAGATGGAAGAGAAGCGTATCCAGTTCAACGCGTATCTGCGACCGCCGAGAATCATCCCATCAAGAGGGGGTTCCCGAGCAGCCGAAATCCTCGGAAAAAGATCGCAAATCATGAGATGTGTAAGTGAGCTCCAGACGGGACTGCTCACGTGAGCGCGGCTCGCGCCCGGTGTCTGCGGACGGCGTCGCGGTTGGCGCAGCGCTGGGAGCAGTAGCGCTGTCGTCCGGTGCGCGAGGTGTCGGCGAAAGCGGTGTCGCATTCAGTCGTCTCGCAGCGCCGCAGCCGATGCATGCCCCGACCCGCCAGATGCAATGCGGTACCGACCGCGAAAAGCGTGAACAGCACGGAGCCGAGCGGCTGTTCCGCATCCCGGTAGTGCAGATGCCAGCCGGTACCGGGGTGAGAGGTCAGCCGCGGATAGGCGGCGGCCTCGGCCAGCATCCGGTTCAGCAGGTCGGCGCGCTCCTGGTCCCCGGCGGCGTCGACAACCCTCTCCCAGGCGTCGATTGCCGCCTGGGCGCGGCGGAAATCGTCCGCTGTCACCGGGCACTCCAGCACGAGCCCCGCAGCGCGGCAGCGGTCTGCCAGCTCATCCAAGCTCTCAGGTCGGCGGTTGGCCAGATCCGCGGCCAGGTTCACCGCATCCTCGCCGTAAGGGTTGAGAAGCATAAGACCATTACAACAGTGTGGTCGACATGACACAACAGACCGCCGGACACGCCGGATCCCGGGCCCGCGACCCGTGGCGCCATCGCTGGATCGTGCTGGGCATTGCCACCTTCACCCAGGCCGCATCCGGCTTCTTCGTAGGCGGCATCGGAGCGCTCGGCGTCCACCTTCAGAGCGCCCTGGACCTGAGCACGGCGCAGCTGGGTCTGCTGGTCTCGGCGGCCCAGCTCGTGCCATTGGCCGGGCTGCTGGTGGCCGGCGAGCTACTGGACCGCTACGGCGAGCGCTGGGTGGTCGGGATCGGGGCCGGCGTAGTCGGGCTGGCTCTGGGCGCGGGGAGCCTGGCCCCGGGATACACGGCCCTGCTGGTCGCCATGTTGGTGGTCGGCATGGGATACAGCACCGTGCAGCCAGGTGGGAGCAAGTCGGTGGCATCCTGGTTCGGCGCGTCACAGCGCGGCCTCGCCATGGGAATCCGGCAGGCCGGGTTGCCACTGGGGGCGGCGCTCGCCTCAGCCGTACTCCCCCTCGTGGCTGAGGAGTTCGGCTGGCGGGCGACGCTGCTGACCGGTGGCTTCGTCGCGCTGCTCGGAGCCGGCCTCTTCATGGGCTGCTACCGTCCGCCACCCATACCGCCCGCCCCGCAGAACAATGAACCGTCGGACCCGCTCACGGCGCAGCTCCGCGCCCGGCTGCGCATGCTCCGTGAACCGTCCACCGTGAAAATCATGCTGTCGGGAACCAGTTTGATCTCGGTGCAGTACGGCGTGGGCATCCTGACAGTGCTCCACCTCCACCAGGCGTCATCGGTCGGCGCCGGGAAGGCGGCCCTGGTCCTGGTGGCTTCCCAGGGGGCGGGCGTTGCGGGCCGGATCTGCCTGGCTGCATGGAGCGACCGGAACAGGTCCGGGCGCTATGCCATCGTGCTGGTCTGCATGGTCGCCGTGATCGCCGGGCTGGCAGTGCTGATGACACCGGCCGGGAGGGCACCGGTCGTCGCTTCCGGCGTCTTCGTCTGGCTCGGCTTTTTCGGCTTCGGCTGGTACGGCCCGTGGGTCGCCTACGTCACCGAAGCGGCCCCACCGGGCAAGACCGGCTTCGCCCTGGGGCTGGCCATGTCCGTCAACCAGATCGCCATCGTCACCATTCCGCCCATGCTCGGCCTGCTCGTCGACCTCACCGACAGCTTCACCCCGGCCTGGGCACTGCTGTCCCTGCTGACCGTCGTCGCCCTGGCGGTTACGGCCAAGGCAGAACTCCGCATCCGCTGACGCGTCGGGGACCATTGACCTGTCACCTCACGCTCAGCCCCGAGGCGCGGGACGACTGCTTCGCCCGCTTCGAGCCCCGGGCTCCGGCTTCCGGCTCCCAGTCGGCCTGCGCCGGATCGGCACTTTGCTCGTCCGTGTTTCGTTGCACCGGATACGCCTGGGCGGTGACGCGCGGGGTCGGCGGCGCGGGAACCGTGAGAGGACATCGACGTGTGGGACAAGTTCAAGCAGACCGTGGAGCAGATGCAGGCACAGCTGACCGCGAAGAAGAACGTGCTGAACAGTGCCGCGTTCCGGGACGCGAGCATGGCCATGTGCGCGCTGGTCGCGGCTGCCGACGGCACCGTCGACCCGTCGGAGACCCGGAGGGTCGCGGAGCTCATCGCCGACAACGAGGCCCTGCGCGACCTCGACAAGAACGACCTGCAGCGCCGCTTCCACGACTACATCGACGTGCTGCGGACCGGGGGGCATGTCGGGAAGGCGACCGTCCTGAGCGACATCGCCAAGGTGCGAGGCAACGAGGACGAGGCACGCGCAGTTGTCCGGATCGGCGTGGTCATCGGCGGCGCGGACGGCCGATTCGACCCGACGGAACGTACGGCCGTCCGCGAGGTGTGCAGGATGCTGGGCCTTGCCCGCGCCGACTTCGGCCTTTGAGTGACCGTCGGAACGTAGCCCGGTCAAGCAAAGTCAACCTGAACCAACCAGGGCGTTCTTGGCCTGACGAGCAGGGACAGTGACGTGGAGCGGAGCGCCCAGCCCGTTTTTGCCGCTCACCGGCTGAACCGATTGCCCGGCGCACATGCGGGTACGGTCGGGGCCGCGATGTCCGGGCCGTTCTCACTCCTCCGGGGCGGGAGCACCCGTGGCGAAGCCGTCACGGGCGACTTCGGCAAGCTGACGACTCAGCTCATCGGCCTTGCGCGTTTCTTCCTCGAAGGCGGACAGGGCACGGAACGCGGAACCCGGGGGTAGTTGCCTTTTGACGGTGCGGCGCGGGAGTGGGCGCGGTTTTCGGATATCGCGGCGACGTAGGGTCGTAGGGTGCGGCCCATGCCCGGACAGCAAACTGCGTCGGCCCGCGTTGCGTTCGCCACCTGCGCGGCGCTTCCCGATCTCGACGACGACGAAGCCGCGCCGATCGCGCCGCTGGCCGTGCGTGGTGTCAGGGCCGAGCCTGCGGTCTGGAATGAACCGGGCGTCGACTGGGGCGCGTTCGACTTGGTGGTCATCCGGGCGACGTGGGATTTCGTCGATCACCGCCCGGAGTTCGTGGCCTGGGCACAGTCAGTGCCCCGGCTCGCCAACTCCGCAGACATCGTGCGGTGGGGCACCGACAAGACCTACCTGCGGGACGTCGCGGCTGCGGGTGTACCGGTGGCGGACACGACCTGGCTGACCCCCGGGACCAGGCCGATGCTGCCGGCCGACGGGGTGTACGTCGTCAAACCGTCCGTCGGTTGCGGTTCCCGGGACACCGGCCGCTACGACCTCCGGGACGCCGCGCACCGCCGCCTCGCGGTCGACCTCGTCGACCGCCTGCTGGCCGCCGAACGCACGGTCATGGTCCAGCCCTACCTCCACGCCGTCGACACCGTCGGCGAAACCGGGCTGGTGTTCATCGGCGGACGCTTCAGCCACGCGATCCGCAAAGGAGCGATGCTCGACGGACCGGCGGCCGACATCGTCGGCCTGTACAAACCCGAGAAGATCACGCGTCGTGTCCCCAGCGACGCCGAACTGCGCACCGCACGCAGGGTGCTCGCGGCCGTGCCCGGCGGCCCGGAAGCCCTCCTGTACGCGCGCGTCGACCTCATACCCGACGCCGACGGCACGCCCACACTGCTCGAACTCGAAGCGGTCGACCCCACACTCTTCCTGTCCCACGACGACGGCGCAGCCGAACGATTCGCCGACGCAATCGTCGCCCACGCATCGCGGACGTACAGCGGACGGCGCGCAGGCGGTACCCGGTGAGCGTGGACAGGGCGCGGTCGCGCTGGTGCGCGGCGATGGGATTGCTCACATCGGCGGTGGCCCCAGGACGTCGGTGAGCGGGCGGCGCGCAGTGGGCGGCACTTCGGTGCGACACAAGCCGAGCCGCAGGATCATCTGCGCGGACCCGTAGTGCGCGTAATCGGACGGCCCGGCAAAGCGGCTCGCTTCGAAACGAAGGTCGGAGTCTTCCAGGGGCTGGTTCGCGAACGACGCGGCGACCCCGCGCCGGGTGGCGGTCACCAGAATGTACTGGAGCGCTTGCCCTGCGGCGAGCCAGTCGTAGCGGGTGTCCGTGCACGTCGCGAGGACCGCGATCGTCGGCTGTTGTTCGAAAGCCGCGTGGTCCCGGCCGGGGATGTCGCGCCCGACTGCGAGGTCTCGGACCGATCCCGTGGGCTGTTCGGGCAGCGGGCCGAGGCTTTCGGCCGCAATCCCTTCGTGGCGGTGTTCGGCGCCGGGGGCGTCGACCCAGGCGGCCCGTTCGTCGCGCAGTTCGTCCTCTTCAAGTCCGGTGGCCTCGCGGATCAGGGTGAGCAAGCGCTCGTAGAAGGGCTCCCAGGTGACGATGTGCAGCCGGGTCTCCTCGGCGCGCGCAGCCGCTCGCAGCTCGTCGACGACCTGGGGCGGGATCGGCGTGTCGCGGAAAGGCGCGCGGTTGGTGCGGCGCCGAGGCAGGTACGGGTGCAGCAGCGCGAAGCGCGGATCCGGGGCGTCCGAAACGACTCGGACGCGCGCCGCGAACAGCGGGTCGACCTGCTCCGGGAGACGCTCGACCGTGGTGCCTATGTCGAACGCGCCGTAGCCGAGCCGTGCCGAGAACGCCGCCGCGCCGCAGGCGATGTGCGCTTCGCGGCCGGTCGGGTCGCTGTGTGGCAGCGAGCGTGTCCGGTCGATGTGGACTTCGAGGTCGTCCTCGTCCCAGCGGAACCACCATGGCTGGGTGTTGTACTTGGACGGGGCCGAGGTCGCCGCACGCAGGATGGTTTCCCGCTGCTTCGGGGTGAGTGTCGTGGTCATGGCGCGGTATCTCCTGTCCGGTGTGTCGGCGCGATCCGCCGACCCGCCACATGGCCAGTGGGAATACGCGTCCACACCGGCCGGTCGCCGCCGCCCCGACGCGGCGTCGGAACTACTCCTCATGTCGACGATTCCCGCCCCGGCGATCTCCAGACCAAGCAGCCCGGACCCTGCACGGGGTCGGAACGGCCCTGGGCGACTCTCGCATCGCATGTCGGGTTTGGAGGCACGACCGGTACCTGAAGGAGGCGGCGGTGTTGGTTCTTGTCGCCTACGCGACATGCCACGGCTCGACCAGGTCCATCGCCGAGCGTGTCGCCGCTCTGCTTGGCACCGCCCAATCCCCCCGCATGCGTATCGGCGCCTGCCCGTGGCCGGGAACCCGCCACGCGGCGCCAAGAGGCGGCGTACGACGAAAGGAAGACCCGGTCGGAGCGTCGAAACGCCGTCCGGATGGGAAAGGGCCCCGGCGCTGCTGGTTGTCGAGTTCGGCGGCGGAGACCTCACCGTCGCGTTGCTCGGCATGGCCACCGCGCGCTTCCCCATCGCGCCGGAACAGCCCGCTTACGCGCAGCGCCGCCATGGCGCAATGAGACGCCCCTCAGCGATCGAACAGGTCGAGGGTGTCGTCGAAGGGGTGGCCCGCGGCTGGAGAGCGGTCCGCAGGGGCGAGGGATTGCTCGGTCCAGATGGTTTTGCCGGTGTGGCGGTAGCGGCTGCCCCACCGGGTGGTGAGCTGGGCGACCAGGAAGAGGCCGCGTCCGCCCTCGTCGGTACTGTGCGCGCGGCGCATCCGGGGCTGCGTGTTGCTGGGGTCCGAGACTTCGCACACCAGCATGCGGTCGCGGATCAGGCGTAGTGCGATCGGGCCTCCGGCGTACCGGATCGCGTTGGTGACCAGTTCGCTGACCACGAGTTCGGTGCTGAACGCCAGGCTCTCCAAGCCCCACGCGGCGAGTTGCCGCGTGGCCGTGTCCCGCGCTGCCGCCACGGCTGCGGGGTCCGCGGGGAATTCCCAGGTGACCACGTCACGTGGGGAGACATGCCGGACCCGGGCGAGGAGGACGGCGATGTCGTCGGTGGCGGGCGGGGACTCCGGGCTGCCGGAGACCAGACGGGCGACTGAGTCCTGGACTGCGGCGCCGGGCCGAATGGCCATGGCGAGGCGCCTGCGCAGGCGTGCCATCCCGCGCCCGAGGTCGTCGCCCTCGCCGGCGACGAGCCCGTCCGTGTAGAGCGCGAGGACGCTGCCTTCCGGCAGGTCCAGCTCGGTCACCTCGAACGGCATCGCGCCCACACCCAGCGGCGGGCCGGGCTCGATGTCGACGAACTCGACGGATCCGTCGGGCCACACCACGGCAGGCGGCGGATGCCCGGCGCTGGCCAGGGTGCAGCGCCGCGTCACCGGGTCGTACACCGCGTACAGGCAGGTCGCACCGATTCCGTCCCCGTCGACCCGGCCGCCCTCCGACGCGAACCGCTGCACTTGGTCGTCCAAGTGGCTCAGCAGTTCGTCGGGGCTCGGGTCCAGGTCGGCGAGCGTCTGCACCGCGGCGCGCAGCCGTCCCATCGTCGCCGACGCCCGCAGACCGCGCCCCACCACGTCGCCGACGACGAACGCCTCGCGCAGCGACGACAGTGGGATGACGTCGAACCAGTCGCCTGCGACGCCGGCGCCCGTCGTGGACGGCAGGTAGGCGCCCGCGGTCTCCGCCGTGGAGGAGTCGGTGGACGCGCGCGGCAGCAGGCTGCGCTGCAGTGTGACGGCCGCGCGGTGCTCACGGGTGTAGCGGCGCGCGTTGTCCACGCTCAACGCGGCGCGGGACGCTATCTCACGCAGAATGAGCGCGTCTTCGTCGTCGAACGACGGGGACTGCCCGAGGCGCCAGACGGCGAGGATGCCGAGCAGCAACCCGCGGGCGTACAACGGCGCGCTCATCACCGTGTGGCCGTCAGGCGGTACGAGCAGACGTCGCAGCTTCGAGCGGCCGAACAGATCGCTCGTCTCCTGCACGTCAAAGGTCCACAGCGACCCGCCGCGCTGCAGCATGCGCATCTCCGGGATGTCCGGCATCCTCGGGCACGCCTGACCCGGCTGCAGCATGTCCTCCGGGTACCGCCCCCCGGCGCGGGCGACCGCGGCACGCCGCAGCCCGCCCATTTCGCCGCCCAACACTCCGACGTGCCGCGGCGGTTCCTCACCGACGAAGACCGCGTCGGCGAGGTCGACGGTGGCCAGGTCCCCGAGACCCGGCACCAGCACGTCCACGAGGCCCTGGGCGGTACGCCCGACGTCCAGGGAACCGCCGATGCGCACCGCCGCATCGTGCATCAGCGCCAGCCGACGGCGTGCCTGGAGCTCGCCGGCCACGTCGGCGACCACCACGGCCACCCCGTGCGGCGGTCCCTGGCCGGAGTCCAGTTGCAGGGCGGAGAGCGACACCGCGCTCTCCGCGGCAGTCGGGTCGCGCGGCCGCAGAATCCTGTCGACCCGGAGCATCGGGACCCCCGTGTCCGCCACGGCGCGGAGCTGCTCCTCAAGCAGCCGGGCGTCCTCCGGAGCCAGGAGATCCGCGAGTCGCGCGCCGCGACGGGCTGCCGGACCACCGAGGACGCCAAGCGCGATGTTGGTGCGGACGATCCGCATCTCCGGATCGAAGAACGCGACGCCGAGGAACCGCTGCGCGAACAGTGCCCGGGTGAACGCCTTCTCCTGCCGGTCGGCACGGGCCTGCTCGGCGGGAACGGCCAACACCAGCGTCTGGGCCCGCTTCCCGACCTCAATGGCTCGGAAAGCCACTTCGACGTCGCCGCCGATGCGGCGGTGGGCCTGCGCCCGGCCCGTCCGCGGAAGCGCTGAGCCCTTCGCCGACCCTGAGCGACGGGGGCCGAGCACCGTCAGCAGATCGACGAAATGCCTGCCGGCCACATCGGCGACAGTGCTGCACAGCAGGTCTGTAGCCGCACGCGAGCACTGCTCGACGACGCCGTCGCGGTCGAGCAAAAACACCGCGAGGTCGTCGCCATCGAGTGCTCGCCCTGCGGCGAACTCGTGCGGGCCGTCTGATTCGTCCATAGCGACCTTTGGGCTTGCTGGGGGGATTCCTCGCCTGCCGACTCCCCCTTGATCCGCACCGCGGACCTGCTTGGAGTGTAGGTACGCCGACATCGGGCGTCCATGGGAAGGAAACGGGCCCGGTGGGTGAGCGCGCGTGCCGCACGCAGGGATGTTCCGACTGAGGTGAACGGGCACCTCGCCGGGGCGGCGTCGCTCCGGTTTCCCGTCACCGTTTGCCGAGGCCGGTTGATCGCCGACGGCAACGCATGGCAAACGCTTGCCGTCCGCAGTGGAATGCCCGAATATATTTCTAGTAACTATAGAAGTTCTGGTCGGCTGCATTTGCCAACGCCTGGGCATGTATGAATGTGGGCGGACACAGCCCCGCCCCGCGGGTTCGTCCTCGTCGCGATCGCCGCGCTGCTCGCGGAATCGGCGTACCACTGCTGGCACCGCGTCGAACGCGCCATGCGCCTTGGCCAAGCACTCCCCGGAACGTCGATGCCGTTGATGCTGTCCTCCGGCGTCGCCACCGTCGTCATGCCGAGTACCGCGCTGATGGCAGTCGGTTGAACGCCCGCGCCCCGGCCGTGCGAAAGGGGCCGATCGACCTATGCGTCTTCGTCCGCGTACCGCAGGAGCGCGCCCACGCCGTCGCGCAGTGACAAGCGGTCTTCAGGAACCACGACGAGTTCCGCGCCGGTGCCGACCACCGCGCGGATCAGCGCGGCGTCCGGCGCGGACTCCTCCCAGCACGACTCCACCCCGAGGGCGTGCAATTCCGCAGCGCTCACAGCGAGTTGCCTAGGAGCGACGCCGACGTAAAGCGGCGGGCGGGGCGCGGGCGGGTCGGTGACCAGGAGCGCTTCGACTTGGCCGCGACGCAGTGCGGCGACGGTGGGTGCCAGCCCCTCGGCCGCGCCGCTGCCGTGTGCTCGGCACGACAGGTATCTGTCCAGCCGCGCCTGGTCTCGTGAAGACATACGCCCGTCGAACAGGCGTGCGAGATCTGCTTCGAGGATGGCGCGCCCTGGCGGCTCGGGCCATTCCTCAAGTAGGTCGGCGTCCTTGGTGACGCGGATGACGCGGCCCGTGAGGCGTCGGGGCAGCCGACCCGCCAAAGACGCCGTCATCAGAGGTTGTCCGCACAATACGACCGCCTCCGGGTCCGCGTCGTACGCCCATTCGGAGATTTGTCTCGCGACTTCGGTGGCGGTATGCGGCCATTGCTCGTGGGTTACGCGGTGGCGGCTCAGCGGGCCGGGCGCCACACGGGCGATGGGCCAGCGCCCGTACTGAACGTCGATCTCCCACGTATCGTCCAGGGCGCCCTCGGGCTCGTGGGTGCGGTGCACGGCCACCACCGCGTAGGGGAGGTCCGGCGCATGTTGGCGGACCAAGGGCATGGCGTCCGGCACGGTGGTGAACACGGCCGTGTCCCGAACCGGTGGCCGGGGCAGTTCCTCGATCAAGGACAGGTGACCCCGCGCGGCGAAGATCGCCTGTCCGTGGCGCCCCGATATGTCGTGGTCGGCGCCCATCGCGTGGGTGACGGCCCCGGTCGTGGCCATGTCCGCGCCTTGCTCGGCCAGTGCGTCCCCGACATGCCTGCGACGCAGGTCGATTGCGCGATCGGGGTCCTCGACGTCGCGCGAGGTGTCCAAATAGGCGCAGGCGTACGGTCCGGGCCGCGCGTACAACGGCCCGAGGAAGGCGAGCTTCACAACCTACCTCTCCTTCACAGGCCTTCGGCCAGCAGAAGCTCGTGCGCCAGCCGCGCTCCGCGCGCCACAGGGTCGGGTTGGGATCCGGGCTCTTCGGTGGGATTGTGCTCGAGACCCTCAGCAAGCGCGCGAAGCGCCTGGGCCAGGGCATGCACGTGCGCTTCGACCGTGTCGAGGCGTTCGGACGTGACCCGTCCGGTGGGTTCGGGGGCGTTCTCGGTCATGGTGACCTCACCTGGTCGTGGGCTTGCTGCGGCGGCCCGTCCGGCGGGGGGCGGGTGAGTCACAAGCGTTGCCGTGCGGTCAGTACGGGAGCAGCCGGCCTGACGGGGTGCGCAAGTCCAACGGCGGCGCAGTACGCGGGCGCTTCCTGACGATCCGGATGCGTTGCACGGTGTCCACCTCCTGGGATTCACCCATCCCACGCTTTCGAGCCGGGAAGGGAGTTCCCGCATCGCCCCGATCTCGACGAACACAACATGCCCCGGCACATGGCCCGGAAACAGACCGCAGGCCCCGGCCGTCGGAGCAGCACGGTCTTGGGAAGTAACACGGCGCCGCCGACGGCACCCCGGTGCCGACGTCCCCGAAGGCATGATCGTGGGTGTCTGCGTCGGCCGGGACCGCTGCGCGTTCGCTGTTGCCGTGCGCGGGTGCGGGCCACGAGCGGGACTCGCGCGGTATGGAGTGCGTCCTGCCAGCGTAGCGCGGAACAGCCTGCGCCCCGTACCTCAGAGGGAGCCGAGTTGAAACCAGCGCGAGACACCGAGCCGAGTCATCCGCGCATGGGGGGCGGCAACCGGCTGCACTCTGTTGACTGCAGGATGTCGAACAGGTGGGATGGCGTGCGCGGGCCGCTGCGCACGCGCCTGCGGCGCCGATTCGTCCACCGGTCCGGAGCAGAGACTCAGCCATGCCCGCCGTGTACCCGTACGAGGACTCGTCGCTGTCGCCGAGGGTCCGGGTGGAGGACCTCTTGCCCCCGCTGGAGATCGAGGACAAGGTCGGCCTGCTCTACCACGGGCACGCCGGGACCGTGGATCCCGAGTCGCGCGACCGGTACGGCCGCGGGCCGGTGGCGCCGCTGGTGTGACCGGCGGTCACGACGACGCACTCAAGCTGCGGCGACCCCGAAACGCTGAAGGACCGCCCAGAGGGTTCTCCGACGGAGAAGACCTCAAGCCCGGTTGCGAGCACAAGCCGCTGACGCCGAGCGCCGCGGAACTGATGCGGCAACGGATCAGCGAAGGCTTCGACATCGCCTACATCTACTACCGCAACCCCCCGCATACCGACATAAGGAGTGGTCGGGGAGCGACCCGGTCGCGGAACGCCCAGGAACGAGTGGTCGGATCCGGGGCGGGCAGCCCGAGGATCGGGCCGATACGGGCCGGGCCGAGTTTGCGCTCGGCCCGGAGCCGGCAGACCGGACCTCGATGGCGACGGCTGCCGTCTTCGCCGAGCCGCTGTGACCGGTTTCAGGTTTCACCTGGCACGGTTCACAACCGTTCATCTACGGCTTCCAAGGCTTCGGCAGCTTATTCTTGCGTTGATAATAGTCGATCAAGTCTTTGATGCCCGCATCAAAATACTGTGCATTTTGATGCTTGCTCAAGCCGATATTGCGCAGGTCCCTGATATCACTCCTCAGCACCTCTTCGAATTTACGTTTCGCATCTTTGATCTTCGTTGCCGGGCCACGGCCACCATAGGTCCGGGTGAGTTTGTGGTCCTCTTCCTTCATGACGATCGCACCGCCTTCGCGCCTTTTCATGTGATGCAGTGCGTCCTGTGGCATATGGTGCGCAGTGAGATTGTCCCCGGGGGGTCCTGGACTCAGTTCACCGAAAGCTCCGGCCTGGTTCTCCTTCACCTGTTTGACGAGGCCGGTCGGGTCGACCAGCCGGACCGGGTTGTTGTCGGCGTAGGTGTAGAGGGCGAGGTTGGCCGGGTCGAAGACGCCGTTGCCCGGGGTGCCGTCCAGGTAGGTCTTGATGGCCGGGTCGGGGCTCTGCCAGACCTGAAGTCTCGGGTCGTAGTAGCGGGCGCCGTAATAGTAGAGGCCGGTTTCCGGGTCGAGTTCCTTGCCGGTGTACCGGTACGGGACGGGTTGCGACGGGTATTCGCTGACCCAGGTTTCGCCGCCGGGGAAGTACTGGAGGTGCTCCGCGAGCCGGCCTTGGCTGTCGGTGACGAATTCGGTGGATCCGATGTGGTCCCCGTGGGCGTAGTACTGCCGGTCCTCGGTGCGGTGTTCCGGTTCGACGGCTTTGGTGGCGAGCCGATCGTCGCCGATGTAGATGTTTTTGAAGGACTGATTGCCGTCGGTGGTGTAGTACCGGTTGGGATAGATGTGGAACCGGGAGGCGTCCTTGACGACGCGGTTGCCTTGGTCGTCGTAGCGGTGTCGGGCGGCGTTGGGGGTTCCGCCGGCGTTGTCGCATGACTGGGGGGTCTGCGGCAGGGTGTGGCTCTGGACGTTCTCGTGGGTGCAGGCGAGGCGGTTTTCCTCGTCCCAGATCAGTTGCCGCCTGGGCCCCGGCTGCTGGGTGCGGCTGGTCTGGTTGCCGTTTGCGTCGAAGTCGAGTCGCTGGTCGCCGATCGTGGTGGGGGCGTGGGGGCGGGTCGGGGCGTAGGAGTAGGGGTTGTCGTAGGTGAGTGGCTTGTCGACCCTGGTGCCGCCCTCGCTGATGAATTCGCGGATCTGGGTCTTGCGGGTGATGTTGTGCACGGTGTCGTAGCGAAGGTCGAGGTGGTACGTGTCGGCCTGAGGTGTCCGGGGTTGGTGGAAGCCTTCGGCGTGGGTGAGGCGATCGAGGTCGTCGTACTGGAAGGTCTGCGTGGTGGGGCCGCCGACCTGCCGGCCTACGTCGGGTCCGGGAGGAGGAAGCGTGGCGTTGCTGATGGACGTGATGTTTCCGGTGTTGTCGTACCGGTACTGGATGTTTTGGAAGAAGTGGCCTTGTGCGAGGCGGGCGTTGAGGTTGGTCAGGCGCCGGTTGGCGGGGTCGTGGGTGTAGGTGGTGCGGGTGCCGTTGCCGGTGTCGAGCAGGGCACGTTGCTCGAACTTGTCGTATTCCAGGCGGGTCAGGTAGGGGTACGTGAAGCTTCCTTTGATCCCCGTCACCTGGTCGACGCGGCCTCCGCTGTCGTAGCGGTAGGTGAGTGACTCCCCGTCCGGGTAGGTCAGTTCGAGCAGCCGGTTCCAGGTGTCGCGGCGGTAGCCGGTGGTGAAGCTACTGGCGCCGTTTCCAGAGGTGGTGACGGTGCGCGTTTCCTGGGTGACTTCGCCGAGTGGTCCGTAGGCGCGGGTGAGGGTGCCGGCGCCATCGGTCTGCGCGGTGACGCGCCCGGCGCCGTTGTGGGGTGCGCCGGGCGGTCCGTAGGTGTAGTGGACGTCGTTGGCGTCGAAGACGGGGTAGTCGATGTCGGTCAGGCGGTTGAAGTCGTAGACGTACTCGACCGCCTTGCCGATGGCTGCGAGGTTGGCGGTGCTTGTCCGGATGGGGTTCCCGGCAAGGTCGTAGACGGTTCGAGTGGGTCCGGTGTCGGGATTGGTGACATGGGTACGGCGGCCGAGCAGGTCGTAGCCGGCGGTGGTCGTGTTGTGGTGGTCGTCGGTGACCGCGGTGAGCCGGCCGAGTGGGTCGTAGGTGTAGCTGGTCCAAATGGTCGGCTGACCACCGGTGGGGTTGAAGTCCTCGACGGCGATGGTGCGTTGGCGGATGTCCTGATAGGTGCGGGTCGGGTGCCCGTTGGCGTCGGTGTCGGTTGTCCGGAACCGGGTGTCTCCGGCACGGTCGGGTCCGAAGGCGTAGGCGGTTTCGGTGTGCGTGGCGTCCGGCAGGTCGGTCCGGGTGATCCGGTCGAGGACGTCGTAGTGGGAGACGGTGGGGGCGACTGTGTCGACGGCCGTGTCGAAGGTGGTGTTCGTCGCGGACTTGGGTTCGCTGACCGGGTGGTACTGCCGAATCGGGCGGCCGAGGAAGTCGAAGACGACGGAGCCTGAGACAGTCATCGCGTCGGCGGGGGCCGTGTCCGGTCCGGTGTGGAGGGCGGTGTCCTTCTTGGTCTGGACGATACGTCCGAGCCCGTCGGCGAAGGCAATGGTGTCGAGGGTGTCGTCGCGGACGGTGTTGTCGGCCTGCCGGTCGATGTGGCGGGTGACGGCGTAGGGGACCGGCGCGTCGGGGTGGTACTCGAAGGCGATGGTCGGGCGGCCGGTGCCGGATTCATAGGGGCCGGTGACATCGGAGGGCCGACCGGCCGCGTCGTAGGCGGTGTGGGTGCTCTGGCCGTTGGTGTCGGTGACGGTGCCGGGCCGGCCGAACCTGAGGTCGGTGGTGGTCTGTGACCGCAGGGCGAAGCTGTCGGTGACCGTGGCGATGTGGGTGTGGACGACCGGGTCGTAGGTGTAATCGAGCCGGTAGCGCCGGCCCTGGTGGTTGGGCGGGTCCGTAACGGTGCGGAGGTTGCCGTCGGGGAAGTAAGCGAGGTCGGTGACCGCGGCGGTTGCGTCGGCGAGGTCCGCGCGGACCTGGGTGGTGTCGCCGTTGGCGCAGTCCACCGTCGAGGATCGCCGGCGCATCAGGGTGCCGTTGCCGTAGGTGTCCGCCGCGGTCGGGACATCGGTGATGTGTGTGGCCCGGCAGGCGGGATCGTCGGCTGAGTAGCGCGTGCGGGTGTCGACGTCGTCGGCGGGGCCGATGTCGCCGGCGTCGAACACCCTGATGGGATTTCCGAGTTCGTCGTACTCCGTCGTGGTGTATGTGGACTTGACGGCTGTCGCGGCCCCCTCGTGGAAGTGACTGTCGGTGCGCACCAGGTGGGGGAAGATCGTCGCGGTGGTGTCGGCGGGGTCGGCGGGGATGCCGGGTGCGTCGATGTCGCGGAGGGCGTACGTGTAGTCGGTTTCCAGGTACGGACGGTCGTTGGCGTCGACGGTGCGCTCGCGGGTCATCAGGCCGCGCGTGTAGTGGCCGTCGGTGCGGTAGTCGCGGATGATGCTGCGGTAGACGGCGTCGTCGTGACCGTGGTCGCGGTGGCGCTCGGTGACCTGCCCGTATCCGTCGAATTCGCGCTCAAGGCGGTTGAAGACACCGTT
This sequence comes from Yinghuangia sp. YIM S10712, assembly GCF_051388935.1. Lineage (NCBI taxonomy): Bacteria > Bacillati > Actinomycetota > Actinomycetes > Kitasatosporales > Streptomycetaceae > Yinghuangia > Yinghuangia sp. YIM S10712. The sequence continues at coordinate 78,125 of NZ_JBPKBI010000020.1, forward strand.
GCCGTACTCGTAGGTCGTGAGCCGGAGATCCTGGCCGTCACCGGGGTGGCCGTCGTCGACAGCCACCCTGGACAGGTCCCAACGAGAGTGCGGCTGCTGGTGGATGTTCCCGTTGCGGGTGTAGTCGAAGTCGATCCGCCCTCCCAGCGGCCGGGTGACGCCGCGGAGCAGGTTGGTGCGGCCGGTGGTGTTCAGGTGGGCGGTGAGCTGGTCGTCGCCGGTGGATTCGAGCTGGTCGGTGTAGCCGTCGCCGTCGATGTCCGCCAACATCTGCGCAGTGCGCCCGAGGCCGGTGGAGGCGTTGGCTCCGGGGTTGATGATGACGCAGAAAACGCCGGGGATGCAGATGGGGATGGTGGCGTAGGCGCCGCCGCCGAATTGGGCGTTCTGGTCGCGGTTGATGTGCGGCAGGCCGCCGGTGAACGGAATGGGGTCATCGAATCCGTTGCCGGTGTTGAAGGCGACTTTGAGCGGGGTGTCGTTGTCACCGGCGAAGACGCGGTCGGGCAGGGCGTCGGCGTTGACGTCCTGGAGGGTGGCTGTGGCCGAGGCGGTGCTCTGTGCGTACGAGGCGCCGCCGGCGAAGCCGTAGAAGTCGGTCTGGAAGCCGAGGTTGACACCCCAGTTGGTGATTTCGCCGGCGTTGAGTGCCGCCGGGTTGCGCCAGGGTTCTGCGGCGGCGAACCGGTAGCCGAGGTTGAGGGCGATGTTTCCGTCGCGGTAGACGCGATCGGGCAGCCCGTCGCCGTTGACATCGAGAAGGTCGGACTCGGCATCGGAGGTGTCGGCGCCGAGGTCTCCGCCGACGCCCAGGGGTGGCAGTTCGTTGCCGGACTGGGCGGTGTCGGCGGTTCTGCCGCCGGTCGGGGCGGCGTCGCCTCTGCCGGTGCCGAGAGTGCGGGCCGCGCTGCCGGCGCTGACGTTGCCGGCGATGTCCCAGTTGGCGCGGACCACGTCGTCAGGGAGCACGTTGCGGGTTTCGCCGAGGCCGCCGTCGGGGTTGGAGAACTGGATGCCGGCCGGGGATACGACGTCGGGGAATTGGTCGCCGTTCATGTCGATAAAGTCGATCAGCCCGATGGCGCGTCCGGCGGCGACGCTGCCGCCGAGGGTCGCGGCCGAGCCGACCGAGCCGCTCAGGGACAGCTGGTTGGTGTAGGCCAGTCTGGGCACCGCGGTGCTCCCGCCCCACTGGCTCGGGTCCGGTACGCCGGAGCTGTCCGTCCCCGGAACGTCCAGGTCGCGCTCATTGGCCGTGACCCCGCTCAGGCGGGAACTGCTCGCGCCGTCCGGCGCGGCCCACGAATCCCGGCCGCCGCTCCACCGGTTGCGCGCGGGGTCGGGAGCGAAGGGCACGGCTTTGGGCGGGTGGATGCGCGGGTCCGCGCTGAAGACGTCCTTGTCCGCCTGGGGGTCGACGCTCTGGGGGAACTGGTCGCGGTAGGAGGCGTCGACGACCAGGTCGGCCTGAGCGATGGGTGCGGTCGCACGGTCGCGGTTGCCGTTGTAGCCGATGGCTCCCCACCCGCGGTACGGCTGGGGGAACGCGCCGTCCTTCACGGAGTTGTGGAAGACACTGAGCACAGGCACGGTGACGGCGTCCTGGCCGCTTCCGGTGGTGACAGTCGCCGACTGGCCGGTCAGCGTTTCGCGTAGTTGTGTACTGGTCGTGCTGAAGTCGAAGAAGAGGTCATCTCCTGCTCGTGCCTCGACGGTGAAGGGCGCCGGCGAGTCAAGCACCCCCTCCTGCACGGTGAAGTAACGTTTGGCGAGCAGTTCTCCGCGACGCTTGACGGTGAACGCGATCCGCGCGTTCGGCGCCTGTGGTGTGAACGACAGGCGCGGGGATACGGTGACCGGCCCGTCGGCGGTGACGTGATGGAACTCCTGCGGTGCCGTGAGCCCGTCCTGCGGGTACATGTCGGTCTCGTAGGGCGGGTTGAGGACGATCAGGGGGTCGCCGTTGCCGTCGGTGACTCGTTCGACGCCTTGCGCGCTGGTGTAGGTGGCTCGCGGTTTCCACGAGACCTGGGTGAGGTCGATGGGGGAATCGGTGGCGATCCGCCATTGGAGCACCTGTCCTTGTCGGACCTCGACGTCGAGGTCGACCGGGACCGTGCCCGTGGCCGTCCCGGCCAGGGTCCGCTCCAGCACCGGGGTCCCGTCACGTGTGATGACCACGGTGATGTCGTCGGTGGTGGTCGCGTGCTTGGTGACGTCGCCGCCGAGACGCATGACCCCGGTGTACGGGGCCTTCGTCTGCGAGGCGCGGCCGCCCAGCACGAAGTCGCGGGACGCCTGGTAGCGGTAGGCCGGAAGCCCGTTGACGTCGACGCTGTCGGCCAGGCCCGGATAGGTGATGACGGGGTCCCAGGAGGTCTGGTCCAGCGCGCCGTCGGAGACCGACTGGACCCGGAAGTACACGCAGTCGCCGCGGGCGACCGTGATCCGGTCGACTCCCGTGGGGATGTGCTCGCTGTTGTCCCTGGGCCCGATGCGGTCCGCCCACAGTTCGGTGTCTTTGTGCTGGACCGCGACCCGCACCCCGTCGGCGGTCTGCGAGCGGGCGCGGGCGTCTGCGGTGTCCTGGGCGAGTCTGACCGCACCAGCGATACTGATCGTGCCGGAGAAGGGGGCCACCCAGCGGCGCACGGTGTCCAGCAGCGGGTCGGAGTACTCCAGCCGCTCGCGCTGCGCGGCGAAACCCGGAAAGCCTCCGGCGTCCACACTGCCGGGACCGACCGGGACGGGTGTGCCCTGGCTGGAGGAGTCGTAGACCGGTGTGCCGTCGGATCCGATGCGGCCGAACAGCACATCCAGGCCGTCGACCAGGTCGAGGATGCCGTCGCCGTTGACGTCGGTGAAGTACCGGCTGGTGAGAGAGAAGGTGTTGACGTCGTCGAGTTGTGCGGCCACCGGGGCCGGATAGCCTTCGAGGCCGACAGTGAAGGACGCCGTCTGCTCCTCCATGAAGCCCGGCAGGTCCAACGTCTTGGCATCGTCGGCGAAGGCCGGCCGGCCGTTCGGACCGGAGAGGTTCTTGCGGTACTTGATGGTGCCGTCGTCGCGGAAGACCTTGTCCGACAGCCCGTCGCCGTCGACGTCGACCAGCGCCACAAGGCCGGTGTTGCTGACGTAGCCGAGGCCCAGCTTGCCGCCGACCGAGCCGGACTTCTCCGGGTTCTCCCCGATGCCGACGTAGTTGTGGCCGCCGACACTGGTGCTCGTGGTGGCGTTCAGGGCGGCGGCGCGGCCGACATGGTCGGGCGGCAGATCGAGCTCGCCGTGGCCGAGGCCGTCCGGCGGCGACGTCCACGGCACTGGCCTGAATGCCTTGTAGTCGCCTTGTGTGTCGCGGATGTCGTCGTAGTAGTCGAAGCCGTGCCGGTGGAACAGGGCGCCGTCGGCGTCGTACTGATCAATGGCTTTCAGGAGCGTCTTGCCGAACGCGCCGATGCTGTACGTGAGTTCGTATCGGCGGATCAGGTTGCCGTCGAGTCTGACCTCGATGCGGCGGAGCCGGTCGGCGGTGACGCGTTTGAAACCGCCGCGCGCGTCGATGGTCTTGTCGGCGCGCAGCGGCTCGCCCAGTTCCCGGTCCCGGGTGAAGGTGACGGAGTAGCGGCCTTCCGTGTTGTCGGTGCCGGTATAGGTGATCTTCCGCAGGTACAGGTTGCTGCCCGGTTCGGTGCCGCCCTCGACGCCCGGGTCCTCGACGCGGGTGTAGTGGTAGCGCATGACATTCCCGTGGGCGTCGCGGACCCCGGTCAGCGCCCAGGCGAAGACGTTGCCGAACCCGTCGGTGAGGGTGGCATCGGGCTGCGGAGCCTGACCGCCGACCGGGGCACCGTAGAACCAGTGAGTCCCGGACTTGTCCGTGACCTCCCATGAGTAGGTCGCGGGGCCGTTTCCGTGGCGGATGATCCGGGCGAACGATCCCTCGGTGCGGGCGTGGAAGACTTTCTCCTCAGTCCGCGGGCGCGGCAGGCCCCGGTGCGCCAGAGGCGTCAACTGCTCGCCGTCGAGCAGATAGGTCTCGGTCTCCAGGCTCCCGTCATAGCGCGGGACACCCCACCTGGTCTCCACCGTGATCGCGGGTGCGGCCAGGTCCCAGCCGAGTCCGAGCCAGCCGTTGCCGCCGTCGGAGTTGTAACCGACACTCAGGTCCGGCTGCAGATCCTGCCGGCCCGGCGGCACGTCGATCGGATAGGCCAGCCGGTTCTCCCCCTGGTTGTTGGCCTGGGGCGGTGTGATGAGGTTGATCCCGGTTCCCGGATCGGCCGCCCTGATACCTGTCAGCCGGTCCCCCTGGAAGGAGACAGCCCCAGGGTGGTCGGGCACAACCAGGGCAGGCTGATCGGAAACAGCCACGGAGCCGTTGCCGGCGCGAACACCCGTGGAATTCACCGAGGCGTCGAGAGAAATAGGAATCGCCAGGACGGCGGTTACCGACGCCGCGAAGAATTTGGTCGAAAAACGGTTCCGGAACGCTGAACCATGGCTGTTCACAAGGGATTTGCCCATCGCCAGCCCCATACTTTGAGCCGCCATTATTTGCGGTGGGAATACCCCCGCCGTAAAGTCTGACTCCCGGCCTGCGCATGATCAGCCCATTGGAACGAATAAAAATGATAAACGTGACGCCAGGTCCCGGCTGCACGTCGTCGAGGTGCCGGCCGAGAGCCGTGGACGGCTCGACCGCCTCCTGCGGTGGTCGCCGCATCCGCGCCTCACGCGGCGCCACCGTTGGAGCCCCGGCGACCTCGGTCATCCGGGACGACACCGGCATTCGGATACCCGACGGGGCACCCGCCGTCGACTCGTGCGGCCGGCGCCGATTTCACCTCCGCGCCGGCATGTGACGGCGCGCCCTCACATGCCGATGTCCGGCCCCGGATACCCCCGGGGCCGGACCTTGCCGCGCTGCCGCGCCAATGCGCGCGACGGTGCAGCAGGAGGGCTGCAGCGGTGAGCATAGCGAGCGTGCTTGTCCCACACCGAACCGTGCGTCGCCATCTGCCTATCGTCGATGCGCCTTCGCCCGCCGGCCGTCGCGTCCCGACAGAGGCACACCTCGCATCGATATTCTCGCGCTTACCCCCGGGAAGTCCCTTTGATTGCACGCAAGTTGGCGACTCAAGTCGGCACGGCGCGGGGTACGGTCATCGGCATCGAAGAGGATGCATGCTATAGCGCTTCGATATAACCGGGCGCCGAAGGTTGTATTGGTCGCGCGTGTGACCGTCGGCCTAGCATGCTTGGCAGGGAGGCAGTGCGGTGCTGTCCCCCGGGACTGTCGTGCAGCCGCATTGGTCCACCGGAACGGCCGGCGAGGCTGTGGCCGACTCATCGTCCTGATGTGCGCAGGAGCAAGCTGAACCAGGACAACGGGTGTGCCCGAGTTCTTGGCGGTCCGCAGACGGACGTCCCTTCGACCACCGTGCGTGTCGACCGAGGAATGCCAGCGTGCACGTCGTCTCCGGCGTGCCTTTCGTGGGAGCACTCGTATGTCCTTCTCCGCGGCGGACCGACCCCGCCTGGCCACCCCCGCACAGCAGGTCGCGGAGCACACGCTGATACGCCTGCTCCGCGACCCCGAACTGCGGCGCGTCAAAACGGCGATCCGCGACGGCCTCGCCGCAACTCCGCGCGGCACGACGCCGTCCGGCGCGGCAACCCTGGACCGTGCCGTGGACCTGTGGACGAACTCCCTCACGCTGGCGGAGATCTCCGTGCACCAGCCGGTCCCGGCGTTCACCTGGGGCACCGACAACACACCCCGGAACTGGCTCGGATACACCCTCCCGGGCGTCGGCACCTCCGGTCCACGTGGTCAAGCTCACCGAACTCGCCGACCTGGACCTCCCACGGGTCACACCGGAACAACGCGCGGCCCAGATGACCGCACGCATCGCGGGATACGAGGTCCGCACGTCCTGACGACATACACCGCGCCGGTGAACGCCCGGGACAGGCACAGGCGTCGGATTCGGACGGCTGCGGCCTTCGAAGTAGGCCAAACCAAGGGCCTGTTCGTCTCCTGCCGGTCGTGATTCGGCGCGACTGCGGACACTTGGCCGGGCGGACCGGCGTGGCCGGGGTGTGCCGGAGGGCAGGTGGGATCCCCGGTCGAGGGACTCCCACTTGCCCTCCGGTGTGGCGTCACTGTGCCGGTGTGCCGGCACGCGCGAGTTGTTCACCCGCGGTGCCGGTGCGCTGCATGCGCTGCCAGCGCAGCCGGTTGCCGAGGACGGCGGTGACGACGGACTGGATGACGACGAGGTACATGAGTTGCCGGTACACGAACTGCTGCAGCGGGAGTGTCCAGATCGGTCCCAGGCGCTCCTTGTCCAGGCGCAGCGCGTACACGGCGGTGAGCATCTGGGTGGCGAGGAACGCGAGCCAGATTCCGAGCATCCGCCACGGGTCCAGGAACACCAGCCCGTACAGGGCGAATACGTCGACGACCGGGGCCAGCAGCGGCAGCAGCACCTGGAACAGGAACAGGTACGGCAGACCGCGCCGGCCCAGGTGCCCGGCGGGCCCGCGGTCGAACACCGCCCGGCGGTGCTTCCACATCGCCTGGAGGGTGCCGTAGCACAAGCGGTACCGTTGCCGCCAAAGTTGTTGCAGCGACTCGGGTGCCTCCGTCCACGCCAGCGCGCGCTCCTCGGCGAGCGCGAAGGCGTGCGCGCCTTGCTGGGCCCAGATGAGCGCGGTACCGCGCCACTCCGCCTGCGTATCGACGGTCGGCGTCGGGGGCAGGCCGATGCCTTCGGAGATAGTGGTGAACCGGTAGTCCTGTTTGGCCAGTTCGGTGAGCAACAGGTCGAGGCCCTCGACGGTTTGGGCGCGGTCGCCGCCGCCGTCGTGGAACATCACCACGGCACCGCGTCCGTCCTGCGGCGTCGACGCGGCGGCGATGGCAGCGGCACCCGGCCGGGCCCAGTCCTTGGAGTCGAGGTCGGTGGCGACGATGAGGTAGCCGGCATGTGCCGTTCGGCGGACGGCGTCCCAGGTGGCGCCGCACAGCGCCGCGGGCACGGACGAGTAGGGCGGGCGCAGGAGTCTGGGGCGGATGCCGGCCGCCCCGGCGAGGGCGTTGTCAGTGAGGGACATTTCGAGATCGGTGCGCCACGCGGGGAGGGCTCCGATGTCGGCGTGGGTGTAGGTGTGCGATCCGATCTCGTGGCCGGCGTCCCGGACGCGTCGGACCAGTTGCGGGTTGGCTGCGGCTTCCGCGCCCACCATGAAGAACGTCGCGTTGACATTGTGCTTGGCGAGCACGTCGAGTATGCGCGGCGTCCACGTGGGGTCGGGGCCGTCGTCGAACGTGAGGGCGACCGTGCGCGGCGGCATGGAGGTCGATTGGGTGCCGGCGGCTGTGTCGCGGATGATCGGGCCGCCCGTGCGGACGGTTTCGGGCGCCGGTTCGCACGCCGCGTCGGCGTCGCGCGCGGTGCCGGAGCGTCCGACGGTGTGGTGCGCGTAACCGTCGAGGAGCAGCGCCGCGGCCACGGCGACGAGTACGAGGAGCAGCCAGTGCGCCTTCGGTTCCCGCGGTCGGCCGGCCTTCCGTGCGGCCGTCGCGTTGCGGCGGAAGGCCGCGCGGGAGGCCGGGGGAACCGTGGGCTGGGCGGTCGTGGGCTGGGGGGCCGTGTCCGGGTCGGCGGCACTCGCATAGCCGTCGGTCCCGCCGTCGGTGGAGACGATGGGCCCGGGCGCAGAAGCGTACGCGCCTGGGTGCGATGTCTGGGGTGTACTCGTCTGGGGTGCGGCGTCGGGCGTGTCCCGTCCCCTGCGTCGACGGCCCACTTCAGGGTCTGCCGGGGTTCGAGTTGGCAGCGGTCGGACGCCGTGTCTGTCCGGGCGGGGTGGGGGCGTTGCCGGGCTTGGCTGTCGCGTCAGTCTGCGGCGCGTTGCTCGACGGGACGCCGGCCGAGGGGGCGGGGGGTTCGGCGACCGGGGTGCCACTTGCGGCCGACGCGGTCGTGACGGTGGTCACCGCGACGGGTATCGCGGTGGGCGATTTGCCGGGCACGCGTGTTGGCGCCTTCTTGGTCGCGGAGGGAGACCCGGAGGCCCCTGTGGGGTTGTCGTCGGTACCGCCCGCGGGCGTGCCGTCCTCCTTGGGCTGCGGCACCCACGGCGGGGTGCCCAACGGCGACGACGACACCGCGCCGGTGGCGACCAGCGCCAGAAAGCCGATCAGTCCGACGCCCGCCAGAGTCGCCGCGCGGCGCAGCCGACGCCTTCGGCGTCCGCCGGGGTCGACGAATATCTGTGTTCCGCTGTCGGCTTGCGGAACACCTGCGCGCCGGTCCCCCGGGGAATCCGCGTCTGTCATGGCGCGGAAGTGCAACCAGCCGCAGGACGCCTGCCGCATTTCCCCCTGCTTGGGTTCCCTGGGGCGGGGGGGTCCCGGGCGCACGGATCAGCCGGGGGGCTCGTGGGTTGTGGCTGGGCGTGGTGTGTAGGTGAAGCGGGTGAGGACTGCGTCGGCGCCGAGGGCTTCGACGCCGACGACCCGGCCGGTGAAGCCGCCGGCGACTTCGGTGGACAGGTAGCGGCCGTCGATGTCGGCGAGAGCGTGGAAGGTTCCGTCGTCGAGGTAGCCGAGTTCGAGGCGGTCGGGGCCGTTGTGGAGGCTGAGGCGTCCGGAGGTGTCGACGGCGCGGATGGCGAGCGGGCGGTCGGGGGTGACGCCGGTGATGGTGGCGAACTTCTGGTCGAAGGGGCCGACGACGGCGCGTGCTGTCAGGGTGTCGCCGCATCGCTCGATGGCTGCCCAGTGCGCGTCGTCGATTTGCACCACGAGGGCGGCGTCGCCGGTGGCGATGGCGGCCTCGGCCTGCCATTCGAGGTCGCGGGTACGCGTCGCGAGCAGGTGGACGGTCTCGCGGGATTCGGGGGTGCGGCCGGCGGCGAGGGTGATGCCGGTGCGGTTGTCGGGGCTCGATCGCCGGACGAACGTCCGCGGGTCGGTGCCCGGGGAGACCCACCGCGGATGCAGTCCGCCGCCGGCGGACCCGCCGGTGAACTCGTCGGTGAACTCGTCGGTGAACGCGGTGTGTTGCGGTGGCACGTCGAAGGCGTCCTCGACCAGGACCGGCCAATCGTCGGCCCATTCGACGCCGGCGAGGAAGGTCTCGCGGCCGTTGACGTGGAACCGGGGGCTGCTGCCGCGGGGGCGTACGCCGAGATAGACCGCCGCCCAGCGGCCGTCCGCAAGTTCGATCAGGTCCGCGTGGCCGGTGCTCTGTACCGGGTGGGCGGTGCTGCGGCGGCTGAAGATCGGGTTCGCGGGGTGGGACTCGAACGGTCCGCTGATCGACCGGGAGCGGGCGACCGAGACGGCGTGGCCGCGTTCGGTGCCGCCCTCGGCGACGACGAGGTACCACCAGCCGTTGCGTTTGTAGAGGTGCGGCGCTTCGACGTACGCCAGACCGGAGCCGGCCCACACGACCTTCGGCTCGGACGTCACCCGGCCGGTGAGGGGGTCGACAGCGACCTGAGTGATGCGGTGCGACTGCGTCCAGGTCAGGTGGCAGGTCCCGTCCTCGTCCCAGGCCAGGTCCGGGTCGATGCCGCCCGGACCGCCCGCGCCCTTGGTGTGGACCGGGTCGCTCCAGCCCTGGGCCGGGTCGGTGGACCACACGATCATGTGGCCGTCGGCGCGGTCGACGGCGTTGGTGGTCACCAGCCAGAACACCCCGTCGCGGTGGCGCAGCGTCGGAGCGTAGATGCCCGCGCTGCCGGCCTCCAGGCCGCGGTGAACCTTCAGTTGCCCGGGGCGGTCGAGGGCGTTGCCGATCTGTTCCCACCGGAGCAGGTCGGTGCTGCGGAAGATGGGGACGCCGGGGAAGTACTCGAAGCTGGACGTGGCCAGGTAGTACGCGTCGCCGGCCCGGCAGATGGAGGGATCCGGGTGGAAGCCCGGAATGATGGGGTTGACGGTCATATCCTGATTGCTCCGTCCTTCGCCGGATCGCCCCGGCCGATCCAAGTGGTCTTCGTCGTGGATCCCGGCGGCCACGCGGGGCACGGGCGGGCGTGTGTGGTCCGGGCGTTCAGTTGACGACCTCCAGTTGCCAGGACCACCGGCCGGGCCTCCGGCGTCGCGGCGCCGCGACGCGTGGCCGCGCCGTGAGCTCCGGAGGCTCCCAGGGCCCAATCGGCGGGAAGGCACTTGTCATCAGACGGCGCACCTTCGTTTTCGTTGACGGACGGGCCGAACGGCTCGAAGCCGCCGACCTGCTGGAGCAGGTCGGGCTTCCCAGTGCCTGGGTTCGGAGACGTTACGTCGTCGCGTCACCCCCGCGACAAGCGATTGCCGTGCTTTGCCCTGGACCACTGCGCCGATGCGGATCGAGGAGCGGCGGGGCGTGTCACCGCAAGTGATCGCTCTTCGGCTCGAACATCGGGCCCCGGTGCCTGGAGGACGACCCCGGCCACGGACAGCCCCCGCGCCCGCGAGCGCCGCGAGCAGCACGCGCGGGACGCGGTGGCGCCGGGCGGTCTCAGACAGCCTTCCGCCCAGGCCATGCCGAATGCCTGGCATCGATGACGTAGTCGTGCCGGTGGCGCCATCCGCCCGACGAGTGCACAGCGCCGACGAGGTGCGGGTGGTCCGGCGGCAGATCGGCGTGGATGTGTTCGAGGCGGAACGGGTCGCGCACGGGCCAGATCATGGTGGCCGCCGCGGCGGAGGCCAGGGCGATGCCGCTCAACACGCCCGCTGTGACCGGGAGTCCGGCGCCCGCGGCGAGCCAGCCTGCCAGCGGGTACGTCACCAGCCAGCAGGCGTGTGACAGCGAGAACTGTGCGGCGTAGGCGGCCGGCAGGTCCTCGTCCGCGGCCGAGCGGCGGATCAGCCGTCCGCCCGGCGTCAGCACCGCCGAACTCGCGGCGCCGATGGCCGCCCACGCCCCGAGCAGCACAAGCCACGTGCCCGTGCCCGCAGGCGCCGCCGTGACGGCCGCGACGACGGCGAGGACGATCGGGAAGCCGTAGGACGCGGCCAGCATCACCTGTCGGTCGCCTAGCCGCGCCAACAAGGACGGAAGCACCAAGGCGACGGCGATCGAGCCCACCCCGTACGCGCCGAGCGCGACCGAGACCGCGCCCGCCGAGCGTCCGAAGTGGTCGCGGACCACGACGACCGTGTTCACGAAGACGACGGCGCCCGCGGCGGCGACGGCCAGGTCGAGGGCGAGCAGCGCACGCAGGCGCGGAGTGGCCCAGAACAAACGCGCACCGAACGCGGCCTTCGCGTAGACCCCGCCCGCGCGTTCGACCGGCACCGGCTTGGGGAGCACCGCCGAGACGACGAGCGCCGCGGACGCCGCGAACCCGACCACCGTCCCGGCGAACAGCCAGTTGTACGAGACCAGTGCGAGCAGCCCGGTCGCCAACGCGGGACTGAACAGGCTCTCCAGGTCGTACGCCAGCCGCGACATCGACAAGGCCCGCGTGTAGTCACGTTCGTCGGGCAGAACCTCCGGGATCGTCGCCTGGAACGTCGGCGTGAACGCCGCGGACGCCGCCTGGAGCAGGAAAATCAGCACATGGATCTGCCAGACCTGCGTCACGAACGGCAGCGCGAGGGCGACGCCGGCCCGGACCAGGTCCATCGCGACCAGCAGCGCCCGGCGCGGGACACGATCGGCGACCGCGCCGATCCACGGGGCGATCGTCACGTACGCGATCATCTTGATCGCCAGGGCGGTGCCGAGCACCGCCGAGGCGTCCGGCCCGGCGATGTCGTAGGCGAGCAGGCTCAGCGCCACCGTCGCCAGACCGGTGCCGACCAGCGCGATGACCTGCGCGGTGAACAGGTGGCGGTAAGTGCGGTTGCGCAGCACGGTCAGCATGGGCCTCATCCCTGGCGAGAAGGCGATGCACTCAGGACAAGACAATATGTTCGCACGTGCGCACATATTGACCGCAAGAGTGGGCGGCCCCGCGGCAACCCGGATGAGTCAGTCGTGCGGTGGAAGCGACCGGATCTGATGGTCGGCCGCGTTGAGCGCCTCGTCCACCAGGCGGCGCACATGGCCGTGGCGCAGGGCGTAGACGACCCGGCGTCCCTCCTTGCGGGTGACCACGAGTCCGGCCAGGCGCAGCTTCGCCAAGTGCTGGCTCACCGAGGTGCGCGGCGCAGCACTGGCCTCGGTCAGGGTGGTGACGTCGGCCTCCCCTTCGCCGAGCCGCCTCATGATCGCGAGTCGCGTGCGGTCGGCGAGCAGGCTGAGGACGGAAACCGCGGCGTCGAGCCGTTCGCCGTCGGCATGCTCGTGCGAGTCATGCGCAGTTGCGAGATCGCGACTGGGGCTCATGCGCCCAATCGTAGGACCGTGCACACGCGGGCATGGTCGGACCATCTTGGGCCATCGCCGGGCACCGCAGGGAACGGACCTCCACCCGATGGCGAGCAGCGCCGTGTCTCGTACGTGGAGTCGTCGGCCGCGCTGACGGCGTGGAAGAAGACCGGCGAGATCGCGTTCCTGGCCAAGGTGTCGAGCGTCCCGCTCCAGCAGGCGCTGCGGCACCCGCAGACGGCGTTCGCGAACTTCCTCGCCCGCCGGGCGAAGTATCCGAGGTTCAAGTCGCGGAAGAGGTCCCGTGCGTCGGCGGAGTACACCCGCTCCGCGTTCACCTGGCGCAACGGGGAACTCACGTTGGCGAAGATGTCCGGGCCGTTGGACATCCGCTGGTCGCGTCCCCTGCCCGACGGGGTGACGCCCACCACCGTGACGGTGTCCCGCGATCCGGCCGGGCGCTGGTTCGTGTCGCTGCTGTGCGACGACACCATCGCATGCTCCGGGGGGCGGTCCGGTCCTCCTCCGCCGGATCGGCCCGGCGGAAGACGTCGGCGGCGACGGCGGTGACGCGCCGGCGATGCTCGATGCGCGCGCCGAACGCCGCGGTGTAGCGGCTGACGATGGTCGCGGTGCCGTCCGCCGCCTTGGCAGCAGAGCGGTCACCGCGATTTCACGGTGTTGGCCTAACGGACACACGCCCGGCGCGCGGCCCGGTGCCGCCCCGGCTCATGCTGGCCCGGGGGGACGTCCCGACTCCGTGAAGAAGGAACGACCCATGCAGCCCTCTCGTCGTGCGCTGTGCCCCCGCGCGTTCGCCGCGCCCGTACTTGTGCCGGTGCTTCTGTTCGCCTTGATATCCGTGCTGTGGGCACCGCGTGCCCGCGCGGGCGGGCCCGTCACCCCTGTCGTCGCGACCCTGACCGGCGCCGCGGATCCGCTGTTCACGACCGAGCCGGTGGGGGGACAGGCCGACCTCGGGCCGCTGGGCCGTGCGGTCGGCGACTCCGTGATCGTGGGCCTGGGCGAGGCCACGCACGGTACGCACCAGTTCTTCACTCTCCAGCACAGGGTCTTCCGCTATCTGGCGGAACAAAAGGGCTTCACCACATTCGCCCGGGAGGCGGGATGGAACGCCGGGCTGCGCATCAACGCGTGGATTCAGACCGGTGAGGGTGACATCCGGCAGATCATGCGGGAGGTCTTCCAGAGTTCGGACCGCCTCTGGAACAACGAGGAGTACCTGGACCTGTTCTTGTGGATGCGGGCCTTCAACATGCGGCATTCCCCGAAGCTGCAGTTCACCGGCAACGACATCGCGCCCGTCGAACCCGAGCTCTACGACCGGGTGACCGCCTACGTGGCCCACCGGCTTCCCGAGCTGTCCGCGACGATCAACGAGCTTTACCGCGGGCACCCGACCGGGAGCGTGCTCGCCGCGACCCGGGAGTTCACCTCCCGTCCCCAGGATCAGCGCCTGGACTTCGCCGAGCGCGCCCGGCAGGCGTACGAACTGCTGCGTTCCCAGCGGCCCGGAGACGATCTCAAGGCGTTCGAGTGGACCGTGCAGCACGCCCGCGTCATCGCCCAGAACACCCGGTTCTACTCCTTCGACTCGCTCGACGAGGAGCAGCGCATCCAGCAGGACCTCTACCGCGACGCCCAGATGGCCGCCAATCTCACGTGGTGGTACGAGCACACGGGCAGCAAGACGCTGCTGACCGCCCACGACGGCCACGTCGCCTACGTCAGCAACAGCCCGTACTACCCGCGACCGGAGGGCGCTTTCCTGCGTGACCGCTTCGGCAACGGCTACACCAGCATCCGCACGAGCTTCGGCGCGGGTTCTTTCCTCGCCTACGACGCCGACAGCACTCAGGAGCCCTCGCCGCTGGGCGTCTTCACGGTGGGGCCGCCCCTGCCGGACTCCAACGAGTACACGCTCGACAAGGTGCCGTACCGCGACTACCTGCTGGACATGCGGACCGTACGCCCGCCGGCTCGCCAGTGGCTGACCGTGGCACGCCCCACCTTCGAGATCGGTGTGTCGTGGCCGGCCCCGTTGCCCGACACCCCGCTCAGCCCCAGTTCCGATCTGCTGATCCACCTGCACCACGCCGACGCGGCACGCCTCCTGCCGGAGTGAGGCCGCCTCGGGTCGGCTGCGGACGCCCGGTCGGCCGCTCCGATCAGGCTGCCCACCCGCCACCCACCACGACCGGATGGCCGCCCTTCCGTAGGCGAGCCGCCGTCATCAAGCGGCCACTCCTCGGAAGCCACTGAAGGCAGAGCCCCATCAGCCACACCCGGCTGTCCCGGGCCGCCTGACAACGTACGGAGTCTCCATGCACCGAACACCGCTGCTCACCGCCGTTCTCGGAGGCCTCGCCCTCGTACTCTGCGCGGGACCGTTCGCCGCTCCGGCATACGCAGCCGCGGGGCACAGCGCCCCGGAACACCGCCTCGGCGATGACCGGGCGCTCCTCGACGTCCTCGAAACCGCCGTGCGGCAGGGCTCGCCCGGCGCTCTCGCCCAATCGCGCACCGGCGACCGCGCCCGGAACCCGGCTGCCGGGGTCGCCGACATCCGGACCGGGGAACGGCCCGCGGCACAGATGCGGTTCCGCATCGGCAGCGCCACCAAGACATTCGTGGCGACCGCGGTCCTCCAACTCGTCGCCGACCGCCGCCTGCGGCTCGACGACACCGTCGCGGACGTCCTTCCCGGCGTCGTCGGCCGCAACGGCAACGACGGCTCGGCCATCACAATCCGCATGCTTCTCAACGACACCAGCGGCCTGTTCGAGTACACGCAAGACGCCGGAATCCAACAGATCACACAACAGGAGCCGGCGCACTGCTTCACGCCGAGCGAACTCGTCGACGCCGCGATCGACCATCAACCGAATTTCGCCCCCGGCACCTCCTGGGCCTACTCCAACACCAACTACTCGCTGCTCGCGATGGTCGTCGAGGAGGTCACCGGTCAGTCCTACGGCGACCTGATCACCCGCCGGATCCTCCGACCCCTCGGCCTGGCGAACACGTCCTTCCCCGGTTGTTCACCCGTTCTCCCCGCGCCTCGCCTGCACGGCTACACCGAGTCGGAAGCCGGCGGCACCCAGATCCAAGAGGCGACTGATTACAACCCCTCTTTCGCCGCGGGCAACGGCGACATGATCTCCACGGTCGGCGACCTCAACAGCTTCGACTCCGCCCTGCTCGGCGGCCGGCTCCTGCCCGCCCCGTTGCTGCGCATGATGCTGACCCCGACCCCGGGCTCCTTTCCGGGCACCGACGTGTTCAGCTACGGCCTCGGTGTGGTGCTCGCGGAAACACCCTGCGGGGTCACCGTGTACGGCAACGCGGGGGCGGTCCAAGGATACGAGACGTGGATGAGCAGCACCCGCGACGGTCGGCACACCATGTCTTTCGTGCTCAACAACGACTGGCTCGACCCGACCGAAACCATCGTCCAGGCGATCACCGCGGAGTTCTGCCCCCAGTGACCGCCACGGGGCAAAATGGTCACCGCGCCCGCCTCGCCCCCATCGGACGCGGCGTGATCCACGCGCGCGGGGCAGGACTCCCGCGGCTGAGCGGTCAGCCCCCGGGCTGACACCCTGGTCCCAGGGGTTTCTTCAAACCGACGACCGACCGCGACGTCGGCGCCATCAGAGGGTCGCAGCTGCCGTTGTCTCACGGGCTGACCCGTCGGCGGCGTATGCGCGTTGAAGTCCCACACCGAGGGACTCGGCTTGGAGAAGCGGCTCGACTTCCCGGGCCCGATGGACTCTTCCTCGCCGTCGGAGTCCCGAACAGCGCCGTGCAGATCCTCCTGTGGTCGTATGCGGCGGTCGCGGGGCTGCCGGGCGAGGCGGGCGTGCCCGGGCCGCTGATCCTTGAATCCGACGTTCTGTGCAGGAGTCGGGCGGGACGGAGGAGCAACGCGTACACGGTCCGTCGGCCGCGGCGTGTGCGAGTCCTGAGCGAGCCGGGATGTTCAGCGCGACAGGCGGGTTGCCACAACCCGTGAACTCCGGACCCGCGCGGGACGCTGAGGCTAGTCACTGGCTACCATCGATCCTCGTGTCGAACTCTGACGAACTGCTCATCAAGATCGCCGGGCTGGTGGAGTCCGAGCGGAGCAACCAGATGTCTCTCACCGTCGTCACCTCCGGGGCTGTGATCACCGGACGGCTGGCGCCTGAAGCCGTGTGGCGCGAACGCGTGTCGCAAGTCCTCGCGGACTCCGAACACCTCAGTGCGTTCTCCGGCACCTTCGTCGCCGATCAGGAACCGCCCCCGCGCGGAAGGCGTACCCCAACACACCTGCACTTCCACGTCGCCCGCATCCTCCAAGGCACCGTCGGGATCCCCGAGACCGGCGGGATGTACCGCGTTGCGATCAAGGACGTGACGGCGTGGACGGTCGGCGACTTCAGCTACTCCGACCACTGACCGCTGACAAGGCCGACTACGCACCGAAACGAACTCGCAGGGGGCTGCGGGAACTTTCACGACCTCCACCAGGCACAAATCATCAGCCGCGGCCCGACCGGAGGTCCGCGGGCGACGGGCCCGGAATCGCGCTACGAATCCTTGCGCAAACGCGCCAGGCCCTCCTCGCTCCGGGCCAGCCAGACCCGCGCGCCCACGGCCCGGTTCGCCTCGATGGCGTGGCGGAACTCGGTTGCCGCAGCCTCCGGTTGGCCACAGGCCGCCGCACCCACGCCGAGAAAGTGGCGCACCGAGCCGTAGCAGCCGATGGTCCCGAACATCGCGATCGTGTCCGCGTGCGGCCGGATCCGGGCCAGGGCGCGGCGGAGGTCGTCGACGTGGCCCAGGGCCGCGAGGACCTCGACGCGGAGGCAGTCCGCGGCCAGGGACTGCCAGCTCCCCAAGTGCCCTTCGGGCGGGGCGGGGGGCAGCAGTTCGGCGGCCAGGTCGAGCCGCCCCGCGGCCATGGCGGCGCGGGCGACCACGGCGTGGAAGACGGGGTAGGTCGAGCCGTCGACCAACTCGACCAGCCTGGGGATGGTTTCGTCGAGCCGCCCCGTCAGCGTGGCGGCCTCGGCCAAGGCCGTCCCCTCGCACTCGGCGTGACCGACCAGGGTGGTCGCGCGGTGCCGACGGACGGCGGCGGGCAGGCGGGCCAGCACCTCGTCGCCGCGGCCGTCCATGAGCAATCGCGCGATGTGCCACCAGGTGAGCTGGATCGCGGTGCTGCTGCGGCGCAGCCGGGCGGCGATGGCGTCGCACGCCGCCGTCTGCTCGTCGGCGTCGGTGACGCGTCCGAGCTCGACGAGCACGACCGCCCGGAAAAAGCGCGCGGCCAGTTCGATGTCGGCGTGCCCCTCCGCCTCGACCAGCGCGGTGAGTTCCTCGGCGGTGGCGAGCCGGTCGCCGGCGGTCCCGGGCCGCCATGTCGCCAGGTAGCGGCAGCCGAGCGTGTACGCGAGGGTCAGCGGGTCGCCGAGACGCCGCGCTGCCGCGACAGCCTCCGCGGACAGGTCATCGGCCCGCAGCGCGTCCCACGTGTAGACCAGCTCGACCGCGAGGTTCGCCGTCGCGCGGCAGCGCAGCGGCCCGTCCGGCAGAGCAGTCCGCGACTGCTCCAACACCGCGATGACCTCGCGGTCGACGTCCGCATACTCGCGCCAGTTCCACAACTCCGGGCCACCACACGCGACGGCCGCGGCCGCCAGCAGTTCCGCGTCGTCCAACCCCCGGGCCAGTCCGATCGCCTCGCTGAGGGCCTGCCGGGCACCCGCCAGGTCACCGACGCGGCGGCGGGCCGCGCCCAGGCCGTGCATGATGTCGAAGCGGACGCGCGGGTTGATGCCGCGGCGTCCGGCGACCAGGTCCGCGGTGCGCTGCCATCGGGCGCAGGCGTCGTCGTACGCGTACTGGAGCTCGGCCTGCCGCGCCGCCGCGATGCCGTGGCGTGCCGCGGCATCGGCGAGCGTGGAACGTATCGCCGCGCCGAACGCCAGGTGGTACGCGACGCTGTCGAGCAACTCGGGCCGCTCCGGCAGCCATTGCTCCAGCGCCGACCCGATGTCGCCGTGCAGCCGACCGCGACGGCCCGCGCCCAGGTCGTCGTAAAGGGTCTCGCGGACGAGCGCGTGCGTGAACCGGTAGCCACCGGGCCCGGTTTCGTCCAAGAGGCCGTGCGCGACGGCCAGATCGCAGGAGTCGGCAACGTCGTCGACCGGGCTGCCGGAGACTTCGGCAAGGAGGTCCGCGTCGACGTCGCGGCCCGCGACCGACGCGACCCGCAAGATGGTTCGGGCGGTCTCGTCGAGAAGCCCGACCCGGCGGCGAACGACATCGCGTATACCGTCCGGGATTTCCGGAGAGGTCAGGTCGAAGTCGGAGTCGCGGGCGAGGAGTCGGGCCAGTTCCCGGGCGTAGAACGGGTTGCCGTCGGCCCGCGCGTGGATCAGGTCGGCCGTCGGCCCGTCGATGTCGGCCCCGACCGACCGGCGCAGAAGTTCACGGATCTCGTCGGGCGCCAGGCCGGTCAGCCGCAGCCGGAGGGGGTGGAGGCGAGCGAGCGTGGCCAGGCACGCGTCGAGCGCGGAATCCGCACGCGGGTGGCTGTCCCGCATCGAGACGGCGATCAGCACCGGATGCTCGGCCAGCGTCTCGGCGGCGTAGCCGAGCAGATGGAGGGAGGACGGATCGGCCCAGTGCACGTCGTCGAGCACCACCACGACACCTCCGCGCGCCGCCGCGTACCCGGCGAGGCGGTGCGCCACGGCCTCGTACACCCGAAGAGGTGCGCTGGGCAGGCCGATACCGGTGGTGTCCGGGCGCCCCGCGAACGGCACCGCCGACTCGTCACCGAGCCAGGGGAAGACCGCGGCCCCGGCGTCGACCGCTCCGGGCGCGGCGTCCGGCGGCGCCAACTCGCGCTCGACGTCCCGGAGTACGGCCTGCCAGGCCCAGAACGCGGGTGCCGCGTCGGTCTCGTGGCACCGGCCCCACAGCGCAGGGACACCGAGCAGCTCGGCGCGGCGCCGGAGTTCGGTCAGCAGCCGGGTCTTGCCGATGCCGGGCTCACCGCTGACCAGCACGAGCGCCCCGCGCCCGGCGCGGATGTCGGCGAGGGCGCTGTCGAAGGCGTCGAGTTGGGCGCGACGCCCGACGAGCGGGGTTTCGTCGGCCGAAGGGGCGGACATCGGCGGCGCGGGCGGCGGGGGTTGCGGCAGGGACAGAGTCGAGGCGGTGCCCGGCTCGCCGGATTCGTCCCGGACCTCGGGAGCGGGGCCCGTGCCTCGCCCGGCCGGCCCCACCTGCATGGGAACCACTGCCGCGTCGCCGACGGCGTCCCCGTGTCCCGGACCGGAAAGTCCGCCGACATTGCCCGCCCGGATCACTCCGGCATCCAGACGCGGTGCCTGGCCCAGGATGTCCCGCTCCAACACCCGCAGCGCCGGACACGGCTCGACCCCCAGTTCCTCGGCCAGCCGCCGTCGGTTCCGCGCCAGCACCGCCAGCGCGTCCGCCTGCCGCCCGCTGCGGTACAGGGCCAGCGCCCACAGCTCCGCCAGGCGCTCCCGAAACGGGTGCTCCCGGGCGAGCAGCTCCGCATCCGGCACCGCCTCCGCGTGGCGGCCGAGGGACAACAGCACGTCGAGACGCGTCTCGGACGCGAGCAGCCGCATTTCCTCCAGCCGCGCGGCTTCCTCGCGCGGGCCCGGCAGATCGCCGACGTCGGCGTACGCCGCGCCCCGCCACAACGCGAGCCCCGCGTCGAGCCGGGCGAGCGCCCGCGCCGGGTTCCCGGCCGCGACGGCGTCCTGGGCCTCGTCGACCGCCTCCGCGAACCGGTCCGCGTCACAGGCCCCGCGAGCGAGACGCAACTGGTAGCCGCCGGGCGTGGTCGCGATCACCGACGACGCGGTCCGCGGCCGCCGCCCCGGCTCGAACGCCGAGCGCAGCCGCGACACGGACACGTGCAACGCGGCCGCCGCGGTCGCCGGAGGAGCACCCGACCACAGGGCGTCGACGAGCCGGTCCGCGGCGAGCGGTGACAGCCGCGAGGCCGCCAGCGCCGCGAGGAGCATGCGCTCGCGCCGCCCGGACAGCGCGATCTCGCGGCCGCCCACCGTAGCCGCGAGCGGACCGAGCACGGCGAGGCACACACCCGGCCGCGCGGTCGCGTCTTCGTGGGACACCGTTTCCCCACCTTCTCGTTCGCTTCGCCCACACCCACCCCCGGGACGATCCCTCTATGATCGCCCCCCGCAACCTCCCCGGAAGCCTCGGGGCTGGCCCGGGGCACGAAGGGCAGCCGCCCGACCTTGGCCGCCCGCCCCGCGTTGCGCGAGCGCCCCGTCACCGGACGCGCGAAGTCCGTAAGTGGATCGCAAGCCGGTGGCAAGGCCTGCGGCGCCGACGAAAGACCGGGCTGCAAGACCGCGGCAGGTCCCCGGTAAGGCCGCCCCGCGAATCTCTTTTCCACCGGCGGAGAAGGGCGGAATCCCCCGAAGCCGCCGGGACACCGAACCGCCCAGGACCCGCCGAGGAGCCTCGATGGACAGCACAGCACCCCGCTGCCGGCCGTACCGCATCGCCGCCGAGACCTGGCTCGTGCCGCGCCTCGTCGCGGCCGGCGAGGCCGGTTTCGTACCCGTGAACTCGATGGTGATCACCGGTGAGCAGCCGGTCCTCGTCGACACCGGCGCACCGATGCACGCCCATCAGTGGCGCGAGGACGTCTTCGGCATCGTGGCGCCGGAGGACGTGCGGTGGATCTTCCTCTCCCACGAGGACATGGATCACATGGGCAACCTCGCGACCGCGCTGGAACTGTGCCCCAACGCCACCCTGGTGACCGATTTCGGCGCGTGGCAGCGCATGTCGGTGCACACTCCCGTCCCGCCCCACCGCATGCGCTGGCTCAACCCCGGTGAGCGCCTCGACGCGGGTGACCGCAGCCTTCTGGCCGTCCTGCCGCCGCAGTTCGACGCGCCGACGACCCGCGGGTTCGTGGACACCGCGACCGGGGCGATGTGGGCCGCCGACGCGTTCGGCGCCCCGACTCCCGGCGAGATCCACGAGCACGGCGACCTGCCGCCCGGGCTGTGGGACGAGGCGTTCACGCCGTTCAACAGCATGAGCAACCCGTGGCACGGGTGGCTCGACGCCGACCGCTACGGGCACCACCTCGGCGAACTGGCCGCGTTGCCGGTCAAGGTCGTGGCCTCGTGCCACGGCCCGGTGCTGCGCGACGGCGCGATCGCCGACGCGTACGCCAAGGCCCACGCGATGGCGGGGGCGCCCGTCGTGCCCGCGCCCGGTCAGCCCGTCCTTGAGCAGATCCTCGCCGCTGCGGGGCTGCACGACGAGGTGCCCGCCTGAGCGCGGCATCCGGAAGGTGCGGCGCGGCCTGATCCGCACGCCGCCCGGACCCACGAACCACCGTGCGGGTTGGGGGGACTCGTCCCCGCACGGTCGGCCGGCACCTGGGGAGGGCTGACGGCCGAGGCAGGTCCGGGGCGCGGGGCCCGTTGCCCCGCGNCCGCACGCCGCCCGGACCCACGAACCACCGTGCGGGTTGGGGGGACTCGTCCCCGCACGGTCGGCCGGCACCTGGGGAGGGCTGACGGCCGAGGCAGGTCCGGCACGCGGGGCCCGTTGCCCCGCGTGCCGGACCGACGCCCGAGCAGAGGCGCCGTGCCGACAACCGGCGGCGTCGACGCCGCGGTGACCACGCATGAGGAGCGTGACCGGAATTTCCCGCGAGACGTCGGAGCCGACGCGTGTCGGTGGCGCGGGCAGGCCGTCGAGGAGGGCGAGGACAGCGGTGGGTCTTCTCATCCGGTCGACAGCGGGCCACGGCCGCCGACCACGCGCTGTACGACGGTGAGGCGGCGGCCAAACCTCCCGCACCGGTCGTGGCTCGGCAGCCTGAGGCACCCGCACCGGGAGGTGCCCGATACGCGGTGGCAACACTCAAACGCTGGGGGCGATTTAGGGGTTGCGGCGGGGCAATCGCGCTGAGAGTTTCGTGACATCTCCCCGGGGATCGCGTCATGCCGACACCCGGCCCTCTTCCGGAACCATCGTGGAAGCAGAGGACTCATGGACAACGTCACGGCGGATGCCGATTGGATTCGGCGATATCACCCCCTACCCGACGCCCCCGCCCGCCTCGTGTGTTTTCCGCACGCCGGTGGTTCGGCAACCTACTTCCACGGCGTTTCGGCTGCTCTTTCGCCGGACATCGAGGTGCTCGCGGTGCAGTATCCGGGGCGCCAGGACCGGCGGGCCGAGCCGCCGGCCACGAGCATCGCCGAACTGGCCGCGCGGGTCCACGAATCCCTGCGGCCGTGGACCGCGTCGGGTTCGTTCGCCTTCTTCGGCCACAGCATGGGCGCGGTGGTGGCGTTCGAGACCGCGCTCCTGGCGGCCGACGGCACCGCGCCGGACGTGCTGTTCGTCTCCGGCCGCCGGGCCCCCTCCCGGCACCGGGAGGAGAACGTACGGTGGCGCGACGACGCCGGGATCATCACCGAAGTACGCGAACTCGGCGGCACCGAAACGGAGTTGCTGCAAGACGAGGAGCTGCGCCGGATGATCTTGCCCGCGCTGCGCGCCGACTACCACGCCGTCGAGACCTACCAGGTGCGTCCCGGGGCCCGGATCGCCAGTCCGATCGTGGCCCTGGTCGGCGACGACGACTCGCGCACCACGCTCGACGAGGCGCAAGCGTGGGCCTCCCACACGACCGGCTCATTCGATCTGGAGGTCTTCCCCGGCGGGCACTTCTACCTGAACGCGCAAGCCGCCGCGGTCCTGACCGTGCTGCGCGCCCGGCTGCTCCCGGAGCACGCCGTCCGCCCGCCGAGGGGCGCGGCATGATGCCGGCCGTGGGCCTTCCGGACGACCGCGTGTCCGTTCGGGTCCGGCCCGCACGCGTCGCGGCGGCGGGCGCCGAGAACCGCCGACGTGCCGCCGAGTTGCACGAGATCCGGGCCGGCGCGGCGGCGGGGCCGAGCGACAGCGCCACCCAGGCGCAGCACGCGAAGGGGAAGCTGACCGCGCGCGAGCGCATCGCGCTGCTCTTCGACGGAGGACGGTTCCACGAGGTCGAGCAGCTCCGGCGGCACCGCGCCACCGGGTTCGGTCTGGAGAACCGCAGGCCCCACACCGACGGAGTGATCACCGGGTGGGGCGAGGTCGAAGGCCGGACCGTGTTCGTGTACGCGCACGATTTCCGGATTTTCGGCGGAGCACTCGGCGAGGCGCACGCCGAGAAGATCCACAAGATCATGGACATGGCCCTGGCGGCGGGCGCTCCGCTGGTGTCGCTCAACGACGGTGCGGGCGCGCGCATCCAGGAGGGCGTGTCGGCGCTGGCCGGGTTCGGCGGGATCTTCCGGCGCAACACCCAGGCGTCCGGGGTCATCCCGCAGATCTCGGTGATGCTGGGACCGTGCGCCGGCGGTGCCGCGTACAGTCCCGCGCTGACCGACTTCGTGTTCATGGTGCGCGAGACGTCCCAAATGTTCATCACCGGCCCGGATGTGGTGCGCGCGGTGACCGGCGAGGAGATCTCGCACAACGGACTGGGCGGCGCCGATGTGCACGCGGAGACGTCCGGGGTGTGCCACTTCGCCTACGACGACGAGGAAACGTGCCTGGCCGAGGTGCGCTACCTGCTCACCATGCTGCCTGCGAACAACCGTGAACTGCCGCCGTCCTACGCGTGCGACGATCCGGCAAACCGGCGCACCGAGAATATGGCCGAGCTGGTGCCGGCGGACGGCAGGCAGCCGTACGACGTGACGCGCGTGATCGCCGAACTGGTCGACGACGGCGAGTTCCTGGAAGTCCACGAGCGGTGGGCGCGCAATATCGTGTGCGCGCTGGCCCGGTTGGACGGGAAGGTCGTCGGCATTGTCGCGAACCAACCGCAGGCGCTCGCAGGCGTCCTCGACATCGGCGCCTCGGAGAAGGCGGCGCGTTTCGTGCAGATGTGCGACTCGTTCAACATCCCCCTGGTGACGCTGCTCGACGTGCCCGGTTTCCTCCCCGGAGTCGAACAGGAGCACGGCGGCATCATCCGGCACGGCGCGAAGCTGCTGTACGCCTACTGCAATGCCACCGTGCCGCGGGTCTCACTCGTGCTGCGCAAGGCTTACGGAGGCGCGTACATCGTCATGGACAGTCGCTCCATCGGCGCCGACCTGACGTACGCGTGGCCGACGAACGAGATCGCCGTGATGGGCGCCGAAGGGGCCGCCAACATCATCTTCCGGCGCCGGATCGCCGCCGCGGACGACCCCGAGGCGATGCGCGCCCGCATGGTCAAGGAGTACCAGGCCGAACTGATGCACCCCTACTACGCGGCGGAACGCGGACTCGTCGACGACGTGATCGACCCGGCGGAGACGCGCGAGGTGGTCATCGCCGCGCTGGCGATGCTCCGCGACAAGCACGCCCTCCTCCCGTCCCGCAAACACGGGAACCCACCGCAGTAGGGGCGGCGCGGCCCGGTCTCCGCGATCCGACTCCGTCGCGATGCGTCAACCGCCAGTGTGCGCGGTTCGCGCATCGCGACGCCCTGTTTCGCGCGTCGGCGGGGACGTGGGTGTGCTCGGGTATTTGCGTTCGGGACGCGGCAGTTGCCGCCGCGGGCCCTCGTACCCGCCGGGTCAGGCGGTGGGCAGGGCGCCCGGTCCGGAGGGCTCGGAGCGCAGGGGGTTGAGCCGTTCGGCGCCGATGGCGGCCCGCAGTGCGGGGTCGGTGACGCCGAGGCCCGGCTCGGGGGCGAGGCACAGCACGCCGACCTTGCCGAGGTGCCGGTTGACCTGGACCAGTCGTGCCGCCTCGCCGATCTCGGCCAGCGGGTACAGCGCCGACATCATCGGCATGATCCGCCCGCTCGCGATGAGGCGGTTGCACTCCACCTGCTCTTGCAGGTTCGCCACATGGCTGCCGACGATGCGCTTGAGCTTCATCCACAGGTAGCGGTTGTCGAACGTGTGCTGGTAGCCGGTGCTGGAGCCGCACGTGACGACGGTGCCGCCGCGGCGTACGACGAACACCGACATGCCGAACGTGGCGCGCCCGACATGTTCGAACACCACGTCGGGGTCGCGTCCGGT
Source organism: Yinghuangia sp. YIM S10712 (assembly GCF_051388935.1). Lineage (NCBI taxonomy): Bacteria > Bacillati > Actinomycetota > Actinomycetes > Kitasatosporales > Streptomycetaceae > Yinghuangia > Yinghuangia sp. YIM S10712. Next base: position 103,569 of record NZ_JBPKBI010000020.1, read on the forward strand.
CTCGCTGCGGATGAGGGCGCCGAGGCGTTTGCCCGCCGCGATGACCCGGTCGGGGTCCTCGCCGGTGCCCGCGTCGATCCCGGCCTCCTCACGGTCGATCACGACGTCGCAGCCGAGCCGACGCAGAGCCTCGGCCTTGGCCGCCGAACTCACCACCCCGACCGGGATGCCGCCGCCGTTCTTGACGAACTGCACCGCGTAGCCGCCCAGTCCGCCGAGCGCGCCCCAGATGAGGACCACGTCGCCCTGCTTGATGCGCGCGCCTCGGTCACTCACGAGCATGCGGTAGGCGGTGCCGGCGCACAGCGGGTTGCACGCCGCCTCCTCCCACGTCAAGTGCCTGGGCTTGGGCAGGAGTTGGCTGGCGCGGACGACGGCGTAGTGCGCGAGGCCACCGAAGTTGGTCTCGAAGCCCCAGGCAAGCTGCTCCTCGCCGAGCATTCCGTCGGCGTGCGTGGCGGCTTCCTGGTCGTCGACGTATGCCGGGCTCAGCACGACGTGGTCGCCGACCCGCCAGCGGCGGACGCCGTCTCCCACACGCACGATCACACCAGCGCCGTCGGAGCCGACCACCTGGTACGGCTGGTCGTGTCGGCCGGCCCACCCTCCTTGGCGGGCGAAGCGCGAGAGGAAGCGGAACGTGGGGATCGGCTCGAACATCGCCGACCAGACGGTGTTGTAGTTGACCGAGCTGGCCATGACCCCGACGAGCACTTCGTCGGGCGCGAGTTCGGGCATCGGCACGGGCCCGACCCGCAGCGACTTGCGGACGTCTTTGTCGTGTTGGTCGAGGACGCCGTCGAACATGCCGGCGTCCTCGACGCGCAGGTGGGCGGCGGTGTACGCGTCGGGAAGCTGGGCGCGCGCCAATTCGTCGGCTCCGGCGCCGTCGAGGAGAGCTTCGGTGAGTGTGGTCATCGGCCAATCCCTCGGTCGGAGTCCCTGTTTCCGCTCAGGCGGTGCCCGTCCTGGCCCGACGGGGCCCGAGCCCGACGTTAGGTCGCCCCCGAGCGCCCGGATACCCCAGACCCGAACAGCGCCCGGTCGGCCCGGTGTTAGGGGGCGGAGTAGGGGAACCGCCCCGGCAGCGCGCACAGTTGCCGGGCCCGGCGCCCCGGCACAGTGGCTCGGCCGGGCGGATGGCGACAGGCCGAGGCGCTGTGCCGGGGCAGGGCGGGTCGGTACGCACCTTGCCGGCCGCGGAACCACGCGCTTCTTCGTCGCGACGGTCGCGACGGGCGCCACGACGGCGAACTGCTGCGCGGCGTGCGCCACCGCTCCGGACCGGCCCTGACGCCGTCACTGGTCATGCGCTCCCCGAGCGGCACAATCCGCACCGCCGACAGCCGACACCGCCTGTCCAAGGCGCGGTACCGGCGTAGTCCTCGGCGGCGGCCGGGCGGGGGATCGCCGGGGAGTCACTATCGTTGCGGGAACCGGCACCTCGGCGGTTAGCGTGCGTCGCGTACCAGGCCGGAGACCGCGTCCGGCCGGCGACCGGACGGAGTGGTGACGGGTGAGCAGGATCGTGGTTTTCGGGGCGGGCGGCCGAGCGGGGCGCCGGGTGGTCGCAGAGGTGGTCGCGCGCGGGCACGCGGTCACGGCGGTGGTGCGGGATCCGGCCAAGTACGCCGACCTCGCGGCCGACCGGGTCGACGTGGTGACCGGTGACATCCTCGACGCGGGCAGCGTCGCCGCGGTGGTGGCCGGGCACGACGCCGTGGTGAACGCGGCCTACCAGGCCGACAAGGCGCCGGCCGACTTCTTCGGCGGGGCGGCCCGCGCACTGATCGCGGGCCTGGCCTCCGCGCGTGTGGAGCGCTTGGTGGTGATCGGCATCGGCACGTGCCTGGAGGTGCAGCCGGGGGTCGCGGTGCACGACACACCGGGCTTCCCGGAGGAGGGACGCACCTTCTCACTGGGCCACCAGGCCGAGCTGGACGTGCTGCGCGCCGAGGGAGACGGCGTGGACTGGCTGGTGCTGGCGCCGCCGCCGGTGGTCCTCGACGCGGAGGCCGAGCGCACGGGCAAGTACCGCATCGGCGGTCCGGCGCTGCTGCCGCACGAGGGCGAGGGTGAGCAGACCTTCTCGTACGCGGACGTCGCGGTGGCCGTGGTCGACGAGATCGAGACGCCGAAGCACCACCGCGTCCTCGCCGCGATCGCCTGACACCGGGCAGTTCGCGGCCACTTGCCGGGTGGACGGATTGCCGCCGGAACTATCGGGGGACCGGCCGGTTTTCGATGCCGCCCCGGGGGGGGGGGGGG